>CAMJHQ010000021.1 GCA_946405625.1 uncultured Lachnospiraceae bacterium | reverse complement strand
TGCTGGGGCAACATATGCCGTTCTCCAATGGCAGAATTTGTTTTAAAGAAAATGGTTAAGGAGAAGCATCTTGATGCTCTGTTCCATATAGAGTCCAGAGCGACTCATACGGATGAGATATGGAACGGCAAAGGCAATCCGGTTTATCCTCCAGCAAAAGCAAAGCTTGCAGAGCATGGTATATCATGCGAAGGAAAGAGAGCCCAGCTGCTTACTCGACAGGACTATGATGACTTCGATTATATAATAGGTATGGATGACCTGAACGCAAGATGGATGCCGAAAATTCTGGGTGGCGATCCGGATAAGAAGATCCATCTTCTTATGGATTTCACGGACAATCCGAGAGGGGTTGCCGACCCGTGGTATACAAGGGATTTTGATGCGACCTATAGAGATGTGGTCGAAGGCTGTACAGGATTTCTAAAGTATTTAAAAGAAACAGGAATTCTTTAAGCTGTTCTTATGGAGGAATCTGAATATCATGAAAAATAATATCAGAGAAACCATTGTGAAGATTTTTACATCTTTGGGGATATTGGAAACGGTAATATCCGCAGTCATTTTGATATGCTCATTTCACGGCTTGACAGATCTTACATTTCAGATTATTGTTCATGTGGTAGTATTATTGATATGGCTGGTACAGGGATTTGTCGTATCTCAAATGGACTGGGGAGGCTTTGCATTTGTTTTTATTGCCATACTGGAACTTCTGATAGCGGCATTTGGTTTTTGGACCCTTTATTCAATGACGGATTATGTAATAAAGTCGGCAGCTATGGAGGCTGGGATACCATATATAATGACGAGCCTCGTAACAACTATTTCAGGAAAACATTTAACAGTATAAGGATTTGATAAACAATGGATATGATCAGACAGATAGAAGAGGATGCAGCGGCTGTGATAGCCGAAGTGGTTGAGAAGGCAAAACTTAAGGAGGGACAGCTCTTTATAATCGGCTGTTCATCAAGTGAAACCATAGGAGAGCATATGGGAACTGCATCGAGTAAGGATGCGGCAGAGGTTATCTACAGAACAATTGCGAAGGAGCTTAAAGCAAGAGGAGTTAATCTTGCGGTTCAGTGCTGCGAGCATCTCAACAGAGCGGTTGTAGTTGAAAGGGAGACCATGCAGAAGTATGGCTTTGAAGAGGTAAATGTAATCCCGCAGCCTCATGCGGGCGGTGCATTTGCGGTAGAGGCGTATAAAAACTTCACCGATCCCGTAGTGGTTGAAAGTATAGAAGCAAAAGCCGATGCTGGAATCGATATAGGCGGTGTAATGATAGGTATGCATATTCATCCTGTTGTTGTTCCGCTCAGACTGGAACACAGAAGCATCGGAAAGGCCGTCATTATAGGGGCAAGAAGAAGACCGAAATATGTGGGCGGTGTCAGAGCCGTATATAATGAAGAATTGGAGTAGTTCGCTGCACACATGAATATATTAAATGTTGAAAATGTATCTAAAACATATATGGAAAAGACGGTCCTGGATGACGTATCCGTAGGTATCAGCGATACCGATAAGATCGGAGTTGTCGGAACCAACGGAACAGGAAAGTCGACACTTCTCGGAATCGTAGCCGGAGTGGTTTCACCTGACAGAGGTAAAGTTGTTCAGGGAAATTCACTCCGGATATCTTATCTTCCGCAGAATCCTGTATTTGATATGAATAAAACTCTTTTGGAGAATATAACCGATACTATTTATGCCGGCGGAGATCACTGGGATAAAATGGGTGAGATCAAGGCGAATCTTGCTAAGTTCGGTATAGACGATCCGGAATGTAATCCGTCCATTCTGTCAGGAGGACAGAAGAAGAGGGCAGCTCTTGTTGCGGCTATTATGACTCCGTCAGATCTTCTGATACTGGATGAGCCGACAAACCATCTTGATTCGGAAATGATAGAGTGGCTCGAGGATTATCTGAAAAGATTCCGCGGAGCTATTCTGATGGTTACACATGACAGATATTTTCTGGATGAAGTAACGAATCAGATCTTAGAAATCGATAAGGGAAGAGCCTATAGATATGAATCAAATTATTCGGGATTTCTGGAGCTGAAACAGCAGCGGCTTGATTATGAAATGGCTGCTGAGCGAAAGGCGGCGGCGCTTTATAAGAAGGATCTTGCGTGGATACTCAGAGGAGCGAGAGCTCGTTCTACAAAGCAGAAGGCTCATATTCAGAGATTCGAGGCACTCAGGGACAGAGAACGTCCGGAAGAAGAGAGACAAGTCGAGCTTGCATCTCTGCCGTCCAGAATGGGTAACAAGACGATCATACTTGATAATGTTTCAAAAAAGTATGGTGACAGGACGCTGTTTCACGACTTTTCATATACATTTAATAAGCTGGACAGAATAGGAATCATCGGTCCGAACGGATGCGGTAAATCTACGCTTATCAAGGTTATAGTAGGTGCGCTTGAACCGGATACCGGTTCGGTTGAAATCGGACAGACTATTCAGATCGGATATTTCAGCCAGGAGAACGAAGCACTGGATGAATCGGCTCGTGTGCTGGATTATATCAAGGATACTGCCGAGTATATCAGGACGAAGGATGGCCTGGTATCTGCATCTGCAATGTGTGAGAGATTTCTCTTTACACCGGAAATGCAGTATGCACCGATAGGTAAACTGTCGGGTGGCGAGAAGAGAAGACTGTATCTTCTGAAGGTTCTTATGGCTGCACCCAATGTGATCATTCTCGATGAGCCGACAAACGATCTGGATATTCAGACACTCAGAATTCTTGAGGATTATCTAGACAGTTTTGCGGGAATAATAATAACAGTATCACATGACAGATATTTTCTGGACAGAGTAGTCACAAGGATATTTGCCTTTGAACCGGACGGAACGCTCTTCCAGAGTGAGGGTGGATATTCGGAATATCTGCTTCATAAGGAGATGATAGAGGAAGCAGAGAAGGCCGGCTCCGCAGGTAATACGGGCACATCGGGCAGAAATTTCGGATCGGGAAAAGGTTCCGGTAAATCAAGTGATAATCTCGGAAAGAACTCCGAAGATTCGGATAAGAAGGGCAAGTACCGTGCGCCTCGTGAGAAGACAAAGCTATCCTTCAATGAACAGAAGGAATATGATAATATAGAATCCGAAATTGAAAAGCTCGAAGAACGAAGTGCGGAGCTTGAAGAGCTTATGGCGGGAGCAGCTACGGATTTTCCTAGGCTTATGGAACTAAGCAAAGAAAAAGAAGAGGTAGATGCAGAGATTGAACGTAAAATGGAACGTTATATCGAACTTCAGGAAATGGTCGACAGCTTCGCCGCAAAGTAAACCGCTAGAACAGTTTTTGAGTCAAAGTAAATTGTTGAGAAGAGCAGTTTTGCGGTAAAGTAAACCGCTAAACAGAACGGCTTCGGAGATAAAAAGGAGAGATACGATGAGTACAAAAATATTCAGAGGCAGAAATGCTGTCGTTGAAAACAGCAGCGCATTTAAGAGTCTCGGAAAAAAAGCTTTCATAGTTACGGGACGACACTCTGCGGCTGCCAACGGTTCGCTGGATGATGTAAAAACTGCGCTTGAAAAAGAAGGAATCGAATTTTATATATTTAATGATATAGAGGAAAACCCTTCGGTAGATACATGCATTAAGGCAGCAAAGGCCGGAACCGAAGCCGGTTGTGACTTTGTGATCGGTATCGGAGGAGGTTCTCCGATGGATGCGGCAAAAGCAGCAGCTCTTATCATGAAAAATCCGGGAGCGGATGAAGCAAAGTTGTATGATAAAAGTCTGAAGCTTGAAGCACTTCCTGTTGCGGAGATTCCTACTACTTGCGGAACAGGCTCGGAAGTTACGGGTGTTGCGGTAATTACCGTTCCGGGAAAGAAGACTAAGTGCAGTCTTCCGCATCGTATATTCCCTGAGGTTGCATTTCTTGATGCAAAATATCTTATGGCAGCGCCGAGAAGCATTATCAGATCTACAAGTATAGATGCGTTGGGTCATATATATGAGAGCTATATAAATACTGCGGCTACGGACGAAAGCAGAGCAGTAGGCGTTGACGGTCTGAAGCTTTGGGCAGAAGCAAGGGACGAGCTGTTTGGTGAAAATGTATCATTTAAAACAAACGGTTACAGCTATGAAGCACTGGATAAAATGCTCCTGGCTTCAAATTATGCGGGTATCGCGATAAAGCTTGCCGGTACTTCGGCACCGCATGCACTCAGTTACAGGCAGACCTTCCTGTTCGGAGTTCAGCATGGAAAAGCCATCGGACATTTCCAGCCGGGGTATCTGAAATATGCAGATAAGAATGATAAGGACATACTGCTTACTTCGGCAGGATTTACGGATTTTGATGCATTTGAAGAATTCATAGCCCGTGAATGTGAGATAACGGAAGCTCCGAGGGATAAAGTAGATGAGATCAAACTTATATCTGTTGAGGAAATGCTTGCTGATCAGGGCAGACTGGCAAGAATACCGTATAAGGTTGACAGAGATATAATGATGGATATCGCAGGACTAAAATAGATTCTGTGGAACTTAAGCGGATATCGCAGGACTAAAATAGATTCTGCGGGACTTAAGCAGGTATGGTCTAAAGAAGTTTTGCATGAAAGTACAGAACGGATATACATAAATTAATTGGTGAAGGACACAAAAATGGCAAAGAAGAGAAATGAAATAGTAGTCGAGGAAGAAAATTCAAGAAGAAGCAGACCTCAAGGAGAAGAAACTCCGAAAAGATCCGGAAACGGGAAGAAGAGAAAGAAGAGAAAATCTCCGGTGCAGAAAGTGCTCAGGGTTCTTGTGATATTACTGATAGTATTTATTCTATATGCAGCCGGAATGCTTACTTATCTTTCTGCCACTGAGTATAAACCTGAGGATATTGAAAATGTAGCGGTTGAGGGTGAGGCGAAACCAAATGAGATCACCGGAAGAACTACTGTTTCGGCAGGGGATACAGTAAATGTAATGAGTTGGAATATAGGATATGGTGCTCTTGGCGATAATGCTGATTTCTTCCTGGATGGAGGAAAAAGTGTGAAGTCATCTGATGAAGCACGAGTGAGAGAGAATCTGGAAGAAATATCAAAGAGTATTGAAACAGTTCATCCGAATGTTGTTTTTCTCCAGGAGGTTGATCGTAAAAGTGCACGCTCATATGAAATAGATGAGGCATCTACGATCAAATCATATCTTAATGAAAAAGCCGGACTGAATTATCTCTCAACCTTTGCAACAAATTATAAAGTAAATTTTATACCTTATCCTATACCACCTATCGGTAAAGTTGATGCAGGTATTATGACGCTTTCCGATTATGAGGTAAGCAGTTCAACGAGAATGCAGCTTCCATGTCCTTTCTCATGGCCGATGAGACTTATCAATCTGAAGAGATGTCTGATGGTTGACAGAGTTCCGGTGGTTGATGAAAGCGGAAATCCGACAGGAAAAGAGCTGGTGCTTGTTAATCTCCATCTTGAAGCTTATGATTCCGGAGAAGGAAAGGCTGAGCAGACAAAGATGTTGAAGGATTTTCTTCAGCAGGAGGTTGATAAAGGAAATTATGTTATCGCAGGAGGAGATTTTAATCAGAAGTTTTCTACAGTCGATAGTCGTATTTATCCTGAATATGACGGATCTTGGCATTGCGGAGACATCGATGTATCCGAATTCGGAGATGATTTTGAGTTTATAATGGATAATTCTACACCGTCATGCAGATATCTTGATATGGTTTATGAGGGAGCGGATAAGATGACATTTCAGTATTATCTGATTGATGGTTTTATAGTTTCAAAAAATATGGACGTTAATTACTACTTTACTATAGGACAGGATTTTAAGAATTCGGATCATAATCCGGTTGTTCTGTCGGTAAATCTGAAATAATAATGATGCAAAAATGGCCATACACTGTTTAGGTGTACGGCCATTTTTAAATACTGTTTGAAATGTATTCGTTGATATTGCTTATGTGCTTATATCGCGCAAGAATTACAGCTCACTGTTGAACAGACTCTTCAGCTTGTAAACAATATCATCGGAATCGGCATTGATAGTTGCAGCCTCGTTGATATTTGCTATCTGGCCGAGTGCGGCTTTATCAGCATCGTCACCATAGCTGATTGTATGGATCGGTATGCCCGTGTTACGTATAGCACCCTGGATGTCGTTCAGTTCGTAATTTCCGTTTGCATATCCGTCGCTGAGAAGAATGATCATACATTTTGCATCAGGGTGATTAACCTTTTCGGCTTCTACCATCTTAGCAGCTACAACGAGCGCTTCATAGGTACTTGTACTTCCGTTTGCATAAAGGTTATCAATAGCACCCTGGAAGTATGATCTCTGGTTAAGGTCCATCTGAGCTATAGGAAGCTCGATAGTTACATCGCTGTCATAGCTTACAAGACCGATATAGTTATTATCGTTGATGTAAGACATTCCGTTTGAAAGAGAACTCTTAAGCTGGCTCATCGGTTCGCCGTCCATCGATCCTGAACAGTCAGCAACAAAGACTGCGATAATATCTCTTCCGTTATCCTTTTCTTTCTTGTAAGTTTCAAGTCCCTGTGTAACCTCGGCACCTGAGAAAGAAAGTGAGCTCGTATAATCATCATTTGCATTGAAGCCCTTTGATGTGGCAATCTTCTGCATTTCGGAGCTCTTGCAGAAATCTATAACAATCTTTATTGCATCCATCTCATCCTGTGTTTTGGAAGAAGGATTACAGATAAATGCAGGATTGTCATGTCTTACACCGAAAGGTATAAAGTCATAAACAGATGTAAGATTGCTGTCATTTATATAAGCCTGATACTCTGTAAGCATTCCGTCCAGACTTCCGTTTGAAGCACTGTCACGCATCTGCTGAGTTGTATATGCTACATAAGGAATATTTGCATTAAACTTGGTAAAGTTTTCGGTTCCGTCCTTCAGAAGAGTGAGAAGCAGGTTGAGACCTGTTGCACTGGTCTGAGGATTTGTATATCCGACATTTATCTGATTGTCCTGTACAGCTTTGATAATTGAGTCAAAGTCTGAATAGGTACCTTTTTTCACGAGAATACCTGCAGTGTTTCCTACGAGACGCTCCTCGTATAATTCAAGATCACCGCCGTTTGCCATAGCATATTCACCGAACAGAGTGTTACTCGGGGTATAAATGTCAGGAACATATTTGTTGGAAATGATATAGTCCGCAGCGGTACCTGATGCAACAGAACGGACACTCATTGAAACTGTCTTGCCGTTTGCAAGTTTATGGCCGCCCTTATTAAACTGCTCTGCCACATCTATGAGCCATGAATCATTGCCCTTTCCGGCCTTTTCACCTGATGTGAAAATTTCGATATCGATATCACCCTTTCCCGAAATTGCAAGAGGGTACTTATTTATGTCAGGAAGCTCATCATAAAGATTGTTGTTATCAAGAGATACAACTCCCTTTGTTGGGGTGGCTTCGTGAATGGATATTTTCTTCTCAAGCTCATCGAGGGTTTTTCCACCGTTTCCGCCGTTAGTATTGCTTCTGGCTTTTGATGTGATTGAAACAATCAGAACAATGAACATAGCCAGAATAACCAGTATTCCTAAAATTATAATCGGTTTTGTCTTCTTCTCCATATCCTATCCTTTCTGCCTGAACGAGCAGACAATAAACACAGACAGAGAGTCTGTGAATGATTATATATTGTAATCAGGATGTCGTCACCTGACGATATTCCTGCAATTCATCAAGAAGTTCTGTTACATCATCAACATATTTCATGTCAAGAGTAGTCGGGTTTGTATCGATATCGACCATTTTTTCAACAAGTGTATTAAATCGCTGAACTAAGAGATCACCATCAGATACGAGTTTACGCAGGTATGTGGGGTCAGGCCTGGTAAAGTAATCGTAGGATTCGATATAGGCCGTTGCACTGTCCATGTTGGATTCTGCCTGTTCGAGAATCTTCTGATACAGATCCTGCATTGAGGAAGAAGATTTCATCATGTAATCTTCTCTCGATTTAATACTGTCATACTGAGTCTGTAATTTTGCTACTTCTTTATTGAACAATCCTTTACGGTTGCTGTCATGAAGGCGGTCCTTCATTGGCTTTTCTTTCTTTTCGGTAAGCAAAGATCTGTTTGCATAAATCGTATATATAAGCCACAAGACAGAACCGGCAATTCCGATAGCCAGATAATCGGTAAAGAAGATCAGAAGCATGCAGAGAACGAAGATTATCAGACTGATTACATTTGCAGTAATAAAGCTTTTAAATTTGTTCTGCATTTCAGATCCTCCTTCCTGTTTCCTGAATATTTAAAGAATATTATAGAAACTCTGAAATATTTAGTCAATAATATGCTGTTCAGCATAGATTGCGATTGAATCGGAAACGTGGTAAATTGTTAGTGTTCACTGTAAATTTCAGATATATATAGTATAGCATATTTTGTGGGGGATTTTGTAAATGAAAAAACCGGATAAGGTGTTGATGAGGCTGATAATAATACTGCTCTTTTTCAGCTGCGGAAATCTATATCAGACTCAAAAGGTGAAGGCGGATGAATGCCGCTCCGAAGAGGTGATATCAACAGCTACAGAGACAGATGCGGATCAAAAAGGCGATGATATAAACGTTGATAATATTGCTCCGGATTCTGAAGAAACTGATATATATGTCGATAATATCGGTCAGGGTTCAGTAGAAAATGACATAAATGTTGATGATATAGATTCGGATCATAAAGATGCTGATATAAATCATGAGAAGTCCGATGAGATAAATAATAAGGAAACGGTTTCGGATAATCGAGAGATAAAGAAAGATCATGAGAGTACCGATATAGATATAAAGAAACAAAATGATAAAGATAGCCGTGTCATTCCGGAAAGTCTTGAGGGCGAACCGGTCGTTACTGCGATGGCTATAGATATTCCGGCACTTCCTGCCGATACGGTTTATAACGGTATCGATTACAGCAAGGTATATAATTATTCATTTTATATCGAACATAACCCGGATGTCATGAATGCATTTCAGGGAGATCCTGAACTGACACTCAAACATTTTGTAGAATATGGTATGAAAGAAAGAAGAATTGCTTCGGACACATTTGATGTTAATTCATACAGCTATTCATATAAGGATTTAAGGACTGCATTTAACAATTATGCACCGGGCTATTATCTTCATTATATAAAATATGGACAAAGGGAAGGACGTCAGACTGTCGGAGAGACTGAGCTTCAGGGAGAAGTTACTTCAATGAATGGTCAGGACTACAGTGACGTGTTTGATTACAGTTATTATATAGATAAGTATCCGGACATTAAGAACTATGTAAGTACAAAGCTTGCACCGGATTCTGCGGCACTGGACCATTTTATAAGGTACGGAATGAAGGAGCAGAGACAGGGAAACGAGAACTTTGATGTTCATTCCTACAGTAATGCTTATCAGGATCTAAGGCTTGCATTCGGAGAAGAAGCGCCGAAGTATTATATGCATTATATTAAATACGGGAAGAGAGAGGGACGACAGACTACAGGTGTTTCAGATCTCCGGAATCCTGTATATAAACTGGGCGGAAAAGATTACAGCCGAGTATATGACTATGATTATTATATTAACAGCTATGCTGATATAAAGAAGTATGTGAGTCCGAAACTGGCACCGGATACTGCGGCATTGGATCATTTTGTAAGATACGGAATGAGAGAACAGAGACAGGCGAGTGAGAACTTCAATGTGAATTCTTATTTCAGATCTTATCAGGATTTAAGGCGCGCATTTCGTAAGGATTATCCGAAGTATTATGAGCATTATATAAAGTACGGATATAAGGAAAAGAGGAAGACAACAGGTGAGACAAAGGTACAGAATCCGGTAACGGAGTATGGAGGAACGGAGTTCGGAGCTGTATACGATTACGATTATTATATTAATAAATATAAGGATATTAAAAAAGCCTTCGGGGATGATGATATCGGAACGCTGTATCACTTTGTAAGATGGGGAATGAATGAAGGAAGAGCAGCGAAAGCTTCTTATAATCAGAGGGAATATGACAGATTAAAGAAAGAGGCAAAATACATCATAGCTGATGAACAGGCGGCTCAATATAAGTATTCACTGGACAGACTTCTGAAAAATGCAATGCTCCCTATAGGCCAGACGATGTATATATGGGGCGGAGGCTGGAATGAAGAAGATACAGGAGCCGGAGTTGAGGCTGTTTCAATAGGTGTAAGTCCGAGATGGAAGGAATTTGCAGATAAGCAATCCGGAGATTATGATTATAATGAAACAAGATATCAGATACATGACGGACTTGATTGTACGGGATATATAGGATGGATGGTATACAATACATTTAATGACGCGAGCGGCGGCGAGGGATATGTATCCGAAGAATCTGAAGAGATATTTCTGTCAAAAGGATGGGGAAGTATAGTTGATACAAATGCTCCTAAACCGGGAGATATCTGCAGTACAGATACGCACGTATGGATGTCGCTGGGTTGTTGTCCGGACGGAAGTATTCTCATAGCACATGCCAGTCCACCCGGATGTTATATCTGCGGTACGCTTCTTCCTGATGGCTCAAGAAGTCAGGCAGTGGTTCTTGCTGAATCGATAATGAGCAGCAACTATCCGGAGTGGTATAGAAAATATCCGGATTGTTCGAGAAATTATTCTTATATAACGGATGCATCAGTATTCAGATGGAACAGTGATACGCTTGCTGATCCGAATAATATAAGAAACATGTCGGCATATGAAGTTGTTGAATATCTGTTTCGTTAACAGACTGAATATAGAAAGATAATGGGGGAACAGGAAATGGAGAGGTACGATCTTTATGATATTCACAGAAGACCTACGGGAAAATCTTTGGAAAGGGGAACCAAGGTCCCGGAGGGTTATTACAGGCTGGTGGTCCACAGTTGCATATTCGGAAGTGATGGAAGGATGCTGATACAGAGGAGACAGCCCTTCAAGAGCGGATGGGCAGGAATGTGGGATATAACCGCAGGAGGCAGCGCCCAGTCGGGAGATACCAGTAACGAAGCGGCTTCCCGCGAATTGCGTGAAGAAGTAGGCATTGATGTTGATCTGACAAATGTACGTCCGGCCATGACCATTTACTTCGACGGGGGCTTTAATGATATCTATACCATAAATATGGATGTGGACATTGATACTCTGAAGCTTCAGGAATCTGAGGTTGCGGAAGTAAAGTGGGCAACTGAAGAGGAGATTCTCGAGATGTTGAAGCAGAAGGAATTTGTCCTGTATAAATCCTCATTCATCTCACTTCTGTTTTTCCTCAGGAATCATAACGGAGCTTTCACGCATAAGGATCCGACTAAAAAACCGAAAGAATGATGACGGAAACATAGAATGATGTTTTTGCAAACGGCAATCTGTCTGAATAGGCAGGCTGCCGTTTTTTAAATGCGCTTTCGAATAAATGAAAAGATCTATATGTTATGACGTGTGCAGCGGCAGAACATCAAAAAATGTGATGACATCAAAAAAGAGCGGATGTATTGAAAAAATGTTGACAAACATTTTATCCTATAGTATTATTTGTATTACAAGAGATAATACAAACGATACAAATAATACAAAGTGATTGCGGGATAACAATTGTTCCGCTATAATACAGGGGAGATAATACTATGGGAAAGATGAATAAGAAAAAGGTTACGCTTTTTACAGTTCTGACGCTTGTGATCACAGCTATAGTAATGGTAGCGGTGTCGCTGATCTATCAGGGAATCGAAGATCCGATTAAAGCAAAGAGTATATTTCAGGGTGGAATGGCTTTCTCCATGTTCATACCGCTTATAATGGCTTTAGTTGTTAAGGCTGACTTTAAGGGGATGGGATGGAAGCCGCAGATCAAGGGGAATGTAAGATGGATAATCTTCTGTCTTATCGTTCCGATGTTTCTGGTGGTAATGGGAGCGGCGATTTTCTTCCTTATCTTTCCGGATCTTTTTGATCCTAAAGGATCATATATGCTGGAAAGCTACAGACAATTAGGAGTAGACTTTGAGGCACAGCTTGAAGCATCGGGAATGAATTTCGGTACATATCGGGCAGTAATGATAATCGGCTCTATGACGGTCCTTCCGTTTGTAAATATGCTTTTTGCCATTGGAGAAGAAATCGGATGGAGAGGCTTCCTTTATCCGGAACTGAGAAAAGGCTTCGGAAGAGTAAAGACCTGGCTGATCGGCGGAGTGATCTGGGGAGCATTTCATTTTGGAGCTATTCTGGCAGGCGGATATGAGTATGGGTTTGATTATATCGGTGCACCGGTTCTCGGACCGATAGCTTTTACATTTTGCTGCATATCGTTGGGAGTTCTGCATGAGATAATTTATGACAGAACAAAATGTATATGGTTCACAGCACTGTTTCACGGCGGTTTCAATGCAGCTGCTACATTGGTATTATCCGTTATGAGTGCGAATGATCCGGAAAAACTCGCAAAATATATGATATTCGGACCTGCCGCTAACGGACTTATCTCCGGAATACCGATTGCGATTTTGGCAATAATACTTGGTGCATATACAGTGAAAAAAGATAAATAACACACGAGGTAGGGGTTATGATAATTAAGATAGATGACTATTCTGATGTGCCTATCTACATACAGATAAGAAATCAGATAGTAATGGGAATATCTTCAGGGGAACTTAAGCCCGGGGAGCAATTACCCACTGTACGAGCGCTGGCGCTTGAGATGGGTATAAATACGATGACCGTTAGTAAGGTCTATCAGCTCCTTAAATCAGAGGGTTATATACTGACAGACCGAAAGAACGGTGCCCGGGTCAGAGATAATATCAATAAAACGGGCGTGTTGAGCGAAGAGAATAAGACGGAACTCCGACGTATAGTGTCGGAGGCCCGTCTTTCCGGTGTATCTAAAAAAGATCTTCAGAAGCTTATAGATGAGTTTTATTAAATGTGGCATTTGATCCGAGAGATTGACTGTCACATTTTCGAATAGAATGGAGTAATTATGAATAATCATATATTTGATATAGTAATGCTCGCGGTAATGATCCCGACGGCACTCATAATGTTTTTTTATGAGTATCCGAAAAATTGGAAGGATAGAAAAGTGATCTTCGGAGTAAGGAACCGCGAAGAATTTAAGAATTTAAATAATGCAAAACGTGTTGATGATATAACCGGAAGCAGCCGTAAGCAGGCAGGGATTATATTGCTCATTTCATTGATTATCATGGGACTTATGTGTCTGATACCGGATTTTACAACCAGAATGGTTGTCTGGACATTTTTTATAATGATAGATATTTTCTTACTGTTAATTCCTTTCATCAGAGGAAACAGCGAGATGAAAAGCCTGAAGAAAGAACTGGGAATAAATTCGAAGGGTATATCCTACTCGGAATTTTCTAATGCGGGTACAATACATGCTCTTAAGTTATCGAGGATGATAATTCCTTGTGTTGTAGGGATAATTGTATGTCTTGCTGCACTGTTTTACGATATGAAGTTATTTTCATTCGGTGGAAGAACATCGGCAGGAGACTATATGATAAGCGGACTTCTTGCGTCATTTCTTACGGTAGGAATTGTTATGGTTCCTATTTCAATCATGTTTGACAGATTGAGAAATGATGTTATTTCGGAAGACAGCGATATAAATGCGAATTATAACAGAGCCAAAAAGAAGAACTGGGCAGATACAAATGTGTTTATGATATGGATTAATACAGCATTTATAGCTCTTACATTTCCGGCTATGGTGATGTTTCAGACAGAGAAGGTAATGCTTGTTGTTATGGTTGTTTATATGCTTATGCTGTTTGTCGGTTTAGGGCTTTTTGTTAAGAGAAATCTTGCGATTGATAAGCGTTACAGAAGAGAAACATCAATAGAGACAGACGATGATGACTACTGGCTGTTGGGATCGATATACTATAACCCCGAAGATAAGAGACTTAATGTTGAAAAGCGGGCAGGTGTAGGTGCCACGATCAATATGGCTCATCCAGTGGGTAAACTTATCGGGGTTATTACTGTACTTGCAGTTATAGGTACGATTCTGGTTTTAGTGTGGGTTGCTATTCTTGGCAAAACGCCGATCTCTCTTAAGTTTGAGGATGGCAAGATTATCTGTCATCAGTTGAATGATGATTATGTGATACCGGCAGATTCGGTGGAAGAGATCATTTTGCTTAGCGGTACGAACAAACTTTCTCTGACTAGAATAAGCGGTTATAATCTGGAACCGATATTTAAGGGAAATTTTACCGTTGAAGGTGAAAGAGGCTGCAGGATATTTCTGAATACGGAGGTTGATAAGTACCTTCGTCTTATATCAGACGGTAAAACCTACTACATTAACGGCAATACGGTTGAAGAGACAGAAGAGGTTTATTCACATTTTATCAAATAAAATACGTAGAAAATTGACGCTCGAAAACAATTAAAATAATATCGATATAAAGTTCTTAAAAATTTATTAAAAATTTTCCATAAATTTACCCTCCTCGAAAGTATATAAAGTATGAACGGTGAGAAATACCAAATACGATATACAATCAGGAGGGTTTTTATATGAGAAAGAATATTAAGAGAAGTATAACCGCAGCTCTTGCAGCTGCAATGATAATGAGTTCCGCAGCATGCGGAAGCAATGGGAACGGTACAACAGATTCAAGAACAGAAGCAGCAACACAGACTGCAAGAACGGAAGCTTCGACACATGGTGAGAGAACAGAAAGTACAACACAGGCTGTTTATGAGTCAACAGAAGCGGAAATGTATGTGGACGCATGTGAGGAATCATCTGCCGGCAGAGCAATGTACAGTAATGGTGCAACTCAGAGTTTTAAGTCGGGTCAGAGCTTTTGTGCTGAATATGATATCGATTACCCGGAACCGGATCAGGATTTTTATACAAATGAATACAACGATCTTGCAGAAAATCCTTGGCAGACAGTTACGACAGCACCTCTTTCAACCTTTGGTGCAGATGTTGATACTGCAGCTTATTCTCAGATCAGAAGCGGAATTATGAACGGATACGGAGTAGATCCGGGTCAGGTCAGAATCGAAGAAATGATCAACTATTTCAATTATGATTATGAAGCACCGAAGAAGGGTGATAAGTTTGCAGTTCATACAGAATTTACAGACTGCCCATGGAATGAGGATACACAGCTTGCACTTGTATCTCTTAATACAGAGAAGATAGATTTCAGTGAAGCACCGGATTCCAACATAGTATTTCTTATCGATACATCAGGTTCCATGTTTGATGAAAACAAGCTTCCTCTGGTTCAGAAGTCAATGTGTATGCTTGCAGAGAATCTTTCAGAGAAGGACAGAGTATCGATCGTAACTTATGCAGGAAGCGAAGAGGTTGTTCTCGAAGGAGCAAGCGGTGCCGATTATAACGAGATATGTGCAAAGATCGAAGCTCTTGAAGCTTATGGCTCAACCAACGGATCTGCAGGTATTAAGACGGCATATGATATAGCAGAGAAGTACTTCATTAAGGGCGGAAACAATAGAGTTATCCTTGCAACAGATGGCGATCTGAATGTCGGAGTTACAAGTGAGACAGAGCTTGAGAAGCTTATAACAGAAAAGAAAGAATCAGGTGTATTCCTCAGCGTTATCGGTGTAGGATACGGAAATTACAAGGATAATAAGCTTGAAACACTTGCAGATAAAGGCAATGGAAACTATTCATATATTGATTCCATATTTGAGGCAAAGAAAGCACTCGTAACAGATCTCGGTGCAACTATGCTGACAGTAGCAAAGGATGTTAAGCTTCAGGTTGAGTTTAATCCTGCACTTGTAAAGGGTTACAGACTTATCGGTTATGAAAACAGAACTATGGCAGCAGAGGACTTCAATAACGATAAGAAGGACGGCGGTGAAATGGGTGCCGGCCACAGCGTAACAGCCATTTACGAGATAGTCAGAGCAGATTCCGATATGGATATGCCGGGAGTAGAACTTAAGTATTCAGATAACAAGGCAGAAAATGAAATATACGGTGAAGGTGAGTATAATGACGAGCTCTTCACACTCAGAGTCAGATTTAAGGAGCCTGATGCAGATAAGAGTGAACTTCTTGATTTCGTATGCAAGACTGACAACTACTCAAAGACAGGAAGCGATAACCTCAGATGGGCAGCAGCAGTTGCAGCTTTCGGAATGCAGATGAAGGACAGCGAATACATGGGTTCAACAAACGAAGAGCTTATCCTTGTACTTGCCAAGTCTGTAAAGGATTCTGATGATGATTATAAGAAGGAATTCATTGACCTGGTTGAAATGTATTATGACGATATTGGATAGTTCGTATAAAGAATTGAAAAGAAGGGTTAATATATAAAATGTGCCGCCGGTCAGATTCGGATAACGGATCTTTCCGGTGGCACACTTTTTTTGATATTTCAATAAGCGGAAAAACTATGATGTAAATCTTATAAACCAATCTTCATGTCACTTCTTTACTGTCTTCTTGATCTGATAAAGAGAATGATCATTGCGAGATTCAATGATGCAACTGATGTTCCGAGGAAGAAATACCAGCTGTGTGCGTTGAGTATCCAGATACCCTTAAATGCTGCGTAAAAAGCGATTGAAGCAATTGTTGCGATAATTGAGATGATAGCTGCTTTTCTTCCGACACGACGTTTCTCTTCTTCGGACTTAAATACAAAGCTTCCGGTGAAGATTGGAAGGAAGATTACCATGTATAACCATAAATCCTTATCAAATGATTTATTGAACTGGCCGAGTATGATAAAGATTCCGATCATAGCACCAAGAGTGTGCTCTGCCATTGCTACCATATTCTTTGTTGATGTGCTCATTGTCTTTGTTAATGTGTTCATTTTGTATTCCTCCGTGAATAAGATTTTTTACAGTTTATTTTTTCTTTGTTTTGTTTGGGTTTTTGTTTTCCCCTTGTCTGATGTAAGAATACAACATGATAGTCAAGAAACCGGCAAAGAAAAAGTCAAGATATCGTCAAGTTTTTATACAGGCATGGATAACAATATAATAATAATGTAAATCAGATAAAATATATCGTAAAACGATAAATAATTGTTGACATTCGGATTTTTGGACTGTATAATCAGGCTATCAAAACGGAAATGAGGTATATGCAATGAATCAAAAAGCAATAACTTATTGGTTGAAAGCTGTAACTGTAGCATTCGGACTGCTCGGTCTTGCATTCTTTGGAGGGGCAACGGCGTATGCATTTTTCTATAAGCCTGATTATAACGAGCCGGTACCTGAATATCTGAGGAATAATATAGCTGCCTTATGGATAACTGCGGTCATCTGTTATATCATTCTTTTCTTCTTCTGGAAAATAGTAAATGAAATCGGAAAAGATAATTCATTCTCTCTGGAGAATGCCAAGAACTTTAAATGTATGGGTGTATGCGGTATTGCGGCGGTTATAGAGCATTTGATCATTTTGCTGGTATGGACTGTTAAGGGTGAGACTGCTTTGATTCCACTGTCGTATACGCTTCTCAAGATAGTTGTATTTATGTTGTTTGTAATTCTCTGCTATGCGATGTCGAGGCTTGTTAAAAACGCTTATGAGATCAAGCAGGAAAACGAACTTACAATTTAGGAGGTGTCGGCATGATAATAGTTAATCTTGATGTTATGCTGGCAAAGCGTAAGATGAAAGTTTCAGATCTTGCAGAGCAAGTCGGCATTACACTCGCAAACATTTCAATTCTGAAAAACGGAAAAGCTAAGGCGGTCCGTTTTGAAACCCTTGATAAGATATGTGAAGTCCTGGAATGTCAGCCGGGCGATATACTTGAATATCAGGAAGGAAATAAAGAGTGAGATCGATTACACCGATAAAATATGATTTAAACAAGAAGACAGAATGGAAAATACTGTTAATTATATCTTTGGTAATAATAGTTCCGTGTATAGTCTTACTTTTTTCGGAGCAATTTGCGGAGAATATTATTGACATTGTGAATTCAGGTTTGCTGGCAATTCTTTTTACGGCAATGTATATTGCCATTCCTTTATTCATAATATCGATTTTGTCATTGATAAATATAAGTGTATACCTTAAGCGTCTTGAACAGAATCATTTTGAAGTCCCGAAAAATAGATGGACTTATGATAATGACCTTTTAAAGCTTCCAAGAACGGAAGTAGTTGAGAATAAATATGCTGTCGACAGTAAAACAGGCGCTCAAGTTTCTGTGGCAGTGTATATTACATTTGTGATAATTGATTTTCTATATATGGGTAAATGGGTTGGAATAGAAGAAGATTGTATATCTTTCTTTGTACTGCTTATGATCATGCATCTTTTCTTCCTGATTTTTGCGGTAGTTCTCTTCAGGCAGAGAAATACTGCGGAATATGTGGATAATACGGATATAGCATTTGGAAGAAAGGTGAGGATACCGATTTCCAAAACAATATGCGTACTGGTGGTTACTTCAATTATAGCTATAATCGGCTTAATACTCGCTGACAGAATGACAGAATATATTCATAAATCCAGACAGCAGGAATCCGCCCAAGTGATATCTATATTAACAGAAAGAGCTTAGATGGACGATAATGATTTAGTGATCGATGATAGCAATTTAGGGAATTCGGAGGGGGCTGAATTCCCTGATAGATATATGTTAGGTTAATTTGAGAATTTGATGGAGTTTAAAAGATGAATATTTATATGAGTGATAACAATAATTTTCAAAATATGCAGATGATTGATATTGAAAATACGCCGGAGATGCTATTTTTCAGAGCAAAGATTGCTAAGCATCTCGGTCTGACTTCTCTGATCTATGCTGCATTTTCTACATTCTGCCTGTATAGAAATCTTTCGGGTGTAATGATGCCGTTCTTCGGAATAGCTACTCTGATATATATGATTTACGGACTCAGGCAATATGATGTCAAGATCAAAAAGACAAGCTGGTTTATCGCAGGTGTTATTTTGGCACTTGCTGTATCCGACTTTTTGACCTGCAATCATGTGATATTGTTTTACAATAATGCAGTGATCGGATTTATGATAATTCTGTTTCTGCTGCATAATGTTTATGATGACAGTCGATGGGATTTTTCAAAAACTTTAAGGTCAATATGCAGATCATGTATATCTTCGATAGGGTCTCTCGTGGATTTCGGTCTTGATATGAGGGCATTAAGTCAAAGAAGGACAGATGGTCCTGAGAATTCCACAAAGAAGAGTACGGTAAAATATATCATTATCGGACTTATATTCGCAATGCCTTTGACTTTAATAATTCTGCTCCTTCTTTCTACGGCAGATGCGGTTTTTAATGAGTTACTCGGTAAGATTTTATATTTAGATATCGATGTAGAAAATATAGTCGGAATAGCGTTTACATTTTTCATGATCTTCTTTGGAGGATACTGTGTTATGAGATTCTTTTCAAAGAAGGTTATCAGGGAAGATTATACTGCAAATAGAAATCTTGAACCGGTGATTGCAATAACCGTGCTTTCGATAGTTTCTGTGATCTATCTGCTGTTTTCGGGAATACAGATCATATATCTGTTTCTGGGTGATGGTACACCTCCTTTAGGTTATTCATATGCAAGATATGCAAGAGAAGGATTCTTTGAACTTCTGGCAGTCAGCGTTATAAATTTCCTTATGGTACTTTTTGTAAATAAGAGATTCAGAGAAAGCAGTGTACTGAAAGTCCTTATGACGATCATATCACTTTGTACATACATCATGATCGCGTCAAGTGCTCTCAGAATTAAAATGTATATCGATGCATATCTGCTGACGTCTTTAAGGATATGGGTTGTATGGGGACTGATAGTTCTTTCGCTTCTTTTTGTTGCAGTTATCATCTCGATATATAAGCATGATTTCCCAATCTTCAGATATGGGATATTGGTTGTAAGCGTGCTCTATATTATGATCAGCTATGCCCGTCCGGATTATATAATTGCCGATTATAATCTGAAGCATATAAATACTTCGGAACATGAAAGCGCGGTTATAGATTACAATTATCTGAAAAGACTTTCTGCGGATGCTGCACCGGCTATTGCAGAGTATTGTAATACATATGAGGATGAGGATGATGAGAATTCCTTCTCGGCTGACTATTTCAGAAGATGCAGAAATGACTATAGGGACAGAAGTCTGAGACAGTTTAATCTGTCTGCATATACTGCCGAAAAGCTATCGGGAAACGACCGATGATAAGAATGCAGAATAAGAAAGCAGAATAGAAAAACTAAAATGTAAAGCAAATTTAAAAATTCACTTTACGATGTAAAGCAAATGACGTTTATCATTAAATGAATATAATTTAATGATAAACGTTAATTTTTTGTTGACAAAAATAAATCGAGATGATAATATTGCATCAACATAGAGATTTACCCGAGAAACATTTGATAAAATATATAAAAGGAGAGAAAACGATGGAAGAAAATGTTAAGCTGGAGAAGATTAAACATAGCTGCGAAGTCGGAGAGAAGGTTACAAAGTTTTTCTTTGTATTTTTCATAATACTCAGTATATGCTGTATAGTTTTTATTTCAATTATTGCAGCAAAGGGAAATGAGTTTGAAAGCTTTATACAGAAGCATGTTGATTTAGGACATATATCATTTGAAAACAGCATCGGAAGTTCGAAGGCTATTAATATTACAATTATGAATCCGAACAATATTCATTCTGATGTAGAGGCGGTAAGAGATGCGCTTGCAACCAAACCTTATTCGGTTGTATTCATGATATACGGGATTGCGGGACTTGTGATATTTATAGTGATGGCGGTTATGATGAAGCTTGTGGGAGGAGCTCTGAGAATTATAAAAGAAGAGGAAAATCCTTTTACGGATAAAGCTATACGTAGGATTGTCACTGTAATGATAGTTATAAGTATTATGCTGTTCTTCGGACCGGGAACAGTATTCGGAATCCTCGGACTGGTTGTGACCTGGGTTGTACATACGGTTATGGATTATGGAAAGACGCTGCAGATTCAATCGGATGAGACATTGTAAAGGGGGCAACAGTTATGGGACATATAATACTAAGACTGGACAGGGTTATGGCGGATCGGAAAATGTCACTTAATGATCTGTCGGATAAGGTCGGTGTATCAAATGTAAATCTATCCAAGATGAAGAACGGAAAAATATCTGCAATAAGATTTTCGACGCTGGAGGCTATCTGCGAAGCGTTGGACTGCCAGCCGGGAGATATACTGGAGTATAGCAGGGACTGACGGAATTTGTTGACGGAATGCATTGACGGGATAATATCAATTTATGGTGAAGGAAATGGATATAGAAATCGATAAAGAAAAAAAGATCAATAAGAAAAAAGAATGGATAGGCCTGATTGTAGGATATATCGGCACATTAGCGGGGCTTTTCGGAATCATATGGATAAATCAGAATGTGTTAATGGCACTTCCTCTTGTGGGAAGAATGATAGTAATGATCGCTTCAAGAATTCTTCTGATGATAGTTCCGATATTGCTGATGATCATATGCAAGGATAAGCTTTCCGATTATGGCTTTACAAGGAAAAGGTTAGGGCTTCAGATTGCTCTCGGAATCCTGCTCGGACTTGCAATGTCTATAGTGCTTACTTTAATACCGTTTCTTTTCGGATTTGGTAAGTATTTAGGAAATGATAATGGCCGATATTATACCGAATTATGGCAGTTCGCGTATGATTTTTTATATCTTACGGTGGGAGTCAGTTTATCCGAGGAATTTGTTTTCCGAGGCTTCATATATGAAAAGATAAAAAGGATCAGCGGCAGAGACAGCATAACTGTGATTGTTTCCTCATTTATGTTTGGGTTGCTTCATCTGTTCGGTGGAAATATAATTCAGGTTATAGTAACGAGCTTTATAGGCATACTGTTCTGTTTGATCAGACAGAAGATCAGAAATTGTTCACTGCTTACGGTTATTATAGTTCATGGAATATATGATGCAATGATAACCGTATGGACGGCGGTATTCATGGTATAGGATTAGAAATATGAGATTATATCTGGCGCCCATGGAGGGCATAACAACATATGTTTACAGAAATGCACTGGAGAAGCATTACGGAGGGATCGATAAATATTTTACACCGTTTCTTACAGCCAGTCATATAAAGGGGCGGGAGCTTCGGGAGGTTCATCCGGACAATAATACCGGGATAAATGTAGTCCCGCAGATTTTGACGAATGATTCGGAGCTTTTCGTGACGATCACAGAGCAGCTTGTTCAACTCGGATATAGTGAAGTGAATCTGAATCTGGGATGTCCGTCGGGAACGGTTGTGTCCAAAGGCCGCGGAGCGGGTTTTATCGGAAGACCTGAGGAATTGGATAAATTTCTTTATGAGATATATGATAGGCTCATTGGGAAGATGAAGGTTAAGGGTAATGAAGAGGATACAGGAATCAGGATTTCGATAAAAACCCGCATCGGTATGGAGTTTGAATCAGAGTGGGATGACATCCTGGAGATATATAAGAAATATCCGATATCTGAGCTTATAATCCATCCGAGACTTCGAAGCGATTTTTATTCGGGTAAGGTAAGGCTGGATGCTTATAAGCATGCAAAGGAAATACTCGGCGACAAAATGCCTCTATGTTATAACGGTGATATTATCGATGTGGAATCTTATCAGGATATTCTTTCCGAAATCGGTATGGATATCGAAGGGACAAAATCGGATAATAGTGATGCGGTAATGATAGGAAGAGGAGTGATAAGGAATCCGGAACTTCCGGGCAATATAAAGAACTTCCGAGAAGAGGGAAGAGAATTATTAACGACCGCGCTTGATCAAAAAGCAGACCGTATGCGTCTTAAAGCCTTTCTCAAAGAAATTACCGAAGGATATCTGTCAGAAATGTCAGGTGAGAAGCAGGTCGTCATGAAGATGAAGGAGTTATGGAGTTATCTTTCTCTCGGACTCGGTATAGATAAAAAGCAGCTTAAGGCTATACATAAAGCCACACATTTATCGGAGTATAAATCGGCTGTGCAGATGATACTTTATTAATTTGATGACCGGAATTTTGCAGATGATGGATGATCGAAAAAATACTGTACTAACTTGGGAAACCATGTTAGTACAGTATCTTTTTTTGTTTTATCATTTATTCTTTTCCTTCTTAATTCTTTTAGCCAATATTATGCTATTGAAGATTACACCCACGCCTATACATGCGGTTGCGGGAATGAGTGTGCTGAAGCTGAATAGTTCCAGAATATCAGCTGTCAGTAAGAATAATCCGCACAGATCTATTATAAGCATAATGGTATATAAAACTTTCATTTTTCCTGACGTTGGTGCTTTGTTTGACATTTTGATTACCGCCTTTCAATTATCCTCTGAGAACAGCTCTGTACTTGTTAAGGACAACAATATTGATAAAGTTAGCTATGATGATGCAGATCATTGCAGGAATATATGCATTGAACGGAAATGCGATATTGAAAATATCTGATATAAGGAAAAAGCATCCTGTAAGAATAAGAACTACATTAACGATATATGCTGCAACAACTTTCTTTGGAACCTTCTTAAAATTCTTGAAATTAATAAACATAGTGTGTACCTCAACTTTCTTTTATAAAAATATTTAGATCAGTGTTTTGTTTGATTTAATAATCTGTATTTGTTTATGTCTGCCGGCTATGGTCATAATATAGCACCCATTTTGCACTATGTCAAGTATATTTTACAAAAAGTTTTAAAAATAATACAAAATGATTGAATAAGGAGACAAAATGTCATAAGCAAAATGACCCGGAAATGATATGAAAATAAACAGGAAATCGGAAGATGATCGCCGTAAATATGCGGATAATGAGATATTTTCAATCGAAAGATTTATATATAGATGTTATAATAAAATTGTTTCGTGTAACTCGTTGAACAGATATTTTTGGTCATTTCTTACCAGCTTAAATCGTTGGCAAATATTCTCTAAAATGATTTATGTAATATTTATCACAGGGGCTATCTTCGTGGTAAAAGGAGGCAGGCTATGGCAACATACGTTATATCTGATATTCATGGAATGTATGATAAGTTCATAAAAATGCTGGAGAAGATCGGGCTGAAGGATGAGGATACGCTTTATGTTCTTGGCGATGTTCTCGACAGAGGACCGAGTCCGATCACGGTTCTTCAGAAGATGATGGAGATGCCGAATGTAATACCGATCGTTGGAAATCATGAGCTTATGGCTGCCGAATGTATGGATTTTCTCTGCACGGAAATTACGGAAGAGTCCATAAAGAATGTCAGTATGGAAATGATCAATAACTTCATTACCTGGGATTATAACGGATCAGCCACGACGATTGCTGAGTTTATGAAACTTGATTCGGAGATGAAGAAGGAAGTTTTTGAATATATCAAAGATTTTTCCATATATGAAGAAGTGGAAGTTGTCAGAACAAAAGCTCCTCATAAAAATAAGGGGCCGAAGAAGGGCGAAAAGGTAACATATCTTCTTGTGCACGCAGGACTCGGGAACTACTCGCCGAATAAGGAGATAGATGATTATTCGCTTAATGAGATAATCTGGGACAGAGCGGATTATGAGAATCCGTATTATCCGGACAGAAAGAACTTCTATGTTATCAACGGACATACACCGACTCAGCTCATTGAAGAGAATCCGAAGCCCGGATATATCTACAGAAATAATAATCATATAGCAATCGACTGCGGGGCCTGCTTTAAAGGCGGAAAACTTGCAGCTATATGTCTCGAGACAGATAAAGAATACTATGTATGATTTGTGAAAGGAATAATTATATATGAGATATCCCCAATTTCTTGAAAAAGGCGGAACCATCGGTTTTATCGCACCGTCTTTTGCATGTACCATTGAGCCATACAAGACAAGATTTGAAAATGCATGCCGCATCTTTAAGGAGATGGGTTATAAGTTATGGTTCGGACCGAACTGTGATAAGGACTGCGGTATCGGTATCAGCAACAAGCCTGAACTGTGCGGTGCTGAGTTAAACGATGCTATGACCGACGATAATTCGGACATTATCATAACCTGCGGCGGCGGAGAGCTGATGTGTGAGGTCGTTCCGTATATTGATTTTGAGAGGATCAAAGCGGCAAAGCCTAAGTGGTATATGGGCTATTCCGACAACAGTAACTATACATTTCTTTCGACTATAATTGCAGATACAGCAGCGGTTTACGGACCTTGCTCACCGACATTCGGAAGAGAACCCTGGCATAAATCGGTAGAGGATGCTTTAAAAATTCTCACAGGTGAGATAAGTGAAGTGAAGGGATATGATCTCTGGGAGAAGCCGGTCGCATCAGAGGGAGATGGTGATGATTGGGTGGAAGAGCCGGATCCGCTGATTCCTTATGAAGTAAATGAACCGTCAGTTCATCAGTATTTTATTCCGGGGCAGACAGAGAAATCAGTTTCGGGAAATGAGTATAAGGATAAGGTGGAAATGCACGGCCGCCTGATCGGTGGGTGTCTGGACATCATAGTGCTTCATGTCGGAACCAGGTATGATAAGGTAGCGGAGTTTACCGAGAAATATAAGGATGACGGATTTATCTGGTTTATCGAAGCATGTGATCTTGATCCGCTTTCAACACGCCGTGCACTGTGGCAGATGCGTGAGGCCGGATGGTTCAAGTATGTAAAGGGATTTCTGATCGGTCGTCCGAGACATTTCGGTGAAGAAGCGATGGGAGTCGATATGTATAATGCGGTAACCGATATGATAGGTGGGTTCGGAGTTCCGATCATTATGGATCTTGATATCGGTCATCTCCCGCCTATGATGCCGATAATTTCAGGAAGCGTTGCAGATGTTGAAGCTTCCGGAAATGACATCAATATAAAATATAGTTTTATATAGGATTCCCAAGTGGGACTATTCGGTAATTTAATTGACGAATAGTTTACGAGTGTCAGAGCAGCAGCATAGAGGAGATAATGTATATATGCAGTATAGCAGTGTTTTGTAATAAAGGAGTAAGTTATGCCGCCGGGTGGAAGAATGGGTGGTCCGGGTGGCCACTTTATGACAGAAGAGGAGAAAGCCGCTCAGCCAAAGGTTACTCCTGAACTTCTGAAGAGAGTATTCTCATATATCAAACCATATTGGAAGCAGTTTTCGCTGGTACTTGTGTGCATTGCACTTTCATCGATTATGAATCTGCTTCCGTCTATTTTTACGGGAAAAATAATAGATGACGGTCTCATAGGTCGAAATATGAAACTGCTGCTCATATATATAGCTGCGTCTCTGGGTGTGACATTCGGAGCGAATCTTATCGGAGTCGGTGAGAGCTATATAAATACGTGGATCGCACAGCATATAACATTTGATATGAGAAATCAGATGTTCCGTCATCTGCAGAAAATGTCACAGAGATTTTTTACGACCAGTAATCAGGGTGACATTATCACGAGAATGACCAGTGATATCGACGGAGTTGAGTCCGTCATAACGAATACATTTAAGAGCATTCTGTCTAATTCGATAACGCTTGTTTTTGCTCTGGTTGCAATGTTCCAGAAAAACTGGATACTCGCACTGCTCGGAATTGCAGTCATCCCGCTTTTTGTCATTCCTACACGTAAGGCAGGAAAGACGAGATGGACTCTGACGAGAGAAGCGCAGGATTGCAATGATGAAGTGAACGGAATCCTGAATGAAACACTTTCCGTAAGCGGACAGCTTCTTGTAAAACTGTTCGGAAAAGAACAGCAGGAATATGAGCGTTATGAGGAAGTAAACCGTAGGATGATCAAGCTTCATATTAAAGAGAGGATGGCGGGCCGCTGGTTTTTAGTTGTCCTGACGACGGTTACGAGTATCGGGCCGATGCTTCTCTATCTTGTGGGCGGTATTCTCATGATGAAGTTTGACAGTTCTATCACTGTCGGTGATATTACGGTGCTGGTGGCGCTTCTGGGTAAAACATATATGCCGGTCAACAGTCTTCTCAATATTCAGGTAGACTGGATAAGATCGATGGCGATGTTCACGCGAATCTTCGAATATTTCGATATGAAGGTTGAGATAGAAAATCCGGAAAATGCGATCATTCCCGAATCGGCATCCGGAGAAGTTGAATTTTCTCATGTAGACTTCAGTTATGATGAAGAAAGACAGATACTGAAGGATATAAGTTTCCGACTTGAAAGCGGGCATAGTATTGCAATCGTAGGACCTTCGGGTTCGGGAAAGAGTACCATAATAAATCTTATTCCGCGACTATACGATGTACAGGCGGGATCGGTAACCTTTGACGGAACGGATGTGCGAAACTTAGACCTCACATTTCTCAGGAAAAATGTAGGAGTAGTTTCTCAGGAGACATATCTCTTCAACAGTTCAATCCGTGAAAATCTTAAGTATGCAAAGCCTGATGCAACGGATGAAGAAATGATCGAGGCTTGTAAGAAGGCCAATATATATGATTTTATCGAGAAGCAGGAAAAGGGATTTGACACACTTGTGGGTAATCGCGGACTCAAACTCTCGGGCGGTGAGAAGCAGAGGCTCTCGATTGCAAGAGTGCTTCTGAAGGATCCGGCACTGCTCATTTTCGATGAGGCAACGTCTGCACTTGATTCGATTTCGGAAAGTAAGATTCAGGAAGCAATCGATCCGATCATCAAAGAGAGGACGAGTATCCTGATTGCACATAGGCTGTCGACTATTCTTGCAGCGGATGAGATTCTTGTCGTAAAGGACGGAGAGATAGTGGAGCGAGGCCATCATAAGGAGCTGGTTGAGCTCGGAGGGGTATATACTGAGCTGTATAATACACAGTTTAGAAAAAACGAAGAATGAAAAATGTAAGGGGTGAAGGAAATGTCGTTTCAAAGTTTTATTTTTAGGAAGATGTGTACAAAATCAGATGCAAAAAGAGATGCAGGGCTTGAGATTCCGGAAGGGGTTGAATATATCAGAGATATAAGATACGGAAGAAACAAGAAATTCAATACTCTGGATATCTGCTGGCCGAAGAGTATTACCGCTAAAACGGGAGGATTCTTTGATAAATCGGAAGAGGAAAGATATATCGATCTTGAGAAAGATAAGCTGCCTGTGATCATCAGTATTCATGGCGGAGGATATGTTTACGGAAGTAAGGAGCTTTATCAATTTTACTGTGCAAACCTTGCAGAGAGAGGATTTGCGGTAATTAATTTCAATTACAGACTTGCACCGAAGTATACATTTCCGGCACCTCTTGAGGATCTGAATCTTGTGATAAAGTGGATGCTCGCTAACAGCGATGATTATCCTATAGATACAGATAATGTTTTTATGGTAGGTGATTCGGCAGGTGCACAGCTGGCCAGCCAGTACGGCGTAATCTATTCAGATGCGGATTACAGGAAGATAATGGGATTCAGAAAGCCGAAGATCGGTCTCAGAGCCCTGAGTCTCGGATGTGGAGTCTACGATCTGAAGAAAAGATTGGAGCAGGAGGGAAAGCATGGGATGATCAAGGATTATCTGACCTCTGAACCGGAGAAATTAGGTGAGAAGCTGGATATACTTTCATATATCACTAAGGAATATCCACCGACATTTATATTCAGTTCAAAGGGAGATATGCTTCTTGAAGAGTGTGAACCGATGGCAGATTATCTGAAGAGCCGTAATGTTAAATGTAAGTCAAAAATTTACGGAAACAAGAAAACAGGACATGTTTTCCATGTAAATATGAGAGACGAATTCAGTGATGAAGCGAACCGTGATCAGACAGATTTTTTCAAAAAATATATTCATTAATGCAGATGTGACGGCAGTTTGATCATCTATTTATCCTATAAGTTGTCGGTTGTAATAGAAGTGTTTAAATGATACAATACGTGGCAAGGATTTATACTATAATTTATAGGGTAATTGGCGAAAGCCAATATAGGAGACAGAGATGATTTTTGAAAATATACTTGCCGCAGTAGGTAATACACCGATTATTAAACTAAATCATATGACCGGAGCTGATGATGCGGATGTTCTTGTAAAATATGAGGGAATGAATATAGGAGGCTCAATAAAGACTCGTACTGCACTTCAGATGATAGAAGCCGCAGAGCGTGATGGAAAGCTGAAGCCGGATTCTGTAATAGTTGAACCGACCAGCGGTAATCAGGGTATCGGACTTTCACTTGTCGGAGCAGTAAAGGGATATAAGGTTATCATTATCATGCCCGATTCCGTAAGTGAGGAAAGAAGACTTCTCATAAAACAGTATGGTGCAGAGCTTGTCCTTATTCATGACGATAATAACATCGGTGAATGTATCGAGAGATGTATAAAAACTGCAAAGAAAATGGTTTCGGAGAATGATAATTATTTCATGCCCGATCAGTTTTCAAATTATGAAAATGTAAATGCACATCTTTTCAATACAGGTAAGGAAATCCTGGCTCAGGTCGATGGACCGATAGACGGTTTCTGTTCCGGATTCGGAACGGGCGGAACTATTACGGGAATCGGTCAGGTTCTGAAGGAGAAAAATCCGGATGTACTTATCTGGGTTGCGGAACCCGAGCATGCTGCAATACTGTCAGGAGGTTCTATAGGTTCACATCTTCAGATGGGAATCGGTGACGGAGTTATTCCTCCGATTCTTGATCAGTCTATCATAAAGCATATAGAGATAGTTACCGATGAAGAAGCTCTTGAGACAACCAAAAATCTTGCGAAGAAGGAAGGAATTCTTTGCGGAATCTCCAGCGGAACAAATGTGTGTGTTGCACTCAGAATGGCAAAGCTTCTCGGAAAAGGACATACCGTTGTTACCGTGCTTCCTGATACGGGAGAAAGATATTTCAGTACAGAGCTTTTCGAGAGATAGATATCGCTGATTTATATACTCAGCAAAAGCAGCTTCGGGAAAGAGAAAATGAATAAGGCAGAAATAAGGAAAAGAAAAATAGCTGAAAGAAGCAGCCTCAGTAAGGACTTTGTTGATGCGGCCTCTGAGGAGATTTGCAGAAGGATAATGCTTCTGCCTGAGTATATTCATGCTGAGGTGATCCTAGGATATTACAGCATGAGGCAGGAAGTGAAGCCGGATAAGCTGTTTGAGGATGCACTGGAAAAGGGCAAGAAGGTATATCTTCCGAAGGTTATCAACAAAACCCTAATGAACTTCTACAGATACAGATCTGATAAGGATGTTGCACCCGGAGCGTATGGAATTATGGAACCGGTTACTGAAGAAGAGTTTATAATTCAGCCTCAGATAGAGAAGAACAAAAGTGCAGGACCAAAGGATCATGACATTCTGATGATCATGCCTTGTGTGGCATATGATGATAAGGGCAATCGGCTCGGATATGGCGGCGGATATTATGACAGATTTCTGGAAAAGCTTGCCAAAGAATCTGTAAACATCAATACGATAATGGCCGCTTACGGAATGCAGAGGGTTGAGAGTATACCCATCGAGGATACCGATATCAAACCTGATAAGATAATTACCGAAGAATAGAATTTCCCAAAATAGAATTTCAAAAATATAGACCGACGTATATTGATATCTACGTCGGTCTTTTTAATTATCTTCTGTATTTTTTTCAACTTCATTGTTTAAAACTTCTTCGGTATTTTCGACGGCTTCACTGTTTAAAACATCTTCTGTATTTTCAGTAATCTCACTGTTTAAAGAATCATCTGTTTTTTCTGCGTCTTTGTTGTTTACATGATCTATCTTCATTTTTGTTATCTTCTTAGACAAAATGTAGGTGACAACAAGTATTCCGATAGATATCAGTATGAACCACGGATTCTGTATTGCGCTTACCGCGCTCTGACCGACTATAGCCAGAAGGCTTATCATAATAAGCTTTGCTCCGTATAAAGTTATAAGATATTTCTTTCGTGAGAATTCAGATACTCCGAAGGCAAAGTTTACAAAGGCCGAAGGTGTGAACGGAAAGAGTGCAACCATGAAAAGAGTTGCAGCATTGGTCTGTTCGACCCATTTACGGGCCTTGAGGACTTTAGGATGTCTATCCGAAAATCTCAGGAATCTGTCCCTGAAAAAATGCCTGAAAGCCAGAAAGACTATGGTACATCCGATACAGGTGCCGACCCAGCTGTAGAGAAAACCGAGGAAGATTCCGTGAGCCGCGACATTTACAAGTACTATTGCTACCAGTGGAAGCGGTGGAATTATGGATTCGATTGCCGCAAGTATGATCGGAGCAAGAGGACCAAGTCCCTTAAAGCTGTTCAGAAGATTCAGCCAGAAATCTATAGATTTTAAATTGTTCCAGATTTCCTGAAGCATAACATTTCCTTTAGTTTCATTTAGATATATTTGTTAAACTGAGCCCGTTTTATGACGAGGATCAGAACCGAATATATTATAGCATCAGAATACTTATTTACAATAAAGAGTGATTTATAATTTATTGTAAAATAATTTAGAATGAATTAAAATTATGGTATCTCTCAAAACGGAAGGTGACTTATGAATGTAGCAGGACTCAAGAAATTAACATATATGGTTAATACTGCTATTTTGATCATGGTATTTGGTCTTATGGCATTCTTTGTGTTTGCTAAGGCAAAATTCCTGGTCTGGTTTAGTATTCCGACGGCACTGGTGTATGTAATAGGCTATATACTTATAAGCAGAGGTAAGCTTTACGAATATGTCGTTCTGGTATACAGCTGGATTACTGTTTATATGGGAATCTGCACGGTATGTCTCGGATATGATTATGGTTTTCATCTGTACGGAATGTCGATGATCCCGATAATCTTCTATACAGATTATATGGGACGCAAGATTGGCGGTAAAAAGGTTAATCCTTTTATATTCAGCGGATTGATCGTGATTTTTTATCTTATAAGTTCTTTGATTCCATATATACGCGGACCTGTTTATATGGCTGATAAGTCTATAGCCAGAGTTTTCTGGGTAACTAATTCGGTAATTGTTTTCGGCTTTCTGATATTCTATACAAATGTTCTGATAAAGATGACGATTCGTACTGAAGAGACGCTTGAAAATATGGCATTAAGAGATAATCTGACCAATATTCCGAACAGACATTATATGATGAGATGCCTTGAGGAAACCGATAAATCCGAGTCTGCAGCATATATCGCAATGATAGATATAGACAGCTTTAAGAGTATAAATGATGTATACGGACATAATGCCGGAGATATGGTTCTTAAGAGTCTTGCCGATATCATGAAGGAAAACTGCAAGGATTTCAGTATTTCAAGATGGGGCGGAGAAGAGTTCCTGATACTGATAACAGAGAAAGAAAATCAAAAACTATCCGATGATTATCTGAAGGAACGTATGGAGAAACTTAGGCAGAGTGTGGAAGATGCACAGCTTGAATATGAAGGAAAAGATATCAGGATTACCGTTACCATCGGAGTTGCCGGTAAAGATGGATGGCCGACTATAGAAAGATGGGTTGATGCCGCAGATGACAAGCTGTATTATGGCAAGAATAACGGTAAGAATCAGGTTGTTATGTAATAACCGAAGAGGTGTCAAAGGCCGTTACATAATGGATGTGGAACTTCATGTAAAGTATAGATTATCAACAGCAAAAATATAAGGAGGGTGCCTCAATTATGAGGCACCCTCCTTATTTTTTCGCCTTTGCAGCGCTTATGGTATATATCCGGCTCTAATAGAACCAATTGCCAGTACATTACCTGTGCTTCCGTCAGCTGCGAAATTCAGATCGTTCAGCTTGGAGTTGATATCTCCGCCGGTTGTATCCATCTTGAAGGATGTTTTAGCCGGATCGTCTGCAAGTGCTATTATATAAACATCATATGCATGTGGATCCTCAGGGTATGGACCGATATAGCCCTGATCCGTTCCGGAGAATTTGCCCTCATCAAAATGTGTTTCCTCTGAGGCATCTACCAGCTCACACCAGTGCAGCCAGTTAGCTGCATACTTGTCTATCATGAGGATCATATATTTTGAAGCACCCTCATAACTTTCCCATGTTAATTCAGGAGACTTGTTTTCATATCTGTATCCCAGATACTGTTTCCAGTCACCGCCTTCGATGCTGGTAGAAGTAACTTCAAATGTTGGAAGAGCCTCGATATATACCTTTCCTTCCTCAACTTCATTACCAAGAGCCGCATCATATTCATATTCGGGTATAAGCAATACATCTATTCCGAAATCGAGAGATGCAGTATCTATATCGGTCTTGAGAGTCATATTAACGTCTCCGGCATCAGTCACGGATCCATCCACTAAATTAAAGCTCTTTTCTACATTTCCTGCTGCACCGACCCAGGTCATCTTTCCGGTTCCGTTGCATGTAAAGAAACGTTCGGTAGAAGTGTTTTTCTCATTCTTCAGGTTAAATGCAAAAAGACCGACCTTTTTATTGAAGTGGATATAGAGTTCTCCGGTATCATCAGCCGGGATTTCGTCTCCGAAAAGCTTTGAAAGAATATCAGCACTGAGGTTTTCTACCTTCCAGTTGCTTCCCTGAAGAGGCTCGTTATATACATCACATGATGTTAAGGTATCCTGTTTCAACTCCCAGTCAGATGAATCCTTGTTGAAATAGAATTCACAGTCCTTGGAAACTGTCTGCGGCAGAAGGCCGGTAGGGTTACCTGCACTGTATGTGATGCTGACAGTATCTTTTGCAACATACATTTCACCGAATTCGCAGCCAGGTGTTTCTTCAACATTATGGCCGGTAACGGTTATTTCGCTGATACTGTCGGAAGCTACTGCGCTAATTGCGGCATCATCGCTTATACCGGCCGAAAACTTAGCGGTTTCCTCGACGGCTTCTTCGGTCGCTTCGGTTGTATTGTTCTCATTTACACGGGCTTCGGTTGCCGCTACGGTAGAAGCCGCTTCCTCCGTACCGGAGCAGCCTGCGAGGGTTAGTGCAAGAACCATGCAAACCGAAGCCGCGTATTTTTTAATATTTCTTTTTCTCATATTTTTTCACCTTCCTATAGATTTATCTGCTATATAGATTTATTAATGTCATTCTACAACGGATGAAAAAATACAAGAAGTAATATCAGCACGGATTCTGGTAAAATCTGCACAATTCCCGCAATCCTAAAACAACTTGCTCATAAATGAGCTGTTGTTTTGACTTTTGACACGTATGTCTATATTATAGTTTATGTTTGATTTTGTGTGAATACATAAATAAGACAGAAAGCTGATAAGGAGCGGATGTTATGAAAAATATAATGATAGTTGATGATGATATACATATTGGAAATATGCTTGAAGAGACTCTCAGGCTTGAGGGGTATGAAGTGACAAGAGCCTACTCGGGAACGGAGGCACTGATGGTCCTTAAAAATGTACGGCCGGACCTTATACTTCTCGATCTGATGCTTCCGGGGCTTACGGGCGAAGAACTGCTTCCGATGATAGAAGGTATCCCGGTCATTGTAGTCAGTGCAAAGCTTGATATGACAAATAAGGTAAAACTGCTTCTCGATGGGGCGGCAGACTATGTTACAAAGCCTTTCAATATAGATGAACTGCTGGCAAGAATAGTTGTGCAGTTAAGACAGGCGGAGCTTATGAAGGCTGCGAATCCGGGCGGCGCAGATTCTGCCGGAAATGCAGGAGTAAGCGGCGACAGCGGCTCAAGCGGACAGGAAGAATATCATTCTGATACCGAGATTACGGCAAGCGGTATTACGCTTGACTGGGAGCTTCATACAGTACGTATAGAGGGAGAAGAGGTAACTCTTACAAGAACTGAATGTGCGATACTCAGAATACTAATGACTGATGCAGGAAGACCTATCGGAAGAAATACGATTCTCGATAAGATAAGTTATGATACGCCGGACTGCACGGAAAGGTCGCTTAAACAGCATATCAGTAACATTCGTAAGAAGCTTCAGGCTGTGAACGGAGTTGATTATATAGAGGCTATTTACGGAATCGGATTTAAGTTTATTAAGCTATAACTACTCATTAGGCTGAATGAACGACATTCATAATGCCGGTGCTTTGCACCTAGCTGTCTCCTTCGGAGACGCATTATTTCATGCCGTTCATTCAACCCTGCTCTGCAGGGCTCATGAGAATATAAAAATCAGCTTAGAAAACAAGTTTTCACGCTGATTTTTTATTCTCATGGCCTAATTGAGTAGTAGAAATTTTTCGATATCTTGACGAAATCTTGACGATTTCTTGGACGGTTTCTTGACACTCGGGTGTTAATATAAACGCATAAGAGCAGTTGAGTGTTCAGCTTGCTGAGTAGAATTAGCGGCATTTTGAAGAAGCCGTACAGGAGGAAATTATGGAATATATTGTAAGAACTAATGAGATTTGCAAATACTATAAAGGATTCAAAGCACTGAACGGTGTTTCGATGAATATTCCGAAGGGATCTATCTACGGTTTCGTAGGAAAGAACGGAGCAGGTAAGACAACAATGATAAGAATACTTACCGGACTTCAGCTTCCTACAAAGGGCGATTTTGAACTTTGCGGAATCAAGAGTAACAGCGGTGACATTTATAAAGCAAGACGCCGCATGGGTGCGGTGGTTGAGTCACCGGCAATCTTCCTCGATATGACGGCAAAGGATAATCTGAAGCAGCAGTATACAAATCTCGGACTTCCAAGCTATGAAGGAATCGATGAGCTGCTTGAGCTGGTAGGGCTTTCGGATACCGGAAAAAAGAAGGCTAAGAACTTCTCACTCGGAATGCGTCAGAGACTCGGTATTGCAATTGCACTTTGCGGAAATCCCGATTTCTTAATACTTGATGAGCCTGTAAACGGACTTGATCCGCAGGGAATCATTGAGATCAGAGAGCTCATCCTTAAGCTTAACAAGGAGCAGGGAATTACAGTTCTTATCTCAAGCCACATACTTGATGAGCTTGCTAAGCTTGCCACTCATTACGGTTTCATCGATAAGGGTGTGATCATCAAGGAAATGAGTGCTGAGGAGCTTGACGATGCATGCCGTAAGAGCATAAGAATGAAGGTAAGCGATACAGGAAAGCTTGCAAGAATAATGGACAATATGGGAATCGAGTATTCGATTATCAGTGATGATACGGCTGACGTTTATTCAACCATGAAATTCTCTGATATTGCAGCTGTATTTGCAAAGGAAGGATGCGAGATCATTTCCATGGAGGAGCATGATGAAAGCCTTGAAGGCTTCTATCTCTCACTTCTGGGAGGTGAGGCAAATGTATAGAATGCTTTGCGGTGATCTTCGCAGATTGTTTAAATCAAAAATATTCTATATGGCACTTGTGCTGTATGCATTTATATATACTTCCTCAACACCTTTTATCATGTGGGTAATCGGATTATTCACACATCAGGCACCTGATTATGCAGATATGGAACTGAAGGGGCAGCCGGGAACGGCGGCAATAGCAATTTCGATATTTATTGCTACATTTATCATAAAGGAGTTTTCGGAGGGAGCAATAAGAAACAAGCTTTCATCGGGAGCAAAGAGAAGCGAAATCTTTCTTTCATCGGTGATAACCATGTCGGTTGCGGCAGTTATGATTCAGGCAGTTTCGCTTCTGTCGATCATTATATCCGGAAATACTTTGATGGCAGGATTCCTATCATCACCGAAAGAAATCATCGTGATGAATGTATATTATATTATTGCAGTGGTTTCGATAGCGATATTTGATACGGCACTGATATATATTCTCGGTGGAAATCATGTATCACTTTTTGTGGGAGCTGTAATATCGGTGATAATGAAGCTTGCGGCAATTATGGTTTTAGAGGATCTCTATCCGGAAACAGGTGAGACTTTAATCTCAGGCTCAAGGCTTGCAGTCTTCAGCTTCATAGATAAATACATTCCATATATGCATCTTGCGGGTTTTCCAAGATTTGGATGGAGTGCATATGTAATCGGCGGAGGAGGCCTCATCATGTTATCATTATTGATCGGACTTGTTGTATTTGAAAAGAAAGATATAAAGTAGGTAATAGAAATGTTAAATATTATAAAGGCAAATTTAAGCAGACTTTTTAAGAATAAATTATTCATTGCGGGATGCATCCTTGCAGTAGTGATTACGATTTATTTTATCGATCAGGCAGAGATTATACTGGACATGCATTTCAGATCGATCGAAAAAGCACATCAGCTTATCAGTATCGGAGTTATAATGTTCATATCGATATTTGCACCGGTATTCCAGAGTGTCGAATATACAAACGGCGTCATCAGAAATAAGGTAGCAATGGGATATAAGCAGTCGGAAATCTATGCAGCACATTTAATAACAATGATTGCTGCTTCGCTTACGATCATACTTTGCTGGATCGTCGGAGGACTTGTTGCCGGAGTACCGGTAAGCTCATGGCTTATTACATATTCCGTAAGACTTTTCTTCAGCATGATCGCTTATTCATCATTTATGACATTCATTGGAATGAGATTCAGAAAGGTTGCTACATCTGCATCACTTGGAATCGTAGCATTTCAGGGAGCCTTCACGGCAACAATCATTATCTTCATGTTTGTTTCAAGAACATGGCAAACACTGCTGGGAAAGATTCTTGTAATTGTAGGAAACGGAAGTGCACTCGGACGCTGGTTTGCCAATTCGCAGCTTTCAGATCCGGAGATTAATACGAGTATGATCGTTTCAATCATCATCTCGCTTGTAATGGCAGTAATTTACTATATGATCGGATCATTCAGGATCAACAAGAGAGATCTTCAGTAAGATCCGAGAAAATTACCGGAGACAGTAAAGGCTTATCACATGGACAGCCGGTGTTAAAGACGGGAGAAACAATATGGAAATAGCGTTGGGAATATGTATAGCGGTTATATGCTTACTGTTATTGAAAATATATATGATGAAGAAGTCAGTCCGGGAGCTCCGGACTGATTTTGGTGATAGAGGTAATCTGAATACCAATACACTGATAGGTGTGTCATCGCGTGACCGCGATATCAGGGCACTTGCGAATGAAATGAACCATACTATTGTAAGGCTCAGGGAATCCTATCATAAATATCATGAGGGTGACAGAGAAATTCGTACTGCGATCACCAATATTTCTCATGATATAAGAACTCCGCTTACTGCTATCTGCGGATACCTGGCGCTTATGAAAAAACAGGACAAATCTCCGGAAATGGAGAGATACCTTGATATAATCGATGAAAGAGCGGAGCATATGAAGAAGCTGACAGAAGGGCTTTTCAGTTATTCGTTGATCCTCAATTCGGAAGATACGGTTGAACTTACCGATGTAAATCTGAACAAGGTACTGGAGGATTCCATCATGGAATACTACGGCGCTCTTACGGAAAGAGGTATCACTCCGACAGTCGATATTACAGAGAAGAAGATAGTTCGAAAACTTGATAAGACACATATCGACAGAGCAATATCAAATGTTATAAGTAACGCGATAAAATATAGTAAGGGTGATTTCAATATAAAACTCACCGATGAAGGAACGATGATTTTTTCCAATCTGGCGCCCGGAATGACATCAGTAGAAGCTGCAAGGCTTTTCGACAGATTCTATACAGTTGAAACCGGTCGTAATTCCACAGGCCTCGGACTTTCAATAGCAAGAGCCTTTGTCGAGCAGATGGGAGGAGAAATAAGTTCTGAATACGAAGATGGCAGACTGATCATAAGCATAGCATTTCCACAATCCAAATAAATTGTCACTATACCGAAGCGGAAGGAGGATAAACAATCCTCTTTCCGCTTTTTGATTTATGTGAAAAGCATATAGCCGCATAAGGCAGTACCCGTCTTGCACAGTGCATCCGGCTTAATGATCGAGCCGTTCATATATCCCCAACTACCGTTCATGTCAAAACTATTTAATCTTAATAATGGAAAATATATGATGCAGACATGAAGCAGAAATAAATATATACCACATGAACATTTACCGAAGGGACGGGCCTTTTAGGATGAAAGCAGACCTTAGGTCAAATGAAAGGAGAGGAAAATGAACGGAAATACAGTAATAAAGATCAGTGGACTTACAAAGGAATATTCGGGAGTTAAGGCTGTGGACGGCCTGAATCTCGAAATAATGGAGGGAGAGCTCTTTGCACTGCTCGGAGTAAATGGAGCCGGAAAAACAACTACAATCCGTATGCTTACAGGTTTGTCGGAACCGACAGGCGGAACAGCTGAGCTTTTCGGTAAGGATATAAGACGTGATATAGATAAGATTAAGCCGCTGGTCGGAATATCGACACAGGATACGGCTGTTGCGGATAATCTTACGGTTGAAGAGAATCTGAGGTTTATGGCAGGTGTTTACTTCCCGGGGAAGGGAAATAAGGAAAAAGTAGTTACAAGGGTTAAGGAAGTTATCGCTACCTTCGGGCTTGAAGAAGTGAGAAACAGGAAAGCAAAAACCTTATCGGGTGGATGGCAGAGGAAGCTGTCTATCGCGATGGCGGTTATCGGAGAACCGAAGGTCCTTTTCCTGGATGAACCTACACTTGGGCTCGATGTACTTGCAAGACGTGAGCTTTGGAAGGCGGTTGAAATCCTGAAGAAGAGTACAACCATAATCCTTACAACTCATTACATGGAAGAGGCGGAGGCTTTGGCAGACCGGATTGCGGTAATGATCAAGGGACATCTGGCAAGTCTCGGAACTCTTGAAGAGCTTGAAAAGGCGACAGGACGTAAAGGACTTGAGGAGGTATTCATATCGATAGCCGAAGAGAGTTAAGCAGCATGTAAGCAATATACGAAGATTACTTTGGTATGAATAAAAGAGGAGATAATCATGAACAGAGCTTTAAATTTTTCAAAAAGAAATCTGCTTGAAATTTCAAGAGACACACTCAGTTATATATTCTGCATAGCATTTCCGATTGTTATGCTTATAGTAATGACGCTTGTAAATTCATCGATTCCGAAAGAAGCCGGAATGACGATATTCAGAATAGATAATCTTATGGGCGGAATAATCATATTCGGACAGACTTTCGTAATGCTTTTCACAGCGATCACGATTGCAAAGGACAGAAGCGGATCTTTCCTGATCAGGCTTTTTGCAACACCGATGAAGAGCAGTGATTTCACATACGGATATATCCTTCCGATGATACTTATCGCAGTTGTTCAGGCACTTATATCATCCGTTGCTGCATTGATAATTTCACTTATTGTAGGAGTAAAGCTGGAAATATTCGGAATACTTCTTACATTTGCGGCTATGCTGCCATCGGCATTTATGTTTGTTGCTATCGGACTCATCTTTGGAACGCTCTTCAATGAGAAGGCAGCGCCGGGAGTCTGCTCGATAATCATTTCACTTGGTTCCTTCGTCGGTGGTATCTGGTTTGATGCAGAAGGAGCAGGAGGCGTGCTCTATAAGATCTGCAGATGCCTGCCTTTTATCTACTGCACAAAGACGGTGAGATCGGCAATAAAACTTGATATTTCATGGGAGTCCTTCTGGCTGCCGCTTATAATCGTTTCGGCCTCGGCAGCAGTTCTCTCAGGCTTGGGAATACTGTGCTTCAGGAAGAGAATGAAAGCAGATCTTGCATAGTTAATAAATATGATATGGATTCAAAGTACGGAGGGGCTTAAGCCCCTTCCGACACGCTGCGAAGCAGCATGAGTTCATGAGTATGCTGCGAAGCAGAATAAGAATGTCCGCTTTACATAGGCGAAGCACTCTATTATACTTGAATCGATGGACATAAGTCCGCTTTTCAAAGGGATTCGTTCATCATTAGTATGAAAAGTATTCAATAAACTGAGAGAGTGCTGAATCGGATGAAGATAAAAACAATTATCGACAAAAAATATACCGAAACGGAAATACATGTCTGTAAGGACAGTCTTGATGATGAGGTGAAAAATGTGGTGCATGAGCTGCATGACATTTTTGACGAGTCGCTGACAGGTACGGATGAGAGGGGTAACAAATGTATTCTGAGACTCCTTGATATGGTAAGTTTTTATGCAGAAGGTCAGAAGGTCTTTGCAGTTGATGATTCCGGCAAGTACACCATTTCAAATAAGCTGTACGAGCTTGAAGAAAGGTGCAAAGATCTGGGTTTTGTCAGGATATCCAAATCGGAGATCGTGAATTTCAGGAAGATAAAAAGTCTTGATCTGAGTATTACCGGAACTATAAAGGTGATCATGAAAAACGGTTATGAAACCTATACTTCAAGAAGAAATGTAGCAAAGATCAAAGAAATGCTTATAATGAATCGAGGTGGCGGCAATGAAAGAAATACTTAAAAGAGGATTCAGGGGATTTGCCATGTCAGCTCTGATAGGAACTGCGGTAAATATGCTTATCGATATAATATTAAATGCAGCAGGTGAAGAGAACTTTATATCCATGTCACCTGAGTTCATAAACTTGTTTCCGACACCTGTAATTGCCGCATATGTAAATGTATTCCTGTATGGAATTATAGGGGCTGTATTTTCGGCAATGACATTTATCTATGATGTGTATAAGCTGGGTATTGTTCTGCAGAATATTATATATTTTTTGGTTACGGCTCCAGTTGCAATAGGGATAGCGGTTCTTATATGGCAGCTGCATCACTATCCGCAGGCGATCATTTCGACATTCGCGGGCTATGGAGTGTGCTATCTGATAATCGGTATCCTTCAATACAGAAAACTGAAGGAAGATATCAGACAGATAAATGAAGAGTTGGAGTAAATATATACAGAGTATGAAGCGTGGCACTTTATACTCTGTATTTTTTCACATTCATCATATTTTAATATATGGCAATTGTAAAATAATGACTTTTGAGGTATTATTATCGGGTATTTATAAGATCATACAATCGGGATATATGCGATGTATGATGATAAAGGAGGAAATATGAAAAGAAGGTTATTATTGACAGTCCTCTTGGTTATGGCGCTTATGATCACAGCGTGCGGATCCGGCGGCACAACAGAAGCAGGTACAAATGAGACACGTTACAGCATTGATTACTGTGGTAAGAAAGATTCCTTCGGCGGAGCTGAAGATTCCTACAGACCGGGTCAGAAGGTTACGCTTACTTATAATGAAATAGCTACGGATACTGATTACAGTTTTGTTCTTGACGGGGATCCGGTGAACACTAAATATGATGAAGCTCAGGGTTTCATCCTTACATTCAATATGCCGGATCATGATGCAAAGCTTGAGGTTATAACTAGTAGCGGAATGACTGCACTGGATCCGGATAAAACAGAAGCAAAAACAGAGGCAACTCCCGGTGAACCGATTACCGTAAATATCGGAAAGGATGGAACCAATGCCACCGGTACATCAGGTCCTATCACTGTTGAATATTATGAAGATGCTGAAGTTGATGCTGAAACAACGGATGAACTTGAACTCTTCAAGGATGAATATTCAAAGAAGATCATTATTAAGACAAGTGAAGATCTGAATAATTTCAGAATTCTCGGAATGGGAATAAAAGATGTAGATGATAAGGGAAATGCATTATTTGAGTATCAGGTAATCGCAGGAAATCCGTTTTTCGATCATACGAGAGCACTTGCTGCTACTGTTTCATTCTATGGTGATGCACCGAATATCGGAATTGCATATACAGATTCGAAATCAGGAGAAGATAAAGTCTATGCAATATATCCGAGTGGCAAGGACGGATCTCTTGTAATAAATGATATAACAGGATTTGCAGAACAGAGAGTTTCCTTTGAAGCAGCAGATATAATGAATGCATATTCGCAGGCTCTTATGGGTATTAAGGGCAGCGAAGGTACAGAGAATGTTGCATATCTTGTTCAGGATTTAAACGGGGATAAGATATCAGAGCTTCTTCTGTATGAAGGAGATGAACTTCGTGAGATCTACGGATATGACGGAACGAGTGTAGTATACAGTCTCGGTTGTTCACCTGAAGCAGAGCTTCATATTTTTGATGATGGTATGGCAGCTATAACACAGACAGCAGAGAATGAAGGTATAGAAACCATCTTCCGTTTCCATGATAAGTTCGGTATATATCTGCCTGTTGCTGAACGCAGATATTTAATCGATGAAAATAATGAGCCATATCAGCAGGATATTTATACATTTGCAGTTGAAGATGATCTTGCAGGATTTGAGGAAGCATATAAAGTCTCCCACACCTGGCCTGAATGGGCTGCAGAACGCGGTGATGATCTGACAGAAGAAGAGTTTAATGCCAAGAAATCAAAGGGAAAAGAGATTAAACTTGAGTCACCGAAGCCGCTTAAGGATTTTAACGGATTTTAATGCTTGATGGAGGATTTCAATTGAAGTTTAAGGCAGTAATATTTGATATGGACGGAGTTATATTTGACTCTGAAAGACTCTATATAGAATGTAACAAAGAAGTAGCACGTAGGTTTGGAATTACAGATGCGGATCTGATTGAAAATGTAAGCCGTAAATGTATCGGAATAACAAGTGAAGAAACACGCAGGATAATGGAAGAATGCCTGGGTGAGGATTTTCCGCTCGATGAGCTGTGGATGGGAGCTGCTGAGCTTTTTAAGGAGAAGACCATGGGTGGAAATCTCCCTATGAAGCCCGGTGTAGTGGAAATACTTGAGTATCTGAAGGATAAAGAAGTACAGATAGCTGTAGCGTCTTCTACAAAAACCGAAACGGTTGAGAGAGAACTCAGTGAGGCAGGACTTTTAAGTTACTTTGATAAGGTTGTCGGCGGTGATATGATAAGGAAAAGTAAGCCGGCACCGGACAGCTTCCTGAAGGCTGCAGAGGTTCTCGGAGTAGATCCGAAGGATTGCTGTATCATAGAAGATTCATTCAATGGAATAAGAGCTGCACATGCAGCAGGAGGTTTCCCGATAATGGTTCCGGATATTCTTCAGCCGGATGATGAGATAAGGGGACTTGCCGGTATAATACTTGAATCACTTCTTAAAGTCAGAGATTATCTGGCTCAGAATTAATAGATGATCATGATATAGATTTAGTAATTATAGTAATTATAGCGCTGCATTTATATCAGCGTATAAAGCAAAAAATAAGGTCAGTTCACGAGATATGTGAACTGACCTTTTAAATTTTCGATTGTGTGACTATTACTGATCGTTAGAACCTAAAAATTCTGATCGTTATTCTGAGTTGTATCAACCGGTGTATAAGCATCGGCATCAGAAGTTGTATCAACCGGTGAATAACCTACATTTGAGTAAGATGAATCAGGTATAGCACCCATCTTGCCGGCCTTCTTGATATAAGCAATTCCGACAGCGACAAGAACTAAACCGAGACCAACAAGAATTGCAACGATGCCCCAAAGTGAGCTCTTGGAATCTGTACAGTCAATCTCAACTGTCTTAACATGCATTCCCATTTCTTCAGCACCGTCAACGAATTCGTTATAATACTTCAACTGTTCCTTATTTGTAATCTGCTTAAGCTTTCCTTCAGCCTGGAAAGTAGATGTAGCATATCCGTCGGTACTGGCTTCTGTTTCTGATACGATCTTATCCATTATTTCATAATTCTTCTTGCCGCTTACTGCGAGAGAGATGAGATTGTCATCATCAAGCCAGAGAACATAATATCTGGTATTTCCTGTTGGAATACCGTTTGTTGTCTTCTTAAGCTCTGCGTAATGACCGAATGCAGAATTAACTGTAAGCTTAACATACTCGCCTGTCGGATAAGGACCCTCATCATCTATATAAGTCTGAAGATCCTTGCATTCGCCTTTGATCATATAGTTTGCGTTGGCTGCGAGAATAAGACAACCAATTATAGCTACTATGACTCCCAGAACGAGTAAAATAATACCGGAAGCTTTGACACTTCCCTTTGTTTGAACACGTGTTGCTGCCATAAAAAACCTCCACAAAACCCAATATTTTTTTACTTATTAATAATTTATTAAAAAGCATCATAGAAGAAAATAGCATATTAAAGGTTTTAATGCAAGTTTATTCAAAATATAGTACAATATTTTTTTGGATGGAGGATACTTCAGATGATCAAACGTAAGGCATATGCAAAAGTAAATCTTGGGCTTGATATAGTAGGGCGGCGTCCGGACGGATATCACCTTGTTAGAATGATCATGCAGACTCTTAATATATATGATGAACTGACTTTTGAAAAAACCGATGAAGCCGGAATAAGGATTACAATGGTTGAATCAAAAGGACAGCTGAACGGAAGCGAGGAGTCTTCTCTTAAGACGGCAGGAGGATTGTCGCTGGGTGAAGACAACCTGATATATAAGGCAGCACATATTATTTCTGAGAAGGCCGGATATAAGGGCGGTATGGATATTACTTTGTCAAAGAATATCCCTATTGCAGCGGGAATGGCCGGAGGAAGCAGTGATTGTGCGGCGACTCTGATAGGTGTAAATGAACTTCTCGGAGCAGGGCTTTCGGAGCGGGAACTGATGGAGATAGGAGTTGGACTTGGAGCTGATGTTCCTTATTGCATCATGGGCGGAACAGCTCTTTCAGAAGGTATAGGTGAGATTCTGACAAGTCTCAGGCCTCTTCCGGAATCGATTTTTGTTGTTGCAAAACCGGGTATATCGGTTTCGACTGCAGAAGCATACGGAGGGTTTGATGAGCTGTTCGGCAGTGGAGAAGAGATAATCCATCCGGATATCGACGGACAGGTTGAAGCTTTGGAGAGTGGGAATCTTAAGGGCGTTACCGATAGATTAATGAATGTTCTTGAATATGTTACAGCTGAGAGGCATCCGGAAATCGGTAAGCTTGAAGAACTTATGAAACAGCAGGGGGCGTTAAATGCTGTGATGAGCGGAAGCGGACCGACTGTATTCGGTATTTTTGATAGCAGAGATAAGGCAGAGAGGGCTGCATCCGTGATAAATGATGCAGGTCTTGCGGCACAGCTTTTTATAACGGAGAGTGTAAATTGATGAGTGGTGAAGACTATAGAAGTAAGGTTGCTGAGAAGGCGAGACGCAGTCGGGCAGCTGAAAGGAAGCGTCAGGTAAGAAGAAAAAGGTTATTCATTCTGCTGACGGTTTTGGTCATAGCAACAGGAGGTACGCTTGCATGGCTGAAGTTTTCCGGAAGGATTGGGGGAAATATAAAAGCGGAGAATCCGAATGCGGGAGTACCCGGAATGCCGGGAGAATCAGATGATCTGAGAGTTAATGAAATGGATACCGAAGAGGCTTCGATTTCGGAATCCGGAGTCGGTATTCTGACGAAGCTTGAAAATGATCCGGGCGATAATTCGGGTACTAACCTTGACGGAAAAGTCGGAACAGCAGGAGACGCTGATAAGCAGGATATTCCCGACGGATCGGATTTTGATATAGAGCTTACATTTATAGGTGACTGCTGTATGGCAACACAGCTTGAGGATAACAGCGAAGGAACCATGCTCTGGTATCTGGAGAATTATCCTCAGGATTATTTCTTTGAAAAGGTAAGTCAGTATTTTGTAAATGATGATCTTACTGTTGCAAACTGCGAGAATGCATTTTCCGATAATCCGGGAGAGCGTAGAGACAAGGGTCCTGACGGGGGCTTCTGGTTTAAGTCGCCGGCAAAGAATGCTGAGGTATTCAAGGTTGCCGGGATAGATGCAGTTACCATCTGCAACAATCATATACTTGATTACGGAGAGGGAGGTCTTGATGATACGAAGAAAGCCCTTGATGCAGCAGGTGTTATGTGGGGCTACCATGATAAGATAATCTATTATGAGAAGGGCGGCTTCAGGATAGCAGTTATCTGTTCGGCTTATTATATGCCGGAAGAAGTATATGAGACAGAAGAATATCTCGAGGAAGCAAAGAAGAATTCGGACTTCCAGATCATATATTATCATGGAGGTATTGAGCACATTTACTATCCGGAAGGATGGATGATCGAGGCTAATCACAGTCTTATCGATCAGGGAGCTGACCTGATAATCGGATCACATCCGCACTGCCTGCAGCAGATAGAGGTTTACAATGATGTCGATATAGTTTATTCACTCGGTAATTTCTGCTTCGGCGGAAATTCATGTCCTCTTCCGAATCGTACGATGATCTATAAATATCATCTTAAGGTTCATAAGGATAACGGAAAAAATGAACTTGTTTCGGGCGAGCGTGAGATCATTCCGTGCTATGTCTTTACCGGAGATACAAATAACTGGCAGCCGGCACCGATCACGAATCCTGAGGAAGCATATGAAGTTACGGGATTTGTAATGCAGGAGATAGACCTTCCGTGGCCTGTATACGGGGATCTGTGGGAAGATGATGAGGAAGGATCAAACGAAGAATCCAATGATGAGTCTTATGATGAATCTTACGAGACCGAAGGATCCTATGATGATTCATACAGCGAATCCGGAAATGACGAAGAAGCTTACGAAGATTGATATGATTAAGGATATGGACAGATGAAAAAGGGTATATTTATCACAATGGAAGGACCGGACGGTTCCGGAAAGAGTACACAGATAGAGCTCCTGAAGGAGTATCTTGAGAAGAAAGGTTACGATGTTCTGATAACCCGTGAACCCGGAGGAACCAGGATCAGCGAGGATATCAGAGGAGTTATCCTGAACAGAGAATATTCAGAAATGTCGCCGGTTACGGAAATGCTTTTATATGCATCTGCAAGAGCACAGCTTATCGCAGAGGTAGTAGGACCGGCACTTGAAAGCGGAAAGGCTGTTATAAGTGACAGATTCGTTGATTCATCCCTTGTATATCAGGGAATGGCAAGAGGCCTTGGAGTAGATGCGGTTTATGAGGTCAATCTTCATGCGATAGGAGAGTATATGCCGGATGTTACATTTCTTCTGGATCTTCCTGCAGAAGTAGGAATAGCCAGAAAGAAGGATCAGAAGGAGCTTGACAGGATGGAGCTGGAATCTCTTGAATTCCACAAAGCCGTTGCCGAGGGATATAGAAGTCTTCATGACAGATTCCCTGAGAGAATAGAAAAGATAGATGCAACTTTACCTATTGAGGAGATATGTGGTATTATAAAAGAACGGGTTGAAACGATCCTTTCAAAATAACGGAGGTTTAGCTGATGGATTTCAGACATATAGTCGGACATGAAGATATAATCACCAGATTCAGAAGCAGTATTGAGTCCGGTAAGGTAAGCCATGCATATATCCTTTCGGGCGAGGAAGGAAGCGGAAGAAGTTCGCTCGCATTTTGTTTTGCAAAAACGCTGCAGTGCGAGGAGGGCGGAACCGATTCGTGCGATAACTGCGCCTCATGCCATCAGATGGATACGGGAAATCATCCGGATGTAATATATGTAAATCATGCAAAGCCGAACCTTATCTCTGTTGAGGAAATCAGGGAGCAGGTTGTAAACAGTATGGATATCAAGCCATACAGCAGCAGATATAAGATTTATATTATTAAAGACAGCGAGAAGATGAACGATCAGGCACAGAATGCGCTGCTCAAGACTATTGAGGAGCCGCCTGAATACGGAATTATTATTCTTATTACATCAAATCCGGATAAGCTTCTTCCGACCATCCGTTCAAGATGTATAGAGATAGCTACGAAGCCGGTCAGAGAAAAGGATATCAAGGAATATCTGAAGACTAATTACGGCATTGAAAGCGAGAGAGCTGAATTTGCTATCGAGTATGCACAGGGAAATCTTGGAAAGGCTATCAGCCTTGCAACAAATGAAGAGTATCAGGGACTGATCAATTCGGTCATTGAGTTGGAAACGCATATCTATGATATGGATATGGAAGAGATAGTTGAATGCCTTAAGGCTGCGGAACGTTATAAGATGAGCATAGAGGAATATCTTGACCTTATGATGATGTGGTACAGAGATATAATCGTGCTTAAGGTAACGGGTAATCCGGACAAGATCCTGTTCAAAGATCAGTATTCGGTGATCAGCAACCAGGCGAAGTACTTGTCCTTCAACGAGCTTGAGGATAAGGCAAAGGCTGTTTCAAATGCCAAGGTCCGCCTCAGAGCAAATGCGAGATTCGATGATATTATGCGTCTTCTGATACTGACGCTTAAGGAGATATGATGAGAGACGTTATAGGTGTTCGTTTCAGAACGAACGGTAAGATATATTATTTTGATCCCAAGGATTATAACATTCCAGCTGATTCCAATGTAATCGTGGAAACGGCAAGAGGCGTGGAATACGGAAAAGTTGTAACTGAGAGAAAGTCGGTTGAGGAAAAGGAGATTCCTCAGGATCTCAAGCCGATAATCAGACTTGCTACAGAGGAAGACCGTAAGCAGTATGAAGCCAACAAGGAGAAATCTGAGAAGGCTTACAGAATCTGCCTGGAGAAGATTAAGAATCATAATCTTGAAATGAAGCTTATTGCTGCAGAGTATACCTTTGATAACAGCAAGGTTCTTTTCTATTTTACGGCTGACGGAAGAGTTGACTTCCGTGAACTGGTTCGTGATCTCGCAGCAGTATTTAAGACAAGAATAGAGCTGAGACAGGTAGGTGTAAGAGACGAGGCAAAGCTTGCCGGCGGTCTCGGAATGTGCGGAAGAGAACTCTGCTGTCATTCCTATCTTTCAGAATTTATTCCGGTATCGATCAAAATGGCAAAGGAGCAGAGCCTGTCTCTGAATCCAACCAAGATATCGGGTGTATGCGGAAGACTTATGTGCTGTCTTAAGTATGAGGAGGATACATATGAGTATCTTAACTCCAAACTTCCGAATGTCGGAGACTCGGTTAAGACCTTCGACGGACTTGTAGGAGAGGTTGCGGATGTAAATGTACTCAGACAGACAGTAAGAATAGTTGTTACCGATGAAGAGGGTAACAAGGAGGCAATGGATTATAAGGTTTCGGAGCTTAAGTTTAAGCCTCGCCGCCGTCATCGTCATGATAATAACGAGAAGCACGGAAAGAAAGAGGATTCAGAGCTTGAGGCACTGGAGGCTTTGGAGAAAAACGATGGAAAATCCGGTCTTGACTGAAAATGAAAGAATAGATGATCTAGATTGCAACGGGTTCTGTATTATACAGAACCCTTCTTGTTTTTGTTTTGGAATGGATGCAGTTCTGCTCAGTAACTTCACGGTGGGAAAGCCGTCTGCAAAGGTTATGGATCTCGGAACAGGAACAGGCGTGATTCCTCTTCTGATGAAGGCTAAGGGGAAGGGCGCCGACTTTACGGGTCTGGAGATCCAGCATGATATGGCTGAAATGGCATCAAGAAGCATAAAGCTTAATCATGTTGAGGACAGCTGCAGGATAGTCGAAGGCGATATCAGGAATGTCAGGGAAATGTATGAGCACGGATCATTCGATATCGTAACATCCAATCCGCCTTACATCAGTGAGAGCAGCGGCCTGAATAATCCGAGCAGTTCGGTAAATATAGCGCGTCACGAGATTCTCGTTAATCTTGAGGAAGTGATCGCTGCAGCATCCTATCTTCTGAATTCAGGAGGAAGCTTTAACATGGTCCATAAGCCCTTCCGACTTCCGGAGATAATAGAGCTTATGAAGCGTTACAAGCTTGAACCGAAGAGAATACAGCTGGTACAGCCTTTCGTCGATAAGGAGCCGAATATGGTACTTATAGAGGCAGTTAAGGGAGCGGGAGCCTTCTGTAAGGTACTTCCTACATTGATAGTACGCGATGAAGATGGTCAGTATACGAAGGAACTGCTTAAATATTACGGAAAGTAATAAGCTGACCGTAGTAAGATTGAAATCAAGGAATCGGATGCATTCGGCATCATGGACAGTTTGTTGAAGAAGTGGATTCGGTGAAATGTAAAAGAGGAATAGGAAATGGCAGGAATATTATATCTGGTGGCAACACCCATAGGAAATCTTGAAGATATGACATTTAGAGCGGTCAGGGTACTTTCCGAGGCGGATATTATCGCGGCAGAGGATACCAGAAACAGTATCAAGCTGCTCAATCATTTTGAGATCAAGACTCCTATGACGAGCTATCATGAATTCAATAAATATGATAAAGCCGAGCTGCTGGTTGCGGATCTTCTGGAGGGCAAGAATATTGCTCTTATTACCGACGCGGGAACGCCGGGAATATCGGATCCCGGAGAAGTGCTGGTTCAGAAGTGCATTGATGCGGGTATATCCGTAGTTCCTGTTCCGGGAGCCTGTGCAGCCGTAAATGCTCTTATAGCTTCAGGTCAGAAAACGGGAAGATTCGTGTTTGAAGCATTTCTGTCTCAGGATAAGAAGGAAAGAAAAAGCATTTTAAATGAACTTAAGATAGAGACGAGAACCATCATCATATATGAGGCGCCTCACAGGCTTATTAAGACACTGAATGAGCTGGCAGAGGTATTCGGAGGCGAGAGGAGCCTCACTATCTGTAAAGAGCTTACAAAGAAGCATGAGAGTTTCATAAAAACCACCTTCGCTGAAGCACTGAATCTATTCGAGACAGATGCTCCGAGAGGAGAATATGTTCTTGTTATTGAGGGAAAGTCCGCAAATGAGCTTCGTGAAGAGGCTGAGAAGAAATGGGAGGATATTTCGATCGAGGACCATATAAAATCCTATATGGAAAAGGGAATGTCCAAGAAAGAAGCCGTTAAAGCTGTAGCGGAAGAAAGGGGAATTCCCAAACGTGACGTATACTCTGCGGCGATTGAATTATAGTAAGTTATAACTAATAAAGTTTAAATTGTCTAAATAATTAGCGCTGTTGTATACTCGCCTTGACAGTTAAGTAATTTAAGGGTTATGACTTAATCTATTATTCAAGGAGGAAATAATCATGGCATACGTTATTAGTGATTCATGCATTTCTTGTGGAACATGTGCAGGTAATTGTCCTGTAAGCGCAATCTCAGAGGGAGACGGACAGTTCGTTATCGATGCTGATTCATGCATCTCTTGCGGAACATGTGCAGGTGCTTGCCCTGTTGGCGCTATTTCAGAAGAGTAATTATATCTGAAAATTATATCAAGAAGAAGAGCCTGTCCTTAGTGGGCAGGCTCTATTTCTTTTGTCTTATGGAAATTCGATTATTTCAAAAGTCAAATAATCTATGATCGATTTGTGCAGTATCACACCCCTTTCCGGCATTTCGGCAGATATCCTATCGATCCTAGGAAGTTTTTTCTGTGATATATTTTTTTGGCCGTCATGCTTATATGGTGATTCCGTCCGCGGCTTTTCGGGCTGCCATATGTCTCGGATCCGGAATCCCGTGTGATGTTCTAAGAATAATTATAAATATAAGCAATATGTGAGGCAACAACAATTGGAACGCATTTCCCGGGAATTGGAACGCATTTTTGGAAATAGGTAAAATATATACGCAGCTTCGGCCTGTTCACTGATATTTCACCAAAAATATGATATAATTATTTTGACCAATCTTGATTATTATGATATAGTGTCACAAATCTAACTGTTCAGCATGTTACGATGAACAAATATCATCGAAACAGACTGTTTTAATGATAAATGGTAATTATGTGATATGTTGAGGATTGATCAGAGAGGATTTATATGAAATTAGAACGTATAAATGAAAACAAAATAAAATGTACGCTGACCAGATCTGAACTGGCGGCTATGCATATAAATCTTACCGAGCTTGCATACGGAACAGAGAAGGCTAAGGAGCTTTTTAAGGACCTGATGTATAAGGCTAAGGAAGAGCTTGGCTTTGAAGCAGACGAAACGCCTATAATGATAGAGGCAATTCCTGTAAAGCCTGATTCACTTATGCTCATTATCACAAAGGTCGATAATCCTGAAGAAATGAACTCCAGATTCTCCAAGTTTGCAGGAGATAAGATGATGGATGCACCTGATATGGATGATCTTCCGTTCAAGGGACCTGTTGAGGATGAAGAAGCTGAAGAAATGAATGATATGCCTGATGAGGACTGGGAAGAACTCCCGGATGACGCTGCGGCAGATAGTACCATTTATCAGACCTTCGCTTTTGATAATCTGAATGATGTTATTGAGGTGGCACATATCGTAACAGGGTTCTATGACAGCAACAACAGTCTGTATTCAAACCCGAAGGATAAGAGATTTTATCTCATAATGTACAGAAACAGAAATACGAAGGAAGAGTTTAGAAGAGCCGGAATCAAGGCCGGTGAGTATGGCAGAGAAATATCAACTGTTTATACCAGCGTTGACTATTTCGAGGAGCACTTCAGACTGATCATCAGAGATGAAGCACTTCAGAGATTATCCAAGATGGATTAAGATTTGAAATTTAATAAGAGTACGAAGCACCGCAGTTTTAGATAGCTGCGGTGCTTTTTAGATGATTCCGAGATAAATATGTCGTTCACCATTTATTTTGGCTTTATGCAAAGATTCCACGGGAAAATCAGATTTGTGATATATATGAAGTAAAAGTAACTGAAGTATGTAACAGAAAATAGAATGGGAACGGAGTGTGGATGAAAACAGTTGACAGATATAAAACCTTGTGGTATCATCATATAATCATAATGATAATAACAAATGATATTAGTGGAGGATAAAAAATTATGAGTATGGCTGATTTTGCAGAACAGATAGTAGGTGGTATTGCACCGGATTATCTTGAGGAAATTAAGAGACTTTCGGTTAAGTATGCCAATTACAGGCAGGCAATGCCGAGTGAGATTAAGGTGAGAGATATACAGAATGATATTGAAAAAAGAAATGCAAACTCTACCGAGAAAAACATAAATTGGGTAATCGGTGTAGGCATTGCGGCCTTCGCTCTTACGACGGTATTTGCATTTGCAACAAAGCAGATAACAGGTGGAGTATTAAGCCTTATCGGTACAGTTGCGTTACTTTATTTTTTCCTTGGATCGTTTTTAAGTAAACCAAAGATTGCATACGGAACAGCGGTATGGAAGCATTATCGTTATACAAATCATGCCGGAAGCGGAAGCAGACATCAGAAGATGTATTTCTTTACAGTAATCTTTGAAGAGCCGGAAAAGATTATAGTTCAGGATATTCAGACTACCAAGGCTGCTTATGAAAGTGCAGATGAAGGTACTCCTGTAATGGTAATTAAGAAGGGATCTTTATATCAGGCAAAACTTTATTAAATAATATAGAGGTCTGACCCCGGGCGCGGAGATGAGAATGATAGAGAAAGAAGAATTTATAAAAAAGAATGCCAGAAGCGGGATAATTGCATGCAGTATTATAGTAGCTTTAAGTGTAATTGGGTTTACATGCATTGTAATATTTGATTCTGATAAATCAGACATTCCGGTATTTGTATTGGTTTTAGGAATTTTGCTTGCGACGTGTATTTTTGGAATTATCAAATTCTCAAAACAATATAAGGAACCTTGGAAGGTGATGCCGCAGCAGACATCTGTTAATCAGGTTCGCACGAGACTTTATAATGCTGAATGGAATTGGGATGTTGCTGAGGCAAATTATAGAGTTCAGTATAATAAGTCGGGAACTCTTACATATCAGGATATTGCGGTTATATGGAAGTACTGTGCCGCTGAAATCTCATATATTCTTGCGTGGATTATAGACAGAAACTTTATGAATCCCGATTCAGTGACAGAAGCGGATATTATGGCAGTCCGAAGAAGAGAGATTTCGCCGGATGAGATTATGGAAAGTATTGATATGAAACTGATAGAAGATGATGTCAGCGAAGAGATTTGGCCATTCCTTGAGTACTATTTTGATGAGGGATCTGAGAGAGTGGATGATTTTCTGGAAAAAGTATCGAAATCCAAGACAAATATATTGCCTGATCAATACTCCGAAAGAGATAACAGACATTGTAATTTTGCTTTTGACTGGGGTTTCTACGATGAGTTTAAAGAAATCATGGATAAAGAGTATAAACAGTCGGAGAAATGAAGAGAGCTTTTGAGGTAAAGTAGTAACCGAAGATTGACCTGTAAGGATATGAACGACACCCCTCCTTACGCTATATATTTTCATTGTATACTAAAAGGTTCTTTTATTTGACGAAAAAATATGTTATTATCCCACCGGTTACTTCTATAAGAAGCATAGATTATTACCTA
>CAMJHQ010000020.1 GCA_946405625.1 uncultured Lachnospiraceae bacterium | reverse complement strand
GATGCTGATCATCACAGATTGTATCACCTGTTGTAGTATTCTTAAGACCTACTACCGCAGCGATATCTCCTGAGTAAACCTTATCTATATCCTTACGATCATTAGCGTGCATCTGAACGATACGTCCTACACGCTCCTTATAATCCTTTGTTGCATTGAGTACATAAGAACCCTTGTTAAGTGTTCCCGAATATACCCTGATGAATGCAAGCTTTCCTACGAATGGGTCAGCAACGATCTTGAATGCAAGAGCTGAGAAAGGCTCATCATCAGATGACTTCTTTGTGATCTCATTACCATTCATATCAACACCCTTGATATCAGGGATATCTGTAGGTGCAGGCATGAACTCAAGAACAGCATCAAGAAGCTTCTGAATACCCTTGTTCTGATGTGCAGAACCGCAAAGTACAGGAACAACTCTTTCCTTCTCACCTTCCGGTGTATCGATGTGAGCGCATGTAGCCTTACGAAGAGCAGCCTTAAGCTGATCTACTGAAGGCTCCTCGCCTTCAAGATAAGCCATCATAAGCTCATCATCAAGCTCGCAGCAGTTCTCAACGAGGTTGTTATGCCACTCCTCTGCAAGATCCTTTAAATCGTCACGGATATCTACTATAGAAATATCCTCACCCTTATTATCGTTATATAAATATTCCTTCATCTCGAAAAGGTCGATGATTCCTTCGAAATAATCTTCCTTACCGATAGGAATGTTGACAACAACCGGCTTCTTACCAAGTCTTGTCTTAATCTCTTCAACTGTATTGAAGAAGTTAGCACCAAGGATGTCCATCTTGTTTACGAATGCCATTCTCGGTACATGATATGTATCTGCCTGACGCCATACGTTCTCTGACTGTGGCTCAACACCACCCTTAGCATCGAATACACCTACTGCTCCGTCAAGTACACGAAGTGAACGCTCAACCTCAACAGTGAAGTCAACGTGTCCCGGTGTATCAATGATGTTGATACGATGCTCAAGAGCGCCCGGCTTCGGCTTGTACTGCTCCTGCAGAGTCCAGTGACAAGTTGTAGCAGCGGATGTGATAGTGATACCACGCTCCTGCTCCTGCTCCATCCAGTCCATGGTTGCTGTACCTTCATATGTTTCACCGATCTTATGGTTAACACCTGTATAGTAAAGAATTCTCTCTGTAAGAGTAGTCTTACCGGCATCGATGTGAGCCATGATACCGATATTTCTGGTTCTCTCTAATGGATATTCTCTTCCATTTGCAGCCAAGGCTTTTTCCTCCTTACCTCAAATATAAACTTAGCACATTTCCAATCAACAGATTGTGATTAGAATCTATAGTGAGCAAATGCCTTGTTAGCTTCTGCCATTCTGTGCATCTCTTCTTTACGCTTTACAGATGAGCCTGTATTGTTAGCAGCATCCATAAGCTCCTGAGCCAGTCTCTCTTCCATAGTCTTCTCTGTTCTCTGGCGTGAGAAATTTGTAAGCCAGCGAAGTCCGAGAGCCTGTCTTCTATCAGGTCTAACTTCAATAGGTACCTGATATGTAGCACCACCGATTCGTCTTGCTTTAACCTCGAGCATAGGCATTACGTTGTTCATTGCTTCTTCGAACACCTCAACAGGATCCTTACCTGTCTGCTCCTTAATGCGGTCAAATGCGCCGTAAACGATCTTCTCGGCAACACCCTTCTTACCGTCTAACATAATGTTATTGATAAGACGTGTTACAACCTTATTGTTGTAAATAGGATCGGCGAGTACGTCTCTTTTAACTATATGTCCTTTACGTGGCACGATTCTTCCCTCCTTAATAATAATTAATTCTTAGGTACTCATATTAATCCGTCAGTAATGATCCCTTCGGATAATGATTATCCGATCGGTTCAAAACCACCGAATAACATGTACGTGCTGAAAACATTACCAAATGTAACCAGCACACTAAACTGTTAAAATATGGCCCCGTAATTGTTCCAGAATTAAAAAACAATTACTTTGCATCCTTAGGACGCTTAGCACCATACTTTGAACGTGCCTGACGTCTCTTTGCAACACCTGCTGTATCAAGAGTACCTCTGATGATGTGGTATCTTGTACCAGGTAAATCCTTAACTCTTCCTCCACGGATAAGAACAACGCTGTGCTCCTGAAGGTTGTGACCTTCACCAGGGATATAGCTTGTTACTTCCATTCCGTTTGAAAGACGAACTCTGGCGATCTTACGCAGAGCTGAGTTAGGCTTCTTAGGAGTTGCAGTCTTAACAGCTGTACAAACTCCTCTCTTCTGTGGTGAGGAAGCATTTGTAGGCTTCTTCTTAAGAGAGTTAAAGCTTCTCTGAAGTGCAGGAGCTGTAGACTTCTTAACAGTATCCTGTCTTCCCTTTCTGACTAACTGGTTAAATGTTGGCATGTTTTCACCTCCGTTCTTTTAGAAATTTAAATGGAGCATGCGTTTTTCGCACATGCCCCATAATTATATACATCTGAAATTCTAATGTCAAGAGACATTGTAAATGTTTTTACGATTATGCCAAAAGAATTATTCTTCTGTCACATCCTCTGTCTCATCTGCAATATCTTCAACTTCTGCATCGATGCCCTCTGCATCATCTGCCACATCAGCACCTACAAACTCCTCATCATCTGAGAATGCTATTTCATCCTCATCAAATTCAGGAACATCTCTTACAAGCTCAGAATCGATCATAACAGATCTGTAATTCTTCATACCTGTACCTGCAGGAATAAGCTTACCGATAAGAACGTTCTCCTTGAGACCGATAAGATTATCTTCCTTACCTCTGATAGCAGCATCAGTAAGAACTCTTGTTGTCTCCTGGAATGACGCTGCACTGAGGAAGCTGTTTGTTGCAAGTGATGCCTTTGTGATACCGAGAAGAACCTGATTTGAAGTTGCAGGACGAAGTCCCTTTGCCTCAAGATCTTCATTGATCTTCTCAAGCTCAAGTACATCTACCATTGTATCAGGAAGGATTGTTGAATCTCCTCCATCCTCAACACGAGTCTTCTTAAGCATCTGACGAACGATGATCTCGATATGCTTATCGTTGATCTCAACACCCTGTGAACGGTAAACCTTCTGAACTTCACGAAGCATGTAGTTCTGAACAGCCTCAACACCCTTGATCTTAAGGATATCGTGAGGATTTACTGAACCCTCTGTAATCTCATCAGCTGCGAAGATTTCATCTCCGTCTTTAACTCTGAGACGTGATCCGTAAGGAATAAGATATGCCTTTGTCTCACCTGTCTCTTTATTGCTTACTACTACTTCCTTCTTTCTCTTGGTCTCTCTTACTTCAACCTTACCTGCAAAGTCAGATATGATTGCAAGACCCTTCGGCTTACGAGCCTCGAAAATCTCTTCTACTCTAGGAAGACCCTGAGTGATATCACCACCGGCAACACCACCTGAGTGGAAGGTTCTCATTGTAAGCTGTGTACCAGGCTCACCGATTGACTGAGCAGCAATGATACCAACTGCCTCACCAACCTGAACTGCCTGACCTGTAGCAAGGTTAGAACCGTAACACTTAGCGCAGATACCGAGGCGGCACTTACATGTAAGTACTGAACGGATCTTCATCTTTGCATCGCGTCTCTCTTCTCCTGTTTCAGGATCAAGGAACGGTCTTCCGTCTACCGGCTGTATACCATACTTAATGACTCTCTCTGCTCTTGCAGGAGTGATCATGTGATTTACTTTAACGATCATCTCTCCGTTTGCATCGAAGATGGATTCAGCAGCATATCTTCCTGTGATTCTCTCCTGGAAGCTTTCCTTAACTTCATCTCCATCCATAAATGCCTTAACGAAGATACCAGGCTTCTCTGTCTTATCAGCCGAGCAGTCTGTCTCTCTGATAATAAGATCCTGAGATACATCTACAAGTCTTCTTGTAAGGTATCCTGAATCGGCTGTACGAAGAGCTGTATCTGACAGACCCTTACGAGCACCGTGTGCTGAAATGAAGTACTCGAGAACGTCAAGACCTTCACGGAAGTTAGACTTGATAGGAAGCTCGATAGTGTTACCTGTCGTATCTGCCATAAGTCCACGCATACCTGCAAGCTGCTTGATCTGATCATCGGAACCACGGGCACCGGAGTCAGCCATCATGTAAATGTTATTATACTTGTCAAGTCCATCAAGAAGGGCCTTCTTAAGCTTATCATCAGCATTCTTCCACTGAACGATAACTGACTTCTTACGCTCTTCTTCTGTAACAAAGCCCATTTCATAGAACTTATTGATCTGGTCAACTCGCTCTTGCGCTCCACCGAGAATTTCAGGCTTCTCCTGAGGCACATGCATATCTGCGACAGAAACTGAAATTCCACTGAGTGTAGAATACTTGTAACCTGTAGCCTTGATCTTATCAAGAACTTCAGCTGTTACTGTTGAACCGTGAATATTTATACACTTATTAAGTATCTTCTTAAGGTCACCCTTCTTAACAAGCTTGTTATACTCAGGCTCGATACATTTCTCAGGGATAGATCTGTCTACAAATCCAAGGTCCTGAGGAATGATTTCATTAAAGATAAGCTTTCCGAGAGTTGTTGATACAAAACCTGTATATTCCTCACCCTCAGTTGTAACGCCTGTTCTCTTAACGAATATTCTCTGCTGAAGAGTTATCTCCTTGCTGTCATATGCAAGAAGAGCTCTGTTTATATCTTTAAATCTTCTTCCGAGAAGGTCTGTAGCTGTACTTACGATGTTCTTGAAGAATACTGTAAGTCCGTCCTTTGACACCTTCTTTGTAACTCTGATTCTGATCTTGTCAAAAGCACCTATAGCACCTGATTCAGCATCAGCCTTAACAGCGTCAAGGTTAGCTTTCTCATCATCAAGCAGATACTCCTTAACTACTTCATCATCAGCGTTATTATACTCCTTAAATCTATCCATTGTCAGATAGTAGATACCAAGTACCATATCCTGTGAAGGTACAGATACAACTCCACCATCTGAAGGCTTAAGAAGGTTATTAGGTGACAGAAGAAGGAAACGGCACTCTGCCTGAGCCTCAACAGAAAGCGGAAGATGAACAGCCATCTGGTCTCCATCGAAGTCGGCGTTGAAAGCCATACATACGAGTGGATGAAGCTTGATAGCCTTACCTTCTACAAGGATAGGCTCAAATGCCTGAATACCGAGTCTGTGGAGTGTAGGGGCACGGTTAAGCATAACCGGATGCTCCTTGATTACATCCTCAAGTACATCCCAAACTCCTGACTCAAGTCTCTCTATCTTCTTCTTTGCAGCCTTAATATTATCAGCAAGGCCGCGTGCTGTGAGTTCCTTCATAACGAAAGGCTTGAAAAGTTCGATAGCCATTTCCTTAGGAATACCGCACTGATAGATCTTAAGTTCCGGTCCTACTACGATAACCGAACGTCCTGAATAGTCAACACGCTTACCGAGAAGGTTCTGACGGAAACGTCCCTGCTTACCCTTAAGCATCTCCGAAAGAGACTTAAGTGCTCTTGAGCCGGCTCCTGTTACGGCACGTCCGTGACGACCGTTATCTATAAGTGCATCTACAGCATCCTGAAGCATTCTCTTCTCATTTCTGATAATGATTTCAGGTGCTGATATCTCAAGAAGTTTCTTGAGACGATTATTTCTGTTAATAATTCTTCTGTAAAGATCATTAAGATCCGATGTTGCAAAACGTCCACCGTCAAGCTGTACCATAGGACGAAGATCAGGAGGGATAACAGGAATAACTCTGAGTATCATCCACTCAGGCTTGTTATCCGAATTTCTGAACGCCTCAACAACGTCAAGTTTCTTGGCAACCTTTGACTTTCTCTGTCCGCTGCTTACATTTTCAAGTTCTTCTCTGAGTTCTTTAGCTTCCTTTTCAAGATCGATCTCCTTGAGAAGCTTCTCTATAGCTTCAGCTCCCATTCCAACCTTGAATGAGCCCTCGCCGTACTGTGCAACCTTTGCTCTGTACTCCTGCTCGGAAAGAATATCCTTCTGCTTAAGATCTGTATTACCCGGATCAAGAACAATGTATGATGAGAAGTAAAGTACTCTCTCAAGTTCCTTCGGTGAAAGATCGAGAATAATACCCATTCTGCTCGGGATGCCCTTGAAATACCAAATGTGTGAAACAGGACAACCAAGTTCGATATGACCCATACGCTCACGACGTACCGCAGACTTTGTAACCTCAACTCCGCAGCGGTCACACTTGATTCCTCTGTACTTGATCTTCTTATACTTTCCGCAGTGGCACTCCATATCCTTTGTAGGTCCGAAGATTTCCTCTGCGAAAAGACCGCCCTTTTCAGGCTTCCATGTTCTGTAATTTATAGTCTCAGGTTTTTTTACTTCGCCATATGACCAAGCTCTGATCTGCTCAGGGGATGCAAGTCCGATCTTGATTGAGTCAAAATACATTGGCTGATCTGTTTCTGCACTGTTATTAAATGCCATTCTAACTTATCCTCCTTACATATCACCATCGCCATAGTCATCGAAATCATCCGATGAACCGAATTCATCAAATTCAGGCATATCTACAAGTTCGTTATCCTCATTAACTCCGGAAATACCATCCATATCATCTCTGTCGAGAGCTCTTCCCTCTTCATCAATGAGCTCACTTGCCATTGACGGAGCAGAACTGTCTGAATACTCACGCATTTCAACTTCATTACCGTCTTCGTCAAGAACTCTGACATCCAGACAAAGTGACTGGAACTCCTTAATGAGAACCTTGAAGGATTCAGGAATACCCGGTTCAGGGATATTCTCGCCCTTTGTGATAGCCTCATATGTCTTAACACGTCCTACGATATCATCAGACTTAACGGTAAGGATCTCCTGAAGTGTGTATGAAGCACCATATGCCTCAAGAGCCCAAACCTCCATCTCTCCGAATCTCTGTCCACCAAACTGAGCTTTACCACCCAGAGGCTGCTGAGTTACGAGTGAGTACGGTCCTGTTGAACGTGCATGAATCTTATCATCAACAAGGTGATGCAGCTTCAGATAATGCATGTATCCGATAGCGATCGGTGAAGGAATAGGTTCACCTGTACGACCGTCGCGAAGCTGTACCTTACCTGTCTTATCAATAGGAACGCCCTTCCACTCAGCTCTGTGATCTCTATGCTCATAAAGGTAATCCATAACGCCCTTATCAACATGATCCTTATACTTAGCTTCGAACTCTTCCCATTCAGTATTTACATAATCGTTAGCCATCTCCAGCTGTGCTGTAATGTCTTCCTCTTTAGCGCCATCGAAAATAGGAGTAGATACCTTGAATCCGAGAACCTCAGAAGCAAGTCCGAGATGAAGCTCGAGCACCTGTCCTATGTTCATACGTGAAGGAACGCCAAGAGGGTTAAGAACGATATCAAGCGGACGTCCGTTCGGAAGGAATGGCATATCCTCTGCAGGAAGCACTCTTGAAACGACACCCTTGTTACCGTGACGACCGGCCATCTTATCACCGATCGATATCTTTCTCTTCTGAGCTATATATACTCTTACGGATTTGTTAACTCCCGGTGGAAGCTCATCTCCGTTTTCTCTTGTAAATATCTTGATGTCCATAACGACACCGTATGCACCGTGAGGCACACGAAGTGAAGTATCTCTTACTTCTCTCTCCTTCTCACCGAAGATGGCGCGAAGAAGCTTACTCTGAGGATCCGGCTCAGTCTCTCCCTTTGGAGTAACCTTACCTACAAGGATATCACCGGCACGAACCTCTGCACCGATACGGATGATACCGTTCTCATCAAGATCCTTAAGCGCACCGTTTGAAAGGTTTGCAAGATCTCTTGTGATCTCTTCAGGTCCGAGCTTTGTATCTCTTGCGTCAGCCTCATATTCTTCTATATGAATTGATGTATAAACATCATCTTTAACGAGTCTCTCTGAAAGAAGTACAGCATCCTCGTAGTTGTAACCTTCCCAGGTCATGAATCCGATAAGCGGATTCTTACCAAGTGCGAGCTCACCGTTTGAAGTTGAAGCACCGTCAGCGATAACCTCACCCTTCTTAACCTTGTCACCCTTTCTTACGATAGGTCTCTGGTTCATACAGTTACTCTGGTTACATCTTGCGAACTTGATTACATGATACTCATCAAATGTACCGTCTTCATCTGCTTTAACGATGATCTTCTCACTTGATGACATTTCAACAACACCATCACGCTTAGCTACGATACATATTCCCGAGTCAACCGCTGCCTTTGTTTCCATACCTGTACCTACAACAGGAGCATCTGTTGTAAGAAGAGGAACCGCCTGACGCTGCATGTTCGATCCCATGAGAGCACGGTTAGCATCGTCGTTCTGAAGGAATGGAATCATAGATGTAGCAACTGAGAATACCATTCTCGGAGACACATCCATGAAATCAACCTGAGTCTTAGGGAACTCAGATGTCTCATCTCTTCTACGTCCGGCAACATTGTTTCTCTTAAAGTGATTATTTTCATCCAGCGGTTCGGAAGCCTGTGCTACGATGTAGTTATCTTCTTCATCAGCTGTCATATAAACAACTTCATCAGTAACTACCGGATTCTCCGGATCTGTCTTATCCACTCTTCTGTAAGGAGCCTCGATAAAACCGTACTGATTGATTCTTGCATATGTAGCAAGCGAGTTGATAAGACCGATGTTAGGTCCTTCAGGTGTCTCGATAGGACACATACGGCCGTAATGTGTATAGTGAACGTCTCGAACCTCGAATCCGGCTCTTTCTCTTGAAAGACCACCAGGTCCAAGTGCTGAAAGACGTCTCTTATGTGTAAGCTCTGACAGCGGGTTGTTCTGATCCATGAACTGTGACAGCTGTGATGAACCGAAGAACTCCTTAACAGCTGCTGTAACAGGCTTAATATTTATAAGTGACTGCGGTGTGATCGTATCAGGATCCTGTGTAGTCATACGCTCTCTTACAACTCTCTCAAGTCTTGTAAGACCGATACGATACTGATTCTGAAGGAGTTCACCTACAGACTTGATACGTCTGTTTCCGAGGTGATCGATATCATCGGCACTTCCGACCTGATACTCAAGATGCATATTGTAATTGATGGAAGCAAAGATATCTTCTCTTGTTATATGCTTAGGGATAAGTGAATTTACACTATCCTTGATAGCCTGAGAAAGCTCATCCGCATCATCATATTTCTCAAGGAGTTCTGCAAGTACAGGATAGTAAACCATCTCTGTGATGCCGAGTTCTTCAGGATCAACTCCCGGAATTCTATCTTCGATCCAAGGACGGATATCTACCATAAGGTTAGAAAGTACCTTAACATTAGCCTCTTCAGTCTGAACCATTACATAAGGAACAGCAGCATCCTGAATAGCCTTACCGATTTCCTTGGAAAGGATCTCGCCCTGAGCATAGAGAACTTCGCCTGTAAGAGGATCGATAACATCCTCTGCCAGGATAAATCCTGCAATTCTGTTCTCAAGAGCAAGCTTCTTATTAAACTTATAACGGCCAACCTTGGCAAGATCATATCTTCTCTGATCGAAGAACATGCCGTGGATAAGTCCTTCAGCACTTTCAACCGCGAGCGGTTCACCCGGACGAAGTGTCTTATAAAGCTGAAGAATACCGTCACTGTAATTCTTGCTTGGATCTTTCTCAATAGAAGCAAGAATCTTAGGTTCATTTCCGAACAGTTCAAGAATCTCGGCATCTGTTCCGACTCCGAGAGATCTGATAAGAACGGTTACGGGAACCTTTCTGTTTCTATCTACTTTAACGTGGAATACATCATTCGAATCGGTTTCATATTCAAGCCATGCACCTCTGTTAGGTATAACCTGACATGAATATAACTTCTTTCCTACCTTATCAAAGCCTACCTGGTAATAGATACCCGGGCTGCGGACCAGCTGACTTACTATAACTCTTTCTGCTCCGTTGATAACGAAGGTTCCGGTCTCAGTCATGAGCGGCATGTCACCCATGAAAATCTCATGCTGATTAATTTCGTCGGTATTCTTATTGATCAGACGAACCTGAACCTTAAGTGGCGCTGCATATGTTGCATCTCTTTCCTTGCACTCTTCAATGGTATACTTCTTATCCTCTGTATAGAGCTTGTAATCTACAAACTCGAGACTGAGGTTACCAGTGTAGTCCTGGATCGGAGAGATATCATTAAAAGCCTCTCTCAGACCTTCTTCAAGGAACCACTTGTAGGAGTTTACCTGAACACCTATAAGATTCGGCATATCCAGTACTTCCTGTTTGCCTGCATAGCTCATACGAGTGTTCTTGCCTGATGTGATAGGACGCATCCTGTAGTTTCTCATTGACGTATTCACCCCTTGATTTATTATTTGCATTATACGAGAAAAAGACCATGCTTAAAAAAGGGCATAGTTTCCCTATAATGGCAATTTAATACTCTAACAAATCTTGGGATTTTTGTCAATCAGAAATTTCAATAATTTCGATGACATCTTTAAGAACATAATGAAATGTAGGTGCAGATTGTGATTTGTTTTCTATATATTCATCATTCAGATTCCATGTATCCGAGCTATTATCAGGATTAACACCCGTATAATTTCCAACGAATACATGTACTGAACCCTTTTTGAATTTCTCTTCGAGTTCACGGATCTTATCTTCTGTTCCCGGAGCCGCAGATATCACATTCAGTTCTATCATCTGAACCCAGTCCTTGTCAAAGCCCGCGCACATGTCATTTCCCCATTTAACAGCATCTATGCTGTCTTCTATATTTCTTTCTTCAAGAACAGCACCGACCGCTCCCATCAGATAAGGAGTCCAGTTAATTCTGCACGATACCAGTGAAGCTGTAGGTGCGATATCCAGCATACTCTGGTTATAGCCGATATGATATACATGATGATCGGCTGAAGCCTCTTCACAGGCAATAGCCGGTCCTATCGTATCGGAATGCTGTGATATTATCACACACCCCTGATCTATAAGCTCTTCTGTATACTGTTTTTCAACAGTATAATCCGACCATGTATCTGTATAACATACCTTCATCCTTGCATTCGGTACAACCGATCTTACTCCGAGGAAAAATGCGGTATATCCGGAAATAACCTCCGAAACAGGATAAGCAGCCACATATCCGACAACTGCCTCATCAGCAGATATCTCTCCGTCAGCTATCATCTGCTCAAGCTTGTAACCCGCAACAACGCCGGATATATATCTTCCTTCATATATCCTTCCCATAAATGTATGGTAATTCGGCAGCTGAGGTTCGGTATTTGCATTATCACAGGTTGCCTCGCAGAATACGATATCCGGATTCTGTGCGGCATATTCCTTCATCATCTCCCCATAGCCGTAGCTTGTTGCAAAGATCAGATCGCATTTTTCTGCCACAAGCTCATCAAGCGCCTCCTCTGCATGATCGAGATGGATATTCCTTATCGGAAGGACCTTAACTCTCTCGCCGTATTCAGCCTCTATTACGGGAACCGCACGAAGAAAATTGTTATTGTAAGGCGCACTTTCATCACCGTCAAGAATAATTCCAACAGTGATAGTCCTTTCTTTCTCATCGCTCTTTCCTATGGTAACATGCCATATATATGCGAGGAGCGTAAAAAATATGCATGCAATTATCGATATAATATTAATCTTCTTCATGCAATCTCTCCTCATCTTCCTGCTCATGCTTCTTCATACTCTTCAGGAGATCCTTATCCTTAATAGGTACTTTTCCTTCATCGATAAATCTAAGCATAATTGCTGCGATCTTCGGATCAAACTGAGTTCCGCTGCAACGTTCAAGTTCATTTCTTACATATGAAATATCCTGTTTTTCTCTGTAAACACGATTCTGTGTCATTGCATCAAAAGCATCGGCCACGGCAATGATACGACCATACAGAGGAATCTCCTCACCCTTAAGTCCCATCATATATCCGGTTCCGTCATATTTTTCATGATGATACATAGCTCCGTCAGCAGCATGCTCTATAAGCGTGAAGTCCTTAAGGATTTCACCGCCATGTGTTACATGAGTTTTCATAAGAGCATACTCTTCATCATCAAGCTTTCCTTTTTTATTCAGCACTCTGTCAGGGATACCTATCTTTCCGATATCATGCAGGAGTCCCGCACGTCTGATATTCTCGCATTCACCCGGTGTGAATCCAAGCTCCTTGGCAAGCATTACCGAATATTCCGAAACTCGCTGCGAATGCAGACTCGTATTCTCATCCTTCTTATCAACCGTCTTTGCAATTGCAAGAATGGTCTGATTTCCAAGTTCGAGCTGTCTCATAGCGAAAGAAAGTTCTCTTCTCTGATACTCGAGCGTTCTCTGTATCTTGGTTCTGGCTATAAACCATGTAAACCAGGCAATAGCAAGTCCACCGACTATAATCATATAAGACCTGAACCACCAGTGGTCATATATCTCCTCTTCCTTGACTATCTTGTATACGCTTTCCTCAATAACATTCTTATCGTTATCAACAATTGTCATTCTGAATGTATACTTGCCCGTCGGCAGGTTAGTATAAACAATTGTCGAAAGTTCGCTAGACGGAACCTCTGTCATTTCATTATCAAAACCGATAAGCATATACTGAATTATCGGATCTTCTACAGTATAATTGATTATCTCAGGATTAAGTTCAAGTCTTGCATTATCCCTGTCGAGTACAATTTCTGTTCCTCTTTCCACACGCAGAGGTGTACCATCAAGAACCGCAGATGTAACCTTCATTCGGAAGGATTTCTTCATACTTCCGTAATCCTTCATGTTAAGTTTATAAACACCTACATCAGTTGAAATATACAGATTTTCGTAACTGTCCACACAATTCCAGGAATTTGCGGTGATTGCATCAAGAAGTCCCCTCCTTGAATCGAGCAGCTCATATGAAGGATTCTCTGTATCAGCCACAATATCCGATTCCGACATAACATAAATACCGGCACTTCCGAGCACAAACGCAGTACCGTCATCACTTTCCCACATATCATAATTATTATAATACGGGAAATTATTAAGTTCTCTTGCAACTCCGTCTTCAGACAGATAATTAAGACCATTGCTGGCTACAACAAAATATCCCGCATCCTTCTTAGCTTTAACGATTCTGAGAATAACATTTGATGAAAGTCCATCAGATGTTTTAATCTTTCTTTCAACTTTTCCATCCTTAAGTATCGCTATTCCGTCACCGTCACTTCCGACCAGCAGACGTCCATCCTGCATTTCCAGTATGCAAAGAATCTTGGATTCCAGAAAATCCTTCCCAAACGGAATGCTGTAATCAACTTTACCGTCTTTTATAAATGACAAACCGATATCTGTAGATACAGCAACGGTTCCGTCAGACAAAACTCGTGTACACCTTATCCAGTCCGAGAATTTCTTTTCCGCGTTATACCATATAAGTTTTCCGTTCTGATTTACATTAAGAAGCCCTTTTCCATAGGTTGAAATCCATATACCGCCTGTTTCATCCGCTTCTATACATCTTATCCTGACTTCTCCGACAGCTTCCTGTATCGGGTCATTATATACAGCAACGCCCTTACTATTCAGAATATCCAAGCCCTTATCCGTTCCGATATAGAGCTTCCCATGCCATCTTTCTACGGTATTTACAACCTTCTCCTCCGTTCCGCTGTAGCCATACATTTTAGAAAATGACGAAGGTGACATACGGAGCATTCCGAGTCTCGATGATATGAGCCAGTAATCGCCCTGATAATCCATTATCATATCGTCGATTGAATTATTAAATGAATTGGTATTAACAATTCTGAAATTATCTTTTAAGTCAAAATATCCGACACCATTATCCGCACATACGAACAGATTACCTTTGCTTTCATACATGTTATTGATATGATTCAGATCCTTTGCCATAAGAACAGTCTCTATGATGAGCTTCCCGTCCTTCATTCTGTATCGGTAAATTTCGTTTCCCGAATTGGAAACATACAGATAACCGTCTTTCGCAAAAAGACAGGATGTAAAGAACTTATCACCCACATATTGTCTCGGGCCTTCAATAACCTCTCTGTCATTGATCAGATAGAGATTTCCCTTAGAAGTTACCGCAACTACATTTCCATTGCCGTCGGCAGACATACTCTTTGCATCTACCACTTCATCAATCTCATTCATCAGATTCATGCCGCCGCTCAACTGAAGAACCTGAATAGATGAAGCTGTTCCGATGTAATAATATCCGTCCGAGCTCATTGTTATGGAGCGGACAGTATTCGACGGAAGTCCATGTTCCTCATCAAGAGTATTTGTTATCGTCTCATTTATACTTACAGATAGTCCGTTATCATTAGTACCTATCCAGAGTCTTCCTTCCGGATCTACAAAAAGACAATTTACATTTTTAACGGAATCGAAAGAATTCATCCATTTAAACTCTCTTCCGTTATATCTGTAAAGGCCAGCATAACTTCCTATCCAAAGAATGCCGTCGTTAGTTTCCGCTATATCATTTGCGGTTCCGCAGGTAAGACCGTTTTCACTGTTATATACAGTTTGGAAATATGAATGGAAATCAATATTCTCCTCGGATTCATCCGCCTTTACACATACAGGATTTCCTGTAAAATGTATCCCGATCATAAAAGTCATGATAAGAACAACGACGCTGACTGCATTTTTTAGACCACCGTTCTTCACAGCCTTGTTTTTGTTATCATCGTCATTCTTTTCTTTGACATCTTTGTTTTCTTTGTTTTCTTTATTGTCTTTGTTTTCTTTATCGTTTTTGTTTTCTTTATCCGCTTTATCGTTCCTGTTCAAAAATCCCGATATAACTCTCCATACACAGAGAAGAATCGCAAGCAGTCCGAGTGTCAGTGTCTTATCTACAAAATCAATATAAAAGCCACCGACTACGTTAGCGACATACTTATTAATCCCTTCTCGAAGAAGAAATTCCACAATGCCGTTACCTATCGGATTTCCAACCATTCCTTTATGATATAGAAAATTGAGCGGAGTTGAGAGTATCAGCGCAACTGCTGTTACCATTGTGCTCACAGATACAGTACCGAAAAATGTTTTAAAGCTTCCTTTTCTTGCAGAAACACCTATAATAATGCCGATCACGACATTTACGATACCATACAGATATAAATTTGAATCGGATAAAATATTGAAAATGACATTAGAAGAAAGACCTACAGCAGCACCACTGACAGGTCCGAGAATATATGCTGCAACCGCCGTTCCGAATGCATCCATCCAAACAGGAAGGCCGTAATGGATTGCAAAGAACTTACCCGCAATATTTAACGCTATGCCGATCAGCACGATCAGCACGATTTTAAACGTATCTAGCTTCTTCACTTATTTTTCACCCCTGAGTTAACAAAAAGCCCTCCCCTATATAATACTATTTATAAAGATAATAGTAAAGAATTGAATATAACGACCGATAAGAAAAAACTTGTAAAAATGCGCAAAAAAAGGACAGTACGCCGAAATAACGTACTGTCCGTAAAGAATTCGAAATATTGACTCGACTCAAATTACTTAAGAGTAATCTTAGCTCCAACTTCCTCGAACTTCTTCTTGATATCCTCAGCCTCTTCCTTAGAAACAGCTTCCTTAAGGATCTTTGGTGCAGACTCAACTGCTTCCTTAGCTTCCTTAAGACCAAGACCTGTTACATCACGAACAACCTTGATAACCTTGATCTTCTCAGCTCCAACGTCTGTAAGCTCAACGTCGAACTCTGTCTTCTCTTCTGCTGCTGCGCCTGCTGCAGGACCTGCTGCAACTACAACACCTGCTGCTGCAGATACACCATACTTCTCCTCGATTGCCTTTACAAGGTCATTGAGCTCAAGAACTGAGAGCTCATCAATTGCTGATACTAATTCTTCAATACTCATTTTAAAATCCTCCTAGATTAATTCATTGCAGCCTTCATATACGCTGCCTTATCAAATAATAAACTGTTATGCCTCAGCCTTCTGCTCAGAAACCTGGTTGATAACACGTGCCAGGTTTGTAATAGGTGACTGGAGACTTCCGAGAAGTCTTGAAAGAAGCTCTTCTCTTGAAGGAATGCTTGCGATAACCTGGATACCAGCCTTATCGTAGTAAGCTCCCTCGACAATACCTGACTTCATCTCAAGCTGTTTAGCAGTCTTAGCGAAGTTTGCGATTATTCTTGCAGGAGCAGTTGCATCGTCCTTTGAGATTGCAACAGCTGTAGGACCATCAAGATCCTTCTCAAGCTCTGCAAAGTCAGTTCCTTCGATTGCTCTCTTAACCATTGTATTCTTGTATACCTTGTAGATGAGACCAGCTTCTCTGGTTGCTCTACGAAGGTTTGTATCCTGCTCAACTGTAAGACCAAGATAATCAACAAGTACAACAGACTTAGCACCCTCAAGATTTGCCTTGATTTCCTCAACAACAGGTGCCTTAAGTTCAACCTTTGCCATCTTAAATGTACCTCCTTATAGATTAATGGCTGCACATTCAGGCTTTATATATAAGAAAAACCTCTGCATCACAACCGTAATACAGAGGTAAATTTACTATATAAATCCACGACTCTTCCTCGGCAGGTACCTTACCGTTTTATCCCGGTTTCGGTGTTACGTCTTTCAACACCTGCTGTCTACGGCAGCTCATCGAGCGATAGAATAACACATGGATATATTCTTGTCAACCCTATTTATTTGATTTATACTCTATTTATTTGATTTATACTCTATTTATTTGATTTATCGTTTTATAAATAATATATCCCATAACAAGAATAACCCATATTATACAGGAGAAAATACTTTGGATTTATCATTTATTTCTGTTAACGCTCAAAACAGCATAAGAATCGACGCAAACGGAAAAATTATCTATATTGATCCATTTCAGATAGAGAACGAGAACCATGACGCTGACTTTATCTTTCTGACGCATGATCATTATGACCACTTCTCACTTGAAAGCATAAATAAAATATCGCAGCGTGAGACGGCATTTATAGTTCCTCAGGCCATGGATAAACGGGTCAGAAAAAATACCCCCGTAGGAATAAATCATCCTGTCGAGCCCGGAAAGTCCTACACTATAAATGGTATCAGCTTTGAAACAGTCGCAATGTATAACATAATGAAACCATTTCATCTGAAAAAAGCAGGCTGGTGCGGATATATAATCGATATATCCGGAACACGCGTTTATATTGCGGGTGACATCGACGAAATACCCGAGGCTAAAGCTGTCAAATGTGATGTTGCCATGATTCCGATCGGCGGATTCTATACAATGAACTATAAAACCGGCGCCGATCTCATCAATATTATGAAACCTCAAGTTGCTATTCCTACCCATTACGGAACCGTTGTCGGAAAGAAAACCGACGGGGATAGCTTCGCGAAGCTCGTGGATAAAAGTATTCAGGTCGAACTGAAGCTGTCCTTCTAAGCATTTACGTCAGAGACTACCGTCGCTGCCGCAGCTTTCGAATTTCTATTTTTTATCAGTAATATAACGGCGATGATCGGCATAACAATTATACTGATGAACATAAACATCACTCTTGTGCCCTGTGCCCTATTCATCAATGTTGAAAAATAGCAGCCATACAGATTAAACATCATATGAAGTATAAAGCATGGCCACAGCTTTCCGGTCTTTACTCTTACATATGCCCATACAAGCCCTATGATAAATGTACCGAACATCTGCGGAACACCTTGAGAATAAGCGTGAGGAAGTCCGAACAGTACAGCAGATATTATGACAGTTCCCGTCTCTCCGATTACAAGGAGTCTGTCCAGAAAGAGCTTTCTGAAGAGAACTTCCTCCATAACAGGGTTAAAGATAAGAAGCAGAACCAAATAAAATATCATATGCTTTCCAAATATCTGATCCGCCGTCATCGCATGCGGAGTATTCCTTAGAACAAGGATATTAATAATATTCAAAATCAGAATTACAGGCATACTTAATCCTGTCTGTATCAGAAAAGACTTGATCATAAACCCGGGAGTGACAGGCTGATCATACATTCCCGGCACTTCCGTGCTCTTCGATTCCTGATTCCTCATTCCTCTTAAGATCAGATAAGCAGCTCCCATACCGAGTGTATAAGGTATGATCATACTGCTGATGATCATTCTGACCGTTTCCGGAAATTTTCCTGTAAGCAAAGGATCAACAAATGCAGCATAGCTCTTTGTGATCAAAAACCAAACCGCAAGTGCGGCAAAAACTCTTATAACCGTAATAAAATCATTCTTCTTCATCCCATGTATGCTCCTTTTGAAATTCTATCAGAGCATCATTCATTTTATCGGTCTTCGCTTTTTGTATGAAGTATTCTATCAACTGTCTTATAGTAAATGTCACCACAAAAATGGCAATACAGAAAACAATAAGCGGCAGATTCGGAGTAACTCCCATATCGGCAACTATATCCATAACCAGTATCAAAGCCACTGCAAGATATAATGGCATAAAGATAAGATTCTTTATATAGAAAGGTTTGCTTTTAGCCCAGTTTGTTTCACCGAACAGCAGTCTGGCTACAGTAAGCAGTCCGAGTATAAAGAACGCAATCCATATCTTTACTATATAAACAGCCTTTATATAACTTCCGGAAAGACTAAAGCTTATTCCGAAAAAGAAAATGCCCATAGAGAAGCATATGGCAGCTGTTGTAAATGATTTTTTTAGTATCTGTTTAAATCTTTCGTCGTTCATCATTTTGCCTCCTTCATTCCTATGCCGGCTTTAAAATCACTGACATAGTTTCTGGATACTATTATCCACTCTCCGTTTCTAAGTTGAAGCTTGAGTCGCCTTGCATCTTCAGGTGCAACGCTCTTCACCGCCTTCAGGTTCACTATCACGGATTTGGATATTCTGACAAAATGTTTCTGAGTCAGATCTTCTTCAAGCTCATATAGAGTTCGCCTGATCCTGTAATATTCCGACTTTGTATAAGCAAACACATATCTGTCTACCGCCTCAAAGTATAGAACTCCGGAGATTCGTACCGGTTCCTTATCTCCGTTTTCCTTTTCTCCTATCAGGGCATCTCCTACGCCTCTGACAGCTTCAAGAACAGCCTCAACCTCTGTATCTCTTTCTTTACATCTGATCTCAACTTCAGTTTCCGAAAGATTCATTTTGTCTTTAACAAATATTTTCAACTCTGATGCTCCTCTTGCCTTCTTTATACTTTAGTCCAAAATGAGTTTCAATAAATCGAGGATAAGAAGTACATTTCCTCGGATAACCTGCCATAAAGCCATATTGTTCAGCCCAGCATAAACAGTACATCCGCCTGAGTCAGACTATTCTTCATCTGTATAATTTTTCAGATATTCGAGTATCATATCGGCGTCTGTAAACTGATCTATATCCTCTATGATATAATAATCATGAACAATATGCCCATCGCCGGAAAAGCAGCTAAAAGTTATCTGTCCGATTTTTATATTATTCTCTTTAAGGTAAGAAAATGTGCGGTATAATGCATGTGCATTCTGCTCGAGAGTGCTATCTTCCGTAGAAATATGCAGGTCAAACGCCTCTTCATTCATTGCCTTTTCATAATCTATCCCGACACCCTTCGTATAATAATATACTTCCGGCTCGCTCAGAAAACCATCAAATTCAACATCTGCCTGTTTATCCCAGATCTCCTCAATACTTTCACAATACTTCTGATTCATCTTATCGAATATATATGCTTCCAGGTAATTATCATATATTACTTTTCTTTCTTTTAACGACACTCCGACATACACTTTTATTTTATCTGATATTTTGTAACGGACCGAATAATCCGCCATCATAAATGCAGCATCGGATATTTCATAGACTTCTAACTCAGCACCATATTCTTCCTTCAGATATTTATTCGCTATCCTCTTTGCAAAATATTGTTTCCCCACTTCAGCATTTTTCCAAATAAAAAATGCAGCCAGGATTTCCAGAAAAGCTAACATAGCGATAACAACTTTAAAAGGAATCGGCATTTTATTCTGTTTATTATTTTGTTTTTTTCTTCTGCTCATATCAACAACTATTAAACCTTTATATGATATCAGTGTCATCCCACTGATATACTCTTAGATCAACTTGATTTCCCTTAACCTCTACGCCCTCAGATTCAAGAAGCTTCGCCTGTACTTCAGCTCCCCCGAAAGCGAACCCACCGGCCAGATATCCCTTTGCATCAACGACTCTGAAACATGGGATATTATCGGGATCCGGATTCTTATGGAGTGCATTTCCGACTGCGCGTGACATCTTGCTGTTACCGGCAAGCCGTGCAATCTGTGAATAAGTCGCCACCTTTCCGTAAGGAATCTTCTTTACAGCCTCATAAATCCTCTTCGTCGGACTGTCGCTTATCAGATCATAGCTATGCTCGATCATCTGTTTCACTTCTTCATCGGGAATCGAGCCATCCAGAATGATCGTATTCCAATTTGCTTTATTCTGATGATATCCCGGTATGACTGAATCATATGCCATCCGCCATACATAGAGCATTTCCCGGTCTGCTTTTACATTCAGATTTATTAATCCGTCTCTTTCATAAGTCCAGAGAAATGCTTTCTTATTCCCCTTATATCTTACCAGCTGCCAGTTATCGTCATGAAACGGCGCATCCTGATATGTATCCGGCAGTGAAAGCCCGAACTTTAGTGCCTCTTCTCGTGTTTCCATTTATCATTCACCCTTTTATCATACTCAATTTCCCCGTCAGGATCCTCGACGGAGCGATTTTGCTTTAGTTGAAGCGTATTTTCCTATAAAGCAAAACAACTCCGATTTCTCATTAGAATACTCCAAATCGGAGAATTATCCAATAACAAATCGGAGGTTATTTAGTTTAATTATTCTATAGTTTGAATATTATATAGTTTTAATATTCCATAGTTTTATTTATTTTATCACATCAATTATTCTCAACCAAGATACATTACATAAATCTGACAAGGATTTGCCTCATCCCAATGATCAGGAAGAACCTCAAACTCCTTGAAACCGCAGCCGATATAGAACAGGTTCGTCCTGTCATAGTCATCATACATTCCCATCTTGACAGTCTTTACCTGCATAAACTCATATCCGGCTTCCTTTGCTGCTTCCTTTGCCTTTTCAACAAGCTGCCGTCCTAAACCATGTCTATGATAATCCTTTAGAACTCCCATCACTGCAAGCTCTACTGTCTGACGTCCTGTCTCCTTTAAGCATAAGAATCCTGCAGGTTTACCATCTGCCTCTGCTTCAAGGAAAATCCAGTCAACACATTCTGCGATATATGACTCTCTGCTTGATTCAACTTCAAACCATTCAGGAAGTGCCTCAAGCACAAGTCTTGCTACTCTTTGTTTTTCTTTTGTATCTGTTACCAGTTTTACCATTTTATTATTCTCCTTCTTCAATTCTTTAGTCTAATTTATCCGAGCTATCCGCGTCCGACTTGTTACGAGTCGTATCTGATATCTTCATCGTTATATTTCTTTGATATTAACACTGTATGCTTATCAGGAAATACTTCCCTGCATATCCGAAGTTCCAGTTCCTGCCTGTGAATGAAATGCCGTATCAGATCATCTTCAGAACCAAATCCCATCTTCTTTGAGTACGGACACTCCTTAAAGTATCCCATCATAAGAGGAAACCACAGCTCATTCCCTTGATCATCGGACCTTTCCTTACGGATGACTTCGAGATTACCTCTGACATCCTCAGCTTTCAGATAGAAAATGTGATAATCTTTTTTGCAGGCATCACTGTTTACGTCAGGACTTGCATTTCCTTCCAGTGCAGCTCTTATATCTTTATAAAACTCTATAATTTCATCATCCGATGCACATTTGAAAAGGATCATATCTTCTACGATATTCTGAAACAGCGAGCATTCGAATATCATATTCTGCATTAAATCCGCCTCTATATTCGATTTTGCATTCATATCAGCATCTGCCGCTGTCCCGGATTCTTCGTTCGTACCGGCGCTGCGGCTCCAATCATTATACCGCTTAAGAATTATAGACTTAAAATCCGAATACGATACTCTGTTGTTATATATCTCATATCGCTCGAGGTCCTTATGAAATCCCGGAACATCAGTTATGATCTGAGTATAACATACAATTCTTTTATCCCCTTCGGAATATGTCTTCTTTTCAATCTCGCTTCTTATATCAGAATATTTATCGAGTATCTCTTTATACTTATCTTCATTCATATATGCGCACCAGGCCAGTTCTACCGGGGAATAATCGCCTTCCCGAACGGCCGTGCAGTCGGGATTCAACTCCGACAAGCGCTGAACCAGTGTACTCTTTCCGCTCCCCTGGAGCCCTTCAACAAAATAATTCATTTATTACTCCCTTTCACTCTTCATCATATTCAAGCGACCCTTCTACAAACTTACGGCTCATCTGGTGTCTCATCTTTCTTTTTTCGACGGAGTCAAAGACTATTGAAAAATCATAATCATCAGGATAAAGTTCCTCAGCTCTTACATGCAGCTTCACTCTTTTATGATTTATCCATATCTTTCTGCCCGCAACCTGAACACGCAGCACACCCTTTTCATTTACAGGCTCACACACGATTCCTATTTTCTTATCGGGCATGACCATAACGCTGTCACCGATCCGAAATGCCGTGCTGAGATTCTTCTGTGATGAAGTCTTCTTCATCTTCTTGATTTTTTCTGTTTGAGCTTTTCGAGTCTTCTTCTTTCCCGCATCTGAAGTTTCACCTGTACCTTCAAGTTCTGCCGGATTCCTAAGGTATTCATATCCCGCTCCTGAAGCATCATGCCTGTTTTTACCGAGTGCATCACTTCCGTATGCAGCTTCAACTGCCGCCTTCAGCATTTCTCTTGGCATTCCGAGTCTTTCAGCAATATAAAATGCACAGCTTTCTCCGGCCTCTCCGATCACCATTCTATAGGTCGGCCTGAGTGTTTCCTTATCGAAGGTCATTCTGGCATTAACTATATTTTCAGTTTTCTCTGCATATTCCTTAACTTCAGGGTAATGAGTCGTAACCAGGAAGTTTGCTCCGCTCTTCCTCAGTTCTTCGAGGATTGCGACTGCGATGCCCATTCCTTCTGTCGGATCTGTTCCCGAGCCCAGCTCATCCATTATTACAAAGCTGTCGCTGTTAACTCTTTCGAGAATTCCGAGAACATTTTTGATGTGTGCAGAAAAAGTTGACAGATTCTCCGAAAGATTCTGCCCGTCTCCTATATCAGAGAGGTAATTGCTGTTCATGCAAATGTCCGCCTCCCTGCTTGTCACATGCAGTCCGCACTGAGCCATATAACAGTTCAGCATAACCGTCTTTATCGATACGGTTTTTCCACCCGTATTAGGGCCGGTTATCACGACTCCTCTAATCTCATTATCACCGAGCGAGAAGTCCAGCGGTACATTTACCTCCTTATCCATCAGCGGATGTCTCGCACCTGTTAAATGTATCCTTCTCTCAAGATTAATACGAGGCTCGACACATTCAAGATCGATACTAAGCTTTCCTTTAGAGAAAATGTAGTCAAGCTTTTCGATCATATGCATATTTTCTTCAAGTATATCAGCCGAATCCGAAACCATTGCCGTAAGAGTGTATAAAATCCTTGCGACTTCATTTTCCTCATCGATCTTCAGCATTTCTAACTCATCGTAAAACTTCGCGACCCCTGTAGGCTCGATAAAAAGAGTATTTCCCGTGGCCGACTTATCTATTACGCTTCCCGAAATCTTAAATTTATAATCCTTCTTCACCGGAACGCATACTCTTCCGTTACGCATCACGTAGAAGCTGTCTGCCATACATTCCTTATTGCTTCTTATTATCTGCTCGGCCTTCTGTCTCATCATATCCTCGGTACGATCGATGGCTGTCCTGATATCAAAAAGCTCCTTGGTTGCTCTGTCGTCGACTGCTTCGTTCCTTATCTGTCTTACTATTTCAGATCTCAGATCATCAATCGGATTGAGATTCTCATCATAGTAAGCAAGCGGATTCTCAAACTGCTTTCCTCTTGCAAGATAAGCTGCTAACCTATCAACAACAGCAAGTACCGTTTCGACTCTTTCAAGCTGGTACGGTGTCAGACAGTCACCTCTCCGTGCGACTATCAGCACCTCTTCAATCTCATTTACATTCTGGACCGGCGGAGTTCCCAATTTTTCAATCATCTCACGGCTGTCGGTCGTATCCCGGAGCTGCTTACGAAGTTCCTTTTCATCTAGTATAACACCTGCTCCTTCAATAAGTCTCTTTGCATAATCCGTTGCCGCTAGTTCTGCCCATTTTTCCTTTACTTTACAAAATTCTATCTGAATTTCTGTATTTGTGTATATATTTGTTTCTGTATTTGTATTTATATTTGTCTCTGTATTTCTGTTTAAATCTGCATCTATAAATTTATCTGTATCCATTTTAATCTCCACGTCATTCAAATATTATTCTGACATAAGAATTAATAATGCTTATGTCATTCCAACAAATTCTTAAAAACCTTTGTGATCCTTGAACCTGCTTCATCCTTATGGTTCCATATAAACTGTACGTCGCTTCCGACCTCAGGTGTGACCGTCAGATCATCCGACAGCCTGGCCGGAATAAGAAGTTCCCAGTAACGGACCATATATATATTTTCTTCTATAGCCTCAACTGCTCCGAGGTGCTGTCCGAAAATCTGCATAAAACCTTCCTGAACTTTGACCGCTCTGTAATTCGGAAATTCTTTATTGATTTCAGAGAGTCTATCCTTATCTTCCAGCTTTTCAAAATCCCTGCTTTCTACAAGCTTTCCTTTTATCTCCGAGAAGTCATTATTCAGCGGAAGGCACATTAAAGCATCAAATGTATTTCCTTCGGCATCTGTTATCCCATACTTTGCACCACGTTCAAATCCGAACCTCGGATAGTAATAAGGTTCACCCATAAGAACTATTCCCGCATAACCTGCAGCCTTAGCGAGCTCTATGGTCTCACGCATAAGTGCACCACCTATATTATGCCCCTCAAGTGTCGGTTCCACTGCAAGAGGTCCAAAGGTTACAACCTCGTGCCTCGTGTCTCCGTCAACTATCCATGCCTTTGTATAATAAACCGCACCGACTACCCGACCGTTATACACAGCAATTCTGCTTATCTCAGGTATATAATCCTCTGATTCCCTGATAATCCTTATCAGGAAATGCTCATCTGCCTCCGGTTTATATTTATTCCAGAAGCTTCTCATAGCCATAAGCTCTGTATCTTTATAATCTTCAGGTTCCTCACTTCTTATGATCAAATTATTTAACATTTTTAATTCCTCCTGTACTAAAAATTCTTTTTCTCGGGACAGTCCGGCCGGTAAATATCCCGAAAAATAAAGGGACCATAATATCCGGCAAAAGATATTATGGTCCCGTAATAACCAAAAAAATAAACGAGGGATATTATGCCAAAATAAAGCTACAGACGTCAAACTCTTCTGACATCTCATACTTCATCGACATTCATAATATATTTAGCGCGAAAATAACAGGTCGGCATATGACAAATGCCAACCCTATGCAATCATCGATCCACCGCTCCGAAATTCTAAAGAACCCGACCACGAAAACATAAACCCGCGATCAGATTATCATCTCGGAATACTAATCTCAGCATTGCATTATTTAATTGGTCAGTTAATTACCACGCTAAACATAAAATCCTCGTTTCAAAAAATATGGATGTGTACTCTCGCACACATCCAAAATATATTACATCATTTTTACTTTGTCAAACAATTTATAAAATATCTGTTTATCTATATAATTACTGTTTATTTATAAATCTATTGATACATTTCGATTATATCCTATCCTGCCCTTTCTTTGCAGAACCGACAATCTTTCCTACTATCAGCATCAACACAAAGGTTATAGCCATATCCGGAAATGTATTTCCGCACGGTATATCAACCTTCATAAGTAATCTGTAAGCTATAAAGCCGATAACCCAGATTATGAATCTTACGATATCAAGCTTCTTCTCTGAAGAATCATTTTTCAGTACAAAGAAATCCGCTATCTGAACAGCTATCATCGGTGCAAATACCGAACCTATGAGGTAAAGGAAATCTGTAATATCATCCATCGGAAGAATGATAGCTCCTGCAGTTCCTATCACAGTAACTCCGACTGCAACCCATTTACCTTTAATCTTCGAAATGATAGATTCTGATGAAACACCTGCAGAATATGCATCAAGAAATGTTGTTGTAACCGTCGAGAAAACAATGATCAGAAGTCCGATTATTCCAAGGCCTGCCTTAACCATGATAGAAGCAATATCACCCTCACCCGTAAAGATTGCAGCTCCCATTCCGATTATGTACATCCAGCAGCTTGTAGCAAAGTAAACTAACGTACTTACAAATGTAGCCTTTACAGGCTTCTCAGCTTCTCTTGTATAATCGCTTATAAGCGGAAGCCATGAAAGAGGCATTGCTACCGCAAGCTCAACTGCTGCACCGAAACTCATCCCTTCTGCCGCTTCAGCGTTAAGCTTCGACGCATCTTTAAAAATAATCACACATAAAACTATGGTCAGCACAAAAAGTGCAGCCATTGCGCAGGTGCTCACTTTGCCCAGATTTGATAATCCTATCATTATCCATACGATGATAAGTGCGCCGATAACAAGGCACCAAACCCACTTACCTGTATTAAGAGCCGTATCTGCTGATAAAGCTCCGTCATAGATCATGATTCCCGTCCATCCTATAAGCTGGATAACATTTAACAGTGCAAAGAACTTGCAGCCAAACTTTCCGAAAGATATTGCAACTGTCTCCATCGCGCTCTTACCAGTTTTTCCTCCGATAAGTCCGGCAAGATAAAACAGCACACATCCGATCACGTGGCCTATTAAGATTGCAAGAATTCCTTTCTTAAATCCAAGCTCTCCAAAATATGTTCCTGTAATGATCTCCGCAATCGACACTCCCGCTCCGAACCATATTACTCCGTTACTGAATGTACTTGTTTTCTTATTTTCCATAATCATCCCTTCCTGATCTGTTTTCACCTTATGGACATACTGTTATGTTGTCCATAGCAGGCTTAAAATCTATTAATTGTATTACTTACCGATGTATTCATATACATCATATATCTGATTGCAGATTAATCTGCGAACCGTTTGATTAAATATCTCGGACTATCACACGTCATCGCCGAACTCATTATGCACGCTCCGGATGCACCTGCATTCCTTACATCGGATATATTCTCCGTTGTTATCCCTCCGATCGCATAAACAGGAATATCAACTGACTCTTCAACAGACTTGAGGAATTCAAGCCCTCGTCCTTCCAGACCTTTTTTACAGTCAGTGTCATAAATATGTCCCGCAATTATATAAGTACATCCGAGTTTTTCAGCGAGAATTGCATCCTCTACGCTATGACAGGATGCACCTAAACCCTTCAGGTTTTCGAGTAATCCATTATATATATCCTTCCGGTTATCATATAGCTCTTTAAGCTTATTCAAAGGCATATGAAGGTATTCATATTCTCCCGCACCGTTCAAGGATGTATTCTTCTTTTCATGATTTTCAAGTATCAGCTCATAAAAATTATGAATTATAAACTTTAAATCCTTCGATTGACTGCATATCCGGGCTGTATTCTTTGCAAGCTCTCTATACTCTGAAAGGCTAAGATCCTTCTCTCGGAGAATTATAGCGTACGGCTCTGCTTCAACAATCTTTCGTATTCTTTCTTCAAAAGATTCATTATTTTTTTCACATAGTATTCTGTTTGTGACACAGATTATATCGGATGCTGCCATAAATTATCCTCTGTTCGTCAGCCTTTATGTTCTCCATCAACTGAATTTACCGCATACTCTGTCACCGTGGTAAATCTGTTAATCAGACAAATAAATAATCATTTAAAACAGGCTGAAGGCCCTCACCTTCAATATCCTTATACATCTTATCAAGACTTCTGCTGTCGCTGATCTCGAACTGCTCATCGCCCTGATCATACTCATCTTCTTTGCCGGTATATTTGGATTCATGATCTCCAATTCCGGTTGATACTCCTGCTGATACCTTGGTTGCGGCAATCTTAACGATTCCGTTTCTGAACTGTGCTGTTTCCCTCGATGAAACCGTGATTCCCGCAAACGGAAGGAATATCCTATATGCACAGAGAACCTGACAGAGCTGCTTCTCATGTACATCCAGCGGATTTATCTTATCATTGTTGATGATCGGACGAAGTCTCGGGCATGACAGAGATATTTCCGCATGAGGATACTTCTTTTGAAGGAAATATGCATGAAGTGCTGTTGCCAAAGCATCCTTTCTGAAATCCGATAATCCAAGAAGTGCCGAAAATGCAACTCCTCTCATTCCTCCCATAAGCGCACGTTCCTGGGCATCAAATCTGTACGGCCACACTCTCTTATGTCCCATCAGATGAAGTGTTTCATACTTATCAGTGTCATAGCTTTCCTGGAATACAGTAACATAGTCTGCTCCGCACTCATGAAGATACTTGTATTCATCCACATTTACAGGATATACCTCAAGTCCGACAAGTCTGAAATATTTTCTCGCAAGCTTACATGCTTCTCCGATATATTTCACATCACTTGCGGCACGACTTTCTCCTGTCAGAATAAGGATTTCCTCCATACCACTTTCAGCGATGACCTGCATTTCATGTTCTATCTGCTCCATTGTCAGCTTCATTCTTCTGATCTTGTTGTAACAGTTGAATCCGCAATAAACACAGTAGTTTTCACAATAGTTTGCAATATATAACGGAGTGAAAAGATATACTGTATTTCCAAAATGTTTACTTGTTTCGAGTCTTGCCCTCTCAGCCATCTTCTCAAGAAGCGGCTCAGCTGCCGGCGACAGAAGTGCCTTAAAATCTTCTATCGAACAATGATCATGATTAAGTGCTGCCACAACATCCTTTGCTGTATACTTAGAATAATCATAGCTATTCATCTCACTGAGAACCTTCTCGCAGATATCAGACTTAATGATATCCATTCCCGGCATATATTTCATATGATCGGTCCTACAGGACGGATCATTTTCAAGACGATGTTTCTTCTCAAGGGCCTCAGGTGACAGCTCATCCGAATCAACTAAAAAATTGTTTTCCATTTAAACTTATCCTCCTTAATCAGAACCCTTAGTCTCTAAGGAATCCTGTCAGTGGATCAGATGCAGATGCACCTCTTGTGAGAACTCTTCCGAGTCCGGAAAGATATGCCTTACGTCCCGCAGATATAGCTTCCCGAAAAGCAGCAGCCATAAGCGTAAGATCTCCGGCTGTCGCAAGAGCTGTATTTGCCATAACTGCAGCACAACCCATTTCCATAGCTTCACATGCCTGTGACGGACGTCCGATTCCGGCATCAACTATAATCGGAAGATCAATCTCATCTATAAGAATCTGAATAAATTCTTTTGTAGCAAGCCCCTTATTTGATCCTATCGGTGAAGCAAGCGGCATGATGGATGCAGCACCTGCATCTGCAAGATCTCTTGCAGCATTCAGATCCGGATACATATAAGGCATTACCACAAAACCTTCCTTTGCGAGGATTTCAGTAGCCTTTATTGTTTCGGCATTATCCGGAAGAAGATATTTGGTATCTCTCATAATTTCAATCTTTACGAAGTTACCGCATCCGAGTTCTCTTGCAAGACGTGCAATTCTTACAGCTTCTTCTGCATTTCGAGCACCGCTTGTATTCGGGAGAAGTGTTACACCTTCCGGAATATAGTCAAGAATATTCTCCTGATCCTTTGTGTTGGTTCTTCTTACTGCCAGAGTAATAAGCTCTGCTCCCGCATCTCGAACAGCAGCCTCAATGAGCTTCATTGAATACTTTCCCGAACCAAGAATAAAACGGGAATTAAACTCTTTTCCTCCGATAATCAATTTGTCTTCCATTAGCTTTTCCTTCTTTCTAAATCATTTCATCGTTTAGTAAAGCGGACATTCGTATTCCGCTTCGATACATACTCATGAACACATTATCACATTGATAGAACGTATATCCGATTGAATGTTTTTTCATTTATACATCCTGTTCTCCTGATAAAATCCTGAGAACCATATGAGCCTCATGCGCCGCACAAACCATAACTCTCGATGCAACAAGTCCGATACCTTCATTTACATCACTCTTCTCATCTCCGCAAATGTAAAACTTACCGAATACCCTTCGGCTCTGTATCGAGTTTGCACTGTCAAATCCCGCCATTCCCGAACCGGATATAATATATTTATCCGGAAATGTTTCCAGTACCGTATTAACAAGCATTGCTTTCTGATCTGCCTTATCAAACGCCTCACAGATAATATCGGCATCACGAAGCAGCTCCGGTATATTCTCTTCATTTAACTTTACTGTGTGAATCTCTATCTCTGTATACGGAGAAATATCCTTCAGATTCTCCAGACAACATTCTGTCTTTGGTTTTCCGAGCTGACTCATCTTATACTGCTGTCGGTTCAGATTTGTAATATCAACATTATCAAAATCTATCAGTATCAGCCTTCCTATTCCCGCACGAGTAAGTGCCGTTGCTATATTCGAGCCCAGTCCTCCCAGACCGCAGATTGCGACCGTTGCATTTAGAAACGCATTTTGTCTTTCTTCCCCGTGCCTCTCAAACAAAGCATTTAACCACTCTTCTCTCGAAGGAATCATATCAACCGCCTCCTACAAAGCTTACTACTTCAACTGTATCATCATCATTAAGCTTAGTTGTCGAATAGTCAGCCTTTGGCACTATATCACAGTTAATCTCAACTGCTATCCGTTCTTTGGAAAACCCGAGTTCAGTAAGCATTTCCAAAACAGAAAGGCCGGCATATTCATAGTTCTCGCCGTTTATCTTGACCATATCTCTCCCTCCTTAATTGATATAATAAAAAAGCTGATATACCATTAGGTATATCAGCTGCTGTTTCATACATATAGAATTATTTCTCAGACTCTTCCCTACGTTGGCATTATCCAAATCAGGTTAACGGGTCGAAGCTTATACTTCCTCTCAGCCAGCTCACTAGCTCCCCAATGATATTAATATCACTTATAATTCTTATTCAATTGCTTGACTATTCTATCCCCATGACACACATTTGTCAAGGACATAATATATGCCCACCATTAGTTCACTCTGCTGTTATTCAGATCATGAAGTACAGTAATCTTATCGTTTTCGGTCAACTTATCATTATAATCTTCTATATAGCTTTTTAGTTTGTCAATCCTGATAACGTCATACGGAAGATCTATATTCTGCTTTATAAACAACTCCGTATTACTTAATACAACAACCGAATGGATAATTACAGGACATGAAATAATCTGTTCTATCTTCTCTTTTTCTTCCAAAACCTGCGTAGTAGGACTAATGATATCTCTGTTCGTTCCCTTCTTTCTAATGATCCATTTATCACCTTTATCAATAAAGAGACCAGCTTTACAAGGCCTTCCTTCTGTCATTCCAAAAGCCTTAGTCTCTAAAATAAAAAGTCCCGTATTCCCGACAACTATATGATCAAATTCTTTTGTCTTATCCCCATACTTTAATACTGCTCCATTGATAACAGAATACTTCTGTCGATCAAGGTAATACAAAACACTCCTTACATCCTGCTCCCCTTTATTTCCTACCTCTTTTCTTTGAAAATCATCTTCATTTTTTTCTCTGTTTTTTAATTTGCTGTCTCTTGTTTCATATGAAGGTCTGTCGTTCACTCCAATTACACCTATAGAACGAAGGAACTTACGGAACTCTTCTTTATCCTTTATGCTTAAATTAGGATTTGGCACTATCAAACGATAGAATACACCTTTCAGCTCGCCTTTCTCACTTCCGAGATAACCCTGATAAACGATTTCGCCATATTTCCTTCTTACATAACCACCTTTATATGATTGCAGAAACGACATAAACCTGTCAAAATCCTCTTTTGAACAGTATGGTTTCAGCCTGCCCTTCTCGACTTTGAAAGCTGCTGTTGAAACCCACTCATTCTTTTTATCTCTGGCTCTCGTTAAAATCATTAATGTTACTATAGTAACAACAATAATCCCAATAAATATAATGCCGTCCATAAAAATCTCCGATCATATAATCCAAAGTTCCCATGCATATATTCATATTCTAACTTAAAACATGTAAAATCTCATCCATTTTTCATCAAAAAAACCGCAGCATTTCTGCCACGGTCTTTTGATCAATAGACTTATTAAAATGTATTCTTAATACGTTCTTTTGAAATTTCTGACATCCATTTCGAAATTCTCGAGGATTTTTCTGTACTCCTCAAGATCTTCCTTCTTCATGGCGCCGTCCATACTTCTGAGGTCGATCAGTTCGCGCAGCTTCTTAATGTTGAGCACCGCGTTGTCCTTATAATTGTTGCTGAGATCAACCTTTATCTCATTAATTATCTCTTCAAGCTCTTCGTCTTTCTTTTTCTTGCCGAATCCAAAAATATTAATCATCACTGTTCTCCTGTGAAATCATAATCTTTCCGTCAACAATTTCAACTTTAACTCTGCTTGAATCAATTCCGACCTGTTCACGAAGCTCAGGTGAAAGTCTGAGACGGCCTGCCCTGTCGAGGATGACATATTCCTCATGTGTATCAACAGACGCCTGCTCCTGCTCGCCTTCCATAAGCTCTTCAACGCTCTTTCCTGCCATCTCGTCTATCTTCTTCTTATAGGCTTCCTTAATGATTCTCTCACTACCGATTTTTCCATCAGCTATCATTACAACTCGGTCAACCTTATTTGCCAGGCTGATATCATGTGTAACTATAATAACCGTAACACCTTTTTCCCTGTTCAGCTTTCTGAAAAGGTCCTGGATCATTCCGGAAGTTTTGGAATCAACCGCTCCCGTAGGCTCATCGGCAAGAATCATATCCGGGTCATGCATAAGAGAAAGTGCTATTGCCACTCTCTGTTGTTCACCACCCGAAAGCATCTTCGGATAACTGTTCGCACGGTGTTCCATTCCTACCTGACGAAGTGCTTCAAGTGCTTTCTCTCGCTTCTTGGCCTTACTCATCTTGGAAAACATAAGCGGAAGTTCAACATTCTGCACCGCTGTCAGATACGGAAGCAGGTTGTCGGCACTCTTCTGCCATACAAATCCTACACGGTGTTCCCTATAATCCATCATCTGCTTTTCCGAAAGATCTGCAAGATTGATCCCATCAAATGTAATCTTTCCGGCTGTAGGCTTCTCAAGACCACCTATTATACTCATCAGAGTGGATTTACCGCTTCCCGACTTACCGATGATTGCAAGGAGTTCTCCTCTCTTGATAGTCAGATCAAGTCCCTGAAGCGCCATTACCTCAAGATCTTCTGTCTTATATATCTTTACAAGACTGTCGCAGTCGATCAGAATATCATCATTTTCAGTTTTTTCCGCGCTTTCCTCTGTCAGATTTTCGGTCTCACCTATATTCCCGTCAGAATCCGATTGAAGTTCTGAAAAACCGGATTGAACTTCAGCGTAATCAGACTGAGCTTCAGAAAAACCGGATTGAACTTCAGCGTAATCAGACTGAGCTTCAGAATAACCGGATTGAACTTCAGAATAATCTTCAGAATTTTCGCGAATCATTTCATCTTCCATAATACCACCTTACGGTATAACTGTAAAATCAATAGTTTATATGTGTATGTTCTTCATCAATCATTCCATCGTCTATTTCAAACACAAGATCTCCGAGTTCCATAAGGCCTGGATCATGTGTCGTCATAACGATGGTCATATTTTCTCTTGCTGCAAGATCCTTAAACAACTGTGTAACCGCAAGTCCCGCAGCTGTATCAAGTGCTCCCGTAGGCTCATCGGCAAAGATTATCTCTGGTCTATGAGCCATGGCTCTGGCAATAGCCACACGCTGCTGCTCTCCACCGGACATCTGAGCCGGCATATGTTTCATACGCTGGTCAAGACCTACCGAGGCAAGAGACTCCTTGATTCTTTCATCTCTGTTCCCCTTATAACCGGCTGTCCTAAGTCCGAAATCAACATTTTCATAAGCTGTCATGATCGGTATAAGAGCTACCGACTGAAATACAAAGCCTATCTGAGCCCGGCGCAGACTGTCTCTTTCTTTATCCGACATTTCGGAAAACTTCTGATCATGAAAGTATACCTCACCTGAACTTGCCGTATCCAGCGCACTCAGAATATTCATAAGGGTTGTTTTACCCGAACCGGAACGTCCCTTAATTATAATAAGCCTTCCGGAGGGTATATCTATATTGATATTTTTAAGAACAGTAATCTCACCGCCTCCCACAGGAAAGCTTTTATATAGTTCACTAGTCCTTATTATCACGTTATCCATAATTAATCCTCTCCGAGCTTAAGTGCTTCGGTAATCTTAAGCTTCTTGATGATCGTTCTGATAATTATAAAGCATGCGATTATAGCTCCGCCTATGATGATACCGAGTCTTATCATATCACCTCCGGAAATGTATGTAAGCAGCTTTATTGCATGCTTCTCCGGAAGATATACGACCGCATATATTTTAGCAAACAATACCGTTGCAAGCATTCCCGCTCCGACACCTGCTAAAACAGGTCCCAGTGACATAAAGATCTGTTCGAGGGAAAGCATTCTGTTTATCTCTCCCATACTTATACCCATAGCTCTATATATACCGAACAGAAGCTCTCTGTCTCTTATCGAGGTTATCCAATGTATCAGATATCCGAGGACACACAAAATCAGAGCAACAAGGAAACTTAAAGTGAAAAGACCGTTAGTTATCTTGATAAACGAAGAATTCTTCATTTCATCAATATTCTCCGTAACTCCCTCCACATTTTTGAGGCCTCTGTCCATATTTCCCATCTTGGAAATGACAGCTTCCTTTATTTCATCAGCTGTATGGTTGGTTCTTACCCATACCTGATAAGGTCTCTTCTGGAAAGTATTGACTGCCATGGTAAAGTTGGCAACAACAAGATAGTTTTCTCTTTCTACAAGTTGCCCGTCATCATTATATTGATATACATACGGAACAAATGTAGGAAAAGCTTCTATAATGTCAACTACATTAACAGATACTTCCGCATAGATATAGTCATCCGGCTCTGCAGGCGAATATCTGGATATCTGAACCAGATCTCCCTTTTTGATATTATATTTACTTGCGAGGTTCTTGGAAATAATAACTCCGTTCGATGACTGAGACAACGTATTTAGATAATTATACCAATGAGTTGCAGTAAGTCCCGATTGAAGATCTGCCGTCTGTCCGAATTCCTTCGGATTAATAGCAAGGAAAGTACAGTTTTCTTTATTTTTTCCGGAGTTTGTTTTTACTATCGCCTTATCATCTCTTATAACCTTTGTAACTGATTCGGCCATGCCGTCCTTGACAAGATCCTCATAGATAGCATAATCCGGCTCAGTATATCTCCATACCTTAAGATCCTTGGTTAGGATAGTAAATTTCCACTTCTCATTTATTACAACATCCGGTCCGGTGCTATACTCTATTCTCTGCTCCTGGTTTGAGTTGATCGTACGTCCCATATTGGCATCAAACAAGCTCATCGCAATTGTAAGAACAAGGAACACCGAGATTGTTCCGGATCCTTTTCTGGTTCTTATAATCTGCATAAATGCCGCATATACTGCAGGACTGAATCTATTCTTTCCGATTCTGAAAATAAGTCTTACAAGGTATGACATAAGTCGAAGGATCAGGAGTCCGCATGATAACAGAAACAGTGTTGAATCTATAAAGATCATCGGATCGATACCTTTACCCGAAAGGACATCCATTCTCAGTGTATCCTGCTGCTTCATGTATCCGTAAAGGAGATATATGGAAAGAGCCAGAAGTATAATATCAATAAAGAATTTCTCCCAAAACGGAGTTCCGCCGAGTACACGCTTATTCTTATTTTCAACTACTGTATTCTTGGATCTCGAAATAACCGGAAGAAGCATAACAACCATACATACAGCGGCTGCAACAAAAGACGCAACTATCATTCCACTGTTCATTACATATCCGGCTGCCACCTGGGTTGAAAACTCCAGAAATCCGGTAACCGAAGATATAAGAAGACCAAGAAGAAATCCCAGCATAAGTCCGGGGATCAATGCGATCATAACTATAATAAATGACTGAATAACATATAAAAGGAATATCCTCAGTCTAGTTACGCCTCTACTGTGAAGCATCGCTATCTCACCCTGTTCGGAATTTATGATTCTTACAGAGATCATGCTGATAAAAACAAGAACAAGTATTACAAGCGGTACAGATATCGCATAGAGAATCGCCTTTGCTGAAGTCGCCTTCGGTGCCGCCTGCCTTAAAAGCTGTGAGATATTCTCTCTAAGTGACGCATCCTTCTTCTTAAATTCCCTTATATAACCGAACACTGCATCGTTATTCCTGCTGGTTATCTTCCTGTAATCATATTTTCTGTATGTATTTACATATATCTTGTTAATATCATGGCTGGCAACTATTTCATTAAAGTCATCCTTATCGAAGAATAACGTCAGACCTAATTTATTCAGTCCCACTTCCCAATAATAGTCATCATAACCGGCTTCTTCTATTATTCCAACGATTACTGCATTAACCGTTTCACCATTATCGCCTCCGAGCTTTTCCATATAAAGCTCTTCGCCTACCACAAGATTATACTTATCAACCGTACTTCGACCGACCATACACGGATAGAATCCTTCAGGAACATCCTTCGCATCATTAACCGTACAGCCGTCTATTACATTAAAATGTTTTCCGTTATAATCTTCATCAAAACAGCCTATTTCCATATAACCGTCACGTGTTCTGTATTCCATCAAAGTAGAACGGCCCTTAACATAAACATATCTCTCATCGTTAAGTACCGGTATCTGAAGATACTTATCCCATGTATCCTCCGTCTTCCGGATACTTTCAACAGCCATTTCAAATAGGTTATCCCTGGAGCTGTCCTCAGGAATATCTATGGAAGTCTCCTTAAAAATCACAGCCGGATATCTATCATTCTTCTCATAATAATCCACAAACTCATACTGAATGATCCGGTCGAGCGAACCCTGTCTAAGCATCATTATAACACTGCAGATTGCTATGATAGATATAACTCCTGCCATAAGTGCTATATACAGCTTATATTTATTTATTATCTTTGTTACAATGAATCTCAGCACTGTTTATTCACCTACCGCTACTTTATCTCCAACATTCAGTCCGTTCAGTACAAGATATCTGTCATGTGCTTTAGTTGAACTGTAAATCGTTACATATGTCTTGGATAATCCTCTTTCCGTAATTCTCCAAACAAAATATCTCTTTTCATTAAGTCCGGATGCTTCAAAATATAAGGCTCTCGCAGGAACAGGAGTTCCACCCTTTATACTGCTTCCTTTAAAGCTTAACTCACCCGGCATATCATCACTTATAATGCTTTCATCATCCATAGCTGCAAAGAATAACTCCGATGAAGCTCCGGAATAAGGTGATGACCGTGTTATATATTGTTTGCCGTCTCTTGTGAAAAGATAAACCTTACTCTCATTTCCGTTAATACCGATACACGTTCCCGTATATTTCTTATCACCCTCTTGATAAATCACTTCCTGACCGAGCTTAGCAGCCGGAAGAATTCCAATGTTTTCTTCTGAAGGCATTCCCACTTTAAGAATCTTTTTTTCGCCTTCACTGATTATCGTAAAAAGATACTGCCCTTTTCTGACAGATGTATTCTCTTTCATACCTGATTTGGTTACACGTCCGCTTGTTTCGGCAATCGTATATATATCACCGTCATTTTCCGAACCTACTGTCAGTTTACCGAGCCTTTTCTGTAATCCTGTATTCGTATATGCATACTGGTATTCTTCAAGTTGTCTGTATTCGTTAACCAGATAAAGATCTGCTTCAAGGCTTTCAGTTCTGTAAAGACTTTCCTTAACAGCATCCGTATCACTTGCAGGAGGTTCAGGTGCTGCTTTTGCCGCCTCAAGTGCTGCTGTAACCTGTTCTTCACTTGCATTCAGATCATTGATCGTATCGGAATGCTTTTTATTATTGTCAATAATCAGATTATTAACCTCTGCAATATCTCCTTTACCGACAGAACTCGCAATTGAATATAAATCCTGCCCCTCTGTCACATCATTTCCACTGAAAACATTTACGCTCGTGATCATACCATCACATTCAGCTGTATAAATATCATAATTCGATTTAAACGTACTGAGCATCTTGGTAGTGAATTCTTCTTCAAAATCCTGCGTAACCACTTCATATTCGGTATACTTTTCAGGCATAACCGTCTGATTCTCGTAATATACCTGCTCTCCCTCTTCAAGACCTGCTTTGACTTCAACAAAATATTTGTCAGTCATTCCTGTTATAATGTCACGGCGTTCCTTCTGACCTTCATCATCAAAGACATAACAATAAGTTACATCTCCCTCAAAGAATACGGAATCCTGACCTATTGCAAGAACTCCGAGTTTGCTTTTTTTCTTAAAATATAAAGGCACTGTTGCACCCAATTCCATTTTTAAACCTGAACAACGGAATCTTAAATTCGGATAAGCCTTTAAAGCTTCTGCATAACTTAATTCTTTTGGTGTAAAAGCATACTCTTCGAGCGGATACTTCTTTCCGTCCAAAACTGTATACATTTCAGCAAATGTACCTTCCCTGTTATCTTTTGTTGTCATACTCGGTACTTCGATGTAGAGATCGTTATAATCCGAGACAAGTGCTATATTCTCATCCGGAGCCAGACCATTGGTCGTTGCAAGGTCTTTGATAAAAGTAATGTATCCACTATGAGGAGCCGTAAACACAAGCTTATCTCTGAGACGTCTAAGCTCCGCAAGTCTGTCGCTGATTCTCTGTATTTCAGAATCAATTAAAGCCACACCGTATCTATCGTCTTCCTGCTCATTAAAAATCTTGTTGGAGTATTTCAGAACAGCTTCATAATCGTTTCCATATATTTCTCTGTCCTGTTCATATGTAAGATTTTCTACCATTTTAGCCGATATATCTATAGTGCTTTCTCTTCGGAAATACAGAAAATCCAGGTCACGGCTTAGATCTTCTATCTGATCATCATACATTGAGGTATCGGCTTTGGCGATCAGATCGCCTTCTTCAACATAATCACCAATATCAACACACAATTCTGTAAGCGTTATCGCTCTATCGGAAAATACAGGATAACTCTCCGGAACAACATATCCGTTTACTATCTTAACATCTCCGATATCTTTTATTTCAGCAGGTCTTGATGATTCCGTAACGGCAATAGGATCCATAAGTTCGGGTGCCTTTTCCTCTGCTTTACCGCAGGAAGCACACTCAAGTACCATAACCAGCGCTAAAGCCGCAGCCATCGACCTCTTTATATTCATTTTTCTAAAGCATCGTCTTTTCACCGGTTGTCTCCTACTCTTGAATAACGGCATTTTCACCGCCTTCCAAACCTTCTTTTATAATTACATTATCACCGAATGATTCACCAATCTTAACTTCTACTACGTTACACGTTCCTTTTTCATTAAGTAAGAATACATAATAGTGATCATCTTTCTCTACTATTGTCCGCTTATTTACGTAGCAGACATCTTTCTGCATAGGAAGCTGTAGTTCAAGTGTAATATTCTTCTCGATCACATTGTCAACACCTACCGGCTTGAAGTAAACATTGTCCTCACTTGCTCCTTCCGGTGCAGAAACAACCTCAAGTGTATATTCGTTATCTATGGTTGCGCCTGTATACTTCTCTCCGAGTTTAAAGTTGTGACCGATGTCCTTAGGTGCAATATAAAGTCCTCCGCTTGAAACAACCTCAATAATGTCGGTATCCGGCTTTATAAATCCATTCTGAACTATCGTATTTACAAAAGAAACAACTCCATCCTTCTGGGCAACAAGACCGAGTTTTCTGTATGTCTCTCTGACATCCGATATATGAAGTGCTGCAGCATTTATATCTCTGTCCAGCTTTTCAATATCATAAGAATAATCCTTATAAGTATTGATAGTCTGAAGAACTTTAAGATGCTCAATCTCCAGGGCCGCCTCATTTATAGTCTTCAGATTTTCCCTTATCTTCTCATCCAGAACTTCAGAATGGAAGGATACCATGATATCGCCCTCATGAACCATGTCTCCGACATTAACCGAAACATCCTCAACCTCAAGTTCATATGTTTCACTCATTTCGGTATACTGAGCCAATGAATACTTATATCTTATATTTGCATAATCCATGAGTTCCAATTTCAACTCATATGATGGTTCAACATCTCCTCTTTCCACAATGGTAGTAGTCGGCAGAACAGCATCATAATGAGGCTCCGGTGGCGGAACAAGAGCGTCCTCCTTTTTCGCTCCACATCCCGACAAAACCAGAACCATTGATATAAACACTAAGGCTTTCCTATATTTATTCAGTTTTCTCATACTAATTTTTCTCATGTTATAAAAGATATCATCAAAATGTATCAAAAAAGCATAATTTATGATAATATTGTTACTGTTTGAAAGAATTATTCCGATCCGGATCGGATATATATTTGAGGATATAGAAATGATTAAAATACTTGTTGTTGAAGACGAGCGTGCAATATCTGATCTGATAAGACTCAATCTTACCAAGGCCGGATACAGCTGCACTGCTTTATATGATGGAAAATCAGCCGCTGATATACTGGAGACTCATACATTTGACCTTATTCTTCTTGATATCATGCTCCCGGAAATAAACGGATATGAATTGATGGAATTTATAAGACCTATGGGAATACCGGTAATTTTTATTACCGCCAAATCATCTCTCGATGACAAAATGAAGGGACTCACATCCGGTGCAGAAGATTATCTGGTAAAGCCTTTTGAGATTGTCGAGCTCCTTGCCCGTATCAATATTGTTCTCAGGCGTTACAACAAAGCATCCAAGGAACTTTCTTTCCGTAACATCCGTGCTGATATCCAGAACCGTACGGTAACAATGGACGGAAACCCTGTAGAACTTACGCCTAAAGAATTTGATCTTCTGGTAATGTTTTTACGAAATATAAATATCACTCTTTACAGAGAACGTTTGTATGAAAGTGTCTGGGAGACAGAATGGATGGCTGATACCAGAACTCTTGATCTGCATGTTCAGCGTCTCAGAAGGAAGCTTGGCCTGAAGGACTGTCTGAAATCAGTATATAATACCGGCTACAGACTTATTGACAGTGAGTAAGACTATACATTTTTATGACATCCATAAATTTTTAATGCAGGATTTTTTCCATGAAATTTCGATACAAGGTTATAATCGTTAATATTTTTGTTCTCTCGCTTACTCTTATGATAGTAGGCTATATTTTGATGCAGAGAACATACGATCTCACCCTGGATTCTGCAATCAAATCCGCTGTAACCGAAAACAATCTTGTCCAATCATCAATCGAATATTCACTTCTTGATGTCATTAACAATAATATGAAGAGTTCTTCTATCGATTCCTATGTCAGATATAATCTGCACGAAATCGGTGATGAAGTTTTCAGCGGAATGATTTCCGAAGAAGAGGCACTTCTCATTCGTTATGCAGATATGTATTTTTTTGTAAGTGATGCTGCTATTGATACCAAAACACCTTTACTCAGTGAAGAACTCTTTGACTTCAAAGAAGATAACCGCAAAAACTATTCAATATCACGTGAAAAGGATCATGTTTATCTATATGTAACTTCTCTTTCCGTAATCGGTGAAAACAATCTTAATATTGTTACACGCAGAGATATAACCGATCTTCAGGTTCTTCTTGATGTGAGCATTACCGATTACAGACGTATTACTATCATAATCCTTTCCGCATCATCTCTTCTTCTCTATATAATCAGCCGTCTTATGACTCGCCCTCTTGAACAGTTGAGTATTATAACCGATGATTTTGCAAACGGTCATTATTCTGCAAGATCCAAAGTTAAAACTTCGGATGAAGTAGGAAATCTGTCTGAACGCTTCAACTCCATGGCAGATTCGGTTGAATCCCACGTTGAAGAATTAAATGATATGATACACCGCCGTGAACAATTCGTTGCGGATTTTACACATGAGATTAAAACTCCTATGACCAGTATCATTGGATATGCCGATACAATGAGATCTCTGGATCTTTCAAAAGAAGAACAGCAGACTGCACTTAATTATATTTTTTCAGAAGGAAAAAGACTTGAATCCATGTCAATGAAGCTTTTCGATCTTCTCTATCTTAAGGATCATCCTATCGATGCAAGAGATATCCCAACAGTTTCTCTCGGCGAGAGCATCGTTACCAGTATGACGCCTATGGTTGAAAATTCAGGTGAAACACTTAAATCCGATATTGAACCCGGAATAATAAGCGGTGATCCGGATCTTCTGAAATCTGTCTTTATCAACCTTATCGATAATGCCCGTAAAGCTTCCAAAGCCGGAGATATCGTCGAATTCACGGGACGGATATCAGAAAATGATGAATATTCATTTTCGGTCAAAGATCACGGTATCGGTATTTCAGAAGAAGATAAGAAAAAAATATTCGATGAATTCTTCATGGTAGATAAGTCAAGAACCAGAGAAGCCGGAGGAGCCGGTCTCGGAATGTCACTTGTTTCCGTCATTCTCGAAAGACACAACGCAGTACTTGATATTGAAAGTACTCTCGGAGAGGGTACAACTATGACAGTTAAATTCAATTTGGTGAAAGATGATGACAAGAAAAACTAAGAAAAACCGAATAAAGAATTTTCTGATAAGCTTTATATTTCTCCTTTTTACCGGTTCAGCTATAGCCGCATCTCTTATACTGCCCGGCTATCTGCTGGAGAAAAAGGCCTCCGAAACAATAGGTATCACAACAGCTGTTCCGACACCTTATTATTCAGGTCCTTCCGAAGCCATTGTTCGAAACGCTTCAAGACAGCTTTCCGAAGAACAACGTGTAAGCCTCATTTACGGTAATTGGGAAAGTGAGATTACCCAAGCTGATATGAGAGAATGCTCCATGAGCGAATATGAAATCGTCTCATCCTATGATTACGGAATCCATTCAGATTATCAGAAATGGTATTCCTGGAATGCCGAACCTTATAAAGCCTTAGACACGACCTTCCAAACATATGCAGCCATTTTCTGGAAAGTAACCTTTACAAAGTATACCGGAAATGATATCAAAGTCTTCTATATAACAGAAGGCGGAACTATACTTGATGAAAAAAAGATAAACTTCAAATAAAAATGTCGAAAGCTCGATCAACCGTGCTTTCGACATTTTTTTGATTAAATTAATATAAAATATCTACCAGACTTCCGTCCATTGCATTTATCAAAGTTATCGACTGAACTGATGTCGAATTCATTGAACTAATTGCCCATACCGGAATAAATGTATATTCATTATTGTTATCCGGCGAAGGAAGCATATAACTGATCAGATCAACCTGCTTGAAATATATCTTTCCTTTTGTATCATTCCTGGTAAATCCCAGCTGAGTTACATCCATATTCTGACTGACCTGCTCCTCAAATGACTGCATAGCATTTTCGAAGCTCAGCAATGACACATCATCAGCCAGCTTCTCTACCGCATTATAGCAGATTGTCACATCAAATCCGATAACGCCGGAGTCATCAACCCATATATTTCCGGAATTGATCATATCTATCTTATCCGGATGTGCTTCGAGGAATCGATACATATAAGGTGCATTCACGGCAATCGATCTGAAAGTATTTTTATCTGTATAAGGAGATCCGATACTCATCCCAAAATATCCCGAATTTAAGTCGGCCAAATATCCCGACTTAACTGCTTCGGAATTCAGATCATCAACTTTTTCCGGACAATATACCAATTCAACTCTGATATCATCCGGCATTGAGAATTCAACCATTTCACCGTTTTCATTATATTCCATAATAGTAGCAGACGAAGATGGATCGCTGCCTGAAGAGGTATAATAAACCGCACCGCCCATAACTGATAAACTGGAGTCATTAAAAGTTATAGTACTGTCAATAAAGCTGATACCGAGATTATCCTGAAACATCTTATATACATTATCCTTCAAAGCCTCGTCCGATAATGTACACTTGTTGGTTTTTTCACTCAGTAATTTATCAACATCTGATGCTTCGGCTTTTTCAACTTCTTCTTCACTCATGCCAAATCCCCAGAATCCACTAATCGGAAAATAATATCCCATTCGATTCAATTCCGAATTACCGGACAGCTCCGCCAGATTCCGAGGAAACAATGCTATACTTTCGCACCTTTTAATCCTGTTATATGAAATAAGCAGCTGATATTCGATATTATTATACATACCTTCATAAGCATGGATATAATAATCCTCCTCATCTACTTGCGCCTTGCATTCGCTTGTTTCATCCGGATACTTGCCCGTATATGCATAAAGCAAATTGAAATATGAACTTATAAGATGAACGGAATCACCCATTTCTGTATTGAGAGATCCTTCAATCTTCTTTCCGGATTCACCGAAAAGATTCTTCACTATCTCTTCCTCATTAACGTCCTCTTCACGAATACCCTTCACTTTATACGACGGCAGCTTACCTTCTTCATCACCCGGCCATACATTTGTTTCAACATTTATATTTGCCGCATTACCACCTATCATAAAATCATTTTCATATTTCAGGGGCATGCTTCCGAGCTTTTCAGCTGCACTGCCTGTTTGAACCGGAACCGCTTCAACATTGGCCTCCGAGTCGTCTTCTCCGGTCAGCCCCTCATCTGATGTTCCTGCTGCAGTATTCTCTTCGCCATTCTGATAATCAGATATAGAATAATCATTATCCTTACCACAGCCTGCAAGGAGCATCATTGACGCAAGTAAGACGGATACTGCTTTATATTTTGCTTTTTTACTAAATACTTTTTTATACATAATGCCTTCCACCTTTTAAAAAAGCCGTACAATATCGTACGGCTATATTACAATTTCCGATTATCAATATAAAGTATTATTGTATCCGAAATGTATCAATTATATTATTTTTTATAAAAATAACATCCTGCCCAAATATCAGCTGACGGCTATCCCTCTTCTACTATAGTACTTCCGACCTTTACAAGAGCTCTCTGCAGACTGTCTCTTGACGATCCCCAGTCAGCTTCCTTATTTCTGTAATCATGCTTATCGATAAACCATGACATATCACGGTTCACTCTGTCCATTCCTTCAAAATATACCTTATTGAGTACAACAAGAAATTCATCATACTGTGTCTGATTCAGTTTTTCTGCACCTGTAGAATAAAGCACACCATAATGTTTTGTGCAAAAACCTTTACAGCTTTTAAACTTCTCGATAAAATCTTTATCTTTCTTCCACATATGAAAGATTGTATCGATATATCTGTCAAAAACCGGAGTTATTCTTCCGCAGACAAAGCATGTTGATTCCAGCTTATTAATGTATTCGATCATAGCAGGTGTATCTGTCTTCTTTGAAAAAAGTCCTGATGCCTTTGGCTTCGCTCCATCAGCTATAGCCTTCATTTCTCTTATTGTTTTATCGGTATGAGTCTTCAGCATAAGAGCAAGTCCAAGCTTGTTCTTATTCTTATACATTATCTCCATATGCCTGCTGCAGAATCCAAGCTTATCGGTAATCTCCCTGTTATCATCCTCCATATAACTTGGTCCCATGGTGAATTCAATAGCACTCTTCTCGAGGTCTCTCTGCATAAGGCAGAGAGGACATTCGCAATCTGTACTGAAAGCATCATTTACCGGAATTGTATATAATTGTTCAGCCATTATCTATCCTTTCTAAATCACGTAGAACCATTCGCTGTCTTCGTCTGTTCCAACCTTATTGACTTTCTCACCGTCAAATCTGAGCTCCTGACTCTGTACATTAACCTTGGTATTTGCAGGAATACTCTTCGTCAGGAATACATTTCCGCCTATTACCGAATCATGTCCGATAACAGTGTTTCCTCCGAGTATTGAAGCACCCGAATAGATTGTCACATTATCCTCAATAGTCGGGTGACGTTTCTTGTCAACGAGTCCGCGCCCTGCTCTGGTTGAAAGAGCTCCCAGTGTAACGCCCTGATAGATTTTAACATGTTCACCGATCTCGGTTGTTTCACCGATAACGATTCCCGTTCCGTGATCTATGAAGAAATATCTTCCGATTGTAGCACCCGGATTGATGTCGATACCGGTAATGCTATGTGCATGTTCTGTCATCATTCGAGGGATCATAGGAACCTCAAGCTGATATAAAACATGTGCAAATCTCTGTACCGCTATAGCATAAAGGCCCGGATAGCACATAATGATAGCTTCCTTACTCTCTGCTGCCGGATCTCCGACGTAAAGTGCCTCTATATCAGTATCGAGATATTCACGAACCGTCGGAATAAGCTGCATAAACTTTACAGTCTTATCCTCTGAAATCTCATCCAGCTCTTCCTGAGGCTTAGACTCCAGAGCCTTATCATATCTGAGTGCAAGTGCTATCTGCTTATTCAGATTATAAGTCACATCCTCTATTACAGCAGCGATAGTTGTCTTGATATTATAAATCTTATAATCCTTATCGACATAGTATCCCGGAAATGCAATCCTGAGAAGCTTTCCGATAATATCATCTATCTTATCGCTGTCAGGCTGACTGAAGAGATCCGTCTTATCAATCGGTCTCATATTGTCATAATCACTGGCTATAGAATTAACTATAGACGCTATATTTTTAGAAATCTTATTCAATGTTTTTTCCTTCCAAAAAATACATATATACGCTTGTTACATGTTATATCATTATACCTTATTAATTATACCGATTCAACGAAAAATCGGGCAGAGTCTGTCTCTGCCCGTGTCTTATATTATTCATGTGATAAGCATCTTATTTAACAAGCTTTCCGATACCTGCAACAAGTTCCGGTATAGTTGTTTCAAAATCAACGCCATACCATGGCTTATCAGGATTCTTTACTGTTTCTTCAATAGTTCTTGCTGTATAATCAGCCGCCAGCTTGAAGGCATCCGTAAGACTTACCCCCTGAACGAGTGCTCCTACAGATACACTTGAAAAGAGATCTCCGGTTCCATGGTATGCTGCATCAATCCTATTATTCTCATAAACTATCTTTTCGCCCGTTACCGTATCAAGGCCATAAACTCCTGTCTTTCCTTCACTAAACGCTATGCCTGTAAGAATAACCTTCTTTGCACCAAGCGCCGCAAGCTTTTCAAGCAGTTCATCGATATAAGCCCGATCATAATCCTCTCTGTATTCTGTATCAGTCATAAAGCAGGCTTCTGTAAGATTCGGAACTATGATATCAGCCTTACCGCAAAGACCTGCATTAAGCTTTGCATATTCCATATCAAATGCAGGATACAGTTTTCCGTTATCGGCCATAACCGGATCGATAAATATCATTGTATCATCGCCACCGAACTCATCAAAAATTCTCTTTGCAATCTCTATCTCTTCGGCAGATCCGAGATAGCCTGTATATATAGCGTCGAACCTGATGCCTTCACTCTTCCAGTGGTCCGTAATCGGAATAAGCTGATCTGTAAGATCCTTCACCGTGAAGTTCTTAAACATTGTGTGAGTAGACAGCACCGCCGTGGGAAGTATAACCGTCTCAACTCCCATAGCAGATATGATCGGAAGCGCAATTGTAAGCGAACATTTTCCGAAACATGAAATATCCTGAATTGTAAGTATATTCTTCATAATTTAATTCCTCCTCAAAACCACATATTTACCATAATGGGCAGACTCTGTGGCATTTTTCTTAAAATCTTTCTTATTCTCAACAATGTCAATCATTCTTATCTTCAACAATTGATATATACGATAAAACATATTATAATCAATATTGGTATTTTTCAAATATCCAGTTTTAGCAATTTTGATATGGTCAGATTTGAGGTGTGTTATGTTAACCTATTCTTTTGAAGGAACTAAAGAGAGTTTGTATGAACATCTGTATAAATGTATCAGAGACGATATACTATCCGGAACTCTTCCCGCAGATTATAAACTCCCATCCAAAAGAAGCTTTGCAAAGAATCTTTCTGTAAGCACAATTACCGTCGAGAATGCCTACAATCAGCTTCTCTCTGAAGGCTTTATATATTCGCTCCCCAGACGTGGCTTCTATGTAAGCGAGATTTTTTCCGAAACTTCTCTTGCTAAGTCCGGAACAAAGATGAATAATTTTCAAGATAAATCATATGTAAGTCAGTCTGATTCCGGGGAAGTTGATCACGCAGTATTAACTGCCGACTTCACAAGCAACAATACTTCAACTGACAGTTTTCCGTTCACAACCTGGGCCAAACTTACAAGACGTGTTCTTTCAGATTCCCGTGAAAGACTGATGACTAATTCACCCTCTAACGGAACGATTGAACTCAGATCTGCTATTGCCGAATATTTAAGTGAATTCAGAGGAATTCATACATCACCAAAAAACATAATAATCGGAGCCGGAACTGAATATCTATATACCATACTAATGCAGCTCCTTGGCTCCAACAGACTTTATGCGACCGAAAATCCAGGCTATCAAAAGCTATCGCGAATCCTTGATACCGTCGGACTTAGTCACATTGATATCCCCGTTGATTCTCAAGGTCTGAATGTTGAAGAATTGAAACAAAGCTCAGCCAATATAGTTCATGTAACTCCTTCCCATCATTTTCCTACAGGAATAACTATGCCCGTCCGAAGACGATATGAGCTGCTCAACTGGGCTGAACCCGATCGATACATTATTGAAGATGATTACGACAGCGAATTCAGACTCAGCGGTCGTCCTATACCATCGCTTTTCAGTATGGATATGTCAGGTAAAGTCATCTATATGAATACCTTTACTAAAACCCTTGCTTCAACCATACGAATAAGCTATATGGTTCTCCCCGAACAACTTGCGGAACAATATTATAAAAAACTGAGTTTCTACTCATGTACCGTTTCAAATTTTGAACAGCTTACACTTGCATGCTTTATAAACGAGGGTTTCTTTGAAAAACACATAAACCGGATGAGGACTGCATACAGAAAAAAGAGAGACCACATCCTGAACATTATCAAGAGCGGGCCTCTCGCTGACATATCTGAAATCCTCGAAGCAGATGCAGGTCTTCACTTTATCCTGAAGCTCAATACAAAGTATAAGGACAACGAATTAACAGACAAGCTTCTGAACCGCGGAATAAAGATTTATCCACTCAGTTACTACGGAAATAACGAAGAACACGCCTTCCTCATCAACTACTCCACAGTTCCGGAGGATAAAATGGAAGAAGCAATCAGGATAATATCCGATATCATAACTTAGCGAAAGCATAACATACTGACTGCATAGATTATTTTCAACGTATAATATTTTCAGTATATACTGTTTTCATCATAACTGATTATTTCATACAAACTATTTAACTCAGATACACAAAAAAGCCACACATACCTAAATGTGTGGCCTTTACTTAATATATCATATTTTCAATCGATCATCTTCGGAACGATAATTAAGCTTCAAGCTTCATATCTCCATCCTTAACCCAGCCGATTTTCTTGAATATTGCATTGAATATAAGTGCAAGTATTGCAGGTAGAACAAACGATATAAGGATAAGTCCTGTCCAGTCAAACCATGTGATGGCAGTCTTTGTTCCTGCAGCGATATCATCAACCCATCCTGTATAAACACCGATCTGTCCTACAAGTCCGCAGGTACCCATACCTGACGATACAGCTTGACCATTCATCTGAAGCTTAAACAGACATGTAGCTAAAGGACCTGTTATTGCTGATGCAAGTGTAGGTGCAAGCCAGATTCTAGGGTTCTTTACAATATTACCCATCTGAAGCATTGAAGTTCCGATTCCCTGAGACACCAGACCTCCCCATTTGTTTTCCTTGAAAGAAATAACAGCAAAGCCGACCATCTGCGCGCAGCATCCTGCTACCGCAGCACCACCTGCAAGTCCCTGAAGAACCAAAGCTGCACATATCGCTGCTGAAGATATAGGAAGTGTAAGTGCCATACCAACGACAACAGAAACAATAATACCCATAATAAATGGCTGAAACTCTGTAGCTTTCATAATGATCTTTCCAACACTCATAGCAGCATTTCCGAGTGGCGGAGCAATAAGCCATGAGAAGAAAATACCCGATCCGATCGTAACCAGAGGAGTTACGAGAATATCTATCTTAGTTTCTTTTGAAATAGCCTTTCCCAGTTCAGATGCAATAATTGCTACAAAAAGAACTGCCAAAGGTCCACCGGCTCCACCGAGCGCATTTGATGCAAAACCGACCGGAATCAAAGAAAACAGAACAAGTTCAGGACACTTAAGTGCATATCCTATCGCACATGCCATAGCCGGACCACTCATAGCTGTAGCTATTCCGCCGACCGTGTATTCCTTTTCACCGATAGTAGCAATTATCGAAGTAAGGAACGATATGCCAAACTGCTTTCCTACCGTATCAATGATAGTACCGATAAGCAATGAACAGAAGAGTCCCTTCGCCATAGCTCCGAGTGCATCGATTCCATATCTCTTAAGAGATATCTCAATATCCTTTCTCTTCATAAATGCCTTAAGGCCTTTTTCTTTTTCTTTTCCTTTTTCCATTTTTCTTCCTCTTTTTGTAATACCACAGGTATATCCTATGGTCTGATCAATGGGCTAGGTGTCTTGACACCTGTCAAAACAAATGACGTGACATATTATAATATCACGTCATTGAAAAGTCAATATTATTCAGATGATTTCACATATTAATCAGATGATTTCACAAAAGAATCCCTAATTCTTTAAGTTTTTCAATCGCCCTATCAATCTGCTCCTCAGAGTTAGCACTCAGAGTATGCAAATGAATTCCTTCGGTAAGAGCAGAAAGCGGTGTTGCATTTTCCTCTTTCGACTTTCTTAGAAACTCGTCAACATCATATCTGCTTGAAATTCTGAGTCCCCCTATCAGTTGCCCATAAATAGGATGCTCAACAATTACATCTTCCACAGTACAGCCCGCATCCACAAGAGAATAAAGCTCTAACTGCGTTTCTTCAGCAGAATGATTTACCGCTATACGCCTTGTCACAGTCTTCTCCTTTGGTGCTGCAACATATCCCCTCGGAGTGGACAAAATATCATTTCCTTCAGCACGCAGCAGTGCTACATCACCTACTATTATCTGTCTGCTCACTCCCATCTCTTTTGACAGGAGAGATGCACTGACCGGAGAATCGCTATTTTGAATAGCTTCAAGAATTTTATTTCTTCTATCGTGATTATCCATACTTTTTATCCTTACTAAAATAATCAGTGTCAAAAACACTCTTTTTTATTCTAAATCCTTTATCTGAGGTCTGCAACTAAAAAGAGGATTAATCCTCCAAAAAAATAATAGTGCAGTGTGACATAAATCACACTGCACTATAAATCTTGATTATCTGTATTCAGTCAGATTCGGTATTATTCCTCATCTTCCTTCTTACGTCTTATTATTGCAACTACTGCTGCTACAGACAGAAGCATAAGTCCTGCTACTCCTGCGATGTCAGCCTCATCAGCTGTCTTAGCATTTGTATCTGTCTTTGTTGTTGTCTTCTGACTTGTTGTACTTTCAGTAGTCTTTTCAGTTGTTGTTTCAGCTGTAGCAATCTTAGCGATATGATGTCTTAACTCACCTTCAACAACTGTCTCAGTCTTGGTCTGACCTGTTGTTACCGAATATCCTTCAGGTACCTTTACTACCGTGATCTGGTATGAACCTACACGAGCAGTATATTTTCCATCCGGTGTTGTCTCAGCAAACTTAGTGATCATTCCGTTTCTGTCAGTCTTCAGCTGGATCTTCTCTCCATCCGGTGTAACGATTTCAACAACCGCATCCGGTACAGGCTTCTCAGTCTTTTCATCTACAACCTTGATATCAAGACCACCTGTTCTTGGTATGATCAATGCCTCAAGCTCTGTAAGCTTATTAGCCTCAACTATACCGTCCTGAAGCTCTCCGACAGATACCTTATATCCTTCAGGTACCTTTGTTACCTTGTAAGTAAATGTTCCCGGCTTCTGAGTATAGTTACCATACTCATCCTTCTTAGCATATTCAGTTACCTGTCCGTTCTTATCAGTGATAAACTTCTGAGTCTTTCCATCAGGAGTTGTGATTTCGATTTCCGCATTAGGAACGACATCGCCTGTCTCCTCATCGTAAACTGTGATTATTATACCACCGCGATCTGTCTTGATAACTGCTTCGTGCTTTCCGATTCCATCCTTAGGAACAACAACATCTCCGGTCTCACCGGTCTTTACATCATAGCCTTCAGGAACCTTTACTACCTTTACAGTATACTTTCCTGGAGTCACATCCGGGTAATTACCGTTCTCATCAACGATCTCACCCTTTTCGTTAGTCTTGTAAGTCTTCTCGTTTCCGTTCTCATCGATTACTACAACCTCTGCATCCGGAACGTCCTTACCCGACTTCTCCTCAGTTACATGTACGTAAATCTTACCTGTTTCCTTAGGTGTTTCTTCCTTCTTGTAAGCATTTGTAAGCTCTACAGTTACTGTATCATCCTTAACGATTGTAGCACTACCTGTCTTTGTACTGTTATTTGTATCAAGTACATACTTAGTAGTATGTCCGTCAAGTGATTCTGTTACTGTGTACTTAACACCTGCCGGAAGATTTGTAAATGTGTACTCAAATCTACCCGGAGCAGCAACCTGCCACTTTCCGTCTGTTGCATTTGCAATCGTAAGATCAGGTACTGTAAGTGTTGATCCGTCACTTCCTTCAATTCTGAAGCTGATTGTCTCAAGCTCATTGAGATCTGTTCCGCTGATTGTCTTGCTGATTACAAGATTTCCAACCTTCTCTTCAACTACAGGATATTCGTTGTTGAATGCGACTGTCTGAGTCTTTCCGTCAACTACTGTTACTCCTGCGGTTTCAGATACTGTCTTCTCTCCACCATTCAGCTTGTAGCTTACTTCTACTGATGCGCCACTTGCATCATTGTAATTCTTCTCTGTTACTGTGTACTCACCAAGATTATCGTTCTTCAGTTCGATTTCCTTGGTATATGTCTTTGCGTTTTCATCATATGTGAAGTCTGACAGCTTGTAGATTGTTCCTTCTGTTGCACCTACCTTCTTTACTTCGAAGGAAAGTGTGCTCTTATCTGCCTCTACTACAGGACCACCAAAGGTCTTTGTAATAACGAGTTTTCCAACCTTATCCTCTGCTACAGGATATTCGTTGTTGAATGCGACTGTCTGAGTCTTTCCGTCAACTACTGTTACTCCTGCGGTTTCAGATACTGTCTTCTCTCCACCATTCAGCTTGTAGCTTACTTCTACTGATGCGCCACTTGCATCATTGTAATTCTTCTCTGTTACTGTGTACTCACCAAGATTATCGTTCTTCAGTTCGATTTCCTTGGTATATGTCTTTGCGTTTTCATCATATGTGAAGTCTGACAGCTTGTAGATTGTTCCTTCTGTTGCACCTACCTTCTTTACTTCGAAGGAAAGTGTGCTCTTATCTGCCTCTACTACAGGACCACCAAAGGTCTTTGTAATAACGAGTTTTCCAACCTTATCCGGATACTCATTATTAAATTCAACCGTCTGAGTCTTTCCGTCAACTACAGTTACTCCGGCTGTTTCCTTAACAGTCTTTTCTCCACCATTAACTTTGTAGCTTACTTCTACTGATGCGCCACTTGCTGCATTATAGTTCTTCTCGGTAATTGTATAATCACCAAGATCATCATTCTTAAGTTCGATTTCCAACTCATATCTCTGAGTAATCAGATTGTATTCAAAGTCAGCGAACTTATATGTCTTAACAGTTTCTGATCCAACCTTCTGTACATCGAATGAAAGTGTTTTCTTATCATCTTCTACAGCAGGACCACCAAAGGTCTTTGTAAGGAGAATCTTTCCAACCTTATCCGGATACTTATTGTTGAATGCAACTGTTTCAGTGCTTCCATTAGACAGCTTTACAGATGTTGCAGATCCGCTCTGAACTTCTCCGCTTCCTACTTTATAGGTAACTTCAACTTCTGCACCGCTTACTTCATTATAATTCTTCTCTGTTATTATATACTTGCCATCATCTGAAATTACAATTTCCTTGGTGTATGTCTTTGTATTTTCATCATATGTGAAGCTATCCAGCTTGTAGGTTGTTCCTACCGCACCATCTTCATCCTTCTTAACTTCGAAGGAAAGTGTTTCCTTATCTGCCTCTACTACAGGACCACCAAAGGTCTTTGTGATAACAAGTTTATTAGCCTTCGGATACTCATTGTTGAACTCAACTGTCTGAGTTTTTCCGTCAACTACTGTTACTCCTGCAGTTTCAGATACTGTCTTTTCACCACCATTCAGCTTGTAGCTTACTTCTACTGCAGCACCACTTGCCTCATTGTAGTTCTTCTCTGTTACAGTGTACTCTCCGAGTTCATCATTCTTAAGAATAATCTTCTTTGTATATGTCTCTGTGTCTTCGTCATAAGTGAAGTCATCGAGCTTGTAGGTTGTTCCGTTTGTTTCTCCTACCTTCTTCACTTCGAAACTGAGAGTTTCCTTATCTGCCTCTACTACAGGACCACCGAAGGTCTTTGTGATAACAAGCTCACCAACCTTATCTTCCGGTTGTGGATACTCATTGTTGAATGCAACTGTCTGAGTCTTTCCGTCAACTACTGTTACTCCGGCGGTTTCCTTAACTGTCTTTTCGCCATCATTTACTTTGTAGCTTACTTCTACTTTTGCACCACTTGATGCGTTGTAGTTCTTCTCAGTTATTGTGTAATCACCCAGATCACCATTCTTGATCTCAATTTCCTTGGTGTATGTCTTAGTAGATTCATCATATTTGAAGCTATCCAGCTTGTAGGTTGTTCCCTCTGTTTCTCCTACCTTCTTTACTTCGAAACTGAGCGTTTCCTTATCTGCTTCTACTACAGGACCACCAAAGGTCTTTGTAATCACGAGCTTTCCTATCTTATCAGGATACTCATTATTGAATTCAACTGTCTGAGTCTTTCCTTCTACAACATTTACACCTGCAGTTTCCTTAACGATCTTTTCTCCACCATTCAGCTTGTAGCTTACTTCTACTTTTGCACCACTTGATGCGTTGTAGTTCTTCTCTGTTATCGTATAATCTCCGAGATTATCATTCATAATCTCAATTTCTTTGATATACGATTGTGAGATAAGATCATACTCAAAATCATCCAATGTGTAGATTGTAGCTTTATCAGCTCCGTCCTTCTTTACTTCAAAGAACAGTGTCTCCTTATCTGCTTCTACAACCGGGCCGCCGAAGGTCTTTTTAATAACAAGCTTTCCTACCTTATCAGGATACTCATTATTAAACTCAACTGTTTCGGTCTTTCCGTTTGAAACCTTTACTTCAGCAACAGCTCCTTCCTGAGTCTTACCATCATTTACTTTGTAAGTTACGGCTACTGCTACACCGCTTTCCTCATTATAATTCTGCTCTGTTACTGTGTATTTTCCAAGGTCATCATTTATTAATGTAATCTCTTTGGTGTATGTCTTTGTGGTTTCATCATATGTAAAGTCATCCAGCTTGTATGTTGTTCCTTCTGAAGCACCGTCTTTCTTCACTAAGAATGAAAGAGTTTTCTTATCTGCCTCAACTACAGGACCACCAAAGGTCTTTGTAATAACAAGCTTTCCTACCTTATCAGGATACTCATTGTTGAATTCAACTTTCTTTGTATCCTTATCACCTACAGTTACTTCTGCAGATGTTCCTGTCTTAGTAGTTTCACCAATCTTATAAGTTACTACTACTTCTGCACCACTTACTGTGTTGTAGTTCTGCTCTGTTACAGTATATGTTCCAAGTTCATCATTTTTAAGTTCGATTTCCTTGGTGTATGTCTTTGTATCCTTGTCATAATTAAAGTCGCTCAGCTTGTATGTCTTTCCTTCTGTCTCTCCATCCTTCTTTACAAGGAATGAAAGTGTATCAAAATCTTCCTCTACTACAGGACCACCGAAGGTCTTTGTGATTACAAGCTTTCCTACCTTATCAGGATACTCATTGTTGAATTCAACTTTCTTTGAATCCTTGTCTCCGACTGATACTTCTGCTGTTACGCCTGTACCGGTAGTTTCACCAACCTTGTAAGTTACAACTACTGCCGCACCACTTACTTCGTTGTAATTCTTCTCTGTTACTGTATAATCACCAAGCTCATCATTTTTAAGAACTATTGTCTTGGAATATGTATCAGTAGCTGAATCATATGCGAAGTCAGCAAGCTTATATGTTGTTCCATCTGTCTCGCCTGTCTTCTTAACTTCAAATGACAGAGTTTCCTTATCCGCCTCTACTACAGGACCGCCGAAGGTCTTTGTAATAACAAGTTCACCAACCTTATCTTCAGGCTGTGGATATTCATTGTTAAATTCAATTGTCTGATCAGCATCTGCAACAACTTCTACAGTAGCTTTTTCACCCTCTGTAGTTGTTCCATCATTAACTGAATAACTTACCTTGACAGCAGCACCACTTGCCTGGTTATAATTCTGCTCTGTTACTGTGTATTTTCCAAGTTCATCATTCTTAAGTTCGATTTCCTTGGTGTATTCACCTGTTGTTGAATCATAATTGAAATCCGCAAGCTTATATGTTGTTCCTGTTGTATCTCCGACCTTTGTTACTACGAACGAAAGTGTTTCCTTATCTGCCTCTACTACAGGACCGCCGAAGGTCTTCTTGATAACAAGCTTTCCTACCTTATCAGGATACTCGTTATTAAATTCAACTGTTTCACCGTTCTCACCTACTGTTACTGTAGCAGTTGCTCCATTCTCAGTATTATTTCCGATCTTATGAGTTACAGTTACTGCCGCACCACTTGACTGGTTATAATTCTGCTCAACTACTGTGTAATCTCCAAGTTCATCATTCTTAAGTTCGATTTCCTTGGTGTATTCACCTGTTGTTGAATCATAATTGAAATCCGCAAGCTTATATGTTGTTCCTGTTGTATCTCCGACCTTTGTTACTACGAACGAAAGTGTTTCCTTATCTGCCTCTACTACAGGACCGCCGAAGGTCTTCTTGATAACAAGCTTTCCTACCTTATCAGGATACTCGTTATTAAATTCAACT
>CAMJHQ010000019.1 GCA_946405625.1 uncultured Lachnospiraceae bacterium | reverse complement strand
GGATGGCTATCATAAAAGCAAAGGATTTCCTTAATATGGCAAATATGATAAGGAATGCTGTAAAAAAATAAAAGGATTATTTATTGACTATTCAGATTTTATCGTTATGGTTGTATTTGGATCTGATGAATGATCTATTCGTTTAACCTATGTTAAAATACAATAAATGATTGAAAGGAAGTATTATGGTTATAAGCAGTATCAAAACTGAATACATACTGTGCCTGATTTCGGGAGTTTTTGTATGGTTTATACTTCCGTATATTATTAGTCATACAATGAATAAAGAATCGGGAAATGGTTGGGATGGATTAGGCTATGCTATTTTAGGGGTGATTATATATTCGCCATAAATATATCGCTCGCTGTGATCTTTTATGTTATTAATCCAATCCGTATAATGATCAAGTATCATTCGGAGTTAAGCGGATGGGGATTTTTACTTGTCGGTCTGCCGATTCCGTTTTCTTTATTATTGATATTCAGAGTGCAGATCGGCAGATATCTGCATGAAAAGTTTTATTATTCGGGAAAGAATGGGTATAGGGTAGAAACATATAATTATAAGAGTGCTCAGGATTTTTATGATGATATGAAAGCTCGTGGACTCGCATTTATCGAAGAAGAACATAATGCACTTCTCGAGAGTATGAATGAGAAGTATAAAATGTATATTGAAGAGTGGAATACACTTAATTACTATACAAAACCGGTAATTATGGGATTTAAATGGCCGCATTCCGATAAGTTTGATAAAACTGAAGTCATTCATCCCGGAGAATCGGCAAAACGTCCGGTATACATATATAATTCAATAGTTATGCTTAAAGAAAAAGATGATGAGCTTAAATATGCTCCGATTGCAAGATATATGGATAGTCCGGGTGATACTAAGAATGGATTTATCCCATTCTATAAGGATTATTATATAGAATGTAAGATCCTTTATGTCGATGGGCATTTATATGCTCTTATCGGAGGAGGCGAATGTAATTCAATTATTGAATGTTTTGGAGAATATACCAGACCTTACTATATTCTGCTTTCTGAAGAGGATAATATTACAACCTATTATGAAGATGTATATTATCCGGATAGAGCGATTGAAAACGGATATCACCATGTAGATGATCTTGCAATGCATCCAAACAAGAGAGAGGAGAAGAACTCCATTACGCCGTGTTATTATCCTGTAAGAAAAGTTGACAGAGTTGATGTTGACGCTATCAATAAAGCGGCACGTGAATTACAGCAGACTATATTACAGAAATCAATAAAGTATCATTTTGGAAATTGACATGAAGAAACTTTTTATATTAAACATTGTAATGATTATTTGTTTATCGGGATGTCAAAAGAAGACAAACGATAATATAGTATTATCGGGTGAAAAGCATTGGATATCAGCTGATGATTCTATATATGAATATGAGATAGATAGTACATTTAAAGCAGCTGAGGATCACCCTGAGGAATTCTGGGTGATATCAGTATATGCACCGGATAAAGAGACCTGGACTGAGAATGATCTTCCGAATGTCTGTATACTTCAGGATGAATGGATAAGTTATGCAGTACAGCAGTTTAAGGAATACGGTACATTTCAAAATGCCCTTGAAGCAGAACCGGCAGATGGAAGTGAATTTCTGTTTAAGGCTAAGATTGAATATTATGGCAATATGATGTATCTATATTGCCATGAAAAGTATAATATATGCTTTTGCATTAATTATCCTATGGAAAATGTCGGAACCGAAAAAGAGGAGATACTGAAAAGGGTTCTCGATGAAGCAGCAGGTAGTTTTAGAACTAAATAGTTTAAGTGTTTTATAAAGGATGGGACGAAGGATGAGGAAATATTTAAAACTCCGTTTAATGGTTGCTATATTGGCCTGATTTGGTTTACATAAGAAAAAGGTAACCCTAGGTAACCCTCTTCGAAATCAAAAAAGCCCGATTTTACGGGCTTTCCGAGTGCCGGCAGCGGGGGTCGAATCCACTGTACGATAGCGCGGATGCCCATAAAATAAGGGTTTTCGAGAACGAAAAAGCTAAAAGTAACAAAAAAGTAACAAGAATTGTTACTCATTCACCTCATACATGATTAAGAAAGGAGATGCTCCTCCTGATGGCCGGGTTACAATAAAAAAGCATAATCATAAGGGAAGCAATAATATGATTCTCTTTTTTATTTGATTTAAAATGTTTAAATATCTTTTTTAATTTGATAAAATAAATAAAAATCGAAGGGAGATGATTTCTATGACCATCGCAAATGAATTAGATTCTACTTGTGGTATTTCAGATGATGAATTAACTGTTAGATTTAAAGAATCTATTAGAATAGATAACGAAATCAGAAAAATAAAAGGTTTACCTGTTGCAAAATATGATAAAGTCACAAAGAGGGCATATTTGGAATATCCTGATGGGAGGAAAGAGTATGTCGGAGAATGATAAAATCATATTACCCGAAATTATGGTATTTGCAGGTCCTAATGGAAGCGGAAAAACCACTATAACCAAAATGGCCAAAACTGTCGGAGTATATATAAATGCAGATGATATAAAATCAACAACTCTTTGTTCAGATATGGATGCTGCTTTAAAGGCAGAAGAATTAAGAGAAAACTTTGTTCATGCAAAGAAAGATTTTACTTTCGAGACTGTATTATCTACCGATAGAAATCTTAAATTGCTAATTAAAGCTAAAAATCAAGGGTATTTTATTAGAGGTATTTACGTAATCACATCTACTGCAGATATAAACGTAGCCCGAGTTAATGCCAGAAAAGCTCTAGGCGGTCATGGGGTTCCAGAAGATAAGATTCGCAGCAGATATGAAAAGGCATTAAAATTAATTCCGCAACTTGTTGAAGTCTGCGATATTTTACATATTTATGACAACACGGAAGATCCTTTTAGAATATTCAAAAAACGAAAGGACGTTTTCTTCAAATGGAGTAATGAATTTTGGAGTGATGAAGATATTGTAAAACTTACTGGTGTAAATTCATATATTAATTAAATGACTAAAGGATCTATCGTAATGATAGATCTTTTTTTATGGGGATTGGGGTATCCCCAAGAAGCAGGATTTATGAAAACAGTGCTGATGAAGCAGAGCTGAATTTGCACTTTTTACATAAATCCGTTGCTTGCCTGTTTTTGGACATCACTATTGATGTCCTTTTTTTATGTTCCAAAAATGTCACATCGATACGTGTATGCTGATATCAGAGTTTATGTGTAAAACAAATAGTATGTGTATTCAGTGATAGGGTGAGTGATATGAAACTTATATTTTTAGATATTGATGGAGTTTTGAATTATGAAAATACCAAAGCTTCTGCTCCAAGTGGATGTATGGGGATTGACGATAAGCTGGTAACTAAGCTGGCACAAATTGTTGAAGAGACTGATACCAGGATTATTCTCACAAGTGATTGGAAGATTGGATGGGAGGAATTTGATTTCTGCTGTTCTGAGGATGCTAAATACCTGAATCGTAAGTTAAAAAAGCATGGTCTTAAAATAACTTCTAAAACCTATGATGATCATGTGTACGATACATATTTTGAAGATAGGGGAAAGGGAATCCATAAATTTCTTGAAAGGGTTCAGAATGTAGAAGCGTATGTTGTTATAGATGATCATACATTTACAGATTTTGATGATGAAATCAGGAAGAATCTGGTATTGACAGATTACAGAATTGGATTATCAGATTCCGATGTAGAGAAGGCAATTAATATATTGAATACGGAAAGGAAGGATAACAATGTTTGAGATAAAAGGTGAAAAATGTACAGCGATATGTTATGCGACAGTATGTGATGAGAGTGCAATAGAGCAAATAAGACGTATGTGTGATTATGAATTTACGGAAGGTTCTAAGGTACGTATCATGCCGGATGTTCATTATGGTAGAGGTTGTACCATTGGAACCACGATGACCATCACAGATAAAGTTGTTCCTAATATAGTAGGAGTAGATATTGGATGCGGCATGTATACCGTTGATTTAGGTAAAGAACTTATAAATCTGGAAAAGTTTGATAATGCGGCTCATTATATTCCTTCAGGAAGAAATATCTGGGATAGCAGACAGGAAAGATTTGATTTAACGGAACTGAGATGTTTTGTAGAATTGAATGATTCAAGAAAAATCGAAAGATCTATAGGGACATTAGGTGGCGGAAATCATTTTATTGAAATAGATCAGTCATCCGATGGAACTAATTACTTAGTAATTCACTCGGGTAGCAGGAATCTTGGAAAGCAGGTTGCAGAGTATTATCAGAATCTTGCAATAGAAATAAATAGAAATTATATAGAATATGATATTCCGGATGATCTCTGCTGGCTTTATGGAACTTATTTAGAAGACTATATGCATGATGTAAAAATATGTCAGCATTTTGCAAGGAAAAATCGAGAGAAGATAGCGGAAATATTATTGAAAAGAACCGGTTTTACAGCAGGAGAATCATTTCATACGATACATAATTATATTGATACGAAAGAGAGAATACTCCGTAAGGGTGCTATTGCAGCACATAAAGGCGAAAAGGTATTAATTCCGATTAATATGAGAGATGGAAGTGTACTCGCAACAGGAAAAGGTAATCCTGAATGGAATTATTCTGCACCACATGGAGCCGGACGTATCATGTCAAGAAAAGAAGCAAAGCAGGCGCTAACATTAGAAGAGTATCAAAATTCTATGAAGGGGATTTATACAACCTCTGTGAGTAATAGAACTATAGATGAAGCACCTATGGCATACAAATCATTGGAAAACATCATTGATGTGATACATGAATCTGTAGATGTAATAGAGGTACTTAAACCAATATATAATTTTAAAGCATCAGATAGATGAGACAATTTCATCCCATCTATCCGTATATTATATATTTATAAAGATGTAATGATTGACGGATATTATATGGAGGTGGGGATATGTTTTATATCAAAATAGAAGGGAAACCCAAAGATAAAAATACGATCCAGATATGTTCGGAAGTTGATAGAAAAGTAGAAAGAAAGATACAAACAAAAACAAGAAATCAAGATTTTTGGAGTGATGGATTCTTTTTCGTAGAAGAGATTTCTGCTGAAGAAATTACGATAGGTGCATTTCTTAATTGTATAGATGGCTTAAAAGCAAAGCTGAACAAATATCTTGTATCATTGGGGATTTCTTTATCGAATATTCAGTATGAAGAAATAACATTTAGAGATATCGACTTTATGATAGGTGAATCGGAGTACAATAATTTTATACGTAAAATTAATCTATATAATTCATTAGGATTAAGTTCTATTAATTATCGAAACAACCGATTGTTTAAAGAAGAAATTTTAGACGATTCAGAAAAACAAACAATATATAAAAGGGCTGAAGAGTTATATATACGTAATACTCTTATACCGGAATTAGATCGTATCTATGGTGGGAAGAATATAAAAAGAATAACAGGGCATCCTGTTCATTATATTATTGAATCCGATGATGATGATATAAAAGAGTCAACTTCAAAAATAGTTCTTCAGGCGTTATATGATAATTACAGGATAAGCAACAAAAGAGTTTCTTTGTATGAAATTGAAGCTGACAGGGGATATAGACTTAATAATGAGATGGAAGAGTTAGAGTCTTTATATAAGACCAGCTCAGGTGGGGCAATTGTTATTACATTTCGTTGTGAGGAAGAAGTTGAAGGATCAAAAGCCAGCGGAGTACGAGATTCAATTGAGAAACTTTCAAACTTAATGAATAAGTATAGCAACGATGTACTTACAATCTATTGTTTTCCTAAGGAATGTACAAAGATTAAGGGATGGTTTTTTGAGTATCTGGGAAATGTTAGTATTATAGAGCTTAAAGAAGAGTTTATCTCAGCTGAAGATGCAAAAAAGGTATTATCAACAAAGGCAAAGGCTTATCATGTGAGACCTGATAAGCAACTTCTGGGCCAGATAAAACCGGACAGCAGTTATCTGTTAAGAGATCTGGATACTGATTTTCATGAATGGTTTAGGGGTAAACTAAAAAGATCGATATATCCACTGTATCAATGTATTGAATCTGTGACAAAGAAAAAAGTAGATGAGTCACCTAAGGGTTCTGCATATGATGATCTGGAGAAAATGATTGGACTTACTGAAGCAAAGAAAGTTATCAATCAGGCTCTGGACTATTACAAGGCACAAAAGCTTTTTAGGGATAAGGGAATTAACCAGGATGCTCCATCTATGCATATGGTCTTTACTGGAAATCCTGGAACGGCAAAGACTACGGTAGCAAGACTATTTACAGATATTATGAAAGATAATGGCGTTTTATCTACAGGAAAGCTTGTGGAGGTTGGTCGTCAGGATCTGGTTGGAAAATATGTGGGATGGACAGCTCCGACAGTTAAGGCAAGATTTGAAGATGCAAAAGGTGGAGTTCTCTTTATAGATGAAGCATATTCTCTTGTGGATGACAGAGATGGATTATATGGTGATGAAGCAATTAATACTATCGTTCAGGAAATGGAGAATCGAAGGGATGAGGTAATTGTAATCTTTGCAGGATATCCTGACAAGATGGAAGCATTCCTTGATAAGAATCCCGGACTTCGTTCCAGAATTGCTTTTCAGGTATCATTTGAAGACTATGATGTTGAAGAGCTTTGCAAGATTGCTGAAGTTATTGCAGATAAAAAAGGAATGCATTTTACTGAGGATGCAATAGACCGTCTCAGGGAATGTTTTTCCATTGCTATTAATGAACCTGATTTTGGTAATGGTCGATATGTGCGTAATGTCATAGAAAGGGCAAGAATGGCTCAGTCCAGCAGGCTACTTACAAAAGAAATCGATAATATTACAAGAGAAGATATCCTGACATTTACTGCAGAAGATATAGAACTTCCGAAGAAGAAAGCAAACAATATAGTGAGGATGGGATTCTGTGGATAAGAGTATTCTACGACGTAAGTTTGATAAAGAAATCAGCAAAGCACGGAGCATAATATATGATGAGTGCGACATGATAAAGACTGGTTATAAATTGATAGATGAACGTTACGGTGGATTCAGGAAAGGCGAGCTGATTCTTATTTCATCAGATGGTGGAATAGGAATCAGAACGTTCGCTTTTGATACGCTGATTTATAATGCTATCAATAATAAAATACCGGTTTTATACATATCCTTCTATAAAAAACCTTTTGCTGTAATACTCGATATTATTTATCACATCTGTATCGAAGGAATAGATCCACTAACCTGTGAAATAGAAAACAGTGAATATGAGGAAATACTTCAATGTTTTAGGGAATCCCCAGTTTATATACATCACCAGAATATACCTAATATGGATGAAATATTAAAATTATTTGATGATCTCGAACAGGAGCCTCAGTTGATAATCATTGATAAGATTGGCCATTCGGATATGAACGAAAAGGAATATATAGAGATTCTAGATGCACTTAATAAAATTGCCGAAATGAAAAATGTGAATGTATTGGTTTTATCAGAAATACAGGAATCAACTCGGATGGTAGATTACAGCATCATGATGTATAATGAGGATTTTTATGAAGAAGATTCTTATCTTAGAGATGTTTATAATGTAAATATAGAAATAGAAGATCATAATTGCGGAAATATTGTCTGCGGTTCATTAGAATATTTTAAAACAACGAAGCATTTTATTGATTGTTTGTAATCACATCCGCATCTTGATATAATATATATGTGCTAAAAAAGGTACATGCTATCCAATATAATGAATGTGTAGGGGTGCATATTCTTTTCTTATTTTGGAGGTAAGCATATGAGGGGTGAACTTAGCAAATCAAGGTATTGCAAGGGTGTAAGATGTCCGAAGATTCTTTGGTTGGACGAGCATAAACCGGAGATGGCATCTAATGAAGATTTAACTGATGTTATAGAAGTCGGTATAATGGTCGGCGAGCTGGCAAGGGGATATTTCGGAGAGTATTCGCTTGTACAATTTCATCCAAGTAAAGAAGCTATGGTAGATGAAACCGTACGGCTTCTTGAAGATGGTTCAAAATGTATAGCAGAAGCAAGCTTTCTTTATGATGGCTGCTTTTGTTCTGTTGACATTCTTCGCAAGACTGAGTCAGGCTATGATCTGATCGAAGTAAAAAGCTCTACAGAGGTTAAGGAAGAACATATCTATGACGTAAGCTATCAGTATTACGTTCTTTTCAAATCAGGAATTCCAGTAAATAAAGTTTACATTATGCATATAAATAACCAATATGTCCGACAGGGTGATATCGACCTGCAGGGCTTATTTGTCATGGAAAACTGTACAGATACAGTTAAAGAAAAGCAGAACTTTGTAGAGCAGAAGATACTTGAGATAAGAGAGTATCTTCAGTTTGAAGAAGAACCGGAAAAAGATATTGATATATGCTGCGATAAACCGGAGAAATGTGCATATTACAAATATTGCAGACGAAGCCTTCCTGATGAATCTGTATTTGATATAAAGAATCTGAAAATAAGTCAGAAATATAAAATATATAGGGAAGGAATAATAAGTTTTGAAGATATCATAAGAGAGCACCCTAAGCTGGCTGATAAACAGATGAGGCAGGTTGATACAGCTTATTATCATAAACCGGATCATATAGAAAAAGAGAAAATTAATGATTTCCTGGATACACTATCTTATCCGCTCTATCATCTGGATTTTGAAACATATTCGCCAGTCATTCCGGATTTTGACAATATGCATCCTTATGCCAAGGTACCATTTCAATATTCAATACATGTTGAAAAGGAAGATGGAACACTCGAACATTTAGAATTTTTAGCCGAAGCAGGAACTGATCCTCGCAGATTATTAGCTGAGAGCTTAGTAAAAGATATCCCCGAAAATACATGCGTTTTAGCTTTTAATATGGGGTTTGAAAAAAGTGTTATAAGAAGTCTCGCAGAATTATATGATGATTTGTCTGATCATTTGCTTAATATCAGAGAAAACATACATGATTTGATGATTCCTTTTTCAAATCAGTATTACTATAGCGAAGCTATGAAGGGAAGTTATTCCATTAAATATGTACTTCCGGCACTATTCCCTGATGATCCGGAACTTGATTATCATAACCTGGAAGGGATACATCATGGTGGGGAGGCAATGTCTGCATTTGTAAATATGCAAAAGATGTCACCTGAAGAGGTAGAAATTACAAGAAAGAATCTACTCAAGTATTGTGGTTTGGACACATTTGCAATGGTTAAGGTTCTGAAGAAACTTAGAGAGGCAGTAAAGGAGGAATAAGAGATGACTGGGAAGCCGCCGAAAAAAATAATGATGAATATTCTCGAAGTCTTAAAGCGATACTCCGATGAGAATCATCGACTTAGTCAAAATGAAATCATAGATATACTTGATAAGCAATATGATATTGAGGCTAACAGAAGAAGTATCCGTAGAAATATTATGAATCTTATGGATTTAGGTTATGAAATCGAATACAAAGAAACAATCCGTAAGATGCCTGTAAAGGATAAATCCGGGAAAAAAATAATAGATCCCGATACCGGAGAGGTAGTCAAGGAAGATAACTATATCTGGTCAGACTATTATCTTGTGAGAGATTTTACTGATGATGAACTACGGCTCATGATAGACGGTTTGCTCTTTTCAAGACATATACCATATAGCGAATGTAAAGATCTGGTTGAGAAGATTGAAGGATTGTCTAGCGAACATTTCCGTTCTAGGGTTAAATACATTTCAACGCTTCCAGATGATAAATCAAATAATAAGGCTCTATTTCTTAATGTTGGACTTATAGATGAATCAATTAGCAAGAAAAGGAAAATAACATTTAAATATCTGGAATATGATACCGATAAGAAAATGCATGTCAAAAAACGTGAAGACGGAAGTGAAAGAATATATCTGGTTTCACCTTATCAGATGGCTGCAAGGGAGGGAAAGTATTATCTCATATGTAATTATGACAAATATGATGATATCTCCAATTATCGTTTGGACCGCATTTCTGACATTGAGATTACCAATGAACCTATAAAACCGTTTAAGAAATTGAAATGGTCAAATAAAGCAGAACTTAATCTGGCTGACTATATGAAGAAGCATCCGTATATGTATTCAAGTGATGATGTGATGGTATCTTTCAGAGTAGTTCTTCCGATGATCGGTGATGTGATAGATATGTTCGGAACAGATGTCAGGTTTTCAGATAAAGATGAAACAGGGGTAACCGTATCAACAACCACAAATGAACGTGCCATGGAGCAGTTCGCACTAAACTTTGCACCGGATGTAATGGTACTCAGACCGGAAAGATTAAGGAAGAAAATAGTAGAGCAACTGAAGAAAGCCGTGGAGGCGTATGAGAAATAAAGTATTTTTATACTGTAAGATTTTAACTGGAGATTGCGTATTATCCAGGATATAGTAAGGAATAAAAGAATGATAATTGCTAAATCTTACATTAATAAGAATTAATCGAGAAAGGAAAATATCATGGGGAATTTACAAGTGTTTAGTTTGAATGAAGCTGAAAAAAAATCATTAATTGAAACGTATGAGCAGTTTTACTTTGTTAAGGATAGCTATACCAAAAAAGAGAAAGAAGTGCTAGGAACTATTTTAAAAAACAAGACACAATATGCTATCGAGGAATATGCAGAAAATGTCCTAAATAATTCAATTCCTCTGGATAAGAGAGTTTTTTTATGGAAAGCTGGAAGACTACAAAAAAATGAAGCTATATGTAAGGATGCAAATTCAATTAGTGAAGTCCGTAACGGAAGGGGACATAAGATAGAAAATGCTGATGAATTTATTAGTGAGATTAAAAAAATGACACTAGTAAAAGGAAAAGGTAGCTTTAAAGTAAACTACAATAGTTTGTTGAAAATCTCAGAACAAGTAAAACTAAAGAATGTCGGAGCTGTATATTTAATTACGATATTGTTTTTTTTGAGTGATAAAGAATATCCTATTTATGATTATTTTGCTCATAAGGCTGTAAAGGCTTTGTATTTGAAAAAGAAACCTCATGAGGTTTTTGTGGGTGCAGCACCGGATAAAAAGGAAAAAGATAAGGTTTTTGCCATGTATGGAGAGTATATATATTTGCTTGATCATGTTTTGGGATATCATAACATAGAAAGAGAGTTAGATAGAGCATTATGGGTATATGGTCATTACAAAAAAGAAATTCAGTAAATGGATTTTTGAATGGTACGATGTATATTTCTAGGGAATTATATCAAGCTTTGTGGGTTTATGGCCATGCCACTATAGATTATTTTGATATAGAAAAATAAGGAGCGTTCATAGAATATGTACGGAGCAATTCTGGGAGATATCATAGGAAGCAGATTTGAATTTGATAGGAGTCCTAAAGTTAAAGAGTTTAATCTTTTTGACAGCTCATCCGAGTTTACAGATGATTCTGTTATGACCATTGCCGTAGCCGAGGCACTTTTGAATGCAGGAAAAGAACCAGATGAAAAGACAGCAAAGCATTTATTGATACGCAATATGAAAAAATGGGGAAGAGCCATTCCAAATGCTGGGTATGGTGGAATGTTCGGTAGCTGGCTTTTTTCTGAAAAATCAGAACCATATGGAAGTTTCGGAAATGGTTCAGCAATGAGGGTATCGGCTGCCGGATGGCTTTATAATACGATAGAAGTGACCAGAAAAGTCGCTAGGTGGACCGCTGAAATCACTCATAATCATCCAGAAGGTATAAAAGGTGCAGAGTCAGTTGCATCAGTGATATTTCTTTCAAGAAATGGAATGTCAAAAGATAAAATAAAAGAATATGTTATAAATGAATTTGGTTATGATTTATCCAGAACATGTGACGAGATCCGGCCAGAATATTATCATGTAGAAAGCTGTCAGGAGACTGTTCCCGAAGCGATTACTGCATTTCTGGAAGGAGTAAGTTTTGAAGATGTAATTAGAACAGCAGTATCTCTCGGCGGCGATTGTGATACTCTTACAGATATCGCCGGAGCTATGGCAGAGGCATATTATAGTTGCGACAACTTTTTTAAGGAACAATGTGAAAGTCGTATAACAGATGACATGAGAAATGTACTGTATAGATTTAATAGAGCTGTTCAACAGGGCGAGTTTGATCAAGAAGAGCTCAGTAATTATATTGAAGAGCAAGTTGATGGAAAGTATAAGAAAGATATAGATTCGATTATAAGCGATATTTCTTCAAAACTCACAAGAAACTAATTAATTACAGAAGACCACTAATAGTGGTCTCTTATAGGATGTGACAAATTTACCTCATCTACACGTATAATATATGATTCAGAAACAAAAAATCAAGTTGATATAATTATATAGATTCAATATGGAGGTGCTTTATGAATAATGATCTTATAAATCAGTGGGATGAAAGAGAGTTGAAATATACGAAATGGACTCAGTATCGATTTCCAAACAATATAATAATAGAAACTTGTTGTGCATTAGGAGAAGAAGTTGAGTTTCATAAAGGGTATTCTAAATCATACTTTATTGATGATGACGTTGACGATATTATTCAACCAGACAGTATAGAAAAAACACGAAGATGGGTTGAAGAACAGATATATAATGATTGTCGGAAGTCAGATTGGAAAGCTAAAGATATCTTCCGGATTCTTGCATGGAAAACTGGAAAAATAAATTATAATAAAACCGGTGAAACAGGACCAATTATAGAATATGATAAAAACTGGAAAGAAAGTGATAAAGAGGATTGTTTTGTTTCTCTTCAAATACCTTATCAGCGTAAAGTTGAATGGAATGAATTTGAACCTATTGCAAAAGAGATAAAAGACATTAAGAAGAATTATTGTAAATCTAAAGATGTACAATCAGCTTGGAGTGAACTGTTGAATTTATCAAATGATTCAACGTATAAGGAACTGATGAGGGGGATAGGAACTGTTTATCTCATTACGCTTTTACACTTTATTACGAACACTGAATATCCAATATTTGATCGTTTTGCTATGGCGTCCTTGGTTGCATGGAAATTAAAGTGTATTGAAAAGGATAGGATAGTTATAACAGATGAAACTATAGTTCGAGGATGTTCTTTGCCATCAAAGGACACAAAAGCAGCTCAAAATATTTTAAAAAAGGGGATCTATTCAGACTATATTGAATTATTGAAAGAATTTTGCAAAATGTATTATAACAACGAAGATGAATGGAAAACTAACAGAGATGTAGATAGAGCACTATGGGTCTATGGTCATTTTTTCAATGTGATTGAATGATGAATAATAAAAAGTAAAGAAGGAGAAATGGGTATGGTTAATAAACGAATTATAATAGATGATTTTATATTTGATTTTTACTACGAGATGGCAGTAAATGATGCGATGAATCGAGTATCAAAAGAAGGTGAAAAGAAAAATTTGATAGATATTAGCGGAATCAAAAATGCTGTGAAAGAATATGCAGAGAGCATAATAAATGGTGACAATAATCCGAGTTTTGATGAGACCGTAAATAAAATAATTGAAGAGAATAATAAGAGCAATAAAAAGATTGATGCATTTTTATTCGGAAAGATTCAAAAGCTAATCAATATGACTATGAAATATATATATGTCAAATACTATGACAATCCAAAGATTGCAAAACATTTTAATAAATGTGATGCACCGATGGATAGTTATATGATGAAGTTCGTGTTTGAATGCTATAAATATTTTTTTAATGAAAAGCCTGGTTATGATAAATATAAAGCTTGGAGCACGCTTGAGAATAAAGAAGGAGAATATGAGAATTATCAGAAAGCAATTGATTCAATTATTTCTATATCAGGATTAAAGATTAATCGAATAATGTTTGATTATTACTATTGGAGTAGAGCAAAAGAAACATGTGGGGAGAGAATACTTAAAGAAGAAATTAATAAAACATGTGACTTTATGCATAAGAGTTAGTTTTACATATTATTTATATATTATTGAAATCAAGTGTTTTAGGGCGGCAGAAATGTCGCCTTTTTTATGTGACTAAAATGGTACATGACAGGGTATATAATCATTCAAATATATTTGTATTATTCGGGGATAAAGGATGAAGCAAAATATTATAGAAAACTGGGACAATATAATGAAACTTCTTGAAACACAGTATGATGTTGGCATCGTTATTTTCGAACTGTAATTACCGGAAAAAAGAGTCGAAGAGAAGAGAAAAATGGATGCGGATTTTAATGCACAGCTGGAGGTTATAAAAAAGAAGATATGTATATAAAAAAGTATGTGATCCATATTCTGGCAGTAACTGCAATATCAGAGAGTGTGTTTGATATTCCTTTGGAGGATTGTGCAATGATAACCCTCACTACACGAACCACGCCGGGATTAAATAGAATTAAGATAAGAAAACTTGTTGTAGATATTCAGGATGTTGAGAGTACAGAACTATATGGTGCATTTACACGAGAACATGCCAGGATGATCATAAAGTTTATCCGTAATCTTCCGGAATGTATTACTGATTTATATATTTGCTGTTCAAAGGGTGGTTCGAAAAGTACAGGGTGTGCAGCTGTGTTGATGCTCATGTCGAATAGAAGCGATGATGATGTATGGAAGAATCCATATTATACGCCAAATTATCTTGTTTTCAGAGAACTTTGTAGGGAGTTTGGTATTGATATGTCAGATGAAGCGGTTTCAGATAGATTGAGAATAAATGATGAGGCTTATAAAACTGCACAGAAAAACAAAAATGCCGGGAAATACGTGCGTTGGCAGATACTAATGTGACATATTTGTCCCATAACTCCGTATACAATATGATACAGAAGCAAATAATCATGTGTCAAATATCAGGAAGGAGACCGGTGATGAAAGTGATAATTGCCGGATTAAGAGGCTTTAATGATTATGACTTATTCAAAAGTGAATTGGAAAAGATAATTCATAATAATGCAATTGAAATATCAGAAATAGTATCAGGTGGAGCTTCAGGCGTAGATATAATGGCTGAAAAGTATGCTAATGAAAAAATGGATTGTTTTAAAAGTATTTAATGCTAATTGGAAAAAATATGGAAGAAGTGCAGGACCTGTAAGAAATAAAGAAGTGGCTGAATATGTGGGTGAAAATGGAGCGTTGATAGCTTTCTGGGATTATAAATCCAAGGGAACAGGATCCATGATTAAATTAGCTGAGAAGAACAATGTGAAAACATACATTTGCGATATCTGATAGATTGGAGAGAACGTATGAAAGTATTTTGTTATGGGGTGCAGATGTCCTGCAGCAGTGAAAACATAATAACTCGTAAGATAGATGAATATATTAGGATCGAATCAGACATTTTTGTGTCTGAATATAATTACGGAGATTTCGAGATTCAGAAGTATCTGGCTGATTTAAAATATAGGAATGTCACGATTATTTCTATGAGAGACAGTGATGAGTATGAAGAATGGCCAAGAGTGAATATAGGGGAGTGGCCTTATAGAATGATATATATAAGGCAGCATGAATTCAGTCTGGATCCATTAATTCAATGTTTAATGGCTGAGAAATGTGACGAGGGTTTCTTTGCCTGGGATGGGACAGATATAGATGTGTTTATCGGAATGCTTGCATTTCTTGGGTATTGTAAAAAGTGTTCAGTATATAACGTCAAAAGAGGAGATATCACTGAAATAAAAGAGCTTGAAGATTTACAGGAATACATATTGGCTGAAAGATATGATGAGGACAAGATTGACACAGATTTATTTAATGGGGATGTGGTTGATATAGATGTTCTTTTCAAATATGAGAAAAACTTCGATGAGATGCTGAATCTTATACTGAAGAATAATGGGGAGAAACTATGCAAGAATGACTTGAAAAGAATGATCTGCAAGGCTGATGCTTCAATAAAAAAGAAAAAGAAAATAATCGAACTGCTTTCTGAAAAAGAAGATATTTGTTGTGAACTTATAAGAAAAGTTTCTGAATGGAAATGTAATAATGGGAATAAAGATGAATTGAGACAAGTTCTCATGAATACATATGAGCATTCTTTTACACATGCTAATAATGATTTTGATATTGCTGTCTCATGGATAGAAGGTATGGATGGAAGTAATGACGATATCGTTATGTATCTATGGGAATGTGTTGAATATAAAGGAACATATAAATACATTCCGGCTGGTATGTATGCAGATATCGATGAAGCTTTATACTATCTGGAGACTATGACTTCAAATGGTGGAAAGATAGAAGTGTGGGAAAGGAAAAGAGAAGATGACGCTATAGTATATTTTGTCCATCGTATAACATTTTATACGGATGATACTGAATTGAAGGGATTTCAATTTATGAGAGAGTGTCATATCAACGATCATGATCCGTTTGAACCGGCATCGTTCATCAGCGTAAATGATAATTACATATGTGAAGATACTGTTGTTGAGTGATTTGCAATCAATGTAAGGAGATAAGAAGTATGGATTCATTTGGGAAAGCCTGGTTAATAAATAAGTCCGGTGCCTGCATAGACGTTTATGCTCATCCTACAGAATCATTTGAATTTGATAGTATCGTAGATATAGTTTCAAGTTATGGGTCAGAGCAGGAAAAAGATATTTGCAGAGTTTGGAAAGCTACACATTCAGATGATTCAAAAGCTTCTATATTACACTCTTATAATCGAGATTGGTGTAAGGTTAGACTATGGAATGATGATAAATTGACATTCAGAATTGCTGCAATAGATACAAATTGGTATCAAATAATTGTAGATTTCTTGCTTTCACACCCATATGTAAGTTCTGCAAGTATTTCAGTTTCCGATTTATCCGGGAAAATTTATTGGGATAATGTATCATATGGCTACTGTATTGCTAGTGGAAATATAGGAGAATGACATGAATTACGTGATGGGCGATATTCACGGAGAATATGACAAGTTTATAGAACTTATTGAAAAAATTCAATTAAAGGATACAGATACTTTATACATATTGGGAGATATCGTAGATCGTGGTCCACACCCCATTAAGACATTACAAAAGTTGATGGAAATGTCTAACGTGATTTGTTTGGTTGGTAATCATGAGCTTATGGCATTAGATGGATTGCGTTTTTTAAATTCCGGCAAAAATCTTAAAGATACTGATTCTATTGATGCTGAAATGTTAGGTAATCTTATAGATTGGCAAAGGAATGGATGTGAAACAACTGTAAATGAGTTCAAGCAATTGGACTCTGTAATGAAAGCCAAAATAATTGAGTATATATTGAGTTTTTCAATGTATGAGGAACTGATTGTTAATGATAAGAAGTTTTTTCTTGTTCATGCTGGTTTGGGAGATTATTCTCCGAAAAAACAAATAGAAAACTATTCTATAAAAAACCTTGTTTGGGATTCAACTGATTATAGTATTCGTTATTTTGATGATAAATATGTAGTTACGGGACATACACCAACTCAATACATAAAAAATAATCCGAATCCAGGCTATATATATAAAGAGAATATGCATATAGCCATAGACTGTGGTTGTGGAATTCCGGGTGGCAAATTAGCAGTAATATGTCTTGAAACAGGAGAAGAGTATTATTCTTCAGCATGTTGATTTAGAAGAGGAATGTGTTATGTCTAAAGTCAAGGGCGAAATATATGATATCAATAAACGTAAACTGATACACAACCTACGACGAATAGAAACCAAAAAGAAAAAGCGAAGCCGCATTATCAAGTATCGGAATGGTGAGTATCGTTGTTGCAGGGGTTATTATCTAAATTATGATTATAACATTGACGAATATAAATATGGAGTACATCGAATTAATACCAATATAAAAACATTACGAAAATTTGCACAAAGAAAAGTAAGATATTCACCTGCTAATGAAATTTATCAAAGAAGCACATATAAAAGGCTATATGATTTAGACTGGACATATGTATAAAAAAACATCCATAAGGTGGGAGAAGCATGGTAAGAGGTGTTTTTTGGATTATCAATGATAAAATGCTGGCATTTCCGTTTGACGAGAAATATATAGAAGGAATATCTAAATCTGGTAAAACATACAATCATAAAAAGTTATGGGAGACTATAAAATCCAAAAGATGTAATAAACCTTTTGATTATTATCCAAGAGGAAGGGTTGATTATACGGGAAAGGGAAAGCCTATTATATATATGAGTCCACATGTTGATGATTCTTATATAAAAGATATTGTAAAAGCTTTTGGGTTGACGGAAAAACCAATAATAAAAATTGATCATAGTAAGCACTATCATTGTTATCTTGATGAGGAGATGTAGAATTGACTTCTCCTCTTTTTTAATGGGACAAAAAAAGGACATATATCCATGTACAATACAGTTATAGTAATGAACATGTATAGTCAAAAGGTATGTGATTGTATTTTTTATATCAGAAAGGAGAAGAGTTAAGTGTCGATTGTTGATAAAGATATGTATATATATTTAAAAAATTGGTGTAATAGATATGGAGATATACGACCTAAACATCAGAATATATTATATGTAAATAGCCATGAGCGAAAATTAACTAATGCAACAATCAAGAAGATGATGTTTGATATCATTGATCAGGAAATGCCTGGAGAAGTGTATCTTGCTCATTATTCGGCGAAAAACTTTCATCGTAATATGCGAAATTATTATTCTGATATTGGGGAACTTTATCAGCATGAGGTTGATGAAAAATCAGATCTTTATAGTATTATAGATAGCTTACCGCCTACTTGTGGATGGATTGTTCTTATTATAGAGGATGTAGAAATATTATCAGAAAATGTAATTAAAATGCAGGAAATGCTTAAAGCCATAATGACATTTGCTTCAAAGCGTTCAAGTATCATACTTATTGGAAATGGGGATTATAAAAGTGTTTTGGGAGGATATGAGTATGCTTTAGATATAACCGAAGAAGGATTATTCATAAAAATTGAAGATAAGTACACTATGATAGGATGTTATGAACAGGAAGAATCTCCAAATCTAGAAAATATTATTTTTGAAAATATGGATAAATGTCTCACAGAGTTAGAGTATTATTGGTATTTATTATATGAACAGTTAGAAAACAATTATTTTGATTATGATGGATTTAAGGATCTGTACAAAAATACAATGGAGTATATTATTCCACGCGTGACGAAAGACAATGTGTATCGAAAAGACATTACACTCATTGAAAACATAGGTGATATGCGAAATAAAAAACCTACAGACATTGAAGGCTGTAAACCTTGGGAGTTTGAGGCTGCTCGACAATTTGCCAATGGATTACATTATTGTATTGTAAACTATCTTGGGCATAATGATGATTTATCTTTGAAAAAAATCGGTATTGATGTAGTAGTACAACACCGTACAGAACGTTATGGCAAAATATACAATAGTGGATCTTCGAGTTTTACTATTGATATATCTATTGAAGATGTTTGTAATTATATTGACTTTCTTGCTGAAGAAATATTTAACGCTGCTTATGAAGGCGGTATAGAATATGAGTTTAAGAATCGTATACGAGAATAAAGACTATTATAAGTATGATTATAGATACTTTGAATGATTTTGAGACTTGTATGAGTAGAAACTAGTGAAAAAACTGTATGTGGCAGAATACAAAAATGGAGGAGGATTAATGAAGATATTTATTTGCGGAACTGAAAATATAAATAAAAAAACGTTATATAATCAACTCCCATATGATGTTGTATCGGCAATAGATAATATTATAAAAGAAAGTGCAGATATTATTATTGGTGATTGCTTTGGAATTTATGAACTAGTTCAGAAGTATCTAAACTCTACAGGGTATAGAAATGTCAAAGTTTATGTTTCAGGATCTAAAACAAAAGCCCGCCATAATATTGGCAACTGGGAAGAAAAGCATTTTCAAATTGATGGTAAACGAAGGACTGCTTATAGTATGAGAATTGAAAAGGATTTTCAGATGGCACATGATGCTGATGAAGGAATAGGAATATGGGATGGTAAAAGCATTGGAACATTTATAAATCTTTTGAATCTTACTATATTAGGCAAAAAAAGCAGGGTGTATCTGTTGAATGAGAATAAATGGATTGATATTAAATCAATTGAAGATTTAAAAGCATACCGAGGCAACAGATGCGAGTGGACAGTGGATGATATAAGGTTTGTTTTGGATAGGTGCGGTTTTTCAAATGAAATGATAGCGCATCTGGTTCCGTTTTCAGATTATGGGGATTATGATATATCAGATTATGCTAAAAATCAGCAAGATGTTTATTGTTATGGCATAACAGATATTATATGTCAGGCTCCAATTGCTTTAAAAGAAAAAGAATCCCTATTTGATTTCTTGATGAAAAAAAGGAATCTGAAATTTAATATATATAATAATGTATATAAATCATTGAAAACAGAAGAAAAATGGAAAAAGATTAAAAAAAATATCAAAGATCTTGTGGACTGGACATATGATGATGGATGGTCATATATGTGGGATGCACGTGATGAAATAAGAGATGCTATAAATATGATGGATGATTATCTTACCGAGTATGAAGGCGAAGGTTTATTCTATCTTTTTTCTGAATGGTATGATACTGATTCATTTGTAGAAAAATCATTTGGTAACGGTTTATTTTCCTCAATTAAGGAAATTATGAATTATATAAATAATGAAAAAGAGGATGATGATCTAAATGATCATTATTACCGCATAGAATCTTGGAAACCAGAGAATTCTAAATTTGGACATTATAAAAAGATACATAAATGTGATTACTATATATTTGATGGTCGTATTTGTTGGTTTGAAAAAATGAGTCCGAAAGCTCAAGATAATGGAAATACGTATTATATACCGGCTTCAAGAAGATTATCTAGTGGAGAAATCGACTTGAACCGAAGCGTTCCTTATCGCACCGGCGATATTGTGCGAATTGATTGTCGTCCTTTCGGACCGCCATTTCATGCAATGATTTTAGAATCAAGCTCATTATATGACTGCTGTTTTCCTACAATAATATTTAAAGTCCCATTTACTGATAAATGGAGAATGACATCACTGAAGCATAAAAGATTTTATAAACATGCAGAATTAGGCTCGTATGAACCTATGCTTTCACCATTGTATAGATTAAAAAAAGTTAAGCCTGAAGAAATGACTGAAGATGATGATATTTTAATACGATTAAGTAATACCCTTGAAAAAGATGAAGAAAAAGCCTCAAAGATATGGAAGATGTGGAGAGAGGAATATGATATATATGAAGATATAGGAATTGAAACTATGAAAAAGATTTTTAATAAATTAATATGACGATCACTTAATCATCTCGCATCTAAGCTGTCCAATCCCTTACAAGCAAAGTCTTTATGCAAAAATTGCAAATTTCGCGATGCTTCAACTTGCAATTTTCAAAATAAGACTACATCTTGGGGCTCGCCCCAATTCCCATTAGCAAGAAAGCTACTTATGATACCTAAACTTATTCTCCACTGGAGAATAAGTGAATAACCTGTGACCGATTTTTTTCCAATGGAAAAAAAGTCTGATATGCAAAATTTATCAGAATTGATAACTTTTCTATTAAATTTCATCATTCTATGAGAATTTTAGCAGAATCGAATGTTTATAATTTTATTATAAACACACGTACACATGTTAAATCTGCTTTTCATAGGAGATGGAATGAATATAACGATATCAGGCGAAAAACTTAATAATTTTTCTCTCGAAGAATTGAGAATGCTTGCCGACAATGGTATCATAGATGAGGCCATCATTGAGGAGCAGATTAGGAAAATGGATAATAAACAGTTTCTTGATAAGCACTCGTACAGGATATGGCAGGCATCCGATGGATTCTGGAAAACAAAGCTTCCGGATAATAAAAGTAAGTTTACTAAACTTATAAAGAAAAAGCATCTTAAAGATCTGGAAGATGTAGTCATCGGCTTTTATAAGACTCATATAGACCATTATGATTTTGAGACAGCCTTTCAGTTATGGATGGAAAGACAGAGCCTCTGTGGGCGTTCTGACAATACTATATATAAGTATACATCCGACTATAACAGGTTTTTTAAAGGATATCCCATAGAGAAGATGGATATACGAGATATCGAAGATACTGACCTTACTTCTCATATAAGAAAAGTTCTGGAAGAAAAACCTATACCATGGAAAGCTCTACAAAGTATATGGGGATATGTGAATGGAATATTTAATAAAGCCATACGTGATCGTGTAATAAGGGATAATCCATGTAATTACGTTGATCTGCCGATGTACCGTTCATTATGCAAGGAACCATCTATTAAAACTGCCAGAGAAAGAACTCTGTCTATGGCTGAACAGCAGGCATTGCTGCAGAGCATACATAACCCTGTTTCAAAAAATGCTAATAAGGTTGTGTGTTTTGCAATTGAATTATCACTTCTCACGGGAATGAGAGTAGGAGAGATATCCGGTCTCAAATGGGAAGATATATTATACGATGAAGGTATAATGCTGATCAGACATTCAGAGAAACATAATCGCCTGACAAACGAATATACGGTATCTACTACAAAGACAGGAAAAGATCGTATATTCCCATTATCTGATGAACTCATCAACCTCTTTAACAGAATAAAGGAATACGAGATTTCTAATGGATTGCTCGGAGAATTTGTCTTCATGGATAAAAACGGACGTATATCATCGACAAAGATCTCTGATTCCATGAGAAACCGTACCGGAGGACCGAAGTTTTCCGGAAAGAAGAGTATACACGCAATAAGAAGAACATTTAACAGTAATATGAAGTGTAATGGAGTATCAACAACTATTACATCATCACTCCTTGGTAATTCCGAGAGAGTTAACTCGAACTACTATACTTATGATGTGTCTGATATGGCATTAAAGAGGGAAATAATAGAAAAAGCCGGCATGATATGCTCATCCGACTCAAAAAAGTAACCTATTTCGGGGTAAAAAGTAACAAAAGTAACTTTTCAAATCTTGGGAATGCCCGATTTTACTGGGGTTTTGAAGTGCCGGCAGCGGGGGTCGAACCCGCACGATGTTGCCATCAACAGATTTTGAGTCTGCCTCGTCTGCCAATTCCGACATGCCGGCTAAATATTTGTAGCATAATAAAATCTTAAACAGAATTCTGTGTAGAATTCTGTTTTTTTTATGCTAAATCTTTGTTATAATAACATAATGCATTAATGATGTCAAAGAATACTATATATTGTATATGATTTTGATAATGTATATTATTTAATCTATTTACGGGATGGAAACATCTTATGATAGATTAAATTTAATTATTCAATAAGATAAGTTCTATGAGAACTATAGATTATTTACCAGACATAATTCAGGAGGTTTTATCATGAATGTACTTGTATCAGGTGGAACAGGCTATATTGGTTCACATACAGTTGTTGAACTTCTTAAGAAGGGACATGATGTTGTTGTTTTTGATAATCTTTATAATTCAAAGATCGACACACTGGATAAGATAAAGAAGATTACCGGTAAAGAGGTAAAGTTCTATAAAGCTGATATGCTTAATCCTGAGGAAATGGAACCGATCTTCAAAGAAAACAAGATCGACTGTGTGATTCATTTTGCAGGCCTTAAGGCAGTAGGTGAATCAGTTGCTAAACCTGTTGCTTATTATGAGAATAACATTACAGGAACCATTAACCTTGTTAAGCTGATGGCAAAATATAATGTAAAGAAGATCATTTTCTCATCATCAGCAACTGTTTACGGTGATCCTGCTTTCATTCCTATTACTGAAGAATGTCCGAAGGGTGTCTGTACTAATCCATATGGATGGACAAAATCTATGCTTGAGCAGATACTGAGTGATCTATATGTTTCTGATAAAGAATGGAGCGTTGTTCTTCTCAGATACTTTAATCCTATCGGAGCTGACGAGAGTGGAATAATCGGTGAGTCTCCTAACGGAATACCAAATAACCTTATGCCTTATATAATGCAGGTTGCTATAGGAAAGCTTCCTGAACTTGGTGTATTCGGAAATGATTATGATACTCCGGATGGAACAGGAGTGCGTGATTATATTCACGTTACAGATCTTGCCAAGGGACATCTCTGTGCTGTAGACAAGGTTATAAACAGTACCGGTGTAAATATTTATAACCTTGGAACAGGTATCGGATATAGCGTACTGGATATAGTTCATGCATTTGAAAAAGCAAATGATATTAAAATTCCTTATGTTATAAAGGCTCGTCGTCCGGGTGACATTGCCACATGTTATGCTGATGCATCTAAGGCAAAGAAAGAACTCGGATGGGTTGCTGAATTAGATCTCGAAAGAATGTGTAAGGATTCCTGGAGATTTGCTAAAATGACCCTTGCGAACGAATAGGAGAGTTACTGAAATGTCTGAAGTTTCAAATAATACAAGACGAAGCAGCAGGAAAAAAGAAAGAATGAAAAAGATTGCTATTACAGGACTTATAATCAGCGTAATTTCTATTATTGCAACGATTATAGTTATTATCAACTGTACATCTTATAAAGAAGAATTACGAGAGCAGGGTATTGCAGAGTTTAACAGCGGCAATTATGAAAAAGCCGAACAGCTCTTACAGGAATCTATAGATGAGAAACAATGGTTTTCAAAATCAATGGATATAGATTCTAAGGTTTATATTGCTGAGTCTACATTAAAACGAGGTGACTATGCAAAAGCCCTTACTCTTTATAATGAGCTGCTTAACAGTAATGAATATTCCAATAAGGAATTTCTTAAAGATAGAATCGAATTTGCCGATGCAATGGATACATTTATAAATCAAAAGGATTACAGTTCTGCTGCAGCAAAGCTTGAAAAGCTTATTGAAAAAGGTGATTCCAGTCTGAATATTTATCTCGGTGCATGTTATGCAAATAATGGAGACGGAGATAAGATGCAGGCCGCATTTGATAATTATATAAATGATTATGGAATGAATACTTACGTTGCATCTCAGCTTGCTTCATATTATGTAGGAATAGGGGATGATGCAAAGGCTTCTGAATATATTCAACAAGGTGTATATAGCGGAGATGACAAATATATGTATCTTCTTGAATATAACAAAGCCGTAATCCTTGAAAGACAGAAGAATTACGCAGAAGCATATAAGATAATCAGTGAACTTCATCTTGCATATCCGGATAATATCGATTTTGAAAAAGAATATGACTTCCTGAATTCAAGGGTAAATATTGATGAAACTCCTGTAAATGCGGGAGAAGAAAAGCACGGCTGGGATGAAGACGAATAACATTATAACGAGGATGAAATGAGACTTCCTGATTCTTTTGCAGAACAAATGAAAATGATGCTTGGAGATGAATATAACGACTATCTTGATGCACTTGAGAAGCCGATGTATCACGCACTCAGAGTAAACACTCTTAAGATCAGTGTTGAAGACTTTTTAAAGATTTCACCATTTAAGCTGACTCCGGTACCTTGGAGCAATAATGGATTTTATTATGATGAAAGCGAGTGTTCGCCATCCAAACATCCATATTATTATGCAGGTCTTTATTATCTTCAGGAGCCAAGTGCACTTCTTCCGGCTGCTGAAATACCTATTGAACCAGGCGATAAGGTTCTTGATATATGTGCGGCTCCGGGTGGAAAATCCACCGAACTGCTTGCAAAGCTTGACGGAACGGGATATCTGGTTTCGAATGATATCAGTGCCTCTCGTGCAAAAGCTCTTATTAAAAATCTTGAATTATTTGGTGCTGAAAATGTACTCGTCACCTGCGAGTCTACCGATAAATTAGCCGGTGTATATGATCATTATTTTGACAAGATACTTATAGATGCTCCTTGCTCAGGAGAGGGAATGTTCAGAAAGTCATCTTCAATGATCACGGCCTGGGAACGTAATGGTAATGAGTATTTCGCAACAATACAAAAATCCATCCTGACGGAAGCCGTGAAAATGTTAAAGCCCGGTGGAACAATTCTATATTCTACCTGCACATTTTCCGGAAAGGAAGATGAGGACAGTATAATGTTCCTTCTTTCATTAAATGATAATCTAAAGCTTATTCCTGTCAGAAAATTCGATGGATTTGTTGACGGAAATCCCGAATGGACTGATTTTGATAATGCAGCATCTGCCAAATTGGAAAATACAGCACACCTGTTTCCACATAAAGTAAAAGGAGAAGGACATTTTGTATCGCTCATCAAAGATGAATCGACAGATAATGCATTCTCGTCCGTCAGTGATTACTATCCTAAGAAATATAAGATAAGTGAGGAACAAGCGGAATTTCTTACTCATATAAAAAGGAACTTCAAAAATGACCGTTTTGAGGATATGAATGGCAGGATATATTATATCCCCGATGGTTGTCCGGAAAACGGTCGACTTCATGTATTGAGACGAGGTCTGCTAATGGGAGAGGTTAAGAAAAACCGATTCGAACCAAGTCAGGCTCTTGCAATGAATCTTAAAGCCGATGAATTTGACAATGTCCTTAATCTTTCGGCGGATGATGAGAGAATTATCAGATATCTTAAAGGCGAAACTATTGAATACAGCGATGAAGCAGTCAGGAAGGGATGGGTTCTTGTTGCTGTTGACGGCTTCCCGCTTGGATTTGGTAAGGCCGATGACAGAGGAAGCATTAAGAATAAGTATCTTCCGGGATGGAGAATTATGTCATGAAAGAAGAAAAAAATCTTCGTAAAGGACATTACGGACATTTAAAAAGATATAAACTGATCAAACTTGCAATAATATTTATCTGTTTTCTTTTTATACTGACTGACGTTGTATTCAGTCTCATAGTGTTCCAGACAAGAAGAACATTGTTTATTGTAATTGCGGCAGTAATGTCTATTCCTTTTGCAAAGAATTTCGTATCATACCTTCTGAGTCTAAAATGTAAGCCTCTCAGTAAAGATGAATATGAAAAAACCGAAAAAATAAGCGAGAATCATTCTCTGAATCTTTTATATGATATATCAGTTACTGATGATGATGTTAAGTTTTTCCCGGTTGCTGCAATCATAAATAACGGAATAGTTGCATACCGTCCCGAAGCATCTGATACTGCTGAAAAGAAACAATCTACAGAATATCTTGAAAATGTATTTTCAGACAGCAAAGATAAAGTCAGAATTTGCATAGTTGACAATATTGATGGCTTTGACAAAGAGATCGGAAGATTAAAAAAAGCATCAAAAGAGATCAAGCAAAGTGAAAAGCTTCGCACAAAGCTTCTGGAGGCCGGTTTTTAACTATATTTTATATCGGGTATCAATAAATGATTGAATTAAAAATATCAAAACTTGATGAAGGTCAGAAGCTCAAGAAGCTGTGCTTTAAATATTTTGATAAAGCACCTCAGTCCTTTACTTATAAAATGCTTCGAAAAAAGAATATAGTTTTAAATGATAAGAAAGCTGACGGAGAAGAAATTCTGAAAGATGGTGACAAAGTTAAATTATATCTTTCCGATGATACCATCCGGCTGTTTCATTCTTCATATTCGGATAACAGCGCCGATAGCCCAAACAGCGTTAATAGGCATAAAACCGGTAAGAATGATAAGATTATCAAATTAACCGAAGATAATATAATTTATGAAAACGATGACTATATCATAATCAATAAACCCGCGGGAGTTTTATCTCAGAAGGCATCAGCTGAAGATTACAGTATAAATGAAGCTGTTATAGACCATATGCTGGAATGTAATATGATCAGCAGATCTCAGCTTGAAAACTTCAGACCATCCGTATGCAACAGATTAGATAGAAATACAAGCGGAATCATAACCGCCGGAAAAACTCAGAAAGGTCTCAGATATCTATCCGATAAAATGCGTGAAAAAGGTGAAGAATCCAAAGTATTAAAATCTTATTTTGCTGTTGTTCACGGAAGATTCGATAAGGACGGAATATATACACTCGGTTTTTCCAAAAACGAAAAAGATAATACCGTAAAAGTATTGAAAGATGTAACCGGAAGCGACTATATAAAGACCGGTTTCAGATTTCTGAAATATAATGATGAGAATAATATCTCTCTTGTTGAGGCTGTATTATATACCGGAAAATCTCATCAGATAAGAGTCTCTCTCCGGTATCTCGGTTTTCCGATAGTCGGAGACAGAAAATACGGAGATACGGAACTTGACAGAAAATTAAAACCAAGACCGAAGAGACAACTCCTTCATGCCGGATTGCTGAAACTCAGTGAAACTGAGGTTTTTAGAGCCGATTTTCCAAAAGATATTGAGGAATACTTCTAATATGGCGACATGGAATTCCAGAGGACTCAGAGGTTCTACCTTTGAAGACCTTATAAATAGTACAAATGAATATTACAGAAAACAGAATCTTGGACTTGTACAAAAGATTCCAACTCCTATAACACCTCTGAAATTTAATTCAGAGAAGAAACTTATTACAGAAGCTTATTTTGAAAAAGATTCAACTGTAGATTATATAGGAGTAGTTCAATCTGTACCGATATGCTTTGATGCAAAAGAATGTAAGACCGATACTTTTGCTCTTCAGAATATCCATGAGCATCAGTATAAATTCATGGAGGAATTTGAAAGTCAGGGCGGTGTTTCCTTTCTTCTGATACATTTTACTATGAGAAATGACATGTATTATATGCCTTTTGTTGAACTCAAGAAATATATAGAACGTGTCAAAGAAGGACATCCCAAGAATTTCAAATATGTTGAACTTGCAGATGAATATTTCCTAAAACCTTCAGGTGGTGCGGTTGTTAATTATCTGCAGGGATTAGCACTTGATCTTGAATCAAGGGATGAATAAAACCAAATCTGATGTACAAATGATTGTTTACGATACATCAGATCCATATCAGATCTATAATTCATTGAAATATATCTAGATAATCATTTGAATTTGAATAAAACGGAGGGTACGTAAATGTTTGATTTTTACAGAGCTGCAGCTTGTGTTCCCGAATTACGTGTAGGAGATGTTGAATTCAATAAAAAGCAGATTCTCGATAAGCTTGTTGAGGCTGCAAGCTATGATACCGGAATAATCGCATTTCCCGAGCTTGCTGTAACGGGTTATACATGTCAGGATCTTTTCTTTCAGAAGACTCTGATCGAAGCATCTAACAAAGCCGTTGCAGAGATTGTTTCAGCTACGGAAAACAGTTCACAGGTTGTTATTCTCGGTGCACCCGTAGTTATAAATAACAGACTATATAACGGAGCATTTGTCATCGTAAACGGAACTGTTATCGGTATAACAGTCAAGACTATGCTTCCGAATTATAACGAATTCTATGAGAAGAGATGGTTTACATCAGCCGCAGAGCTCGATACTGATTATGTATATATACCTGCAATCGGTGATTACAGTATTCCTGTAGGCAGTTCTGTTGTATATGATCTGGGTGGTGTTTCGCTCGGAATTGAAATTTGCGAAGATGCATGGGGATCAGTTACGCCGGGTTCATGGATGGCACTTGCAGGAGCTGAAATAATTGTAAATATCTCCGCAAGTAACGAAGTGATTGGAAAACGTGAATACAGACGTGAGCTTGTTAAGCATCTCAGTTCAGCAAATATATGTGACTATATTTATGTATCTGCAGGTTGTGATGAATCAACACAGGATGTCATATTCTCAGGTCAGAGCATTATTGCCGAATATGGAAGAATTCTCAATGAGAATAAGGAATTTATTGCAAGTGATTATATTCTGATTGCAGATATGGATCTGGGACGTATAAGAGCAGATCGAATGAAGAATACAACCTTCGGTGATGCAAGAAAAATATACAGAAAAACTTTGAAGGATACAATGTTTGTATCTCTTAGTGACATCATTCTTCCTGAATCCGATGGAGAATACGTTATCACAAGAAAACATCCTTTCATTCCTTCATCAAAGACGAAAAGAGTTAAGAGATGTAACGAAATATTTGATATGCAGGTCGGCGGACTCGTTAAGAGGCTTAAGATCACTAACAGCAAGCCTGTTATAGGAGTATCGGGTGGAATGGATTCTACACTGGCCCTCCTTGTTTGTGCAAAGGCACTTCGCAAGCTCGGAAGACCGGCAAGTGATCTTATTGCAATTACGATGCCTGCATTCGGTACTACTGACAGAACCTATAATAACTCACTTGAACTTATTAAGAGTCTGGGAACAGAACCGATTGTCATAAATATCAAGGATGCTTGCTTACAGCATTTCAAGGATATCGGTCATGATCCGGAAGAGAAGAATACAACATATGAAAATACCCAGGCAAGAGAAAGAACTCAGGTTCTTATGGATTATGCAAATAAGGTTGGCGGTCTTGTTGTCGGTACCGGTGACCTCTCTGAGCTTGCTTTGGGATGGTGCACATATAACGGAGATCAGATGGCTATGTACGGTGTCAATGGAAGTATTCCGAAGACTCTTGTAAGATGGATGATCGACAGTGTTGTTGAGAATAACATTTTCCCAGGAAGTGAAAATGTACTGAAGGATATACTTGATACTCCGATCAGTCCGGAGCTTCTGCCTCCAGATGAAAATGGTGAGATTTCTCAGAAAACGGAAGATTCTGTTGGTCCTTATGAACTTCATGATTTCTTCCTGTATTATACTTTAAGATTCGGATTCTCTCCGTCAAAAGTATATTTCCTTGCAAAGAAAGCTTTGGGAGGGGATTATTCCGAAGCAGAGATCAAAAAATGGATGAATATGTTCTACAAAAGATTCTTCCAGCAGCAGTTTAAGAGAAGCTGCATGCCTGACGGCGTTAAAGTCGGAACAATTTCGCTTTCACCGAGAGGTGATTTCAGAATGCCATCCGATGCGGCTGCAGATTTATGGATGAAGGAGCTTGAAACTCTATAATGGATTTAGATAATATCAAAGTTAAAAGTACATATACTGATTATGAAAGTGTTCTTGACGGTCTTACAGAAGAAGAACGTCAAGAATACTTTATGGATAAATGTGTGGAGATAGTTAAGGCAAAGTCCGAAGCACTCGGACGTCCTTATACTTTCTCTGTTCAGACCTTCGGATGTCAGATGAATTCACATGATTCAGAAAAAATCATTGGTATTCTGAATCGTATCGGAATGGTAGAAGCCGAAGATGAGAAAGCAGATCTTATCGTATTTAATACTTGCACTGTAAGAGAAAATGCCAACACGAAGGTCTACGGACATCTCGGAGCTCTTAAGAAGCTTAAGGAGAACGGAACCGTTGATATGATTGCAATCTGCGGATGCATGATGCAGCAGGAGGATCTGGTTGAATATATCAGGACCAAGTACAGATTTGTTGATCTTATGTTCGGAACTTTCAATTTCTATAAGCTTGCCGAGCTTCTGTACAGAAGATTTACGGGAAAAGAAAAGCAGATTGTTGAAGTGCTTAAATCTCCGGAAAAAAGTGTTGAAAGACTACCTCAAAAGAGAAAGTATAGTTTTAAATCCGGTGTAAATATAATGTACGGATGTAATAATTTCTGTACATACTGTATAGTTCCGTATGTGCGCGGCAGAGAAAGAAGCCGTACTCCGGAGGATATACTTGATGAAGTCAAATCTCTTCGTGATGAGGGAGTTATCGAAATCATGCTTCTCGGACAAAATGTTAATTCATACGGAATTAACTTTATGGATGAAAGCGAGATTATCAGTAATAACCCTGATTACGGATTTCCTGAACTGCTATCCGATGTCTGCAAAATAGATGGAATTGAAAGAGTCCGCTTTATGACAAGCCATCCGAAAGACCTTTCAGATAAGCTTATTGAAGTTATGAAGAATGAGCCTAAGATATGCAGGCAGCTTCATCTTCCTGTTCAGTGCGGCTCAACTAAACTTCTTCAGAAAATGAACCGTCATTATACAAAGGATCAATATCTGAATCTCGTAGATAAGATCCGCAAGGAAATACCTGATATATCACTTTCTACCGATATAATGATAGGCTTCCCTGGTGAGACTGAAGAGGATATTCAGGATACTATGGATGTTATACGTCATTCACAATATGATCAGGTATTTACATTTATATATTCCATAAGAACAGGTACACCAGCAGCTTCTATGGAACAGCTTCCGGCTGAAATTGTAAACGAAAGATTCCAGCGTGTACTTGACCTTGTACATGAGGTTACCGCAAAGAGTTCCGGAAGATTCGAAGGAACAGTTGCCGATGTTCTTGTTGAAGAAATGAATGATCATCTCGATGGATATGTAACAGGCAGAATGAGTAACAACATTCTGGTACATTTTCCGGGAGACAGTAGTATGATCGGTACTATTCAGAGTGTATTCTTACGTGAAGCAAAAGGATTTTACTATTTAGGTGAGATAAATGATTGACAGAAGTAAACTGTCACCTATGATGCAGCATTATCTTAAGATGAAGGATGAAAATGAAGGCTGCATTCTCTTTTACAGACTGGGTGACTTCTATGAAATGTTTTTCGACGATGCAGAGCTTGTATCGAGGGAACTTGAACTTACATTAACAGGAAAAGACTGTGGAATGGAAGAACGCGCGCCTATGTGCGGCGTTCCTTTTCATGCTGCGGAAACATATATCAGCAGACTTATAAAGCTCGGATACAAAGTAGCTATCTGCGAACAGGTCCAGGATCCAAAGGAAGCCAAAGGGCTTGTTGAGCGAAAAGTTATTCGTATAGTAACTCCCGGTACAAGTATGACCGGAGATACTCTGTCTGATGATAAGAATAATTATATAATGTCCGTTTACGGTGAGAGTGGTTCTTTCGGTATTGCAGTAGCCGATATATCAACAGGAAGTTTTCTGACTACCGAAGTTAAGGATAAGTCAAAAATACTCGATGAAATAATCAGATTTGAACCCAGCGAGATAATTCTTCATTTAGATAACGATCCCGGAAAAAGCTTTTATGAGGTTTATAATGACCTGAAGAAGCGTATGAATATAACAGATACGGAATTAAAGGATCGTTATTATACAGCTTCTGTATGTACTGAAAAGATCCTTAAACAGATGAAGGTAACAAACCTTGAAGGACTCGGTCTTAAGGACTATCCCGGAGCTGTTATGGCATCCGGATCGCTTCTTCAGTATCTGCTCGATACACAGATGGATCTCCTGAATCAGATAAATCATATTGAGCTGTATTTTATCAGTGAATATATGATAATTGATTCATCAACCAAGAGAAATCTTGAACTTACAGAAACGATGAGGGATAAATCTAAACGAGGATCACTCATCTGGGTATTGGATAAAACAAAGACGGCCATGGGAGCGAGACTCCTTAAAAGCTTTGTCGATATGCCTCTTTTAAACATAGATGAGATTGAGAAAAGATATGATGCAATCGACAGTCTGAATGTTAATGTTATCTGCCGCGATGAAATGCGTGAATATCTGAATTCAATATACGATCTTGAAAGATTGATGTCGAGGATTGCAATGAAATCGGCCAATCCGCGAGATTTGATCAGCTTCAGAAATTCAATTTACTATCTGCCATATATAAAGAATAATATCAAGGAACTTTCCGGTAGTATCTTTAATGAGATGGCAGAAGATTTTGATACACTTGAAGATATATATGAACTTCTGCTTAAAGCAATCGATGATGATGCGCCTATTACAGTAAAAGAGGGTGGTATCTTCAAAACAGGTTACAGTAAAGAAATAGATGATTTCAAAGAAGCTAAGACTAATTCAAAGCAGCATCTCGCAGAAATAGAAGAGAAGGAACGTACTGCTACAGGAATCAAGAATCTGAAGATAAAATATAACCGCGTTTTCGGATATTTCTTTGATGTCACAAATTCCTTTAAGAATCTGGTTCCCGATTATTTTATCAGAAAACAGACTCTTGCAAATTCCGAAAGATATACTACCGATGAACTCAGCCGCTTGTCTGATGTAATTCTCGGAGCAGAGGATAAGCTGTTCGGAATGGAGTATGATGAATTCTGTAAGCTTCGTGACTACCTTGAATCACAGATTGTAAGAGTTCAGAAAACCGCAGCACAGATAGCGCTTATTGATGTTCTGGCTTCACTTTCTTATGTTTCAATGAGAAATAATTATGTCAGACCTCATATAAACAGTAACGGTGTTATTGAGATTCACGGTGGAAGACATCCTGTTGTCGAAACAATGACAATGGATGATTCATTTATACCAAATGATACATATCTTGATGAAACCGCAAACAGGATAATGATCATAACCGGACCAAATATGGCCGGTAAATCGACATATATGAGACAGACAGCCCTTATATGTCTTATGGCTCAGCTTGGAAGTTTTGTTCCTGCGGATTCTGCAGACATTTCTGTTTCTGACAGGATATTTACGAGAGTCGGTGCAAGTGACGATCTTGCTCAAGGACAATCAACATTTATGGTCGAGATGAGTGAGGTTGCAAATATTCTAAGAAATGCAACTAAAGATTCACTTATTATCATGGATGAAATAGGACGAGGAACCTCAACCTTTGACGGACTTTCAATAGCGTGGTCCGTTGTAGAATATATTGCGGATAAGGATTTTGTAGGTGCAAAAACATTATTTGCCACACATTATCATGAACTGACAGAACTCGAAGGAAAGTTATCAAGTGTAAATAACTACTGTATCGCTATCAAACAGGAAGGCGACCATCTTGTATTCCTCAGAAAGATCATCCGTGGCGGTGCGGACAGATCCTATGGTATTGAAGTAGCTAAACTTGCCGGTATACCGAATGAAGTTATTGAAAGAGCAAGAGATATATCCAATTATCTTGCTGAAGAAGACATTACCGGTAAAGCTAAGACTATTGATGTCGTAAGCACGCATAAAGAAAAGAAAGCTCCTTCTGATAATTCTCAGCTTAGTCTTTTCGGTTCACCGGAAGATATAAGTGTTACTGCTGAGCTTAAAGCACTTGATCTTAACAATATGACTCCTGTCAAGGCAATGTTATACCTTCAGGAATTAAAGGACCGATTATCATGATTAAAGTACTTGAACAGTCAACTATAGATAAGATTGCAGCCGGAGAGGTCATTGAAAGACCCCTTTCGATAGTAAAAGAACTTATAGAAAATTCTGTCGATGCTGGCTCTACAAGGATTACCGTCGAAATAAAAGAGGGCGGTATTTCCATGATCAGAGTTACTGATAACGGATGTGGCATTGCAGCCGATGAGGTACGCACTGCATATCTGTCACATGCAACAAGTAAACTGAATACTGCAGATGATCTTGTCGGAATCGGTACTCTCGGTTTCAGAGGCGAAGCTCTTTCAACCATAGCAGCAGTTACCGAAACCGAAATGATCACAAAGACCAGAGACAGTATGACCGGTGTTAAATATGTCATTAAAGGCGGAAAAGAAGAGGAACTTGTTGAAATAGGTGCTCCGGACGGAACAACTATTATTTCAAAGAATATTTTCTTTAATACACCTGCAAGACTTAAATTCCTTAAAACTTCTATGACTGAGGGAGCATATATTTCCGATCTTGTAAATCATATGGCTCTTTCTCATCCGGAGATTTCATTTAAGCTTATATCGAATGGTAAAAATGTGATAAGCACTGCCGGTGACGGAAGACTCAAAGAGACTATTTATTCTCTTTATGGAAGCGATATCACGAAGTCACTTCTTCCGGTTGATTATTCATATGAAGATATCAGAATTACGGGATTTATCGGAAAGCCTTTCCTGTCAAAGGGAAACAGAAGCTTTGAGAATTATTTCGTAAACAAAAGATATATAAAGAGTAATGTAATTAACAAAGCAATCGAAGAAGCTTATAAAACCTATGTAATGCAGCATAGATTTCCATTTACGGTACTTTTCCTTGAAGTTAATCCCGAAAGCTGTGACGTAAACATTCATCCGGCTAAGCTTGAGTTCCGTTATGATAATGAGAAAGCTTTATTCCATGCTGTATTTCATGCAGTTCATGATACACTTCAGGAGAAGGAATTACTTCCGGATGCAGAGGCCGATTATGGTCAAAGGCAGACCATTTATACTCCGATCAAACAGAATAATGCAGAACGAAGTAAATATCAGGCAGAACAGATCATGATATCCGATAATTGTAATTTCAATACTTCTGAACAGCTTAAGAATACCGAAACCCGATCAGTTTCAGATATTCAGGAACAGAATATAAATACTGAAAGTCAGAATCCAAGTATTCCTGAGGGGCTTAAGAATACTGAAACTCAACCAGTTTCTAATATTTCTGAACATAATAAAAATACCGATAGTCAGGATTCAAATTCTTCTGAACAGATTAATAATTCTTCAACCGGAACAGGTTCAAATACGGAATCTGTAAGAAGAAGTGATGCAGCTAACATCAAAAGCTTCAGTTCAATTAATGACTCAGGAAGTTCTTCGAAGAATAGTTACTCAATACTTGAAAGCATACTTCCTAAAGAATACAGGGATCAACTACATGAGAGCAGAAGCTACACTGAATCAGAAGCTGTAAATCCGGATAATGAAGCTGCAACTTCATCTAAATCCGAAGCCATAGCCTCATCTGAATCTGACTCGGTTTCTGTAAATTCTGATGCTTTATTAAAGGCACAGGGCGAACAGCTGAAAACATTTCAATATCTTTCAAAGGAAGCTCTTTCAAAACATCATATAATAGGTCAGCTTTTTAAGACTTACTGGCTTACTGAATATAATAATGAATTATATATAATGGATCAGCATGCTGCTCATGAAAAGGTCAATTATGAAACCTTTCTTGCAGAGTTCAAAGAACGTAGAATTGTTTCTCAGCAGCTTTTCCCGCCACTTATTATCACATTATCCGCCGCTGAAAAGCTTGCAGTTATGGATAATATAGAGTATTTTAATAAGACCGGCTTTGAAATCGGAGATTTCGGAGGAAACGAAGTAAATATCTCTGCTGTACCGGTCAATCTGATAGGACTTGATCCAAAGGATATATTCCTGGAATTCGCAGAATATCTTTCATCCGGTGTAACCGGACTTACGGAAGATATATTTGTAAGAAAACTCGGAACTATGGGCTGCAAGGCTGCAATCAAAGGAAATCAGGAGATTTCCTTAAGCGAAGCCGAAGCTCTGATTGAAAAACTTCTGACTCTTGAGAATCCATATACTTGTCCACATGGAAGACCTACAATTATAAGAATGACAAAGGATGAACTTGATAAGAAATTCAAGAGGATCGTTGAATGAATAAACCACTGATCATTCTCACCGGCCCAACAGCTGCCGGTAAGACAGACATTTCAATAAAACTAGCAAAGAGGATTGGCGGAGAGATAATCTCCGCCGATTCTATGCAGGTATATAAAAGGATGAATATAGGTACAGCCAAGATTACTCCTGAAGAAATGCAGGGTGTAAAGCATCATCTTATAGATGTTCTTGAACCGACCGAACCCTTTAATGTTGCCGTATTTAAAAAGCTTGCAAGTAAGGCTGCTGATGAGATATACGAAAGACGCAATATTCCGATTATTGTCGGAGGGACAGGTTTCTATATTCAGGCACTTCTTTATGACATAAATTTCAGCGAGGAAGAAAGTGACGGATATAGAGAAGAGCTTGAAAAAGAGGCTGAAGTATATGGATCAGAGAAACTGTTTGAAAAGCTGAGAGCCGTTGATCCTGCTTCTTGTGATGTTATTCATCCGAATAATGTAAAGAAAGTTATAAGAGCTCTTGAATTTTACCATTATAACGGCTATCCTATATCGAAGCATAACGAAACAGAGAGAGCCAAGGAATCTGTATTTGACTCTAAGTATTATGTTCTTACGATGGACAGAGCGAAACTTTACGATCGTATTGAGCGACGAGTTGATATTATGATCGATAACGGACTTGTTGATGAAGTTAGAAGCCTTATAACTGAAGGGCTCGATGATTCATACATTTCCATGCAGGGAATCGGATATAAAGAAATATATGAATATCTGAAAGGCACATCTACTCTTGATGAGGCTGTATATAATATAAAGCAGAACACACGTCATTTTGCAAAACGTCAGATGACCTGGTTCCGCCGGGAAAAAGATGTCATTTTTATAAATAAAGATGAGTATTCAAATGATGATGAAATAGTTGACTATATTTCAAAAGATTTTAATGATCTGTAATAAAAGTCATCTAATAGAATATATCAAATAATCACCGAAAAGGGAGATAAGATAATGGATTTTCTGAAGAAATACTATACAGATATGGGAATTGCTGCCGAAACATTTGATATGTGTTCGGAGATTGAAGAAAGTCTCAAAGAGCGATTCGATGAGATTGACAAAATTGCTGAATATAACCAGATCAAGGTTGTCAGTGCAATGCAGAAAAACAGACTCGCTGAAGATCATCTGTATGGATCAACAGGTTATGGCTATACCGATACCGGCAGGGATACTCTTGAGAAGATATATGCTGATGTTTTTCATACAGAGGATGCCCTTGTAAGACCGCAGATCACATGCGGAACCCATGCGCTTTCAACTGCGCTTCACGGTAATCTCAGACCCGGTGATGAAATGCTTTCAATAGCCGGACTGGTTTACGATACGCTTCAGGGTGTCATCGGAATAAGACCCGAAATAGGATCACTTGCAGAATTCGGAATAAAATATAATCAGGTTGATCTTTTACCTGATGGAGGATGGGATTTCGACGGTATTGAGGAAGCTCTCAAAAATGATAAGATCAGACTTGTAGAAATTCAGCGTTCCAAGGGATATGCCACAAGACCTTCTTTGTCAATTGATGCAATTGAAGCAGCAATATCATTTGTAAAGAGCAGAAGACCTGATGTTATCGTTATGGTAGACAATTGCTACGGCGAATTTGTTGAAACAAGAGAACCTTCTGATGTCGGTGCTGATATGGTTGTGGGTTCTCTTATCAAGAATCCCGGCGGCGGACTGGCTCCGATCGGCGGATATATATGCGGTACACATGATTGTATCGAAAGAGCAGCAGCAAGACTTACTACACCGGGGCTCGGTAAGGAAGTAGGAGCATCTCTTGGCGTTACAAGACAGATGACACAGGGTTTCTTTCTTGCACCTACAGTTACAGCAGCTGCCGTAAAGGGCGCTATATTTGCGTCTGCAGTATTTGAAAAGCTTGGATTTAAAGCAATTCCGGCATCCGATGAGAAGAGAGCAGATATCATTGAATCTGTTATTCTCGGCTCAAGAGAGCTCCTGATCGCATTCTGTGAAGGAATACAGGAAGCCGCTCCCGTAGACAGCTATGTTAAACCAGTTCCATGGGATATGCCGGGATATGACAGTGAAGTAATAATGGCCGCCGGTGCCTTCGTTTCAGGCGCATCTATTGAGCTTTCGGCAGATGCACCTCTCAGAGAGCCTTATGCCGTATTCTTCCAGGGTGGTCTCACTTATGCACATGCAAAGCTTGGTATTATCAAGGCTGCAGATAACGTTATAAAAGCAAGGAAATCTTAAGATTATATCTTGAAATATATGATATAATACATTATTGGCTGGTTTTATGCATATAAGATCACGTCACTGATTCCACTTTACAGAATTATATGAACAACTTAAGAATAGCCGATATGGCGCATGAAGAAAAGCCTTGTGAGAAGATGATCGAATCCGGGACTGAAGTTATGTCCGATGCAGAACTTCTGGCTGTCATCTTACGATGCGGGACCAGAGATATGAGTGCGATTCAGCTGTCACAGCTGCTTCTCAACAGTCATCCTGTTTATAAAGGACTTGCCGGACTTAACTATATGTCATTTAAAAGTCTGACCGATATTCCCGGAATAGGGAAGGCCAAGGCCTGTCAGATAATGGCTCTGACTGAGCTTTCCAGAAGGATGTCCTCAAATTCCTTTAAATCTGATATTTCACTTGATAGCCCTTCAAGTGTGGCATCATATTTTATGGAAAAAACAAGGTATCTTACAAGAGAAAGACTATATGCGCTTTTTATGGCATCAAACAATTCCGTTATAAAAGAGAAGCTTCTTTCAACCGGAACGATAAACAGTTCTCTGGTATCACCTCGTGAGGTTTTTGTTGAAGCTCTTGAATGTAATGCGGTAAATGTTGTCTTGATACATAATCACCCATCAGGCGATCCTCAGCCCAGTACTGAAGATATATCGATTTCAAAGCGTATTAAAAGTATGGGAAATGAACTGGGAATCAAACTTCTTGATCATGTAATAATCGGAGATATGCGATATGTGAGTCTGAAGGAGATGGGCCTGATATGATCTCAGGATAAACATTTGCGAAGTTTAATACGGAGCGTGAAAGAATTGAAGTTTAATTGGAATAAAGATATAAGTCCTAAATACCTGTTTCTTGCACTATCAATTGTATGTATAGTGCTTATTGTTGTGTCTGCCTTTGCACCGGACTCTCTGAAAGCAGTCCGTTCAATCACGGGCAGATTTATTGTGCCTCTTCAAAAGGGAGTCAACAATATCGGTGAATACATCGACGATAAACTAGAGTATTTCGGTAATATCAAGGAGCTTAAGGAAGAAAATGAACAGCTTAAGCAGCAGATTAGCGAATATCAGAAGGAAATAAATCAGAATCAGGCAGAACTTACCGAGCTTACCGAGCTCAGAAAACTCTATGATCTTGATAAGCTTTATCCTGACTATGAAAAGACCGGTGCGAGAGTATTTTCCGTATCCGGATCAAAATGGTTTAATGAATTCTATATCAATAAAGGTCTGAATGACGGAGTATACGAGAACTGTAATGTACTTTGTGATAACGGTCTTCTCGGTATCGTTACCGAATCCTACCCTGATTATTCAAAGGTAAGAGGTATAATCGACGATCATTCATACATTACCGGAGAAATCGGCGTAGATGGCACTATCTGTACTGTAGAAGGAAGTCTTCAGAGTATGGAGAACGGCTATATAATCGGTATCGATATAGATAAAAATGCAAATATTGTCCAAGGTGACAGAGTTATTACATCATCAGTTTCCGATCGTTATCTCTACGGAATAACCATCGGTTATGTTATAGACATTACAAATGATTCAAACAATCTTACAAAGACCGTCAAGATAGCACCGGCTGTCGATTTCACTGAAATCAAGGACGTTTCGGTCATTCTTGAACGTAAACAGGAAATTGAGCATTAAATGAAAAGATTTATTACTCTGACAATTTTAATAATCTTATCCTTCCTGCTTCAGACTACGATTTTATCATTTCATAATGCATCAGGTTTTTCTCCGAATCTCCTGATGATAATTACTATGTCTTTCGGAATCATGCGAGGCAGACGCGAAGGAATGCTTGTCGGATTTGCATCAGGATTTCTGATGGATGTTTTTTATAACAGCCTTATGGGTCCGTATATGTTTATCTATATGACTATCGGATATGTAAACGGATTCTTCCATAAGAATTTTGTTATGGAAAATGCGATGCTTCCGGTACTTGTTGTTACGGTTGATGAGATCGTATATAACAGTCTGATCTATGTTGTAAGTTACCTTCTCAGGAACAGAACCGGATTTTTCTATTATTTCGTACATGTTATCCTGCCTGAGACTGTATATACCGTAATTGTTGCAGCTGTTATCTACAGATTCTATGTAGTCGTTAACAAATTATTGAAGAGAAGAACTGTAAGAAAAGAAAAAAGGTCGATTGTATAAATGAGATTAGTAAGAGATTTCCTTATAGCACTTAAGGAAGTGACATTAGAATATCTGAAAAGCCGTATATTTCCGGTAACGGTTATAATTATTCTGCTTTTCTGTTCTCTGGTCGGAAGACTCTTTAAGCTCCAGATTAAACAGGGTAATCAGTATACCGAGACAATAGATGTCCGCTCTGAGAAAACCATTCAGGTTAATTCCATCAGAGGAAATATCTATGATGTTAACGGTAAACTTCTTGCATATAACGAGATAGCTTATACGCTTACTTACGGAAATGATACGTCACTTCCTGAAGAAGCTGAAAAGATGGGTATCAGTAATGATGAACTCCGAAACAGAGTCATCAAGAATACACTTGATATACTTCATAAAAACGGTGACGATATCGATATAAGCTTTTCCATAAAGTATTCCGGTGGAAACTATTCATACAGGATAAGCGGGACTCAGCTCAAGCATTTCCTGAAGGATATTTATGCCCTCAATTCAATAGATGAGCTGACTGAAGAACAGCTTAATACAACTCCTGAACAGGCAGTTGCATATCTTAATGAGCAGTTTGGCATCAGCAGCGAATATGACAGAGAGACCGCTTATCAGATTCTTGTCTGCAGATATAATCTTTGGATGAATCGTTTTAAACAGTATGTAAATGTAGAGATTGCTCATAATATAAGTGAAGCAAGCCGTTCATCAATAGTAGAAGCAAAGGATATGCTTCTCGGAATGGATATTCTGGTTACTTCGATCAGAAAATACAATGATGCCGAATATTTTGCACATATAATCGGATATGTGGGAAAAGCTTCACAGGATGATATTGAATATTTCAACTCACTCAACACAGGAAATACATATGATGGTGAAGATTATGTCGGCAAAGACGGTGTAGAGAGAGTTTACGAGGCAGAGCTTCATGGAACCGATGGAACACAGACTATGTATGTTGATAATCTCGGTAAGGTTCTTGAAGTTAAGGAGTCAACGCCTGCACTCGCGGGAAATGATGTATATCTTTCAATAGATTCAGATCTCCAGAAATACTGCTATGATATGCTTGAGCAGGAGATTGCAAATATAATTATCACCCATCTGGTAGATGTGGCTTATGCCCCGGATACAAATTCACAGCATGATATCCCTATTACGGACATATATGCCGCTTTCTTCAACAATAACAGATTTTCTATGGATCATATGAAGGGATATGAAGCCAGTGATCTTGAAAAGCGTGTATATGCCAGCTTTTTAGAGCATCAGAAGAGTACCCTTGAGAGCATGGACGAACTTCTTACAACAAATAATGCTCCATTATCCGATCTTTCCAACGAATACAGGGATTATTGCGAATATGTATGTGAAATGCTCAGTGAAGATGATCTCTATGATTTCGGAAAAGTTGATCCTTTTGCCGAAGAATATCAACGTTATATTAATCATGAGATGAGCCTTCAGGATTATCTTAAGTATTGTATAAACATTGAAGCTATTGACGTCAAGAATCTTAAAGATATAAGCGAATATAACGATAATGAAGATGTATATCTGATAATCAGAGATTATATAATAAAGCATCTCAGAGATAATGAAAACTTCAATCATCGTATTCTTACAAATATGATCAGACAGGGTGAGATTTCCGGTGATGATATAATCAATCTTATTTATGATCAGGGAATACTTAAAAGAGCCGGTGATCTCGAGTATGAATCCTTTATAAACGGTGGAATGACAACATACAGTTATTTTGTTGCCAAGCTTAAGAACGGGGATATAACTCCGGCTATGCTGAATCTTGAGCCATGTTCGGGAAGTGTTGTAGTTACTGACGTTAATACCGGTGAAGTAAGAGCTCTGGTAAGCTATCCAAGCTACGATAACAATTATCTGACCAACTATGTTGATCCTGATTATTATGCCGATCTTCAGTCAAACGGAACAAGTCCGCTTCTCAACAGAAGCTGTAATATGCTTACACCTCCGGGTTCTACATTTAAGATCGTATCAACTGTTGCCGGTGTTAACGAAGGCGTACTTGGAATAGATGAATTTATAGCCGATATGGGTGTATTCAAAAAAGCCTGGACCGAGCCTGAATGCTGGATCCACAGAGATTATAATACAACTCACGGTGTTATAAATATTCCTGCCGCCATTGATGTGTCCTGTAACTATTTCTTCTATGAAGTAGGATACAGACTTGCTACGGAATCCGGTTCATATAACGATACTGCAGGTCTGAGACGTCTTAATAAATATGCGGCTGAGTTTGGTCTTGGTGAAAAATCAGGACTTGAACTGTATGAAACAAGCCCTAATCTGTCAGACAGAGACTCCGTTCTTTCTTGTATCGGTCAGGGTACCAATCTTTATACTCCTGTACAGCTTTCTAAATATGCTACAGGAATAGCCAACAACGGTAAGGTTTATAATCTTTCGATTCTGAGCAGGATCACTGATTTTAACGGTAATACAATTAAAGAAACTCCAAAGACTGTATATTCCCATGTTGAAGGACCTCCTGAAATGTGGGACCAGATAAGATGGGGTATGAGACTTGTTGTTACCGATGACCTTCAGGATGACAATATGCTAAACGGTATAAATGTAGATGTAGCCGGAAAGACCGGTACAGCCCAGGTCGGAGATGAGCATGCTGCAAATGCGCTCTTTATTTCCTATGCTCCATATGAAACTCCTGAAGTTTCCGTTTCGGTCATAATACCTAACGGATATACATCCAGAAATGCCGGTCAGCTGGCAGGCTTTATCTATGCGTATATGTATGATAAAGAAGCACTTGTAAATGCTACATTTGAACAGAATAAGAGTTCAGCAGGTGACTGATGTTTAAAAAATATAATTTTAAAAATTACAATTTCATTATATTTATTTTGGCACTTTTCTGTATGTGCTCCGGTGCGGTAATAATTCAGAGTGTTAAGGAAAGTCTGTTTGTAAAGCAGGCAATCGGTGTCGCTGCTTCCTTCGTTATTATTATCGTAATATCGATGATCGATTACCACATCATATGCAATTTCAGAAATGTTATATATATAGTTTCGATGTTTGTACTTGCGGCCGTACTGCTTGTCGGAGAGAATATCGGTGGCGCGACCAGATGGGTAGAATTAGGTGGATATCAGTTTCAGCCATCAGAGTTCGTAAAGATCGTTATGATAATCTTCATGTCCAAACTTCTTAGTGATATGAAAGAGAATAACGAAATCAATACCTTAAAGGGTATTATAAAGATCGGAATTTATTGCGGAATTCCGCTTCTTCTCATAGTTATTGAGCCCGATCTTTCAACAACGATCTGTATAACGCTCGTACTTGTTACATTGATATATCTGTCAGGACTATCATATAAGCTCATTATAACGGTTTTACTGATACTTATACCTCTTGGCAGTATATTTATATGGTATATACAAAAACCGGATCAGAAACTGCTTTCAGGATATCAGCGAGACAGAATAATGTCCTTCATCAACCCTGCTGAATATTCCGAAGGAGCAGAGCAGCAGGAGAATTCAGTTCTTGCAATCGGTTCCGGAGAATTAAAAGGTAAAGGCCTTTATCCAGATGAAAAAGTGGCTTCTGTTAAGAATGCAAAGCTCGTATCCGAGCAGCAGACAGACTTCATTTTTTCAGTTATCGGAGAAGCTTTTGGATTTGTCGGAAGCGTAATTACTATTGGAATAATTCTTGTTATAGTGTTACAATGTATTAGGGTTGGAAGACTGGCCAGAGATGATTGCGGACAGCTGATCAGTATGGGGGTCGGATGTCTTATCGGGTATCAGTCATTCCTAAATATCGGGGTTACAACACAGCTCCTACCTAACACGGGACTGCCGCTTCCATTTTTCAGCTACGGTCTGAGTTCTCTGCTCAGTGTCTCTGTTGGTATAGGGCTTGTTCTTAATGTTTCATTACAACGTAGAAGGTATTAGTCGGGAGGATATGTAAATGAATATTGTACTCATCGCGCACGAAGCGAAGAAGAAGCTTATGCAGAATTTTTGTATAGCTTACAGGGGTATTCTCAGCAGGCACGATATTTATGCCACTGAAACTACAGGCCGTCTCGTAGAAGAGGCATCGGGTGTTCAGGTGCACAAATTCCTTGCAGGACATCTCGGCGGTGTCCAGCAGATATGTACACAGATTGAAAGTAATCAGATGGATCTAGTTATATTCCTTAGGGAACCAATGCTGAACAGTCAGCCGCATAATAATGATTTTCATAATATTTCTACATTATGCGATATCCATAATATTCCGATTGCTTCTAATCTGGCATCAGCCGAACTTCTGGTTAAGGCTCTTGAAAGAGGAGATCTCAACTGGAGAGAATTATATAAACATTAGTAGGTGTATTGATGAAGAAGCTAGTACTGTTTTATTCTATTGTTGTATGTGTTTGTTTACTGACCATCAGTATATTTTTCCTGAAGAGTTCAGGATATTCAAAACATTTTGATACAAAAGAGGCTATAGGTTCGGCAATGACCGGTGAGTTTCCTATATATAAGCTTTCAGGTGCTGCCGACAAATATGCAATTTTAAAAGTTAATCAAAATATCAATCCCGAGCAGTTTCAGGGTTCTTCCTATGCTGCTCTTCTTATTGATAATACAGATAATAAAGTTCTTGTAGCTCATAATGCTCTTAAAAGAATTTATCCGGCATCAACCACAAAGCTTATGACCGCTATAGTTGTATGTGATGCGGTAGAAAAGGGTAAGATAAGCTATGATGATGAAGTATATCTTGATCATTATATAAACCTTTCAAATCCGGATGCAGTTGCCAGCATGCTTACGATTGACGAAACGATTACTGTTCGTAATCTTTTATTCGGAATGCTTATGGAATCCTATAACGATTACGCCATGATCCTTGCCGAATATGTTGGCGGAAGTAATGAAGGCTTCGCAAAGCTTATGAATGAAAAAGCTGCAGAAATAGGAGCGACAGGAACACATTTCGTAAATCCACACGGACTTCATCGTGACGATCATTATACGACTGCTTACGATATGTACCTTATCATTAACGAGGCAGCAAAGTATGATATAATCCGTGAAATCGACAAATATGATTCCTTTACCTATACATATCTTGATTCCGATGGAGTTGAGCAGGAGGACAATATAACTCCTACAAACCAGTTCCTTGCCGGAAATTATACACTTCCTTCTAATATAACAATAAAGGAGTGGAAGACAGGAACTACGGCTCGTGCCGGTAGTGTTCTTACTATGATCGCTGATATCGACGGTAAGGAATATACCATGTTTATAGCCGACAGTATCGGCCCTGAAGATCTGTATCAGAAATATACAGTAATGTTTAATCTCACAAAGGATAATTAATTCAAGGATACAATGGCACATAAAAAATCTAATGTCGTAAAAATGAATAAACATATGCGTACAGCGAAGATTAATGCCGCCATTATCATTTTCCTGATAATCTTCCTGTATGTAGCTGCAAGTGTTATAAGGGCGTGGGCAAAAACTCCTATTACAACATATAAGGTCAGCTCAAGTAATATTAATAACAACATTTCAGTTACAGGTATTGCAGTGAGAAATGAGCTTCAGGTAACTTCTTCAAAATCCGGATACCTCATTTATTTCGTGAGAGAAGGAGATAAGGTAAGAAAGTCCTCACCTGTGTGCACTGTAGATGAAACAAAGACAATAATAAATGCGATTGAAGATACGGGCGAAGAGGGTACATCAACTGCAACGCTTTCTCAGTCAGATTATGTAGCAGTGAGAAATGCAATCGATACATATAAGAATTCGTACAGTGATGTAAACTTCTCAAATGTATATAACTTTAAAGCCAATATCGAAAGCAAGGTTCTTGAGCTTTCCAATCAGGTTATGCGTAAAGAGGTTAATGCAGGCGGAGCAACACTCAGATCTTCACTTGAGAATATCAATGCACCTGAAAGCGGTATTATTGCCTATTATGTTGACGGATATGAGAATTATACTATAGATACGATCACATCGGCCGCATTCAACAAGAACGAATATAAGAAAACCTCTCTTAAAACCGGAGATATACTCGATGCAGGATCAACTGTATTTAAGGTCATGGCTGATGAAAACTGGAGTATTGTCTGTCAGCTTACCAAGGATCAGGCAACAACACTCAGCGGTCAGACATATATAAATTTCAACATCAACAAGCATCCGAATGATTTCGGAACAGCTGACTTCAGAATAGACCAGAGAGATAACAGTTATTTCCTTGTTCTGAATCTAAATAAATATATGATAGAGTTTGCTGATGAAAGATTTCTTTCTATAGAGATAGTAATGGATAAGTATGAGGGTCTTAAGATTCCGAACTCATCGCTTGTCGATAGAGAGGTTTACAAGGTTCCGGAAGCATTTGTATACAGAAATGAAGATAATGACAGAGTAGTCAAAGTTATTGCCACAGATGAAAACGGTAATCAGGAAACAGTAGAAAGAACCTTTACATATTACAGACATGAAGATGATTTCTTTTATATCAATACAGCAGATTTTGCTGAAACCGATATGATAGTAAGTGCTTCAGGTTCAGATACAAAACCTGTTCTTTCACTTGAAAGAGAAGCTCTCAAAGGCGTATATCTTGCAAATGAAGGTGTCGCGGAGTTCACTGAAGTAAATGTTCTCAAGTCACAAGATGAGTTTACCATCATCGACGACACCGGATATTTAAAGGAATTTGATAATATTGTTCTTGATGTAAATGATATCGAGGAAAATCAGACATTATATTAAAGAAGGCAGTACATATGTTAATCGACAACTATAATAAAGTAAGGAATATAATTGATGAGACCTGTAAGAGAGTAGGGCGTGATCCGAATGAAGTAACACTTATAGCAGTAAGTAAGACAAAGCCTCTTTCTGATATTGAGGAACTTGCGAAAGAAGGGATTACAGAATTCGGAGAAAACTATCCGCAGGAACTTGCAGAGAAGTATAATAATATTTCAATGCCGGTTCATTTCCATCAGATAGGCCATTTACAGACAAATAAAGTAAAATATATTATAGAAAAGGTAAATCTCATACATTCTGTAGATTCTATGCATCTTGCACAAGCAATCGATAAAGAGGCTGCTAAGAGAGGTATAATAGCTGATGTTTTAACAGAAGTTAATTATGCTGGGGAAGAATCGAAGTTTGGAGTGAATCCCGATGATGCAGAAAGCCTTATAAGAGACATTTCCAGTTTACATAACATTAGAGTCAGAGGTCTTATGACCATAGCTCCTTTTGTTGAAAATGCCGAAGAAAACAGAGCTGTATTCAGGGGTATGAAAGAATTATTGCTTGACATAAAATCTAAAAACATACATAATGTCTTTATGGATTTTTTGTCTATGGGTATGACAAATGATTATATAGTCGCCGTAGAAGAGGGTGCGACTCATGTAAGAGTTGGCACCGCAATTTTTGGCGCAAGAGATTACAGTAATAAATAAAAAATATTTAATATATAACTATTAATCTATGAATCATGAAATGGAGACAATGAGATGAGCGGCAAGAAGAAAGGTTTTTTAGACTTTTTCAAGATGGACGATTCTGACGAAGAATACGACGAGTATGACGAAGATTTCTTCGATGAAGATGACGACGACGATGATGTCGGCGGCGGTTTTCCATCGTTTGGCTTCAGAAAGGATAAAAATAAGAAGAATGATAAAGCTCCTGTAAATACGGAGTCATCTTATACACCCCCTTCAAACAATTATAAGCCACAGCCTGCATACACAAGCAGTTACAGCGGATCCACTACAAGAACCGCTTATTCGCAGCCGCAGTCTCAGCCGCAGCAGCAGAGTAGCAGTTCATCCAGGAGAACAAGCGCAGTGAGAAACAATGATAATCTTGTTTCCTTCAACAACGCACATATGGAGAAGAAATCCCCGTATAAGCCGTCAAGCGAAGTGTATGTTATCAAGCCTGTAGAGATTGATGACGCACAGACAGTTGTTGATTTTCTTACAAAGGGCCGTGCTATTGTAGTTAACATGGAAGGATTAGCCCTCGAGCCTGCACAGCGTATCATTGACTTTATCGGTGGTGCCTGCTATGGAATTAACGGCGAACTTAAAGCCATTTCATCAAATATCTTTATTGCTGTACCAAGCAATATGGAAGTATCAGGCGATTTACGTGAGGAGATTCTTACTAGTCCGAATCTCAGCGAGTAATTTATTTCATTAAGTAATACTTAGTGTGGGGGAGAACATGTTAACACCGGTTGATTTACAACAGAAGAAGTTTAAGATAGGATTGGGATATGATAAGAATGATGTTCAGTCATTTTTTGAGGAAGTTTCCCAAAGCTATGTTGAGCTTTACAGAGCAAATGCAGATCTTAAGGATCAGCTTATAACATTAACAGATACTGTGCAGCATTATAAGGCACAGGAGGATAATCTGCAAAAATCACTCCTTCTTGCAGAAAAGAACAGTGAAGAGTCCAAGACAGCTGCCGAAAAAGCTGCAAAGACTATTGAAATGGAAGCACGTAACAGAGCTAACGATATTGTTCGTGATGCAAAGGAAGAACTCGAAGTAATGAAAACTGAGATGGCAAAACTTCAGTCTATGTATGCAGAATACAAGATCAAGTTTGCTGCACTTCTCAGAAAATCTATGGAAGAGCTAAAGAAAATGGATTTCGATCCGAATGCTGCAGTTCCTAAGAATCCTGAACCTGAACAGCCATCCAGAGGAAATATGATGGATGATTTCCAGGGTCTCGGTGGTGGAGGCGGCGGAATCAACAGTTCGAGAGATGAAAGAAGAAGTAATTCATCGAATGTTTATGGTTCTACGCTTGGCGGAGAAGGAATTAATCCGTTTAAGATTAAAAGATAATTCTATTTATAAGCAGCATCCTTAAAACGGATGCTGTTTTATATATTTAAATACAACTTCGGCCTTACAAAGGAACGATATTGTAAAAATAAATGTTAGGATATACAGACGATGAAAAAGAAAAATGCAATTATCGGTCTTATAATCAGTATTATTATAATGGCCATCGATCAAGTGATTAAGCATATAATTACAAGCAACATGATCCTTGACAGTGAAATAAAGGTACTGGGTGATATTTTTACAATTCACTATATAAGAAATACCGGATCTGCATGGGGAATGCTTTCCGGACATACTATAATTCTTGTTTTAGTTTCGATATTTGCAATGATGGTTATCGGATATGTATTTATGAATATATATCAATCACATTATACACCTCTCAGAGTTTGTCTTGCGATGATTCTCGGAGGAGCACTCGGTAACTTTATAGACCGCATAAGATTACATTATGTAGTCGATTATCTGTATTTCAAATTGATCAATTTCCCTGTTTTTAATTTTGCAGACATTTTCGTTACGGTTCCTGTAATTATTATGATCTTACTCGTTATCTTTAAATATAAAGGTGATGATTTTGATGTAATTATGGGCGATAAGATTCTTACTGATGATGGAGAATATATTGAAAAGCGAAACAGAAAATCTGAATGAACTTAAAACAGCTTCTGATACAAAGGCTGCTGATACAAAGATTGTACTGGAACCGGAACCTGATTTCGCTGGTTTCAGAATTGATAAGTATATAGCAGAAGAGTTATCCGATTATTCCAGATCTTATCTGTCTGGTCTTATTTCAAACGGTAAAATTACCGTATCCGATAAACCTGTAAAGGCATCATATAAGCTTCGTGAAGGAGATATTATACATTTATCCATTCCTGCTCCTGAGATGCCCGAGCAGATAATCCCTGAAAACATTCCACTTGATATAGTATACGAAGATTCCGACATTATAATTGTCAATAAGCCTCAAGGAATGGTTGTCCATCCTGCAGCTGGCAATTATTCGGGAACCCTTGTAAATGCCCTGATGTACCGTTACGGAGAGGGCTTATCTACCATAAACGGTATAATACGTCCCGGTATTGTTCATCGAATCGATAAGAATACCAGCGGACTTCTTGTTATATGTCGAAATGACAAAGCTCATCATGCATTGGCAGAACAATTTGCAGTTCATTCAATCACCAGAATATATACTGCAATTTCATATAATTATTTTTCAGATGATGAAATAACTATAAATAAAGCTATCGCACGTGATAAAAAGGATCGTAAAAAAATGGCAATAGATTCATCCGGTCGAAGAGCAGTTACTCACGTCAAAGTTATTGAGCGTCTGAAAAATAACTTTTCATTGATCAATTGTCGTCTTGAAACCGGACGCACACATCAGATCCGTGTTCATTTGTCCAGTATCAATCATCCGATACTCGGCGATGACGTTTACGGTCCAAAGAAATGTCCATTCAATTTGTCCGGGCAATTACTTCATGCCGGAACACTCGGATTTATTCATCCATCAACAAATGAATATATCGAATTTAATTCCGAATTACCTGAATATTTTATTAATGTACTTGAAAAATTGAGAGCAGAGTAATATAATAATCTCAAGCAATTTTTGCGTGAAAGTATAGTTTTCCGAAAAGATTATGCAGTTATTATCAGCATTTAGTCATTATTTCATGCATAATCTTTTCGGAAAACCATGATCGTTGCTTATTTTTTCGGAAAACCATCACTAATAATATTTATTCACGCATAATCTTTTCGGAAAACCATGATCGTTACTTATTTTTCGGAAAACCAATGCGAATATTATTTATTCATGCATAATCTTTTCGGAAAACCTAATACACAGTCATTCTATTTTTGCAGAAAACCCAACTTGGTTGTTGATAACTGTGTTGATTTAAATATTTGATGCTTATATCATAATTATCAATTATCATCTGATCGTATTTATATGTATATATATTTACTTTGTTTTTTCTTTGTTTTACTTTATTTATTTGCTTATTATATTATTTATAAATTTACTTATTGATTTACTGGATTATTTGCCAATATTTCAGTTAAATTATTTAGCAATATATTTACTTACTGATTTTGATAAAAATACGTTAATTTAAGGAGTTATTATGCCTGATTCATATGCTAAGGAATTATCAAAGAAACATATTCAGAAATTGCGCGGTTTAATCAGTGATTTACCGCCGTATGTTGCACAGTTTATGCGCGGTATTGAGCAGACAACGCAGCCTCGTACACGTATCGGTTATGCCTATGATATTAAGTATTTTTTCGAATATTTAATTCAGAATGTCGATCATTTTTCCGGTAAAACAACTAAGGAAATTACTTGTTCAGACCTGGATACGCTTGCTGTATTTGATTTCGAAAACTGGCTGGATTATCTGTCATATTATACACGTGACGGCCGTGAATATACGAATGATCTGATGTCAAAGAAACGCAAATTATGTGCACTCAGAACATTTTTTACGTACTTATATAAAAATGAATTGATCAAGGATAATGTCATAATTAAGGTCAACATGCCGAAAATCCACGAGAAAAACATTATTCGTATGGAATCCAATGAGGTGGCTGATTTCCTTGATAATGTCGAATATGGTACAAAAATGACTGATAGACAGGCTAAATTCCATGAAAAGGAGAAAACTCGTGACCTTGCTCTTCTATCTCTGATGCTAAGTACCGGAATCCGTGTATCAGAATGTGTAGGTCTGAATCTAAACGATCTGGACCTTGATAACACGATGATCAGGGTTACACGAAAAGGTGGCAAGGAAGACACTGTTTATTTTTCTGATGAAGCCGCTTCTCTTGTTGCTGATTATCTTGAACAACGTAAGAAAATCGTTCCTGCTGACGGTCATGAACAGGCTCTTTTCCTCTCCGGTCAAAGGAAACGCTTATCTGTAAGGTCTATTGAGTATATTGTAAAAAAATATGCCCGTGTAACGACTCCGCTCAAGCATATCACGCCTCACAAGCTCCGTAGCACGTACGGTACGGCTCTCTATCAGGAAACCGGTGATATTTACCTTGTAGCTAATGTTCTGGGCCATAAGGACGTAAATACGACTCGTAAGCATTATGCTGAAATGGACGAAAATTCAAAACGTCTTAATCGAAATAAGGTATCTCTCAGAAAAGAAAATGATTAAGAGCCAGAACCAAAAATATTTAAATATGGAAACTCTGCAGATAAAGGAAACTCTGCCGAAAATTTGTATCATAAATGTATCTTTACTTTAGTATACCATAAATATATTATGTAAACAAGCATGCATAAATTTGAACCGACGAAAAAATTTTCATCTTTCGCCGGTTCGTTTTTAATTATTCAGATCATTGGAGGGATCTGATAAATTACGATTTTATCCAGTTATAATCAGATTATATTGCAGATCTGATAACAATATATTTCTTAGGTTTCAATACTGCATTACCGCTTATCTCATCTCCGCTATTCATATCTGTTCCTGAAATATCATCTATTTCAATAATATCATCTGATATATTCAGGTAGAATTCGTATTTGTACTCTTCTCCGTATCTTACATGATATTCTGTTCCTGCAGGTAACTTCTTTGCTTCTATACCCGATTCATCAAGCAGACACTTGAAGAAATCGCTCATTTTGCTTATATCGCATCTTGCCGCCTGATAATACGCTCTTCCACTACCGTGTTTCTTTACTGTTATTGCAGGTGTTTCTGAATAAAAATCATCTTTATATGTTCCTATTATATCCGCATCAATAACACGCAGTATTTCAGCATAATCCTTTACAGTCATCGTTTTTCCGTACTTACTGTCGGAAATAACAATCTCATTTCTATCAGATGGATATAATGTATCAATTTCTGTATTTATTATTCCGAAAAGATCTGTAAGTCCTTCGCCCGGGAAACCGCCGAGATTGCAAAGGCATGTTTCATTTACATATCCGGTAATATAGGTTGCAAGAAGGATTCCTCCATTCTCAACAAATGCCTTTAATCTGTCTGCAACACCCGGTTTCAGCATATATAGCATTGGTGCAATCAGGAGCTTATAATCAGAAAAATCGTCCTCCATTGATATAACATCCGCTTCAACGCCGAATTCCATAAGCTTCCGCCAATAGCTGAAACATGTCTTATCATAATTCTTTGTATGTCTGCTGAATGCCTGAGCGCCGTCTACAGCCCACCAGTTTTCCCAGTCAAATATGACAGCCGCCTGATTATGCATTATAGAACCTTCAACTTCATGAAGTCTCCTAAGCATTTCTCCGGTTTCTGAAACCTCTCTGAATATCCTTGTCTCATTAGTACCGACATGGTCAATCAGAGCCCCGTGATGCTGTTCAGCCGAGCCTCTGGACTTCCTTATCTGGAAGTATTGAACAGAGTCAGATCCTGATGCAACTGTCTGAAGCGCAAACTGTTCATGGACTCCCGGTCGTTTCACTTTATTATATTCCATCCAGTTTACAAGACCCGGTGCACTTTCCATCAAAAGGAAAGGCGTATCCTTCTTCATGCTCCTCATAATTGCATTGTCAAATGCGGCAAGAAGCATCGTGTCTGCATAGGTTTCCTCATCGTTATGAAATGCAGGATAACTATCCCAGGAAATTACATCGAGCTGTTTTGCAAGAACCTTGTAATCAATCCCATAAAATCTAGACATAAAGTTCGTAGTAATCGGAACATTTTTATTCTTTGATGCCTGCTTGATTGAATCAATCTCCGTTGAAATGTAATCCGAATAATTCCATGTTGTGAATCTCTTCCAGTCAAGATTCATGCCATTTATCGCAAACTGACCATTTGTATACGGCGGTTCAATCTCATTAAAATCAGAATATTTAGCACTCCAGAACGATGTCCACCATGCATGGTTAAGTTCATTTATATCATTGTGATATTTTTCTCTCAGAAAATCTCTGAACCTTTCCTTGCAGTTGTCACAGAAACATTCACCGCCGAACTCATTTGATATATGCCAAGCAAGAAGTCCCGGATGATCACTGAAGTTTTCCGCAAGCTTCGAGTTGATGATTCTCACTTTATCTCTGAATACCATTGACGAAAGACAATGATTATGTCTGAATCCATGACGATTTCTATGTCCCATACCGTCTACACGCATAACCTCCGGATATTTGAGGTCCATCCATACAGGACGAGCTCCTGACGGTGTAGCAAGTATTGTATAAATTCCGTTATCATATAGTTCATCCATGACTTTTTTAAGCCACTCAAATGAGAATTCACCTTCCTTAGGCTCATACGCTGCCCATGAGAAAACTCCCAGAGTAGCTTCATTTATTCCGGCCTGCTTCATCAATTCAATATCCTTCTTAAAAATGTCAGGATAATCAAGCCATTGATCCGGATTATAATCTCCACCATGGAGAAGCATATTGATCGGTTTACCAAAAATATATTTACTCATTACAGCCCCATTAATAATTCTTTATTCCATTAATAATTCTTTATTCCATTTATATACTATCTTTTCAGCTATTGAATCAGCAGCTTCAATATTTTCCATTGCAGTTATGATCGCAAGTGCAAATTCTATAGCTGTTCCGGCACCTTTACTTGTAATAATATGATCGTCTATTATCGCATTTATCTCATTATAATTCTCTTTAAGTACTGCTCCACCATCTATGAGCTTCTGAATAAGATCAGGTGAAGGATAACAAACTGCCTTACGATCTTTAAGTATTCCATTATCTGCAAGCACAGTCGGTGCAGCACAGATCGCGGCAACGTACTTATCAGGATTTTCATTATAGCTCTTGATAATTTCGCATACTCTTCCACTGTTTCCGAGATTCTGCGTACCTTTAGCTCCACCCGGCAGGATAACAACATCATATCCATCCTTGTTAATAAGCTCATTGATCGTCATATCAGCCTTAACAGGAATATTATGAGCTCCGTTAACAAGAGGCTCATCATTTATCGATACAGTTGTAACATCAAACCCGGCACGTCTGAGAAGGTCTATAGGTGTAATTGCTTCAACTTCTTCAAATCCTTCTGCAAGAAAGATTATTGCTCTTTTAATAATACTCATTTTTATACCTCCACAAAATTTTTTACCACAGGTTTATGGGCTGAAATAGGAACGAGTCCTGTCGATTCATAAAAAAAACCAAGCCCACCCCTGTGGTAAATAATTATCAATATATTATAATCTTCCGGCAATGTCCTTAAGAAGCTCTGCCGTACCATCAGGTCCAAATAAAGAACTGTCGATCATCATATCATAGCTTTCACTCTTACCCCATTTATATGAAGTATAGAAGTTAAAATATGATGCTCTTGCTTTATCTTCTTTGGTTATCTGATCACGTGCCTGCTTATCGCTCAGATTAAATCTCTTCATAACAGTATCAATACGAACATCAAGAGGTGCATAAATAAATACGCTGAGAACATTTTCATATTCTCTAAGTACGTAATTCGAACATCTTCCGATGATCACGCATGATTCACGTTCAGCTATAGCTTTAATCGTATCATATGTTGCCATAAAAGCCTTCTGATTAAGACTTATTCCATAGCTTTGTTTATTGTCAAAAGAAAGATAAGAATAAGGATCCATAACAACAGAATATAAGAAACTGTTAGTAGGTTTTTCATCCATATTGTCGAGAAAGTCTTCCCACATTCCGGACTGCTTGGCAGCTTCCTTGATAAGCTGCTTGTCATAGCATTTTACACCCATTAATTCTGCGAGCTTTTCTCCTATAAGTCTTCCGTTGCTTCCGAATTGACGTCCGATAGTTACAATCGTGTTTGCCATAGTACCCCTCCTATTACATCAATCGTCCCATTAGTTTCTCAGCTCTCCCTCATTTATTATAACAAATAATAAATTCAATTTCATTAGTTGCGGAAAATTACCTACATAAATCTCATGCATTTACTGCAATTAATCATCCCATATATTTGCGCCGTATTTATTGGCAATCGAATTAAATTTATCCAGATTGCTATTCACGCTGTTTTCAAGCTTGATCTGCTGCTCCATATGTGCCTGTTCATTTACCATAGCATTATATTCCATGGTAAGCAGCGTCTGCTCAATGGCAATATATGTTTCATCCTTCTCAAACTTTGTCTTTACATATATTTTGCCATCTCGTTCACCGAGCTCTTTCTTAAAACGTTTATCCTTATTTTCAAAATTAAGAGTTCCCGTAAAGAGATCTCCAAGATCATGGCTCGGTACAATGCTGATAAATTCAGCACCTGGGAATTCAGAAGGTTTGAACTTTGAAACAGGTGAAAGTTCTATTACGATAAACTTTCTGATTCCAAGGTCATATAATGGTCTGATAGGAATATTATCATTAATACCGCCATCCAGATATCTGTCCGTTCCGATTCTCACAGGACTGTAAATGTACGGAAGCGCAGTAGATGCAAGCATATAGCTTCTGATATCATCATCTGTAGCACCATTAAACATGAAATATCTAGCGGTACAGCCATAAGTCGGATCAAGTTCACTGAAGTTTGCCGCACATTTTGAAGTTCCGCAAAACAGAACTCTTTTCTCATTTCTTATATCATTATAATCGAGATATTTCTCGATAAGATTATTCATCTCCGATCTTGAGAAATGTGTGTTTCCGGATGCAATCTGTTTCTCATCGAAATCAAAGAGCGTGCTCATATCGATTTCATCCCAGACCTTCTCCATCTTATCAACGCCCATAGCATAAAGAATTGTATTAACAGCACCTATTGAAGTTCCTGATATACCTACAACATCATCAAGGACGCCGGCTTCGCTGAGCACCTTCAGCATACCAACCTGATAGATACCCTTTCCACCGCCGCCTGCAAGCACAAGGCCGGTGCCATTTGTATCTATTTTCGGAATATATGAAGGAATCGATGGATCAAGCATCAGATGGCCGTCAACAATCTCTCTGAAATCATCATCTCTGTCAATTCCGGGCTTTACTTCCATAAACTCATCATCGGAAGTACTATTATCAGACTCAACTTCCATAAATTCATCAGAACCTGTTTTATCAACCGGTACTTCTGTGAAATCGTCAGCTTCTGCTTTTTCTACCGGTACTTCGGTGAAGTCATCAGCTTCTGCTTTTTCTGCAGGCACTCCCATTATATCTTCAACCGATGAATTATCATCCGGTATTTTCATAAATTCATCAACTGATGAACCCGTCGCCTTATCGATTGCATCATATTTTTTCATCAGATCATCGATCTCATTATTTCCTAAAAAACTGTACATTATATTCCCCTTAAATGTTAGACAATTAATATAAATACCATAAATCTATTATAACAGAGATAATTCAGAAAATCATTTTATATTATATGAATTTTAAATTAGAAATTGAAAAATAAAAAACCGACAGATCGATACGATCTGTCGGCAGTAATTAAACTATATTATTACTTATGCTCGGCGATATATTCATCAACCTTGAACTTGAGATCCCAGTAATAGCAAGGACCTGCCTCAAGAATGACCTTATTAATTTCTTTAACATCATAGTTAGGTCCAAGCTTCTTTTCAGCATATTTATGAATATCCATCATCTCATTATATCCCTGTCCATAGCTGAGAATAACTCCACAATCCATTGTACTGAAAGCATCATACAAGTTCTGAGCATCAATAGGCGTTCCTATTTTATTTAAATAAGCCTGAAGGTCTTCAACTTTCCATCCTTCATAATTAATTCCAAGATCTACTCTGTTCTGTATAATATAATTAAATTCACCGTTAAGAGCAAAAAGCTTAGCTACTGTTTCTTTATCTTCATCAGCAACGTTGTCAAAATCGCAGTATTTATATACATCATACATAACATATACTGCCCAACCTTCCATATATCCGAGATTGTGAGCTGCTTTTCTTATATTTTTCGGATTTGTTGACATGAAGTAATTAAACTGGTACATATGACCCGGACAGCCTTCATGTGAGAAGAAATACCATCTCTGCTGTGGAGCAAGAGCATTACCCTTCATAACATTCTTATCAAGCTCATCATATGCAGGATGACAATAATATGCAATAGTGGTCGGCATTATCTGCGACTGAACATCTGACATTATTGTTGCATTATATTTCAACTTTTCAGGAAGTTCAGGATAATCACCAAGTGTCTTCTCCTGTAATTCATCAACAAGCTGATTGAGATCCATATTATCATATTTTGCAATATATGAATAATTATTAGCCATGAAATCCTGGTAAACTTCCGGACTGCTCTGAGCTATAAGAGTCATCTCATTTTGAATTTCAACTACTCTCTTATCAAATCCTTCAATAACTTCTTCAGCTGTCTTCTTGTTTCCTGAATTATAAGGAATTATATATTCGTTAATATAGTCCTTACCGTTTGTATATTCACAAATTCCTCCCTGAGTCATTGATTTTCCTTTATTCGCCTTTACCGAATCACGGATCATCTCATAACCCTTGAATAAACCTTCTACACTCTTTTTATTCTTTTCTTTATATTCCTTTTTCTCTGCTTCCGAAAGGAAATCACAAGCGTCTATTTTATTATTAAAATCTACTACAACGTAATTGTTTTCCTTATCAGCAAGGAATAAATCACATTGTCCGATTACAGTATCGGCTTTTACATCCTGAAGTGCATATCCCTGCTCTGCTCTCCATGCATTTAGATCAACATAATACTGAATAAGCTCCGGAAATGTTTCTTCAAGCACAAGATAATCATCTATATCCTGCTTTTGTCTGAATGAATACTCAACAAGTGCAACTCCAGCATTTGCCTGAATTCCTCTGCTAGGTCCCATTGGCTCAGAAAAAAGAATATATTCATAACTCTTCAGAGCCATTTCATAATCACTCTTCAAAGTGAGAAATATAAAATATTCTTCTTCTGTAAGATCAGCACCCTCGAAAGACATAAGCTTAGCATATTCATCATCAAGCTTTTTCTTTTCATTCTCTATCTTTTCAGGTATATCCTTTCCTTCAGGTAATACAGCCCATTTAGCTTCAGGTCTTTCAACGCCAAATGCCGATCCATCTTTAAAATTCTGAATATATGTCGGTGTATCACTTGACATATCTTCAACAAATTTATCCTGAATGAATTTTTCAAATTCCTCATTTTCTTTATCTGCATACTTTACAAGACTTTCCTGGGCAGCACTTGTATTTGAAGCTGCCTGTGTATTCGAAGCAGCCTTATCAGTCGTTCCGCAGCCTGCGGCTGAAAGCATCATTGCAGCAGCAAGAATAAGTCCTATAGTCTTTTTACATAACTTCTTGATCATTTTTTATCCTCCGAGCTTTTCTTCAAAGCTTTTTCAATGTTCTTCTTTCTTTTACGGGAAATCGGTTTTCCACCGGGTACTTTATTTTCGGGATGAAGATCATCCCATACCTTTTTCATGAGATCTTTTCCAAAATCATGTTTTACTGCGATCATTATTCCTCCCTCCGATTCATTCTTACTCTGCAGATATATGTTGTACACATGTGAGATAATAATATTTTATTAAGAAAAATTTAAAATCTTGTTGTGAATTACAACTTAATTGTCGTGAACGGTAATTAGCTGAAATAAAAGAAAAAGGCGCATATACATAAATATAATTTTAATTACCCTATGTATATACACCCTATTATTCATTATAAAATATACGGATTACCTTGCAAGATATCTCTTATTAAGTATGAAATCCATTATATCAAAATCTCTTGATACATCAGCTGTAAAGAGTGATCCGACGTCTTCTCCGTTAAGAAGCTGTCTGATAATATCAAGGTCTGAAGAATCGATAATAGCCATATCAGCTCCGGCATGAGTTGCGATTCTTGCTGCGGCAATCTTAGTATACATTCCGCCTGTTCCATATCTGGTCACAGTACCCTTAGCCATATCAAGAAGCTCATCATCTATGGTTTCAATAACAGATAATCTCTTTGCATGCTTATTCTTATGTGGATTATCAGTATAGAATCCGTCAATATCCGTAAGAAGAATGAGCATATCTGCATTTATCAGAGTTGAAACGATTGCTGAAAGTGTATCATTATCACCAAACTCAATCTCTTCAGTTGCAACCGTATCATTCTCATTTACAACCGGAATAATATCAAGGTCAAGAAGCTGCTTAAGAGTATTCTCTGCATTCTTTCTTCTTTCTGCTGATGTAATAACGTCAAATGTAAGAAGTACCTGCGCAGCCTTATGATTATATTCAAGGAAAAGCTTCTGATACAGCATCATGAGCTCTCCCTGTCCGATAGCTGCACATGCCTGAATCATAGAAAGAATTTCGGGGCGTTTATTAAGTCCAAGTGTCTTACATCCAACCGTAACAGCACCGGAAGAAACAAGAACAACGTCCTTTCCCTGATTCTTCAGATCACTCAGAACTCTGATAAGTCGTTCAACCTTTACCAGATCAAGCTCGCCTGTCTCCTGATGAACAAGTGAAGATGAACCAACCTTAACAACGATTCTTTTCTTATTTTTCAATTCACTTCTGAAATCCATTATATACACCTACTACTATCTTTCTCTATAGCTTTATTGGGCTTTTACGCACCGTGCATTATTCTAACACATTTTATAAATAATGTCACACTTAAATCAATTATTTAAACAAACGAATATCCCATTTTTATGCAATCGATTTAATCTTACGTGCAACCGCTTCAGCAACCTTTATTCCATCAGCAGCTGCAGATGTAATTCCTCCTGCATATCCTGCACCTTCACCCGCCGGGAAAATGCCCGGATAGCCTTCAGCCATATAATCATTATCACGAACAATTCTGACAGGGGAAGAGGTTCTTGACTCAATACCTGAAAGCACCGCATCACCGTCATCATAGCCCTTAATAGTTCTTGCAAAGCTCTCAAAGCTTTCAGTCAGGGCATCTACCACATATTCAGGTAATAAATGTGTAAGCTCAGATAACTGATACTGTCCCTTCATACACGGAGTAATATGGCCGAGTTCAGTAGATTCAGTCTTGTTCATAAAGTCCTCAAGTCTCTGAACCGGAATCTTTCCGTTACATGCATTATAAAATGCTTTCTCAAGTGAAAGCTGAAACTCAATCGCGTCAATCGGAGTATCTCCGGGGAAGTCATCAGGTGTAATACCTGTCACAAGCGCTGTATTTGAATTATCGGAATTTCTTCCGCTGTAACTCATACCATTAACAACAAGCGCTCCCTCTTCACTCGAAGCATTGACTACATATCCACCCGGACACATACAGAAAGAAAATACAGGTCTTCCGTTAGATGCATGATAAGTCAGCTTATAATCAGCAGCAGGAAGCCTATCAGCAAATTCTTTTCCGTACATAGCTCTATCAATCATTTCACGTTTATGTTCGATCCTGAGACCGATTGCATAGGGCTTCTGCTCCATCTTCAATCCTTTATGATAAAGCATTTTCATAGTATCCCTGGAACTATGACCTAAGGCAAGGATCAGATTTTTAGTAGTGATTTCTTTATCAATATCTTCCACATAAGAATGAACCTTAAGCTTATATGAATTATACGTTATTTCGATATCGTCAAATCTATGCCCGAAAAGAATATCTCCGCCATGAGAAATAATAAACTCACGCATATTTTTCATAATAGTTTTTAAAACATCCGTTCCTATATGCGGTTTAGCATCATAAGTTATGGCTTCGGGAGCACCGAACCTGTGAAATGTATGAAGCACTTCAGTAAAATAGCCGCCTTTATTCTTATTTCCGGTATAAAGCTTACCATCCGAAAATGTACCTGCCCCGCCTTCACCGAAGCTTACATTACTTTCAGGATTAAGCTTACCGCCGTTCCAGAATTCATCAACATCCTTAGTTCTCTTCTCTACCTCAAAACCTCTCTCAAGAACAATAGGCCTAAATCCCGCTTCAGAAAGATAAATCGCAGCAAAGTATCCCGCCGGCCCAGCACCGGCTATTACAGGTCTGTCCGACTCTTCAATCTCACCTTCGAAAACATAGGGAAAACTGTATGAGTCTTGTTCAGTTAACATAACTTTTTTATCGTTAATCTTTCTGACCAAGCTGCTTTCAGTATTCTTATCCATCAATTCAACCTGAAGAGTTATAACATAATGAATATCTTCCTTTTTTCTTGAATCAAGGGATCTCTTATAAATCTTATAACTCTTCCATGAAACATTTCTAAGTTTTTTGCTGATAGTCTTTTCTATATCCTGTTTTGTATAATCAATATTAAAACGGCAGTCTCTGATTGTGATCATATTAACCTCATATTTATTTAAATTATTTAATAACATTATTACTTGCACAATATGCCGGCGTTGCACCAATGCCATACCGATCTCCTACAAGAACAACTTTGCCGTTCCGTAGTAATGGTTTTGCGAAGCCTTCTCCGAAAAACAATCTAACCAATAACCTAATATATCATAATATCATTTTTCCAGATATACCATCTTTTTCTTTATAATCTGATTGTATATAATTTGATTAAATA
>CAMJHQ010000018.1 GCA_946405625.1 uncultured Lachnospiraceae bacterium | reverse complement strand
AAAAGCCCACGTCAGACCAATTACTCCCCTTATTATAAAAAAATAAGTGCAGATGCCAGAGTTAATTACTCTCTAACAACTACACTTTTATGGTACTAAAATAATCCGGTAGAAAATAAGAGCAGGTATAAACCTGCTCTATGTTGATCAAATTTTTTTAATTAATAGCCTAGCAAAGCGCCGGCATAAACTTGGCAAAAAGATAAAGTCCTTCATCTCCTGCATGAACTTCATGATGAACTTTGGCAGGCATAACGGATATTACCCCCGGTTCATACTTAATCTTTGCTCCGTCATTCAGAGCATATCCGCTTCCTGCAATAACCTCATGAGTTTCGAGCTGCGGATCGTGTATATGATTCAAAATGCTCTTACCCGGTGCTATTCTTACAAGATGATAACTATATGCACCACCTGTTTCCGCAGAAGTTATAATATGCTTTAACTCTACTCCCTCAAATGTCGGATGCTTAGACCATGGGATGTTTCCAAAATCCACGTTCTTCCCCGGAACTGAGAATCTGCCCTGATTAAACGCTTCAAATAATCTGTTTTCCATAATGATCACCTCTCTTTTTTTGATGAAATGATCATAATAAAAATCTCATGTTATGACTTGGATAAAATTGCGGAGTTTATATACTGTTCCGGTGATATACCAACCTGCTTCTTGAACACCCTGTCCAAATGGCTCTGATCACAGAAGCCGACCATGTGTGCCACATCTATAACTTTATAGCCTTCACGTAAAAGCTCCTGAGCTTTTCGGACACGGCATTGCATCTGGAACTTATGCGGCGTAAGCCCATTTTCCGAAGCAAATTTTCTGATCATATGATAAGAAGAAATATTTACCTTCTCAGACATTTCCTCAATACTTATTTCCAGCTCCGGATTACCTATTATCTCATTTTTAATGATATCCAGCTCGCCCTTTATATCTCCATCCACCGGCAGGCATGTTGTGATCATTGAATAATACTTTGATACCGGACTTATCGAATGAACAGTGTCAGGTGCTACAGTAAAGTATTCCCCTTCATGACATTCAAATGTTTCAGCTCCGATACCGATCGATACTACGCCCTCTGTAACTATCCCAAAGACATAATGATCTGTATGAGTATGACGCGGATAGGATATTTTCACATGCTCCATACTTACTATTTCAATACCTGTTGACTTATCTTCTATAAATTCGAGTTTTTCCATGGCTCTTAAATCATTTCTTTTTATAATTATTCAAGGCATCCTGCATTTTAGAATTCTCAGCGTGTTCTCTGTATTTTGTTATCATCACACTGACAATCATACTGATTTCACTCTGTCAGGTTCGATATAAGTATATTGCCTTGCTATTCTCTTCTCCGGTCGTAAATCAAACATATATAGAGTTATAAGAAACACCCATTCCAAAGGCTTCATCATAATATATATTAAATCCGCCTTGACGGGAGTTGTTATCTTTTTGGATAAAGGATATCCGTAAGTATCATATATTCCTCTGATCTTTCTGTGAAACCTCGGCATTCTTTCCTGTATCAGTTCTTCAAATGCATTTGCAATACAAAGCTGACGATTGACAACTATAGTTTCATTTCTTCTTGTACCCAGCCTTATAGGCTTTACAACTTTTCTATGACCTCCGGCTGCCACAGTACATAGATAGTGCCCATCATATTCCAGTGGAGGTGGCGGAATCTGCTTGGAAAAAGTCCAATCAGCTGTATCTGTAAACGTCTTAATCGGTGCATCCAGCCCCTGTTCTAAAATTACAAACATAACTTCTATGAACGCTATCACGAAAAAGAAAACTATAAATATAAAAATAGAGTATTTGGCCAGGCTATCTATCATACTATAAAAACGACTGATCTTCTTATGCTCTCCTTCTGATGATAGCCTATCCCTGAACACCTCTGCCTCTTCCTTCATATGTCTATGTATTGCTCTTGCTGACAAGATGAAAATATTTACATGATAAACATACAAAAGATAAGATATTCCATCTACATTTTTACTAATCTGAACAGCATATGCAATCTGAAATACATTTAAACAGATCAGCAGACTGATTGATATAGCAGATACTAGCGGTGGCAGTTCATCCGCACGCTTAAACAATAAGACAAAATATCCGACAACCCCCATAAAAATAACAAAGTATATAAAATCATATTTCATTGAGAGACTATTATGATACTGCATATCGTTAATCTGCTCATACCATTCACCTGCCACTTCAAAACTAAATGCGAACAGTCCCAGATAAAAGAGTCCTCCAATAAGAATAGTAAGAGATGAAATAAGCTTCTCATACTTCGGCTTCTTAGCCAGGCAGTTATATATATTCCACACAGTCAGCGTTCCCGGAATAACTAACCCTACTATACCAAATATTAATATGGTTATGATATCATCAACATATAATGAGTGCATTCTAAAAATCTCCTTTTCTCCGATCAGTACCGGTGCAGCAGCCAGATCAGAATAGTTAAACAGTTTTCCCTTTCAAACCTGTATTTTTTCCTTATATAATATATCATATCTACAGGACTTGTGTCATACGCCATGCAGCATCTCGTGACTTCGTCACTCGATGTATGGCTGCACCATATATTGATGAATAATAAAAAGCGCCCTGTCACGCGAACGTGACGGGCGCATTCATTATTCATCTCTGCATGGCTTGGTTTAGCAAACTCCCTGAGCGATCATTGCTTCAAATCAGTGTTCGGCATAGATACTGGGGTTCTGGGAGACGGTGTATATTACCTGTTTATTACGATAATCGATTATTTCCTATTATTCTCCATTATAGTCATCCTCATTAGTTAAATATGTGGCGATAACACCGGGCTCATTCATCATAATCTGATCATCTCCATATCTATTGTGTCTGAAGAGATTATCCCTTACCCCATTTGTGACTTTATCCTTAAGCATCACATATGTGTAGATGCCACCATACTCAACTTTCTTCTTCACACCAAATGAGATAATTCTACAAGCAGAATCCGAATCGTTTCTATGCTTTAAGAAAATAAAAACGGTTTCATTTCTATCATCGTTTCTGCTCTTAATAATATAATCGCAACTAATCAACGAATTATTCTGCGGTGAATCCTTAGGCGAATATATATAGACAATATTATCATTATCAAGATATTCCTCGAGAAATCTTAACTCCGATATCCTTTTTTCAACATCCTTCTCATCATTTATTTTGCCTTTATAAAACGCGCTTTTTTGTAAATATTCTTCCGTGATATTATTCTTTGACTCTAAAATCCATGGGATTACTTTGCTTTTAGCTCTTGGAATCTGAATATCTGTCAAATATTGAAGACCTGCCACGTGATGATAATCACTTTCTTTGAAATCTATTGAAAAAACTTCTATCTTCTTATTTTTCGAAACATGAAAAACATACTTTGTTGTTTGAGCTAATTTTCGAAAGTTTAATGCACATTCCTGAAATATATCCATAGCGCTCCTTTAGTAAAACAAAAGCCCTGCACACGGCAAGGCTTTGTTATCATAATATGCAACTTTCTTTCACCGAGGCTAAGATGGATTATGGTGAGTTGCCACCTTTGTGAGCCTCCATGTTAACCGCATTCCATCACGGCTTTCACTTCATAGGCGAAGTACATTTTAATGAGTGCACAGCTCAAGAAGTCTCCTTCTGATTATTATACTACCCTTACATATTCCATTTGTCAAGAAATTTACAATTGAAGGTAAGTTCTATTTTCTCTTCTTCAATGCTATCTCCATCAATTCAGAAGCAACCTTCTCAGAATGAATCCTCATCAGATTATCCCATACGTCATCACGTCCCAAAAGATTCATCCCGCCATGCCATACAATGTCATTGTCAATAACTGCAAAATGCTCTTCGACCTCATCCATGGTTATTACTTCTATTCCGCTCGAAATCATAGTACTAATCATACTGTGGCAAAACTCAGTACTACCATATCTGATTTCTTCTGGATTTGTAGTTATAACCATAATTCTTACACCTGCTTCCTGACGTTTTGCAATAAGATTTAAAAATCTATCTATCTTGTTTATTTGTATATCAGGGCTGGATATGATAATTCTACTATTAGCCTCTACTATATCTCTTTCAAATGTATCCATATAATTATCGGCCGAATATATTGCATTTGCTGTCTGTTTAGTTGATATCATATCCGTAATAACAGAAAATCCAACATTTATGTATGTTCTAAGACGTTTTGAATACATTTTTTCAAACATGCCTATATGAGAATCTATATAATCATAAACCTGCACTTCTTTCTTTCCTGGATAATCTCGGTTAAGACGTCCCAGATATTGTTCTAATCTGCCATCAAAAGAAACCGGTGCTGCAAGCATAAGCGTATCCAACCTTGGGAAATCAAACCCTTCACCTATCTTTTGCCCTGTTGCAATCAAAATAAGTGAAGTATCATCCTGTATTTGCTTAAGTTCTTTACGTATAGAACTATTCTCCTTATCTGTATTATCACCATACATCAAGAATACTTTATCTGCATCAGACTTAAGATTATCATATAAAAATTTAGCATGTTCTTTGAAACGCGTAAGAATAACTGGCGTTCGACCCTCCTTCACTGTAATACGCGTATCGTCAATAATCATATCATTTCTATCCTTATCATTACTGATAAGCTTATATAACGGAGTAGGATCATTTTTATCTTCAAATAATCTAACTGTTCTTGTAAATCTTGGATAAACGAGGTGTGGTATTCCTTGTTTTTCAGCCCTTTCAATCGCTGAATATGAATGACGTATCGGACCTATAAGCATGAATATTTCTTTATCCAACTGATCACTTCTTTTAGGAGTTGCAGTAAATCCATATACATATCTTGCGTTGATATTCTGCATCACATTCATACCTGTGCTGGAAGCTACATGATGACATTCATCCACTATTACAAGTCCATACTTATTCATCATACTATGGTAATTCCCTTTAGCGTATAATGATCCTACCATTACTACATCAATTATTCCCGTAAGTGTATCCTTTCCTGAAGCTAATCTGCCTATTACACTATCTCTTTGTTTTATTCTACCAGTTTTGGTCTTATAAAACGGCGGTTCTTCATCAATAGTTAGAAATCTCTGAAGAGATTCCACCCACTGTTCCAATAAATCCTTACTCTGAAGAATAATTAAAGTATTCACTCTTCTTTGAGCAATGATATAGCTTGATACAACCGTCTTACCAAATGCGGTTGCAGCACTTAGTACCCCATTATCAAATGAGAGCATCTTATCTACTGCAATCCGTTGTTCTTCCTTCAATCCCCCATTAAATGAAACATTTATGGGAATCCCCTTTTCTCGCTCATCTATTATTTCATATTGAATATCTGCATTTTTACACTCTGATATTATCTCCTCACGGAGACCTCTTGGAATGTTTATATACCCTGAAGTATCTCTTCCAAGATAAACTGCCTGAAACTGATAATAATTTGACCTTCCCATCCTAAGCCTTTTATAAAACTCCGGATTATCAAATGCTGCAAGACTTCTTATTTGATTTTGCAATCTTGGTGCCAGATTAAGAGCATCTATATAAATACCATCCGATAAGGTAATATGCATTTTTCCAACTACATCTTCTTTTATAAATGAATCTCGTTTCTTCCAAGGCTTTACTCTATTTATACTGTATTCCAGCGAAGTAATACCTTTCTCTTGAGATATTTCTGCCTGCCATTTTGTCATATTGGCTTTTATATCATCCAAAGAAAGACGCCTTGAAAAATCAATTAATTCCAGCCACTGATCCGGATACGCATTCCAATCTTTATCAACAAATGCACTATTGCCATGTTTTAATGCATAACCTTGAAGTGGCAAAGCAACAAGATTCCCAAGACTGCTTGCATTATCCTGACAAGGATACATTCTGTCATAATATTTGAATGTTTTAAGGTTATATGACATCATCCCCTTATCAAGAAGCATAAATCCAAAATTTCTTGCTAAACTTGCACTTACCGGTTCTGAAAAAGAAATCCATACATGTGCTCCTCTGCCTGAACGAGAACGTTCAACAAGCGGCCGTATACCATTCGATTCACAAATTTGTCTTAACGCATTAACCTCATCTCGCCATTCATTATCATTATTTGCATAATCATTCTGCTCAGAGCCTTTTTCATGGTTATCAAAATCATATACAATAAACCTGCATGTACCATTTTCAAACAATGGATATACTCCTATTACATCTGTGCCATCTTCCTTATATCCCAGCAGATGATTTCTTATATCTTTAAGTTCCAGTCGTCTCCAAATTTTATTTTCACAGTCGTCACATCGATACTTCTTATCTATTTTCTTCGGACATACAGAATCCTTCCAGAAATTGATACACTGAGGAAAATACCCTCCGTTCTTTCCCCTCTTAGCATATACATCTTCTCTGCCCCAGAAGAAAGAATAAAATATTTTTACCATATCATCTGTAATCCATTTTGTAATGATACGCTCACCCTGATCAAAATCATAATTCTCATTTTCTTCTACAGTACTATCAAATACGTCTCTTGTATCAAAGGGAATATCATTCTTCGCTAATAAATCTTTTAATTCTGCATTTTCCCTCTGCAGCTTCCTGACTATATCTCTTAAAGAATCTAAATTATATGATTCAATATTCATCGCACACCTCAGATTTCATCACAAAACAACAAACCTCAGAATATTTTATCACACGAATTTCACCAAGAATAGTCAAAAGATAAGAAAAGTCCCATAAACACTGGGCTTACGGGACTTAATCTCAAGCCATGCAGCATCTCGTGACTTCGTCACTCGATGTATGGCTGCGCCATAGTGATGAATAATAAAAAGCGCCCTGTCACGCGCTTTGTCATATCTACAGGACTTGTGTCATACGCCATGCAGCATCTCGTGACTTCGTCACTCGATGTATGGCTGCACCATATATTGATGAATAATAAAAAGCGCCCTGTCACGCGAACGTGACGGGCGCATTCATTATTCATCACTGCATGGCTTGGTTTAGCAAACTCCCTGAGCGATCATTGCTTCAACGACCTTCTTGAAGCCGGCGATGTTAGCACCTGCAACATAGTTGCCTTCCATACCATACTCTTTAGCAGCATCATCGATGTTGTGATAGATACCAACCATGATGTCCTTAAGCTTAGCATCAACCTCTTCGAAGCTCCATGAAAGTCTCTCTGAGTTCTGGCTCATCTCGAGTGCTGATGTAGCAACACCACCTGCGTTAGCAGCCTTACCACCAACGAAAGGTACGTTGTTTGCCTGGAAGTACTCTGTAGCTTCGATTGTTGTAGGCATGTTAGCACCTTCAGCTACATACTGAACACCGTTAGCAACAAGCATCTTAGCATCCTCGATATCAAGCTCGTTCTGTGTAGCACATGGAAGAGCGATGTCTACCTTGTACTGCCATACACCATGCTCACCGTTCTTCTTCTCGAAGTACTGAGCTGATGGCTTAGCTGCAGCATACTCTGTAAGACGTGCACGCTTAACTTCCTTAACTTCCTTAAGAAGTGCTACATCAATACCGTTCTCATCATAGATCCAACCTGTTGAATCTGAACATGTAACAACCTTAGCACCAAGCTGCTGAGCCTTCTGGATAGCGTAGATAGCAACGTTTCCTGAACCAGAAACAGCTACTGTCTTACCTTCCATCTTGTCATTATGGCACTTAACCATCTCTTCTGTAAGGTAAAGAAGACCATAACCTGTAGCCTCTGTACGAGCAAGTGATCCACCATATGTAAGACCCTTACCAGTAAGAACTCCTTCGTAAAGTCCCTTGATTCTCTTATACTGTCCGAACATGAAACCGATCTCACGAGCACCTGTACCGATATCTCCGGCAGGAACGTCCTCATCAGCTCCGATATATTTTGAAAGCTCTGTCATAAAGCTCTGGCAGAACTTCATGATCTCGTTGTCTGACTTACCCTTAGGATCGAAGTCAGAACCACCCTTACCACCACCGATAGGAAGTGTTGTAAGTGAGTTCTTGAAAATCTGCTCGAAACCGAGGAACTTGATAATTCCGAGGTTTACTGATGGGTGAAGTCTGAGACCACCCTTGTAAGGTCCGATTGCGTTATTGAACTGTACACGGAAACCTCTGTTAACCTGTACATTTCCGTTATCATCTACCCATGGAACTCTGAACATGATCTGACGATCCGGCTCAGTAATTCTCTCAAGGATAGCGAGCTTACGATACTTCTCCTCATCCTGCTCGATTACAGGTCTGAGTGAATTAAGAACCTCTGTTACTGCCTGGATGAACTCAGGCTGGCTAGCATCTCTCTTCTGGACAAGATCCAGAACCTCATCAACGTATGACATTGCTTTTTTCTCTCCTTTGTATATTTATATATTATTTCGATATAGACAAATCAAAACCTAATTTTATAACGGATAATGCTTTGCCCCACTAAAGCAAGATTATATACTATCATTTTCTCGTTGTAAATAATAAAATTAAGTTTTTTTGATTTTTTATGAATTTTTTTTAGTTAAAATCGTTTTTTGTTGATTTTATTATCATTATGTCAACAGAATACATATATTTCTGTACTCGATCAACGCTCTTTCCATACATATTAAATCATATGCAGAAAATGTATGTATTACTGTGCCCATCCGAACGATTTCTCGACTGCTTTCTTCCAGCCTTCAAGCTTCTTTTCTCTTTCCTCAGCGGTTATTTCCGGCTTAAACAGTCTGTCTATAGTGGTACTTGACTTAATATCATCCCTTGACGAGTAGAATCCTGTAGCGAGCCCTGCCAGATATGCAGCTCCAAGTGCGGTACTTTCCCTGCAGCTCGGTCGTATTACTGTCGCATCAATTATGTCTGCCTGTGTCTGCATCAGGAAATCATTTGCCGAAGCACCTCCGTCAACTTTCAGCTCTCTGATCTTTACACCCGAGTCCTTCTCCATAGCTGTAAGCACATCGCTTGTTTCATATGCTATAGATTCAAGAGTTGCCCTGATAATATGATATTTGTTAACACCTCTGGTGATTCCGACTATCGTACCTCTTGCATACTGATTCCAGTATGGTGCCCCGAGTCCCGTAAATGCAGGCACCACATAACATCCGTTGGTATCCGGTACCTTCTTTGCCATATACTCGGAATCCTCAGCACTATCTATAAGTCTCATCTCATCTCTGAGCCACTGGATAGAAGCTCCTGCGATAAAGACAGAACCTTCAAGTGCGTAGTTTACTTTTCCGCCTATACCCCATGCAAGGGTTGTAACAAGTCCGTTTTTCGAAAAGACAGGCTCTTCTCCCGTATTCATAAGAAGGAAGCATCCTGTTCCATATGTATTCTTCGCATCACCTTTACTGAAGCACTGCTGTCCGAAGAGAGCCGCCTGCTGATCGCCCGCAATTCCGGCAACAGGAATCTCTCCGCCTAAAATGTGCTTGCTGGCGAGTCCGTATACTTCACTTGAATCATGAACCTCCGGAAGCATACATTCCGGAATATCGAGCAGCTTCAGTATATCCTCGTCCCATTTCAGCTCTTTAATGTTATACATCATGGTACGGGATGCATTTGAATAATCAGTCATATGGCAGCGGCCTTTAGTCAGTTTCCAGAGCAGCCATGTATCAACCGTACCAAACAGGAGTTCACCCTTCTCTGCACGTTCACGGACTCCCTCCACATTATCAAGAATCCATTTCAGCTTAGTTGCTGAGAAATATGCATCTATAACCAGACCTGTTTTCTCGCGGATCATATCAGTATATCCCTGTTCCTTCAGCTGATCACAGAATTCCGAGGTTCTGCGGCACTGCCAGACTATAGCATTATATACAGGTTCTCCGGTTTCTTTATCCCATACTATTGTTGTCTCTCGCTGGTTTGTGATTCCGATTCCTGCTATATCCTTAGGTGTAGCACCCGACTTTGCAAGTGCCTCTACTGCAACACCCAGCATTGTCGACCATATCTCATTTGCATCATGCTCAACCCATCCCGGCTGAGGGAATATCTGCGTAAATTCCTTCTGTGCTACAGAAACTATCTTTCCTTCCCTGTCAAATACAATCGCACGGTTGCTGGTAGTTCCGGCATCTAAAGCCATGATATATTGTTCCATCTTGATACCTCCTCAGTAATACCCCAATCCATATTTTCTTTTAAATAGCTCATTAAAAGGTACGTTCCTATAAGAATAGCTATGATAGCTGTCCATATCAGAATTCCTTTAATTTTTCTCCTGAAGTCCTTCTTTGTCATTTTGTACTTCATCGGTTCTACATTTTTATTGCTGTTTTTGTTTTCCATTGTATATACCCCATTTATTCCAATATGACAGAACTATGCTTTATTTACGGCACAAGAATATTCCCTACTGTAAACAGATGTTCTGCCACTGGTATTCAGTATACCATTTAATAACGAAAAAAACACATTATTAGACAGAAAAAGGACAGATATCTGATAAAAAAAACACACTGTTAACAGTATGTTTACAAATTATTTATAGTCTCTTAAACACTTACATATAGGGTTGTAGTAATATACAGTCAAGCCAATTGAAGCGAAGCAAAGTTCTCTCAAAGGTTTATAGATTAATAGTGTAAAGAAGAAATAAGCGCCTAACAAGGCGCTTATTCTTATTTATGGAACTTTTTAAATTTTCAATTCTGATCTGTATATCAGATCAAAGCTTATCTATATTGTCTTTCAGGATATGTATAATCTCAAACGCATAAAAAAACCGACTCAACTTTTTCGTTGAGCCGGTTATATATTTACAAGACTTATTCAACAGTAATTAGAACTTACCTGCCTTTGCAGCCTCTTCAATTGAAACTGCTGTAGAAACTGTCATACCAACCATTGGGTTGTTACCTGCACCGATAAGTCCCATCATTTCAACGTGAGCCGGAACTGATGAAGAACCTGCGAACTGAGCATCGCTGTGCATACGTCCCATAGTATCTGTCATACCATATGAAGCAGGACCTGCTGCCATGTTGTCCGGATGAAGTGTACGACCTGTACCACCACCTGAAGCAACTGAGAAGTACTTCTTACCAGCCTCAACACGCTCCTTCTTGTATGTACCTGCTACAGGATGCTGGAATCTTGTTGGGTTTGTTGAGTTACCTGTGATAGATACGTCAACATTTTCCTTCCACATGATAGCAACACCTTCCTGTACATCGTTAGCGCCGTAGCAGTTAACCTTTGCACGTGGTGACTCAGGATCCTTTGAGTAGCACTTTCTGAATACTTCCTCAACTTCTCCTGTATAGTAATTGTACTTTGTCTCTACATATGTGAAACCATTGATACGTGAGATGATCTGAGCTGCGTCCTTACCAAGACCGTTAAGGATAACTCTGAGCGGCTTCTGACGAACCTTGTTAGCCTTCTCAGCGATACCGATAGCACCCTCAGCAGCTGCAAATGACTCATGACCTGCAAGGAATGCGAAACACTCTGTATCCTCTTCAAGAAGCATCTTTCCAAGGTTACCATGTCCAAGACCAACCTTACGTCTGTCTGCAACTGATCCCGGAATACAGAAAGCCTGAAGTCCGATACCGATAGCTGCTGCAGCATCTGCTGCCTTTCTGCAGCCCTTCTTTATAGCTATAGCAGCACCTACTGTGTAAGCCCACTTAGCATTTTCAAAACAGATTGGCTGAATTCCCTCGATGAGGTGGTATACATCGATACCGGCAGCTTCTGTGATTTCTTTACACTCTTCAATTGATGAGATGCCATACTCCTTAAGTGCAGCAAGGATCTGAGGCTCTCTTCTCTCATATGATTCAAATAATGCCATTTTATCTTCCTCCTTCTCTTACTGCTTTCTTGGGTCAATGCATCTAACAGCATCAGCCACACGTCCGTACTGACCTGAAGCCTTCTTGAATGCTGTATCTGTATCGTCACCGGCCTTGATGAAGTCCATCATCTTTCCAAAGTTTACATACTTGTAACCGATGATCTCATCGTTCTCATCAAGTGCAATGTCAGTAATATATCCATCAGTAAGCTCAAGGTAACGAGGTCCCTTATCAAGTGTACCATAAGTTGTACCAACCATTGAACGAGCTCCCTTACCAAGGTCCTCAAGTCCGGCACCGATCTGAAGTCCGTCCTCTGAGAATGCGCTCTGAGTTCTTCCGTAAACGATCTGAAGGAAAAGCTCTCTCATAGCTGTGTTGATAGCGTCACAAACAAGGTCTGTGTTAAGAGCTTCCATAACTGTAAGTCCCGGAAGGATTTCTGCTGCCATAGCAGCTGAATGTGTCATACCTGAACATCCAACAGTCTCTACAAGTGCTTCCTGGATGATACCATCCTTAACATTAAGTGAAAGCTTGCAGCATCCCTGCTGTGGAGCGCACCAGCCTATACCATGAGTATAACCTGATATATCTTCTACCTTCTTAGCCTGCACCCACTTAGCTTCCTCAGGAATTGGTGCAGCACCATGATGTACCCCCTGTGTAACAGGGCACATATTCTTAACTTCTGTTGAGTAAATCATATGATCCTCCTTCTTATAAATGTGGTAGGTATTAATATTTCTATTAAACGCACCCAATATATTAGCATAAATAAAGACAATTAACAATCTATGTTTTGAGAAAAATGCACTTGTTAATAATGTTATAAGAGTTGTGTTATCATGCTTTTAAGCTTTTCTTCATAATACGTCCTGTTCGATTCAAGTATTTCATACTTTTTAGCCTCAGGATCAAATCTGACAATGTCTATGCCGCAGTTCGGCTGGAGTCCGTCTCCCCAGAAGCTGTGCATTCCCGGCATTCTCCTGATATTCATGAGAAGTGCCTTGTTGAGTGCTCCGTGTCCCGAAATCAGGATTCTTTCTTCATCGGCAGCATTCGCCTTGCATCCCGTTGTTTTTCCTGTACTTCCGGCATTTTCTCCGGAATTTTCGGCATTGTCTCCTGCACTTTCAATATTCTCCTTCAGGAACTCTGCCGCCCTCTCACAGAGCGTTGACAGACTTTCCGTATCGCTGTCATGTATTGTCAGCTCATCATACTTGTCCGGATTCGACTTGAAATATCTGAAGGGAACCGTGATATCAAGCATCATTGATTCCACATGCTGCCCCTCCTGTCTTCCGAAGCTCAGCTCCCTGAGTCTTTTATCGATTATTATCTTATCCGACTTCTCTATTTCCGTACTCTCCGGATCCTGACGATACTCCGGATCGGCTATCAGCCTTGCCGTTTCGTATGCTCTCTTCAGCGGACTCGAGTAAATCCTGTCAAATGTAATCCCCAGCTCTTTGAATCTCTCACCCGTCTGTCTTGCCATCTCCCGTCCCAGGCTATCGAGCATGATATCGGTTCTTCCCTGTATCTTATGCTCGCTGTTCCATTCTGTAGTTCCGTGTCTCACAATATATATCAGCAAAATTCTTCAAACCTCCGATATGGTACATTTCACGCTTGCAACCACACATTGCTATGGTATAATTTTAATATAGACGACTATTGAGCCGCCTAGTTACTATACCACAAAAAGAAAGATGAGGAAATAAAATGAAAGCAGCAATCATTATGGGATCTACCAGCGATCTTCCTAAGATCGAACCCGCTGTGGAAATCCTTAAGGACTATGGCGTTGATATCAAGGTAAGATGCCTGTCTGCACACAGAGCTCACAAGGCTCTTGCGGAATTTATAGACGAGATAAACGAGGATGGAACCGAAGTTATCATTACAGCCGCAGGAATGGCTGCAGCTCTTCCGGGCGTAGTTGCTTCTATGACCGTTCTTCCGGTTATCGGTGTTCCTCTTTCAAGCTCAGTGCTTGACGGAACAGATGCACTCTATTCAATAGTTCAGATGCCGCCGGGAATCCCTGTAGCAACCGTTGCCATCAACGGCGGAAAAAACGCTGCATGGCTCGCACTTGAGATAATGTCTATCAAGCACGAGGATGTTCGTCAGCGACTTATGATCGAACGTAAGAATATGGCCGAAGCAGCCGAGAAGGCAAACGCAGAGGTTATCGCTAAGTTCGAGAACTAGGCTTTTCAAGCGGCAGTTTTGTTCTATACAAGACTGCCGTTTTTTTGTACACACAGAAAGGAGGTCACTATGAAATGTATCCGCTGCGGAGCAGTTTTGCCCGATGATTCCACATTCTGTTCATTCTGCGGAGAGGCTCAGTTAACAACTACTCAGCCGCCTTACCAACAGACTCCGAATAGTCAGGGAATGTACTCTCAGACCCCAAATAACCAGAGTCAGTATATGCAGAACCCGAACAATCAGAGCATGTACCCTCAGACTCCGAATAATCAGAACCAGTATATGCAGAACCCGAACAATCAGAGCATGTACCCTCAGGCTTCGAATAATCAGAATCAGTATATGCAGAACCCGAACAATCAGAGCATATACCCTCAGGCTCCGAATAATCAGAATCAGTATATGCAGAACCCGAACAATCAAGGCATGTATCAGCCGGCTCCAAATACACCGAAACAGAAATCCTTCCTGATTCCGCTTGTCATATGTTCGGTACTGCTTCTGGCTGCTGTCATCACATTAGTTATAGTATTATCCCGTAAAGACAGCAAAAGCACAGCCGACATACCGTCAACAGAAGTAGCTTCCGTCAACAAGGATAAAGAGGATCCGGCGAAGAAAAAGGATGACAAGAAAGCCGAATTAGAAGCAGATAAAACCGAGGCAGCTACCGAAAAAGCCGAAGTGACCACCGAAGCTACTACGGAGGCAACTACAGAAGCGCCGAAGCCGACTCCTTATGCCGAAACTGCCGGAATCACCTTCTCTTCTTTGGATCAGTATGCAAGTGCAAATGCCTATGCCAGGCTGTATTATAATGATGAATATTACGAAACCGATGATCTGCTGACCCTTTCGCCAATAGACAACGAACAACTTCAGACATTGGACAGCGTATACGTTAACTCCGTCGACAATATTCTGGTTACCGAACCCGATTCCGAAGGAAATGTAATGTACTATATCATTTACACTACTTACAGACAATCACATGTCCTTGATCAGCTTTCGGGTGAAAAGGTTTTCGTATGTAACAGCACAGCCCCTATGTTCTTTGATTATTATACCGGCTGCAGGCTGGAGTATTTTAATGAATATTCCGAAATAACAGATTTCCATCCGAATAATCTTACATTTGACCTGTACGGTGAACCGTTAAATCTTTCTATTGTCAAATTAACCGAGAGTATCGAATATCCCGATGAATCCGAGGAAACTGACGAGGGAACGAAATATACATTTATAAATCATTTCAGATCAGTATTCTGTATCAAAGTACCGAAGGATTATGACGGATTGGTTATAGCACTTTATAACAAGGATGTCACGCGGGAAAGATATGATGCTATTGAATCCAGAGAAAATGAAATATCGGCCAAAATATCTTCTAACGAAGCCTTTGACCTGGACTATTCTCTTTTCTTAGATAAAGGTTATAACGGCGTAGATAGTGAAGTTGATGATTTTCTGTATTACAAAGTCAACCAGAGCGCAATTCCGATCAAACCGACAGATTACTCGGATGTTTTCTCTTCCCTTTCATTAAATTATGACTTTGAATGGGCTGATGAAGCATTAAAAGGTGATTATAGTCTGGGCGGCCAACTGATTACCGATCAAAACCAAATCTACGGTGAATGGGATTGCTATATGATCATCGACAGAGAACATAAGTTTGACTCCTTTGGCGAAACGTACGCCAACGTCTCAATAAGTTCTACAGAAGGATCAGATATTGATTTCGTAATTTATTACCTCTATGAAAAATGGGAAAACGATGAAGACTGGACAGATATAAGTGATTCCGATAGTTTGAATCTGAAAGGAAAATATAACTCAGACGGTACACTGAGCTTTGATCCCGAAACCGAAGGCCTCGCCTTTACCGTTCACGGTTTCTATTCAAACGGTTACAAGCAATATGCCGTCGGAACCATGGTTATGCAGAGCGGTGAACCGATTGATGTCTTCCTGGTAAGGCCATAGCTTATAATTGATACATGCATAATAAATTAGCCGGTCACGCAGTTATGCGCGGCCGGCATATTTTAACTTAAATTAATAATTTACTCCAAAATTTCTGCATCGATTTTCAAATTCCGGGGAATTTAAAAACTGTTCCAATACAAAATCCCTATAATCTCCATCTCCTCTTGTAAGCCACCACATCCAGCTATTATATCCTCCGGTATCCGGATATCTTCCAAGCAGTCCTTTATAAAGCTGTCTGATATACTGATCGTTATTAAAATTCCTACTTTTAAATTCAGGAGACTGAACAAATGCCCTAGCGAGCCCTCTGGCATTTACCCTTCCACTTGTCAATGCATAGAGATTGTTATTAAATCCTTCAACATCAGGTTCTCTATCCAAAACACATCTGTATAATTCATGAACAAATGTTCTTTCATCAAACCCGATGCTGAAATATAAATATTTAGCTATTCCTACACCATCTACGTTTGAAACCCCAACATACAAACGATATTCACCCGGAGTAAGATTCTCTATCTTAAAATCCCTTTTAAAATTTGTCATTGCACTAAAATTATAAGAACAGGTTCTTAATCCCCTTAAATCATATGTTCGCGGAGTTAATATTGTCTTATAACCTGTGCTATCTTTGCGCTCCATTACCATATACAATGTTTTTAACTGTTTATTAGAGTATACCCACCCTTCTAGCTGATATGATGTAAAAGACTCCAATACAGGATTTTTAGTACCACCGATTGTAAGTTTAAAGAATTCAAATACACTTGGGGTTCCTTGCGCTTCAACTTTGGGGTTGATCATTACCACTGACAGCATCATGCATAATGCCATCATCATACATAAAATTCTTCTGTGTTTCACTTTAGTACCTCCACTTAAAATATAGTTTTTTTGCAACATATAACATTTTATAGAATTTATTTATATTTCGCAATGTATATTTTCAGCATAGGATACATTAGATTAATAATGATTAATAATCTACTATAAAAATCGGATTACCTAAATACAGGTAATCCGATTATATTATCTGAATATTTTGTTTTTATATTATCAGAATAATTCCGGGCAATTGATTCAATAAACTTAAATTAATAATTTACTCCAAAATTTCTGCATCGATTTTCAAATTCCGGAGAATTTAAAAACTGTTCTAATACAAAATCCCTATAATCTCCATCTCCTCTATTAAGCCACGCCATCCAATTATTATACCCTTCAGTATCCGGATATCTTCCAAGCAGTCCTTTGTATAGCTGTCTGACATACTGATCATTATTTAAGTTCTTTTTCTTGAACTCCGGAGATTGATAAAATGCTCTTGCAAGCCCTCTGGCACTTATTCTTCCACTTGTCAATGCATTAAGATTATCATCAAAACCTTTTTGGTCCGGTTCTCTATCCAGAACACATCTGTATAATTCATGGACAAATGTTCTTTCATCAAACCCGATGCTGAAATATATATATTTACTAAATCCTTGTCCATCCACGTTATCGATTGCAAAATACAAACGATATTCACCTGGAGTATAATTCTCTATCTTAAATAAATCTGTAAAATTCATTGAGCTCAAATCATAATATCTGGTTCTTAAACCCGATATTCCATGTGTAACCGGCTTTGAAATACTCTTATAAGAGTAACCAACTTTGCGTTCCATTGACAAATATATATTTCTTAACTGTTTATCTGAAAATATCTGCCCCTCTAACTGATATGACTTAAATGACTCTAATACGGGATCTTTAGTACCACCGATTGTAATTCCGTAGCCAGTCATTTGATATGATGTATCCTCTTTTGCTTCAACTTTCCGGTTAATCATTACCACTGACAGCATCATGCATAATGCCATCATCATACATAGAAATTTTTTGTGTTTCACTTTAGTACCTCCATTTAAGCTATAAATTTACGCAACACTCAGTAATATATAACAAACATTCTATTTTTTCAAGTCATTTTATTTTATATCTTAACGTTTAATAACAACATGGAGAAGAAGTTAAGTTTTTCAAATAATTTCATAATTTATCTTAATGCATAATCACACCATAAAAAATCGGCTGTGGAATAATACTTCCACAACCGATTCTTCTGATAGATTATTAACTGATCATACTTATATGATCTGATCCAGTATATACGGATCTTTTATTTTTTTATCTTCTGCGAAGAATATGATCTTCGACATTACCTCTGCCGTCTTTGGATCGTCATCTACAAACGGAAGGAATATCCTGCCCCTATGCTGTGAATGCACAGGCAGCACATTTATCATAGGTCCGCCCTCCTGATGGATGACACCGCTTCCGAGATGGATGTTATACTTTCCTCTCGTACCCTCTATAAGCGCATGGCTGTCTGTAAGTGTTACATTCTTCAGCTTGAACATCGGGATCAGGAACTCTGCTATGGCATGTCTCATTTCGATTGTCGAATGTGACATTTCAGGATCAATCTCTCCCGCGTGAGCTACGCTGACAGCAAGATCAACATCTCTCATAACCTCTGAGAAGAGGATATCCGGAATCTCGCTTATCTGCTTTCTTTCAAAGGTCTTTCTATCATAGAATGCAATCCACTCGAGAGTCGGTGCTTCTATATCACTTGGCGAGAACCAGTCTGCAAGCGCATATATCGTTGCAATGATATTCTCCTTATAGTAAACCTTCTGAAGTCCGTCCTCCGCATCGGCAACCCATCTTCTACTTCTCAAGATTCCGACTGTCATCTTCGGATTGATCTGATTTCCGGCATATCTCATGCTCTCGTTCAGATTCTTCTCCTCTTCGGTCTTCACATAGAGTTCTCTGAATATCTGCTTAAACGGCTGACGTATTTCCTTCTCAAAGCAGAATTTCTGGAACTCATGCCATCTACCCGCCTTAAAGAGGTTATAAGGATGAGCGACCACAACAGTTGAATCTGCTTTAAGTCCTGCTTCCTTCATATCTTCAGGGAATCCGAAGAAATCGCCCTGCATGAAGAGTATCCTGTTCACCATAGTGCCGACCACTCTGTCCGAAGCCATATCCAGAATCTCGGAAACATAGAACTCTGTCTCACTCTCCATAGCCTCTTCCATCATAATCTTCGTTCTTCTGAACTGCTCAGTGAAGGTCTTCTTCGCCTCAGTTATGTCAACCACGTAATCCTTCTTCTTGATTCCTGCCGGAACAGACTTAAGTATCTTTTCGCCTTTCTTTACAAGAACGCTGACTTTTCCGGCATCATCCGCTTCAAGCCATACTGTATAATCATCCACCTCATGCGGTTCAAAGAATCCTACAAGTTCAGAAGATATCTCCCTTTCCATCCTGAGAATAAATCTTGTCTCATCACTGTAACCCGAGGCAGTTGCAAGATTCTTTACAGCCATCTCGGCCGCAGCCTTCTCGCTGGCACGTCTCTGCGCACCGAACTGCTTGGACTCTTTCAGATACTTCTGAATAAATGCATATCTTTCCGTCTTTTCCTTATCATTGCAAGGTATCAGCGCATAGGCCATAAGAAGGTCCTTATTTCTCTTCTTACCGATTTCTTCCGCAGTCTTTGCAGCATCCATCTCACCTCTCGCCGCATCTGCATACTTTCTTGCCCTGGTATGCTTTGCTCCATCGGAAATGTACTTTGCCGCCTTATATATCTCATCAAATCTCTTCTTGCCGAGTGTTTCATATACCTCATTGAACCAGTTGATATCAAATGCACCGACATTCAGTTCTTCCTCGGTAAGCGGAGTATACTTTGCTATTATCGCCGCTCTCTTGTCATCAAACCTCTCATTCATGTGAGCCATGAAGTAATAGCAGCCTGACATAAAGCCTTCCCATCCGAGATACTCACCGATGATCGGGAGCCACTCAGGCGAGTAAAGTCCTGTCTCGATAAGACGTGCTTCCTTAATATCCGTACCCTTAAGAAGTTTCTTCAGCTTATCGGCCTGCTCCTTCGCATCTCCTTCCTTCGGATCCGGTATACATACCGAAAGCAGATGAGACATACTCTCCCTCTTGGATATTGCTCTGTTACTGTAGCTATAGAAGTAGGATGTTCTGTCGAGTGTTTCCGAACCGAGTGCGCTAAGTATCCTAACAAGATAATCGAGTCCGTATACTCTTGAAAGTGAAAGTGATGCTCCCGAATATTCAGTCTCTGTATCTCCTCTTACGAGCTCCTTACTCATAATGAGCTTACTGATATTCTCATAACACTCTTCGGCAATCTCCAGCTTCTTCTTCTGGATATCCGTGAACTCATCATTTTCCTGCTCGGCCACATTACATTTCAGAAGCTCATTTACCATCTCATTCTGTCTGTAATGCGTCCACCAATAGCTTCTTCCTCTGGTGGTAATAGATTTATCAGACTCCCTTATATACTTCGTGATACTTGAAACAGCATTTACAGCTTCCTTGATACGATTCTCCTCAAGCAGCTTCTTATACAGGAAATCCTTTGAAATGTAGCCGTTCGCCGCAGCTCCTATATAGTCTACCGAATGCGGTCCCTTACCGTTACCTGCATACCATCCGTCGGTATACGCATACACACTCATACTTTCATTCTTTATATGCTTTGCGATCAGACCTGTTTTAAGTGCATAATGAATCGGGAAGTTCCTGTCATCACTTCTGATTCCCGATACAATTTCCCGGATAGCATAATGAGAGAATATGCTCTTACTATAAGTTTTTTTCTTATCTGCCCTTTCTCTCTCCCATCTGTTACTGAACTTATCAAACGTATATTTATACTCAGTTGAATCTTTTGTCACATTGAGGAAACTACATACAATCGCAGCTATATATCCTCTGTATTTCTTGTAGGTATCCCTCTTTCTGCAGAAATATCCGAGAACCGAACTCACCTGCTGTGGATGCTTTAAACTGATCGAACCCTTTGCTCCGAAAAGAGGTCCGAACATCTTTGCCATTAGTGGTTCAAAATATTCCTTAAAGCCTATGATTCCATTTCCATAAGTATCATTATCAAAGCGTAACTGAAGTCTTACAAGCTGTCCTTCGGACACTTCATTTTCTTCTTCAAATTTATCCCAAAGCTCGGCAAATGCTATACTTCCTTCACCTCTTACATGTGCCGGGGTTGCATAAATACCATTACCCAGAAGCTCCATTCCTGATGTCGTTTCATATTCAAGATTCTTGTTAGCCTCTATCAGATCATCCAGTTTTTTGACAAATTCGAGTTCCTTTTCAGCCGATGTTTTATTACGCTTTCCTTTGATCAGCTTCTTTATAACCGCTCCGAGTCCCTTTGACTCTGTACCTGCAAGAGTATCGGCAACCTCCGAATCAGGGAAAAGCTTATAGAATATATCCATTGCTTCCGCCATATATGCATCATCAACCACCGGAGTATACTCTGCATTCTTATCGTAAAACAGTTCTTCTTCCTCGCTCTCTTTCGAAGCAGCGCCCTGTATCTGTTCGATAAGTATACTTTCCTTTGTCGTCGGCTTCTCTATATATTTAATAGTCTCGGCAGCTGCAGCATACAGCTCATCTTCATTATTCTTCATCTGAAGTATGATATCGAGACCTGCCGTAACCTTTTCCTCTTTACCGTCGCTGAAGAGTCTCTGCAGCATTTCAAGCTTTTCTTCAGGTCCTCTCGTAGCAAGGAGTTTCAGAAGATTAGCTCTGATATCCGCCTTCTTAAGCCTGAGGCAGTCTTCAAGAATCATATAGCTTCTCTCAGGAAGTCTTCCTACAGGTGAAGCTATTTCCTTAGGCAGATCAGCTGTTCTGTCTGTCTCAAGCTCCTGCTTCAGCAGATTATAAGCGATATCCCTTGTACTGGTTTCCGCATCAACGACAGCCTGTGTCAGAATATCAAATAGTTCAGGCGAATTCGGTTCTCTGAGCAGAAGCTCTACAACATCCGCTCTGTAACCTGAATCACCGCTGATATCCTTAAGAAGACCTGCAGCCTTTAATATAAGCTGTTCATCCTTAAGTGCACTTGCACAGAACGCGATTCTGATCACAATATCCGTACTTGTGAGCATAGCCTTATGCCATGGAAATACTGAAGGTTCAAAAACGATTTCCTTCTTCGGGATTCTGTCCAGGATCTTATATAGAAGATCATTAAATTCTCTGCATTCCTCAACACTCTCGAAATAACTTCCGAACTTGACATAAACTCTGCTCTTATACTTATCTTTACTGGTGTAACGATTTTCCTTTCCCGGATAGAGTGTATTATAGATTGTACTTCTGATTCCGCCCATGAATCTCGGCATGATAAGTGCCAGTGTTTCGTCATCATCACTGAACTGCTTTACAATTTCCTTAGCATAAACGTTTGTTACGTAAGGAAATGTGGTGTAAGACAGGAAATAACATGCTACAAGTCTCTGATGACGGCTTCCCTCCTTACTGAGCTTAACCGCGCGATGCATAGCATCTTTAATATCTACAAAACCCAGTGCCCAAAGACCGATATATATCTGCATGCTGTCTTCGGTAGAAAGCATTTCCTCAATCGCACCGTCTTCTGAAAGTGCCCTTACTATAAGTGCCAGCAACTTATCATTTATCCTGTCAATGTCCTTTGTATCATAAGCCGCGAGTCCTGTATAAACTCCGATAGACCTCTTTACTGATGAGAATCTGATCAGATTATTTTCCAGAATAACATTAAGAACATAGATAAAACTCTCCTTGTTACCGCAATCCATATTCTCACATATAGCCTGGCGTAGTCCCTCCGACAGTCTCGCAGCTACAAGAGTCTTACCTATAAGCTCAAACATTTTCTCATTATGACTCATGAAAATAGCACGAATAAGCTGGAGACTCACCGTTCCCGTATCTCCGTAAAGGATATCCGTCAAAAGCTCTTCAAGCTTCTCGTCTCCCTCATCCAGCTTTGCTGCTATATAATACTCATTAAGATAGTTTCTCTTCTCATGCTTAAAGTAGCATGCCAGTCTTTCCGGCACTTCTCCCTTGATAAGAGAATATATATCATAACCATAATTCGTCTGCATTCTGTAAGCATCGATAAGGCTTGGAATCCTATCAAGATAAAGATTGTAATCACTCTTTCCTTTATATGATCTCCTATAAGAATATCTCCAATCTATCTGCCACTCATTCAGTGTATCCAGACTTTTAAACATATACGGAAGCAGCTCCTCCGAAATATATCCCTTCATTCTGCCGATATTTTTTATAAAAAAGTCCCCCGGTGTACCACCGTTCTCGATAAATACTCTCAGTTCCTTTCCGAAGCTGTCCGGACAATCCTCCGATCTTCCTCCTCTATAAGAAGTATCATTTTCATACAGATAATCATAAATCTTTGCCCCATACGACTTTGCAAGGTCATTATCCTTTTTTATAAATTCTGACTTTACCTCTTTGGCTACTTTTCTCTCTTCTTCGTTCTCCATTTCATTTCCCCTTTTCATTACCACATTCGACCTGCAAGAAATGCAAGTCTTACAAAAGTCACTTCGTCCCCTTCACTGAGACTGATCGGTGTTCCGCCTTCCTGATACTCGGCTTCTTCACCGTTTATAAAAATTCTTACCAGCCCGTCCACATATGCCATACGGGCCGTTTCTACGGCTTCATCTCTGTCAGGTGTCTTATCGTTATATATAAATCCGAAAGCCACCTTTCCCATCTCAGCCATAGCTGATATCGTCTCTTCCGATAAAGGCCCCTCAACCTCTTCGGCAGCCGACCGCTCCATCTTCTTCTTAAATGCGTCAAGCATGATATCCACGGTTTCCTCGATCAGCTCTTCGGCCGTTGCAGGACACCCGGCATACTCGAAAGGAATCGGCTTTATCCGCCGCCCTTTCTTCTCCATCTGTTTGATATTAATTTTAACCTTCATCATATTCTCCTTTTCTTCCGGATTTGTTCTGTACATCCGCAAATTAACCGAACGGTACCATTCATTTCCCGTATATAAATTTACCACAGAGTTTATCCTGTGGCAAATCTGCAAGAGGATAAATCTCTGTGGTAAATAATCATCCAAATAATTAAATTATATTCAATCTACCGGTGAAAAATCGATTTCATTTTTTTCTGTACCATCGTACTTTTCAATAACCAGTTTACTGATCAGATCAGAATCTTCCCAAGTATAATATAAATAGACAATATATTCATCGGCCATAGCATACTCGGCTATATAGCCATTTGGGTCCATTTCGACAACAGTTCTCAAATCTCCACTGATATTATCGAAATACTGTATTTTTCCAGGTCGCCACTGTCCCGACTCATCTACCGGATCAACACATCCGAGCATACCGTATTCATATGTTCTGGTAGCTAAACGAGAACAACTAAAATCATAATCCGGATGTTCTATTATCGTACCTCTGTCTAAATCCATACTGAATATCTGACCTCTTTGATATTCGACATCCGGCACATCATTAACATTATCCAGAACTATATAGTATAATCTGTCTTCCCTTATCTCAAATTCATCCCCCGCTGCCAGCTCTGTTATTTCTCCTTCCGGCGAAATGCGGCAGATAGTTCCATGGGATGGGATGACAGCATCTTTATACGTAACCAGATATAAATCCTCTCCGTATTTTACCAGATTATTACCACCGCCTTCTCCAAGTTTTGCAACCATCTCATGGCTCTGAGTCAACGTATCATACCTCATTAGATCATGATAAAATCCCGTATAATAAATATACTGGCCATATTTTACCACAGACATTTTTTGATATTCTGTGTTTAGCATACGATACTGCGGCTGAGCATCTCCCTCATCTGTTTCTTCATCTTTTACTATTGTTGACTTCTCACTATTTTTCTTAGATTCTTCTTCCTTTACAGACTCTTTCTTCTCGGTCTTTTTTTCATCGCTGTTACTTTCAGCTATTTCTTTTTCATCACGGTCAACGTCTGATGTTTCTTGCGTTTCCTTATTTTCTTCTTTAGCCTTTTCCGATGAATTAACATCATTTATCTTTGAAGCCTGTTCAGATAGAGGATCTATATTTGTTTTTGAATCAGAAACTTTATCGGATTCTAAACCTGCTAATGAATTCTTTTTCTCATTTAAATCCGACTCCAAACCTGATTCTGTATTTACAGTCTTAGATTCATCTGATTTAATTTTCATCTTCTCGGATTCACTGAATTCAGTTTCTTTATTATCTGTATACAATCCTTCATATGCATACTTGCTTTGAGTACCTGCCAGTTCTGATGTAGATGCATTTTCCACACTGTATTTATCTATACTCAGATTAAATGCATTTATATCAGCCACATATGTTTCATATGATTCTACATCAACAGCTGTTTTAGGATCTGTCAAAAAACATACTGATACTCCGAGTATACATACTGTTCCGGCTGTCATCTTCCAAAAGCCCGTTTTTTTATATTTTAGAACTCTCTTGATTCTCTCTTTTACGCCTGCCGCACCAAATCCCAAAGGATATAAAGTTATCATTTTCCCCGGACGGCTCATATTCAGCAAGGCCTGTGAATAACTCGCTTTGTAATCCCTGCTCCTACGCCTGATAACCTTTTCGTCACAAGCAACTTCAATATCTCTGCATAACAGAACAAATGCTATCCAGCAGAGCGGATTAAACCAATGTATTGAAAGGATTACATATCCGAGAGGCTTCCACCATTGATCATGTCTTTTTATATGAGCCTGTTCATGCGCTATGACATACTTAACCAATCCACCCTGTATTTTTGAAGGAATAAAAATGAGCGGTTTAAAAAAGCCCATAACAAAAGGCGAATTAATATCATCACATAAATATATGTTGTCTCTTATATTTATCGATACCGAAACTCGTTTCCTGAGTTTAATATACCCTATAAGACCATAACCAAGCCAAGCTGCAACTCCTGCGATCCAGATGAACATCAGATTATCTGCCACATTATCAGTTACTGAATATTTTAAACCACTGCTGTGTTTTTCCGTCTCATTATCCACAACATTTTCAGATATCTTCTGATCTGCAGTTTCATAATCTGCTGTTTTTGAAATTGCAATTTTCTGATCAGCCTTTTTTGAATCTGCTGCTACCGATGCCGCTGTCTCCTGATCTGCAATTCCTGAATCGGAAATCCCCCGATTTTCCGAATATATATCCCTTGATATATCCTGATTCAAAATATGCTGATCATCCTGCTTCTGATCTTCTGACTGCCGGTCTTCTGACAGTATATTTACAATCTCAGCATCCGGTATAATACTAAATGCACTCTTAAAGGTAAATGGACATATAAGCCTGAAAGCTACTGCAGCCCAAAGTATGCATGTAATCCATCTCGGTGCATTTTTAAGCAGCAAACGCAGAACTAATACTGCCAAGATCAGCCATATGGCTGCAATACTCATATTAAATACTTTTAAAAACACTAAACCCACACTTATTTTCCGCCCTTCTTAAACTCATCAATCATATGCTGTATTTCATCAGCTTCTTTCGATGTAAGCGTCTTATTCGACATGAATGCAGCAATAAAAGCCGGAAGCGATCCTTCAAATGATTCATCGACAATCTGCTTGCTTCTTTCCGAATAGAATTCTTCTTTTGAAATAATACTGGTTACTATTCCGTCTACATTTTTAAACAGTCCTTTATCACACAGCTTGCGAAGAACTGTATATGTCGTTGACTTCTTCCATCCTAATTCTGTATTACATAATTTAACCAGCTCACCCGATCCCACAGGTTCATTAGCCCATACAATATCAGCAAATCTTTCCTGAACAGTTCCAAGTTCAAAATCCATTTTCGTCCTCCGTTTTTATAGAGCATATATTTTTTTCCATAGGATCTAACCTTATGGTAAATCATCGCCAATCGGTCTATATCTGTAAACCATGACATAATTAATATACAGTTCCAATACACTAAAGTCAATAAAAAACACCGAAAATAATGAACAAATATGCGATATATAAATCCGTTAAAATGTAACGTCAAAAAAAGAAAGAACCCACTCAGAGTTCTTTCCTTTTTCAAAATATATAATGTCTTAGTCACAGAGCATCCAAAGATTAAAGCTCCTTGCCTGTCAGCATTCTGTAAGCTGAAAGGTACTTGTCGATTGTCTTATCAACTATTTCCTGTGGAAGGAACCAGTTCTCAGGCTCGTTCTTATTCTCATCTGACTTGAGCCAGTCACGTGCGAACTGCTTATCGAAGGAAGGCTGACCCTTGCCCTTCTCATATCCGTCTGCAGGCCAGAAACGTGATGAATCAGGTGTAAGCATCTCATCACCGAGAACGATATTTCCGTTCTCATCAAGACCGAACTCGAACTTTGTATCAGCAATTATGATACCCTTTGTAAGTGCATAATCTGCACATTTCTTATAAAGAGCGATTGTATAATCGCGAAGCTTCTCAGCATATTCCTGACCCTTGCCCGGGAACTCCTTCTCAAGAACTTCAACAGATCTTTCGAAAGAAATGTTCTCATCATGGTCACCGATCTCAGCCTTTGTTGATGGTGTGTAGATCGGCTCAGGAAGCTTCTCTGACTCAACAAGTCCTTCAGGAAGCTTGATACCACATACAGTACCGTTCTCCTTGTAGCTTGCCCAGCCACTGCCTGTTATATATCCACGAACGATGCACTCAACAGGAAGCATTGTGAGCTTCTTGCACTTCATGCTGTTTCCTGTAAACTCAGGCTTACGGAAGAACTCCGGCATCTCATTTACATCTGTTGTGATCATGTGATTAGGAAGAATGTCCTCTGTCATTTCAAACCAGAACTTTGACATCTGTGTAAGAACAGTTCCCTTCTTAACAATTTCATTCTTAAGAATAACGTCATAACAACTGATTCTGTCAGTTGCTACCATAACAAGGCTGTCGCCAATGTCATAAATCTCTCTTACTTTGCCTTCCTTTACCGGCTGCATTGTCTCACTCATGATTGCCTCCCTCGTGATAATCATATTTTATTAAACAGATTTATCTGTTTTGCAGTAACAATAGGTTTACATTATAGCCTTGCATATTTTAAAATGCAAGCGGCTATTATATATTTTACAGTCTTCTGGAAACCTCTGCACATGCCTCCATAGCATCGATGAGACTTGCTCTGAAGCCGGCCTCCTCAAGTACCTGTACAGCCTCTATTGTTGTTCCTGCAGGTGAGCATACCATATCCTTAAGTTCTCCCGGATGTTTTCCGGTCTCAAGAACCATCTTAGCACTTCCGAGTACTGCCTGAGCAGCAAACTTATATGCCTGAACTCTGGGCATTCCGAGCTTAACAGCACCGTCAGCCATTGCCTCGATCATCATAAATACATATGCAGGTGAACTTCCCGAAACAGCCACAACACTGTCCATCAGCTTCTCCGGAACAACTTCAGCTTTACCAAATGATGAAAGAATGCTGAGAGCTTTCTTCAGGTCATCGTCGGTAACATTTCCGTTAGGACTTACACCTGTCATACCTTCACCAACGAGAGCAGGTGTATTCGGCATTGTTCTGATAAGCTTAATCTCTTTTCCGAATGACTGTCTGAACCAGTCAATTGTCTTACCTGCAACAATCGAAATGATCAGCTGATCTTCCGAAACAGTATCACGTATTTCTTCAACAACAACAGGAACAACCTGCGGCTTAACCGCAAGAAGCACGATCTCAGATTCTTTAACAACCTTCTTGTTATCCTCTGTCGTAGAAATCTTGAATCTCTCTTCTGCTCTTGTACGCTCTTCAGCCACCGGTGAAGAACATATTATCTCATCAGCCGATATAACCTTGTTACTAATTATTCCACCGATAATGGCACTTGCCATATTTCCGGCACCGATCACACCTAACTTCATTGTATATCTCCTTTACATGATAATCGAAATATAACGGGATCGCTTTGCTGTTTCCTCAATCCCTGAGACTATATTTTATCACAATCACAGCATTTTTCCATAACGAAAATGCCCCATCTGTCATAAGATCAAATGAGGCATTTCATTATAATTTATTCATTGTTCATCCACGTATATTAACTGTACATCCGTCGATCATTCTCCGTAAATCCTGAGACATCTTGTCGCATTAAGTACTGCAATGACCATTACGCCGACATCTGCGAATATCGCTATCCACATGTTGGCAAAGCCCAAAGCTCCGAGGATAAGGCAAAGCACCTTAACCGATATCGCAAATATGATATTCTGTCTTACGATTCTGAGGGTCTTTCTGGATATTCTCATAGCAAGAGAAATCTTAGCCGGATCATCATCCATCAGAACAACGTCCGCTGCTTCGATTGCTGCATCTGAACCCATTGCGCCCATTGCAATTCCTATATCAGCTCTTGCAAGAACCGGTGCGTCGTTGATTCCGTCTCCGACAAATGCAAGCCTTCCGCGTGCTTTCTCGGCTTTATCCGAAGACGCTCCGCCTGCCAGCTCATCAAGAAGCAGTTCAACTTCCGATACTTTATCTCCCGGAAGCAGTTCTGCCTTATACGCGGTTACATTCACTTCTTCTGCAACTCGCTCGGCAGCCATCTTACTGTCACCCGTGAGCATTACAGTTTTTATTCCCTGGTTTGCCAGGCTTTCCATAGCTATTCCGGCATTTGGTTTAACAACATCGGAAATCACTATGCATCCCGCATACATTCCCTCGATTGCGATATAGCAGCTCGTTCCCTCATCATGTATCTCATCTACTGTTACATTTTCCCTGTCCATAAGTCTCAGGTTACCGGCGAGAACCTTAACAGGTGCACCGCCTTCTTTAATCACGGCCTGAATACCATGACCGGCAATCTCTGTAATGTCCTCTATTTTCTTATCAGATGACTCAATCGAACCTGCCTTTTCCTTATATGCTTTACAGATACTCTGCGCAATCGGATGACTCGACGCAGCTTCAGCAGCAGCCGCATATCCGAGCAGCTTCAGCTCCGCATCGGACTTTATATTCTTATCCGAAGGATTGGATATAGTTTTCATGAAAGAATCCGATACGTAGATTCCCGTCACTTCAAAAACGCCTTTGGTCAGAGTTCCCGTCTTATCAAATACAATTGTTTTCGTATCCGACAGGATTTCCAGATAATTCGAACCTTTGACCAGGATTCCGTTCTTTGAAGCACAGCCTATTCCACCGAAGAAGCTGAGCGGAACCGATATAACTACCGCACACGGACAGCTGATTACGAGAAATGTGAGTGCTCTCATAATCCAGGTTACCCATGCTGCTTCCTTACCGATTATCATCAGAAATACCGGCGGGATCAATGCAAGTGCAAGTGCACTGTAACATACGATCGGTGTATAGTACTTAGCAAACTTTGAAATGAAGTTCTCAGCCCGAGCCTTCTTCAGACTTGAATTCTCAACCAGATCAAGTATCTTCGAAACAGTTGATTCACCGAACTCCTTGGTTGTCTTTATCTTAATTCTTCCCGAAAGACTTACGCATCCGGAAATGATCTCTTCTCCCTCATGTACGGTTCTCGGAACCGATTCTCCTGTAAGTGCACTGGTATCAAGTGAGGATGTTCCTTCAATAACGAGTCCGTCAATCGGAACCTTTTCGCCCGGATTAACTACAATTATACTTCCTATCTCGATGTCATCAGGATCTTCTTCTGTAATACTTCCATCCTCATGTTCCAGATTTGCAGTATCAGGCCTGATATCCATCAGATCAGCAATATTCTTACGGCTCTTTCCGACAGCAATACTCTGGAACAGCTCACCTATCTGATAGAACAGCATAACCGCAACGCCTTCACTGAACTCTCCTGTTGCGATCGCACCTATCGTTGCAATCGACATAAGGAACTGCTCATCGAACACCTGTCCGTTGCGGATATTCTTTGCAGCCTTCTTGAGAACGTCAAATCCCACAATCAGATACGGAACCAGATAAAGCGGCAGCTGAATCCACTTCGAGCATTCATAAAAATGAAATGTAACCATCAGTGCAGCCACAAGAACGAATGCAATGATAACTCTTATTAATGATTTTTTCTGCTTCGCAGTCATAAAAACTCCTTTAAAAATGTGCCACCGGAAAACACACCGGTGACACGTTGAAAATCAATTATTTATAAATATATCTCCATATCATCTTCGACTTTTTTGCAGTTATCACGAGCTTTTTTCATAACCTCGTCAGGATCAACTCCCTCATCGAATTCAACCTTTAACTTGAGTGTCATAAAGCTGAGTGTTGCATCCTTGATACCTTCTGTATTTTTGATAGTCTCCTGCATCTTCTCTGCACATGCAGCACAATCAACGTCTACTTTGTATGTTTTCTTCATTGTTTATCTCCTTATTCTATAATCTTTCGGCAGAACACTGCGTGCTGTTCTGCCTACAAGCGTTGCCACCCCCTGCTTCACAGGTCGGCAGAACACTGCGTGAACCCGTTTGCTTCGCAAACTCCTGTTCACGCGTACAAGTGTTGCCAATCCCTGCTTCACAGATCGGCAGAACACTGCGTGAACCCGTTTGCTTCGCAAACTCCTGTTCACGCGTACAAGTATTGCCCCCCGCTTCACAGGTCGGCAGAAAACTGCGTGAACCCTGTTCTGCCTATAAGCGTTGCCAATCCCTGCTTCGCTCAGGACCACGGGTCCCTCTTCTCACTTCGTTCGAAGCAATCCCCTGGACTACTCTTCCACATGATCCATACCCAGTTGCAGTATTGATCTTACATGATCATCATCAAGTGAATAATAAATACTCTTTCCGTCGCGTCTGAACTTGACCAGCTTGTTATCCTTAAGGATTCTAAGCTGATGGCTGACTGATGACTGACTGAGCTTCAGGATATTTGATATATCTCCTACGCACAGCTCTGCATCAAAGAGCGCAAATAGTATTTTTATTCTTGTAGAATCACCGAAGATTCTGAAAAGTTCCGAAAGGTCATACAGATACTCATCATCCGGCATTGTCTCGGATATTTTCTCTGCTGCCTTAACATTGATCACTTTTTCCTCCGCCGTTTTTTTATTTTCTGACATATTTTAAACTCCTTTAAAACATATGCACGTTTGTTCATGTGTTCAATATACCCCGTCATAAGTTGTTTGTCAACATTTTTTTATTCATCTTTCAAAAAAATTTTTTCATATTTCATTTTTTATATTTCAGATATCCTTTCTCACTTAGCATCTATAATTCTTTTTTCAATCACGCCTTTAGATCCATATATTATATGCACCCATTAAAACGATAAACAGGCAGAGGATTTACTCCTCTGCCTGCATTCATACACCCCTCGTATTCTATTCCGTCTATTCAACCGAATTCTGTTATACAGATTCAATCGATTCTATTCCGTCAATTCAATCGTATTCTATTCTGTCCATTCTACTATGAAATTTACCGTTACCGTCTCATCTCCACCGAAGCTGTCCTGTATTTTCTTTATATCTTCTTCGTTAAAGTTAGTAAATTTACCGATTTTCGTAAAGCTTCCCGAATACTCTTCATAGCATATAGCAATACTGTTTTCACCGCAAAGTATGATCTCGCCGGGTCGAGCTGTCATCTCTTCATCATCCCTCGGCAGTTCCCACGGAAGTTCTCCGACCTTTACACTGCCCTCTTCATCATGAAGATCTATCGAAATACCTCCTCCGAGTTTTTCGACAAATGCTTCCCTTGATGGATTATATTCCATTTCAACTCCAAAAAATGTATCTCCGACAAACACGCTCATACATGGTATAGGTGTCATATCATCTTCATTGTCGGCTGTCAATCGCTTGCCAAAAATGCTCTCATGATAACTGAGCATCTGATCTATTACAAATCTTTCTCTCTCGATCTGTGATTTATCATGTGTTTCGACTGATACCCTCGTATCATCATCATACTCGAAGTATACATCCAGGAAGTTATATGCATCGGTCACATCACTATCAAGCAATCCGAAATAGTGATCCCTGACTATATCCGAACCGTTTATTATCTCGGTTATCCTCTTAAAGTAGCCATCAGGAATCTTTATAAACAGCTCTTCCGATAATTCCGGATTTTTCTTATCCTCATAATCCAGCTCAAGCAAATGTGTTTCTCCGTCAATCGCATCTTCCTTCAGGACTTCCGTCTCGTGAATATTTACTGCCATTTCTTCATCGACATACTTGAAATTGATTCTTGTCACATTTGCATCAGGCTTCTCAGGATATAAGTCGTCTATTCCATTTTCCGAAAACCATTCAGCAAAAACATCATACACATCATCACGCCACTCTGCGGGTCCTTCCATAGTAAATTCTAAGACTTCCCCGGATTCATATGTGGCCTTAAAAAAGAATGGTCCGAATTCCGGTGGGATTCCGTTCGTTTTTTCATACCATCCGTTATAACTTACAAGGTCACGCGCTTCAATAATATCCTGAAGATCCTCTAACAGATATTCATCTGCCGGACAGCTTATACCGGTTTCCTTCTCATACGCAGTGAGGACTCCGCTTTCATCCTTCTTTATTTGAAAAATAAAATGACTTATTTCCTCTTTGTTCCATCTTCTTTCTGCATAAAAATCCGAATCGAACTCAGTAATTTCAGTTGATTCTATATGTTTAGGTGCATTCGGATCTGTGTTATCTATATGCCCCCCGGTAATATATTCATCTTCTGTAGTCATATTTGCCCCCTGAGTACTCGTCGTCTGCGTCGTATCCGTGCCCGTTCCGGAAGTAACATCAACATTCTTTGAACCGCATCCCGAAAATCCGAGCAGGAACAAAATACATATCAGCCAAATAATTGAATTATTCATCTTATCAGCTTTTTTCATAACGCTGTTCTTTCCCTCATTCTTATTGAACACCGAATTCCTTTTTCCATTCAGGAATTACATTTCTTACAACATCCAGATCGGTGTTGTTATATACAACCGCATTAATTATGTTATTTGCTGCAGTTGGATTCTTATCATAAATGTACGACCTCGCAACAAGTCTTGCATAATCAAGATCATTTTGATTTACGATCCTTTCTCTTATTACATCAATTATCTCTATTGCAGCGTATTCTTTTACCTTCTTATTACCGCCATAGAACGCATTTTTGCCATGTTCTATAGCCTTTCTCGAATCCTTACTTACACCATATCCTGCACCATATACAAGTGCAGCTATCTGCTCTATAAAAGGTCTGTCCACAAGATCATCTGAATAAACTGTCAGAAGCTCGTCCAGATAAGTATGTGCCTTTGAAATATCCGAATAATAGTATGCCTTGGTTATCTGTTCCTTTGCATTTACTGAACATTCGGAATTCTGATCAATGCACATCTGATAATACTTAATTCCTGTCAGATAATCAGTGTCATTATAATCACTGCATGAATACACATCCCCGATAATAAATGCAGCATATCCGTCACCACTGTCTGCAAGACTCTTTACATATTCAAAATATGTATCTGCAAGCTGATCTCTCTCGTTGATCACATCAACATAGTATCCGAGTGCCTTCTTTGTATCCTGCTCACATCCATAACCGTTCATGTAACAGTTACCGAGATTCGCATAAATATATCTGTTACTCGGATCATATTTCAAGGCTTCACTATACGCCCCAAATGCCTCGTCATACTTTCCGTCTCTGTAACATTCATTTCCCCATTCAATAAGATCGTAAACCCGTTTATCCATTTTTGCCTCCGTTTCCCCAAATATAGTTCCTATGGTGTAAATTATAACATCGTCAAAATATAATCCATCGTCTTATATCAGTATTTTATCGTATTGTATCTTTCACATTATTTCAGGTTATATTTCATTCACCGACTAACTTACATCAGTTTTTTATTAAGTGTATTCAGCACCCTCTTCTTGTCTGCACTCCATAACGGTGCTACCAGAGTTTTCTTGGCTCCGTCACCCGTTATTCGATGAACTACCATATCAGGAGGAAGAATACTTATCGCATCACGGATTATGTCTGCATATTCATCAAGCGTGAGGCACTCAAACATTCCCCGCATATAATCCTTCTCCAGATCCGTCCCATGTATTACATGCAGCAGTTGAAGTTTGATTCCAAACAGATCTCTGACAGCTTCATTCTTCTTCCCATCTTCATCCTGCTTCACATCGTCTTCATTGCCCTCTATATCCGAGCGTCTTCCTTCATATCCGGCACTTGCAATACTTCCAACAAATCGAACTGTTTCCAGCATATCCTCTTTTGATTCACCCGGAAGGCCAAGGATTACATGAGTGATTATGTGGCTCACATGCCCGGTCAGCCTCTTTACAGCATCTGTATAAACAGGAAGATCATAACCTCTTCTTATGTATTCTGCCGTTTTCTTATGAATAGTCTGTAATCCGAGTTCTACCCACACAGGCTTGATACCTTTCAGTTCATCCAGAAGTTCTATCACATCATCTCCCAGGCAGTCAGGTCTTGTAGCTATGGAAATGCCCACAATATCCGGATGCATTATCGCCTCGGTAAAAAGACTTCGAAGCCTTTCAACCGGTGCATATGTATTAGTATATGCCTGGAAATATGCCATAAACCGCGGAACTGAATCATCCATATCCTTGGGAAGCTTTGAAATAACCCTCTTCTTCCCACTTTCTATCTGCTCATTTACCGGTAGTTCTGCATCTTCACTGAAATCTCCGGATCCTTCACCTGAGCAGAATATACAACCGCCCACACCTAATGAGCCATCCCTGTTAGGGCAGGTGAACCCACCGTTGATTGAAATCTTATATACCTTATATCCGAAAATATGTCTCATATAATCATTTGCAGATCTGTATCTCATATGCACATTGATTCCTATTCTTAAAATCGTTTCATAACATAGATTATAATACGAAATCCCGACAGTCGAGTCAAACCTGTCGGGATTATATATTTTTTCTTATTCGGTTTTAAGCTACCCATACGTGATATTTCAGGCATCGCTCTCTTCAGCTTTATGTGCCATCTCCTTCATCTTGTACATAGCAATTTCAGGCTTCACTCTCTTCGGCTTTATGCGCCATCTCCTTCATCTTGTACATAGCATCATCGGCCATACGGAAGCATTCTTCTATACTGAGATTGCTGTCCGAAACTACATTTACATAGCCGATACTTACACTCAATTTAAATGGCAATTTGAGTTCCGCTACCTGTCTGTCTATATCTTCGATGATTTTCTTTTTTACATGATTAATGTTATCGCAAAGAGCCGCCTCACCGATAATAACATATTCATCGCCACCGTATCTTACAGCTTTCCACTCCTTCGGGATCATCTTCATGATGGCATTTGCGGTAATCTTTATGGCATTATCACCGTGGAGGTGACCGTATCTGTCATTTATAAGCTTCATTCTGTTTATATCAGCAACCAGAATGATTGCCTTCTTACGCTGTTCTCTGAGCTTCTCAAGATATGGAATCGCCAGTTTCTCATATCCCATACGGTTAAGAAGTCCCGTCAGTTCATCCTGTACAGAAATCTCCTGAAGCTTTCGATTCATATTTTCAAGTTTTATATTCTGCCGGCCTCTGTCGATTCCGAGACTTATATGACTTACAAGCGAATTGAGATAAAAATCCTTGATAACTTTATAATTATCCTTTATTACAAGGTACCCCTCACAGTATTGCTGATTATGCAGCGGCACAAACAGAAACATCACCGAATCATCCGGATTACTGGTATAATAAGGCACAAGATCCTTGGTATATATGCTGCCCTCCGGCATTACTCTTCCATCCACCATACAGAAAACTACGTCCATCTTTTCGCTGTAGCCTTCCGTAAGCGGCATTATATCTTCCTCTACGGACCTCATGTAAGTATGATCTATACACAATGCAAATGTATCACCCTCATATGAATGATTCTTTGACCAAAGGTCCTTATATGCATCATGTAATTCACTCTTCTTTTTAATTCCGGCGGTAGCCGCATCTATATCCAGAAGATGCCAGTCAAAAACAGTTCTTTCAAGCGGCAGGCTATATGTTCTTCTTCCGCCTTCCTTTTGAATAAATGCTTCTTCGGCAGTAATCGGACAGCCACAGCTTTCTCCCGGATCAAACGTGGAATCAAACACAGTATCACTGCATCTTGGTCCGTCTTCCATTATGCTCATCAGATGTTCAGTAGCCTGACTGCTTCTTGTACTCCATCCTCGGTCAACCGATGCAATAGTCGGAGAAAAATAGCTTCCACTCAGAAGATTATCAAAGCCCGTGACAATAACATCATCCGGAACCTTATATCCCGCACGATCCAGCGAAAGACAAACTCCCATTGCCATAACATCATTTGCACAGATAAATGCATCCGGAAGCCTGTCCATTCCCTGTATTATATCCGGCATGAGCTCCTGAATTATAGCAAAGCTCCAACTTCCGTCAACACTCTTCCTCGGATCAACCGAAAGGCCGTGCTTATTCATGGTCTCCTTTACAGCATTATACCTGTCAATGCTTTCTTTGTTGTCACTCGGTCCGCCAACCCAGAAGATATCACGAACTCCGTGTTTAACAATGAGATGCTCAGTAAGCTCTTTCATTCCGTTGACATTTTCGGTTCTGAAGCAGTCTATATCATCGATCAACGCTTCCAGACATACCGCAGGAATGTCTGCTTCGATCACTCTTTCCCTGAGAATATCTATTTCTCCTGCCGCATATAAAGTATTTCCCAACAGCAGAACCCCATCAAAATTCTTCAGATCCGGAAGATTCAGGATATTTAATTCACCCAATATATTCTCTTCGGTTTTGTCATATGATGTATAGTCCATAAAAACGTACACATCCATATTATATCGGGTTGCAGTATCACGAATTCCCTGTAAGGCAAATCCCAGATATTCATCATTCCATCCATTTGTAAATACAGCGATTTTTTCTTCATAATCTGTACCGGTTCCCATACCTTCTCGAATGTAAAAAAATGTAACTATACAGCATTTTTATACATTTCCCAATATGCTGAATAGTTACATTTATTATATCACTTATTTAATATCTTTTGCACTCTATAACACAAATTATCGAAGAATTCACAAACTATATTCTTGATTTAAATCTAAATCAAACATTCTTTGACTGCCGCTCCGATATCCTACAGTGCTCCAAGTATCTCCAGTGCCTTTTTATACTTTTCAAGCCTCTTTTGATCATCATCAGTCATTACAGAAATTCTGGCTTTATCGGAATTATGCTTCAGATCCTCTATCTTTACAGCTCTTGCGATCGGATTATCCTTCAGATTTCTGACATAATCAAAATAGTCTTCATCTTCAAGACGAGTCATCAATCTGACACCCTCAAGCTGTGCTTCTGTAAATCCGTATGTGCGAAGGTCTTCAAGTGTCATATCCGTATCCTCTATAACATCATGAAGCAGTGCAACCACACAGGTATCCTCATCCTTCATCTGCTCCGCTACATGAATGGGATGAAGAACGTAAGGAAGCCCCGATCTGTCCAACTGACCGGCATGTGCTTCAAAAGCAATCTTTATCGCCTTGTTTGTAAGTTCCGTATATATCATTTGAAGAAAACTCTCCTATACCTGCAGATCTATTTATTAAACTTTTCCTGCTGTCCCTGGATCAAAGCGCTGTCATCAAAGTAATTTATTCTCATAGCTGACTTAACTTCAGCAAGAGTCTTTGCTGCTTCGGCCTGTGCAGCTCTGCATCCTTCCTTAAGTATCTCATATACCGCAGGAATATCCTTCTCGTACTCTGCTCTTCTTGCTCTTACCGGTGCAAGCTCCTTATTGATAACAGAAAGAAGGAACTTCTTAACCTTAACGTCACCGAGTCCGCCTCTCTTATAATGATCCTTAAGTTCATCAAGGTTCTTATAATCCGGAAGAAACTCTGCAAAATCCGCATCTGATGCAAATGCATCAAGATATGTAAATACTGCATTTCCTTCTACCTTACCCGGATCTGAAACCTTGATATGATCAGGATCTGTATACATGCTCATTACCTTCTGTCTTACAGTTTCCTCATCATCGGAAAGATAGATACAATTTCCGAGTGACTTACTCATCTTTGCTTTTCCGTCTGTACCCGGAAGTCTGCAGCATATTTCATTTTCAGGAATAAGAGCCTTAGGCTCAACAAGGATTTCTTTTCCGTTTCCGTATGTTGCATTGAATTTACGAACGATTTCTCTCGTCTGCTCGATCATCGGCAGCTGATCTTCTCCTACAGGTACCACCGTTGCCTTAAATGCAGTAATATCCGACGCCTGACTTATAGGATATGTAAAGAATCCAACCGGAATACTCGTCTCGAAATTTCTCATCTGAATCTCAGATTTAACCGTAGGATTTCTCTCAAGTCTTGAAACAGTTACAAGATTCATATAGTAAAATGAAAGCTCTGTAAGCTCCGTAACATAAGACTGAATGAAAAGGTGTGACTTTGCCGGATCAAGTCCTACTGAAAGATAGTCAAGGGCTACCTCGATTATATTGTCTCTTATCTTATCCGGATTATCGAAATTATCCGTAAGTGCCTGTGCATCGGCGATCATGATAAAAATCTTATCATATTCTCCGCTGTTCTGAAGTTCAACTCTTCTTCTGAGTGATCCTACATAATGTCCCAGATGAAGCTTTCCTGTAGGTCTGTCACCCGTAAGTATAATCTTGCTCATTAATTCTCTCCTGCCTCGATCAGTACGTATTTCCGAAATATAATACCTGCTGTCGGTTATCTAAATATATTTATCCGCCTCCGGTTATCGATATATTAACCATCTGCTGTTATTCTGAATTATCAGTCTACTCTCTTCTTTCCCTGGAAGAAAAGCGCTACTGTACCCGGGCCTGTATGTGCTCCGATCGTACAACCGATATCAAATCTCTGGACCTTACCTTTAAGTCTCGGGTAAACTCTCTCTATTTCATTCTGAACCGCAAGTCCTAGCTCTTTATCGGAATCTGAAAGAAATACCTTTCCGAAATAATCGATTCCGTAATCAGCTTCTTCAACCATTTTCTCAACGATTCTTTTAATTACCTTCTTATTTGTTCTTACCTTTTCTCTCGGAATCAGTCGACCCTGAAAATCAACATTAAGCAGCGGACAGATATTCAGCATCTGGCCCACAAGACCGGCTGCCTTTGAAACTCTTCCACCCTTAATATAATATGTAAGGTCCGTCGAGAAAAACCAATGAACCACATTTAACTTATTTTCTTCGATCCACTGAACCAGTTCATCATAACTCAGCCCTTCGTCTCTCTTGTCAGCTGCAAACTCCATAAGAAGACCGTAGCCCGACGAAGCTGCCAGCGAATCGATAATCGTTATCTTTCTGTCAGGATACTTCTCTGCAAGCTCATCAGCCGCCTGGCAGGCGCTGTTATATGTGCCCGAAATACCCGTTGAAAGGGTAACATGGATTATATCCTTTCCTTCTTTAAGGAACTGCTCGAAATGATCCATATATTCACCGATGCTTACCTGCGAAGTTTTTGTCTCCGCGCCTTTAGCCATCAGCTTATACATTTCCCATGGTGAAAATGTTTTCCCCATGTCATCCTTCTTGGTTTCATCCCCTACCATAACGTTGAAGCTTACGTAATGAAGGTTTCTTTTTTCAATCCATTCGTTTGATAAATCACACGAAGAACAACAACTTAAAATGTAATCTTCCATATGTTCAAACTCCTTTTTTATAATATCCTGATTGATTCATAATCTCCGGATTCCGTTTTTCTTCTAAAGTACAAGTCGACTTCCGCCATGCATCTTTTCATGATACCTTGCCAAATCAGCTCTGTCAAGAACCTTCTGTTTATCTTTAAATGCCCTATCCTACCCAAAAATGCTTAGCAGATCACATGCTTCAACTTCACTCACATTTCATAAAATTATCGTACATCCGTAAAAATCTATGTAAAGGTTAGAGTTCTATGATATACTTATTTTTGTGTGAATTTGCAATAAAACAGGCTTGAAAAACAGACTAAAGATTATTTGCAGAGATCGGAGCGTTATTAAATGAAAACAAAATCCGTTAAAAATTTTATCAGCCCCTTAACGGCTCTGTCGTTCGTAATCCCCTTTCTTATAATTCTCTTAAGCGCCTGCCTCGGCGGATTTGCACCCTTTGGAACTAAAGATGTACTTACTGCAAGTGGAAATGCTTCCTTTATCTCACGCATTTCCGATTTTACCGGTTTAGTCGGAAGTAATCTTTCATTCGTCATTAATCTGGTTTACATAATTCTTTGCAGCATTTCCGGAATGCTCTTCTTTATCTATCTTGTGCACTGTGGCTCAAATGATGATCCTTATAAATCACAGGATGATTCTTCAAAATCACAGGATGATTCATCTAAAAACACTGCAGAGGTTTTAAAGTCTTCCGTTCTTCTCAAGGTTTTTATTTCAGCAATTTATTCTATTTCCATACATATGACCGGTATCGGAATGAATATCGCATTTCTGCCTGCCGTAGCATTATTCCCGTTGGTAATGATGGGCTTTGGCCGAATTGAAGGCTCAGCAAAGCCGCTTCTCTATATCATATCTATGAGTCTATCTATAGCTTTAAGCTTTGAAACTGCTGTAGTATCTCTCATTTTCAGTATTATATATTTGATAATTCCCGAATATAAAAATATCAGACATTTCTTTGTAACCTTCATTACAAAGCTTATTTCGGATATTCTGATAATCGGAATCACTTCTCCTGTGTGGTGCAATATTCTTAATGACGATATCCGTTCCGGAAGCAGGAGTCTCTTCTTCCCGAATTATAAATTCTATATTGAGCCGATGTTTATTCCGGATACATTAATATCCAAGGCTCCCGTTATTTCCTTAATAACTGTACTTGTAATCGTTCTGGTATTACTGAACAAGCACATTTCAATCTGGCAAAAGCTTCGTTCGATCTGCCTTACAGCGGTTCTTGTTCTCGCCACTCTCCTTTCAACACCGGCATATCTTTTAAGCGGCTTCAGCAGCGAGTATTCCGAAAAGAAAATCTTCCTATTTACATTTGTATTTTTCATACTGGTATTGGCATATGATTCACTGAAGCAAATTAAGCTTGCGAAATCTCTGCTATTTTCCGGTCTTTCTTTATTAGCAGCCATCATATCGTTTGCAATTACTTTTTCCAATCTCGGAAAGACATCTAAGGATTATACCGATACTACTCCATATAAGATTGACTGCTGCATCAAAAATATTCAATCAATTGATAATAACGCAAAAGTACTCATATATGACTCAGAAACAAATAAATCAAATCCAGTTACAAATGCTCTCCTTGGTTATAACTACGTTATCACCACCGACAGATTCGATAAGCCGGATTCCAATCTAATCCTTGATGATGCCCTGTCCAGTACCGATGGTTCAGTTTCCGTATATCATAATCCTGATGTTGTAAATGTATCTATGGATATAATCCTTCCTTATCTGGAAGAAAAACAGATATCACCAAGTGAAATAGAGGATTTATCATTCAGTGACCTGAATTCTATCGCTTCGAAAATCAGCGGATGCGGTGATATCTTCGTTGAAACGGAATCCTATTGCAGAGTCACTCAGAATATTAATGATCCGACAAATCTTGATTCGGCTACACTTTATTTCAGTTTTGATGAACCCGGCGATTATTATGTATCAATGAGCCATGTCATGCATCTCGGGAACCTTACTCCCGATCAGGAAGCTATGGTTATATATAATGCATCACCTATCACACTTCAAGACGAAAAAATAAACAGGAAAGCCGTATTCTTTGATAAAAATGAATTCGACAGATTTATATCAGCGCTAAATTCAAGTTATGTAAACTCATCTTCGTCAGATATTTTACGCTCTGCTTCCGATGCAGCGGATACTTCGGGCTCATATATGATCATCTTCTTTTTAAACCTGATTACCGCTGCTGTTCTTCTGATCATCTTCAGAAAGAAAGAGTTTAGTATTAGCGGTAAGCCAAACCGTTTTGAAGCATTTATCGCCGATAACAAAGTATATTTTTATACTATAATGCTTGCAATCCTTACATGGCTTATTTTCATCACAATGGCTCATACTGTTCCGTTCGGTGACAGCTCTGCTATTATTTCCGACGGACTTATTGAAGATTATCCTACATATACACATTTAATAGATAACATCAGAAACCTCAGATTTTCCAAAGTCGACTACACTCTGGGATACATGCGTGGAGGTGTATCTCTTCTGTCTCTCCTGTACTTCCTGAATCCATTAAGACTGGTTCTGCTTTTCTTCCCTATTGAATACAGCCTTCTCGGATACAATACTCTTTATGGTCTTATATTTATATGCACCGGTCCTTCGATTCTGTTCTATCTCACTCACAGACCGCACGGCGGCAGAATGGATAAGCATGAATTGAAGCTGATTCCTATTGCAATGGCATATACATTATCATCCTATGTATTAAATTATATGCATTTTAACGGTTTTCTGGATATTGTCCTTTTCCTGCCGATAATCATGTATTCTATGGAAAGAATGGTATATGAGAAGAAGTTTGCTCTCTACAGCGCTGTTCTCGGTATATATATGATAATAAATAATTATTTTGCATTTCTACTGTGCGAATTTCTTATTCTTTATTTTCTGACACTTGATCATGGTTCTTTGAAGGGATTTATCCGGAACGGTATCAGATTCGCATTATCCTCGATACTGTCTGCCGGAATAGCATGCTTCAGTCTTGCGGGATTCTACACAGCCGTAATGAATGGAGGTTACACAGAAAGCGATTCTGCCGCACTCGGCACCATCAATCCCCTGACACAGAATATAATCGGATCCCTGAAGGAATTTGAGGTTAATCATAATGTAAACCTTGTATCTTCCGATTGGACGATTGCGAACACTTATTCCGGACTCTTATGTCTTCTGTCTGTATCGCTGTTCTTATTCATTAGGAAAATCCCGATTTCGGTGCGGATCCGCAGAGTTCTTTTAATTCTGCTGCTTTATTTATCCTATGGAAATGAACTTCTTAATTTCATATTCCACGGATTTCATATTCAGTCGTTCGTACCGAACAGATTTGCAATCTTCTTCATTTTCACGAGCATAGTAATTCTGTATGATGTGATAATAAATTATAAAGACCTGTATTCTTCAAAACAGCTTCTCGCATTTACGCTGTTCTCATGCATAATCCTTATCGGAATCCTTGCTAATCATAGCTTTGTAATTAAAGCCTGTACATGGACTACTGTTTTTGTATTGATATATCTTTCGGTATTTTTCTTGGGACATACAAAGAAGAAGTATTATAAAGCAACTGCATTTCTCCTTCTCGCCATGTCGGCCGAACTGATTTATTCGACATATGAAACCTTCAGGTATTATTCCGTACCTATGCGAACTGATATGATAAGCTCTGCTGAAATCCTTTCGGCAAAACAGCTTTCACAAAAGTATAACCTGATTTCCGAATCAATGGACAGAACCGAGATTATCAATACATTTAATCTGAATACGGCAAGCCTTATAGATATATATTCTACCAGCCTATTCTCTTCAACCGTGCAGAAAGAACAATCAATGCTATCCGAAACCTGGAATACTTCCTATTCGGTAAACAGTCTTTCCTACAATTATGGAAATCCGATTTCGAATATTATGATAAATGTAAATCATTTTATGATTTCAAAAAGGTCCACAGAGGATAATATTCCTTCATACTATAAATTGCTCGAGCGTAATGGAACAATGGGATTATACGAGGATCCCTATGCAGTACATTTCGCAGCAGCATTTCCGAAAGATTTTATTTTCAGAAATCCACGGGATTATGATAACTTATTTGATTATCAAAATGATCTTTCGATCCAACTGATCGGAAAACCGCTATATATTCCTGCAAATGAAGATATAAACATTAGATTTAAAGAGCTTTCCTCCGAAAATGATTTTTCGGGAACTGAAGATAATGACATTGATTCTCCTGAAAAGAGCGAGATTGATGCCTTGGATCCTGACAAAAAATCCATTGTAATAATAACGGTTCCTGAAGGAATAACCGGAAACTATTATATCTCTTCAGATAGATCGATCAGATTTCTCGGATATGCAGCAGGAGACATCGAATATTCCTTTGGTTCGGATACAAAAGCTTCCGGCCCGGATCAGATTTACATAGCCAGTCTCGATATAGATGCACTTGCCGAACTATCAGCTTATCTAAAGGATTATTCCGATTCGATCAGTGCCGATCATACCGTGAATGATAATATTATCAGATATAATTATTCATCAGCCGATGATATACAGTTATATGTTCCTGTTCCGGCATATAAAGGCTGGAAGGTGATTAAAAATGGCGAAGAAACTATGTATGATCCTGATAAATCCAATATCGGCGGACTTCTTCTCGATCTTCCTAAAGGGAATAATGAAATCACTCTGATATATGATTCGTCTGATAACATATTAGATCTTATCGGTTATATAGTAACAATCATTTCAATTATAATCCTTATATCTATCGGTATCAGGAAATATAAATTGAAACCTAAAAAAAGCGCAGGCCGTTAAGCCTGCGCTAATTTTTTGCTATTCAGTTTTATGTATCATACCTCATAGAACTTATTTGATTGAGAATAAACCACTTGCTGGATCAGCCGGCTTTGTCTCACTCCATGAAGATCCGTCGAAGTATAATGTAACATCGCCTTCCTTGTAAAGTACATAGGAAATTACAAATGCATCATGATTGTCCTTTGTGAAGCCTTTTGAATCATCGAATGCAGCTTTGCATCCAACCTTTACTTCTTTAGCAGCATCAACATCAGCTGTAGCCTGAACTGTAGTTGCACGATCTGATATTTTGCTAGGCTCTTTCTTCTCGCCGTAGAGAGATGACATCTCTGCCTGAGCTGCTGTAAGATAAGACTTAGCATTAAGAACTACCTGATTCTTTCTGGCTCTATCAATGTATCCAAGAAGGGCAGGTACTAAAATCGCTGCCAGGATAGCAAGGATAACGAGTACGACAATAAGTTCAACGAGGGTAAAACCCTTATTTGTGTTCTTCTTCATAAGTTTGTCCTCCTTATTAATAATTGTTTGATTTAACTTAACTCTCTCATGAATAAGTTAATGTAATTGTAACAACTAAACCCCCGATTTGCAAGTTATTATGTAAACTAATTGTGCAATTCTACCAAACGAACAATAATTAACAAACCTCATTGTGCATTCTATACATATCTTCATTATTTCATAATTAATTCAATCATTCTTTGTCAATATCATTCATACTCAATCACAAAGTACACATTTTGACCATTTTTTGAAGTGCAAATATTCACAATTTATCACATCAAATTGGTAATTTATTTACAAAGTCACAAAAAATACACAAATATTTTTTTGCCAAAATTATCGAAATTATGTGAATTTTGACATAATCATTGTCTGACAATAGATTTAAAAGGCTGTCATCTGTTTGACGACAGCCTTTGGGATATTTTCAAAACAATTATTGAGGTAAATCAATCATAATATGCAACCTTAACAAGTTCTTCAACAGTTGTTATTCCTGCTTCAATCAACTGCATGCAACTTTCTTTCAATGTCAGCATTCCAAGCTCACGTCTTGCATATTCTTTGATCTCTTCTGAAGTCGCTTCCTCAGATATAAGCTTTCTGACAGGCTTATCTATCGGAAGTATCTCATGAATCGAGATTCGGCCTCTATAGCCGGTATTATTACATTTCTTGCATCCAACCTTATGCATGACCCTCGGAAGGCGTCTGCCGACTACTCTCTCCTCTTCATCGGTCATTTCCCCCCACTGTCCACAGTCCGGGCAGACCTTTCTGACAAGTCTCTGTGCTATGATTCCGACAAGCGAGTTGGCAAGCATATATGGTTCTATTCCCATATCTACAAGTCTTGTTACTGACGATGCCGCATCATTTGTATGGAGTGTGGAGAGCACCAAGTGACCTGTAATAGCCGCTCTGACCGAGATAGAAGCCGTTTCTGCGTCTCTTGTCTCACCGAGCATGATAATATCAGGGTCCTGACGAAGCAGCGCTCTGAGGCCGATTTCAAAGGTAAGTCCAGCAGTCGTATTAACCTGCATCTGATTTAACTTCGGAAGATTCTTCTCTACAGGATCTTCAATAGTCGAAATATTAACCGCTCTCTTCGACAGTTCCGAAAGCATCATGTAGAGTGTTGTTGATTTACCGGAACCGGTAGGTCCTGTTACATATACAATACCGTTCGGAGAATTCAGCATCGCCTTTACAATCTGATAATTCTTCTCACTCATACCGAATGTTCCCGAATTATCGATTGTTGCAGCTGAGGCCAGAAGTCTCAGAACCGCTTTTTCACCGAATACGGTCGGAATAACAGAAACTCTGACATTTACCGGAGTGCCATCTATCGTAGTCTTAAAATGTCCATCCTGAGGAACACGCCTCTCTGCAATATCCAGATCTCCGAGTATTTTGATACGTGCGATAAGTGAATTATGGATATTCTTCTGCAAGGTCATGAAGTCAACTATAACACCGTCCATTCTCATTCTAACGGATGTGAACTTCTCAAACGGCTCAATATGAATATCCGAAACATTAGAGTTGTAGGCTCTTACAACCAGTGAATTAAGGAGATTGATAATAGGAGTATCATCATCTCCCTCTTCGATATTAACCTCTATCTCGTCTTCTTCGGCGAAGCTTGACTTGGATGCCTTATCGGCAGCCTTTCTTGCAGAAACCTCAGAATAATAATAATTTATCGCATTATCAAGGGTCTGTTTTTCGCACAGCTCTATATGAAGCTCCGTTCCCGCAACCTGTCTGACATCCTCAATTCCATAGAAATTCAGAGGATCATTGGTAAGAATATACAGCACCTCATCTTCAATCTTATAAGCAAGAATACTGTATTTTTCAGCCAACGGCCGAGGGATCATCTCTACAGCGTTAATATCAACCGTCAGATCCGATATATTAACAACATGGTAATTCAGTCTCTGTCCTAAAGCCTCAAGCATCTGACGTTCCGTAATATAATTCAGCGCAATAAGAGCACCGCCGAGTCTTACGCCTTCATGCTCCTTCTGATAAGCTATTGCTTCACCAACCTGCTCATCAGTAACATAACCGAATTCCTTAAGCACATCACCTATTCGAATGTTTCTGTTATTTCTAGCATCCATCCTGTAATCCCCACTGTCATACCAATCCGTAAGATAATCTGTCAGAAACCGGCAGTCTTACCTCAGTTTACAAACTAAAAACATTTAAAAATCCTATCAGAAGCATCTCTGGAAGTTATTCTTCCTCTGCTTCAGCCGATGTTTCTTCTATCTGCTTACACATATAGAATTCCATCGTTATTGTAAGAGACTTCTTGATCACCACTTCCTTTGTAGTGGTTTCCTTTTCATCATCTTCTGTAGACTTTGTTTTTACTTCCTTGGTAGTTTTATATTCTCCCCAGTTATAAGCTGTTATAAGTACCTTCTTATCACTGTCTATCATCTGATTAAGGAATCTGTGAAGCGCAGCCTCATCTCCTCCGAGAGATATCGTAACACGTGCAGCATAAATGTCCGTATTAACTCCGATGGCATCTGCATTACCAAATACATCAACCACCTCCTGCTTCATAATGTCTACTTTCTCTTCTTTTTTGTCTTTTGAGGATTTTTTACCGGATGCTTCATTTAAGAGCTCTTCATCGTCCTTATTATTGGATATTTCCTTATCTGTAAGCTTTCTTTCCGCTTCGTATTCAAGCTGGCGCTGATACAGATCCGAATAAATATATGCCATTCTGCTTGAAGGCTTATCCGGTATATTAACACTGAAGCTGAACACTTCCAATCCGTTTGAAACCGCATTTGATGTAAGCATACGGTCTATATCCGCTTCAGTCATCATATCATAGAACTTGGTTTTATCTTCAGCCATTGCCTCTTCATACTCTGTACACTGATCTTCGACAATGAAAAGATTCATAACCTTCTGTTCATTTATGGACTGTTTAACTGTTTCCTTATCAATCTCGTTTTCAAGAGTGTTGAACTGCTTTATCTGAGGCAATATACCCCAATAGCCAATTCCAACAACTATTACGAAGAGAAACATGAAAAGTAACAGTCGTTTATCTTTTTCGGTAAGATTACTCTTCATGTCATTCACCTTCCCTTCCAACACTCTCAGCAAAGATACATTTAACATTTATACTCCAGGTTCCGTCCTGAAGCATGTTGTAACCGGAGTAGGTAACTTCTTTGAATATTTCCTGTTCCTCAAGTCTGTCTATATACTGGTTTATCTTCTCAACATCGTTTGCCGTAGCCGTAACATTTACATGACCATTTTCCGCATCAAAGCTTCCTATTTCAATCTTTGCATAACCCTGGGCGGTATCCTCGAGAACTTTTATGATCTCATCATTAAGTATCGGATATGTTTCGATCGTATCAAGTACATTTCTGATGGAATTAGCCTGCGCAGCAAGGGCATCTCTTTTGACGGACAAAGTATCAAACAAACTCGCCTGAGCAACGACCGACGGATCGGTATTATATTCTACCAATGCGTCGTACTCCTTCTGTCTCATAAGCCTGAGGAATAAGGTAACGGCAAATATGGCCAACATAACACCGGTAACGATTCCGATAGTAACTATCGCCTTTTTCAGCTCCGGATCCATCTTCTTTTCTTCCGACTTCGCATTGAATTTGTTAACGAAGTTGCTTTCCCAGCCCATGTCATAAAGGCCGCTGACTGCGAAAATAGCCTTCTGGGCTTCAAAGCTCTGCACTGAAGAAGCTGCCAGACCCTGGTACAGAATTTCTACAGGTGCATTAATACCTTCATCTGCAACATACTGACCATAGAAACTTATATCATTACGCTCTGTACCGGCTATCAAAACTCTCTGAATTTCGGACTCAAGCTTATTAGCCATCATAAACTGCCTCATATTTCCGAGAGATCTTGCGCAGTCCTGATAATATGCCTCCGTACCATGATCATTAAACAATCTGGTAGAGTTGATATAATTGAATATTCCATTTACCCAGAGAATGTTAGTAACTATGTTACCGTTGGTAATCTGCAGTACAAAGGTCTTATACTGTTTTGCAACAGTCTGTTCCAGGAGGCCTATAATACTTCCTTCGGCAGAAGTTATGCTTTTAACAGCAATACCTGCAGCCGCAAAAATATCCAGATAATCCTTAACCAGATTGTGCGGTACCATCTCCGCATACAGCTTCGCCATACCCTTTTCGGCACCACCAAGCTCATTAAAACAGATAATGGACTTCTCATCTTCTCTCTGCATATCAGACAGTTCTCTCGAAAGGAATTGTCTCATCTTCTGAGGGCTCTGCTTCGGCGCATCTACCAGTCTTCCGGGAATCTTATTGCTGTTTACAACAAGATGAACATCCTTCTTCGGAAGCTTATACTGAGCCCATACTCCCCTCAAAAATGATGTAAAGCTGTCAGAGTCCATAACCATTCCGTTTATGATACTGCCCTCAGGAGCTTCAACTATAATTGAGTTTTGAAATTTTCCCTTTTTACCACGGGTGCCGATAACTATCTGCACCTGGAGGTTATTTAGATATACACTTACACTCAATTCGCTATCCCCCTTATTACATGGTATTATCGGCAATCGCCTGATATGAACCGTAAATCGGCTGAATTATCGAAATCATTATGAATCCGACCACAACTGCCATAATAACGATCATCACAGGTTCAAGCATTGCAACCATCTTCTCCGTAGCTATCTCAGAATCGTAATCCATCTGATCAGCTATGGAAATAAGCATATGATCAAGTGCTCCGGTCTCCTCACCGATATTAATGGAGGATGGAAGCTTCTTGACAAATCCATCTATTTTATCCACTCCGGAACTAAGTGTTTCACCGGAACGTACATCCGCAATAAGCTTTTCAAACTGAGATTCAATATATGAATTTCCAATTGTTGCTTTGGCAATCTGAAGGCATGTGATAATCGGAATTCCCGCAGAATAAAGGCTTGAAAGCGTTCTTGCAAATCTGGCCGTATATATTATCTTTTTCAGTCTGCCGATCTTCGGGATCCTGAGTTCCATCTTATCCCTCCAAAGCTTCACGGAAGGAATTGCGAAAACAACCTTTATGATCATAAAGAGGATCACGCAGAAGAAAATGAGAAGATACCAGTAATTTGCCACGAAATTACTGATTCCCATCAGAATCCGTGTTGTGACAGGCAGCGATTCCATCTGTGCAAACAACGATTCAAACTGTGGAAGAACGAATCCCATAATTATTATAAGAACTATAACTATAAGGACTGTCAGAATCTTCGGATAAACCATGGAACTGGAAATCTTCTGATTTATCCTGTATTCCTTGCTGTAATAATTCGCCATATTCATACAGGTTTCATCAAGATTTCCACCCGATTCCGCACTTCTTATCATATTGACAAACAGTGTCGGGAAGGTATCTCCCTGCTCTTCAAGTGCATCCGAAAATGTCATTCCGGATTTTACCTGTTTAAGAACGTTCTGATATATTTCTCTTTCCTTTTCGGAGATCGATTCATCTTCGGAAACAATACCGAGTGCCCTCACCAGCGTAACTCCGGCTCCGAGAAGCTTCGAAATACTCCTCGCAAAATCAGCCAGTCTGTCCAGCTTAAGTCTCTTGGTACCCTTCCTGGTCGATGTCTCTTCCTTCAGATCAAGCAGAAACATATTATCGTTTTTCAATTTTTCATGAAGGTCATTTTCATCAACAGCCTTCATTCTTCCGGAAATAACATTTCCTTCTTCATCTCTAGCCTTATACTTATAGCTTGCCATATTATTCCCCTTTTTTCATAGCAGTGAATCTGTCATATATAATACATATAGCTACAGTAAATACTCCTATCAGAAGAAATGCAGCCAACGCCCACAGATTAATCCCGATGATCAAGGTCGCCGCAACCGCCGCTATACCTCCGATCACCTCGACTACCGTATATCTCACAGATATCTTCTCGCCGCAATATCTGCATTTCCCTTTCAGACTTATCCAAGAAATAATCGGAATAAGATCTTTTGCATATAATGTATGCTTGCAGGTCGGACACATGGATTTTCCTTCTACGTAACCCATATGCCGCGGAAGCCTGTATATTACCACATTTAAGAAGGAAAAGATCGACGCACCTATTGCAAAGAATATAATTTCAATCAATACTCTTGCCGCAATTATTGATGCCGTCAGCCAAAACATCCCATGTTCTCCTCAATTCCCCATTTATATCAGTAAGATGACTATATCAATCACTTAAATGATAAATATTCATCAGATAGTTTACTTCCCAGACCTCTTCTGTCGGAGAAGCGTAGTAATTCACTTCATAGAAACCGTTTCTATACTGAAGTACGGTTATACGATGGTTCTGATCATCATATCCGAGAAGTCTGTATCGACCCTCATTTTCAACCAGATTCGAAACCGCATCCTGAACTCCCGGTGCCAGTCCCGAATACCTAGTCGGATCATATATGGATTTACCTTGAGCATAATACTCAATCTCAATTGAATTAAGTGCCATATGAACATTCTTCGCATCTCGAAGACATTGCTTGGCATTGACGCGAATATAGAATGAAAAGAAAACAGCTGCACAGATTATCAGTACACCTATTATGATAAGGATTATTTTTAAGACTCGCCCAAATTTAATACTTTCTTCCTGTCGCCCCATTCTATACCCCATCTAAGCATTAATCCAACCCCTGCTTATCCTTTAATTATAAAGCGTATCGGGTTATTATTCAATAATATCAATTGTGAACCCCGTCTCCGGAGCTTCGTAGATCTTCACATATCTGTAAACCTTAAACTCCCCGTATTTCGGACTTGTTAAGGTCATATAGACTGCTACAACATTATCGTGATAATTTGTAGGATCTACTCCCGTAAGTCCGTATTCTGCGGCTAGCTCTTCATTATCTGCAGTATTTGCCTGCACAAAATATAATTCCTTTATACTAAAGTCATTATAGATACTCTGATCATATTTCCATTCATTTGAGACTCTGTTGTTCTCAGGCTTTTCTTCATCCGATATTTTCGGATATTTTAGTACCAGAATGCCGTCTTTTGCATAAATGTAAACCCTTGTATCCGTACGATCATATATTTCTATAGCCGTTCCATCAACATCAGCACCGTCTACCTTTGTATGGATCTTCGGACTCATGGCTGAATTTCTCTGATTGAACTTTGCCCCGGCTATTTCGGATGAAACCTTAGTTATTACAATATTGCTTATCTGACGTGAGTAATTCTCGCCTTTCACCCGATAATAAAGAGCCGTCACATTTGATATGATAACCGTAGAAGCCGCAACAAGAATGCTGAGAAGTGCAAAACTGACCACCATCTCAACCAGCGTCATACCTTTGTTGTTATGTTTTTTCCTGAGAGCTTCCTTCATGTATCAATCTCCGTCATCAACATCTTCCAATTGACTCTTATGCTTAAATACTATAGCCTTCGGTGCTGCAATATTCTCGTCCTCAACTGACTTTTCTATACTGACATAGCTGTCCGCGCTGATATTATTCAGCTTTATCGTTGTAGTTTCACCACTTACACTGTCCACAGATACAAGTTCAAAATCCGCATATTGTTTTCCGTCTTCGGAATCAATTACGGGTCCCGCTGTATAATGAGTTATGTCAACCGCACTGGTGTTCGGATTTATTCTTGCAATCTCATCGGTAAAGCTTTGCTGAATATTTGCCGCATCAACAGAATTCATCCACAGTCTGGTAGAAAAGCTGACAATAGCATATAGAGCGGCCAAAACCGCAGCAATCACCACGAAAGAAACAAGAGTTTCAACCATAGTGGAGCCCCTATTATTCTTTTTTCTCGAATACTTCTTTATCATTTTCTCGCCTCGTGGATCCATGTCCATTTCTCATTACGGTTAATCCGTTCGTGGTATTCAGCTGCTGAAATATAATTCGAATAATAAATCTCCAGCTTATTCTGTTTGTCTTCATCATCCGGCATAGTCATTTCTTCTACATCAAGCTGCAAAATCTCTGTAACCTTATATGACTGACTTCCCGTATTACATTGTATTTCAATAAATAATCTGGCTCCTCGTTTAGCTTCCATTCTGAATTCCGGGTCTGAAGTTGCCAGATAATCCGCTGCGCTTATATCATCCGGCAGCGTCCAGTATACTCTTACAAATGTTTCAGCAGGAAGGCACTCAACGCCTGAATTTGAATCAAGCCTAAACTCCTTCACGGCAGCATTCCGGTCATGTCCCGGTTCATAGCCTATATCTCCGGCCTTCAAAGGTGAATAATAAGGCCATGCGCCTGTCGATGTATCATCCAGATCAAAAAGATTAAATCTGACATAATTCCAGAGATTGCTTTCATCCCAGGCATTCTCATCGGTCATTTCCTGCTGAAGAGAAATGCTGAGAGTATTTGCAGCCTCCATATTTCTTATACTTGCAATATTTTTATTTTGCGAAGCATACAGATTGTAGGAGATCAATATAAGCGAAAATGCAAATATCATAAGCACTGCAATGATGATTATAGAAACCACCATTGCAGCACCCTTATTATATTGTCTTTTTCGAACAATATTTACCATCTGTTATTCTCCGCTCTTAACGAATCCCCAAGTATCGCCCGAATCATTATTCGGATAGTCTGTCTCATTTTCAGCCATGTCGATAAACGCTTCATCCATCGCCTTAAAGAGCCCGATTCCCTTTGTATTGGCCGGATTTACATCCATTGTAATACCGGCACTTATATAATAATCCTCATATCTCTTAAATGTAAGTAAACAATCAGGAGTATCTACATTGCCCCTATCCAGGACATAAAGCCTGCATGGCCAATGGCTGTCATCATTAAGTACTACTACTGTTCCACCACTGTTAGGATCAAGCGAACCCGTTTCAAAAACCTTACTTACATATTCTAGGAAGTTTTCCAATGTCGCTGAGGAATAATCATTTCCGTAATATCTATATGCTGCATAGATTTTAGACATATAAGTATGGAAGTCGGTTTCACTCATTCCCGATGCTTGATAAGCACTAAGCAGCCAAGGATTATCTTGTGGACCCCAGGTATGTATTCGACTGTTAATTTCCGCTTTAGGTCCGTAATCTCCATCCCAGCCATATATTGTAGTCACTAAATGATTATCATTAGTCTTTAAATCCAGTATTTCCTGAGGAAATACTATGCTAAATGCATTTTCACTGAAACTTGCAGGAGCAGTTGCATAATCGATATTCTCTGCAGTCTCAGCTATAACCGTCTTACCTTCAGGCTCATCAGTTGTCGTTTCGTTATCCGTAGTTTCATTTACCGAAACTGTCATACTTGCATCCACTGAAGCAACCGGCACGCTTTCATCCACCGCATCATCAACAGCTGTCACACTTTCATCAGAAGCCTCTCCGGTTGATGTTGCAGCTTCATCTGTTGCCACTTCATCTGAAGTATTATCTGAATTCCCGTCAGCATCAGGCATCATATCCTCTGCCGTTGGGATTGAAGAAGGTATACTTCCTTTCTTATAGATATACTCATATACTGCCATATAATCTGCAAAGGAAAGCCCCGCATCTTCCGGATGAATTACTCTGTAAACACTGTAGACCTTAGCACAAATATCCATAAAATCCGGATTATCAGCCTCGGTGCCATACTGAGCTTGTGTGAATTCCTTAAACCACGGATATTCACTGTACATCGGATTATTTGTTTCATATTGGCTATTGTATATTCTTATATAATTCCTAATATCGCTGTGATAGCTTGGACCCCAGTTTTCAAGATACTGATTGTACCAAGGCTTATCCTGATTATCAGGATGAGCTCCTATATAATCCGAAAAATCAACGTTCGGGAATGCTTTGTTGTCGTCTCCGCCGGATTCTCCGCCTGACTCACCGCCGGATTCTCCGCCTGACTCACCGCCTGATTCTCCGCCTGATTCACCGCCCGATCCGCTGCCGGAATTAACATCACTCGGAAGCTTATCGGTCAGATTACCCGATTCACCGAAAAGATAGAAATTTCTTTCCAGTTCAGCCTTGTCAACCGGTGCAATAGGATTATCATTTCCTTCAATGCCTTCGTTGAGTCCACCTGCTTCAAGGTTCTTGGAATATGTTACTCCGTCATCATCTCCTGCACAGATTCCGTAATCAAGATCCGGTGCATAATTTCTGCACAGAGTAACTTCTCCGTATAATACCTTTCCTGCGATTCCGGCTCTGTCAGAACCATCATCTGTTCTGATATTTCCTGTATTAACACAATCGGATATTTCATTACTGTAATCCGATGTAACCTTTTCACTGCTCCAACCGATTATTCCGGCTGCAACCTCACGTGCATTTAACGTTGCATGGTTATCGCATTGCTGCAATACCGATACTCCGTCAGAAAGACCTACTATACCTCCGGTCTTATCTCCTCCGCTTATATTCATATAGTTAAAGCAGTATCTGATAACACCGTCATCAGGCCCGTCACCGTTTACTCCGGCTATTCCGCCCATATAAGTCTCGCCGGTTGCCGAAAGGCCAAATGCAACCGTATTCGAAGATGTTACTATATACTCAATCTTGCCGGTGTTCTTTCCGGTAACAAGTCCAACAGCATCAACATCCTTAACTGTAAGCTTAGCTTTGGAATTGATTACATTTTCAACACCTACATTTACTCTTGTACTGTCTTCTCTAGGCTGATTATTTGAATCAAACTTAATACGGCTGTCATATATCTCACCGGTACCACGATTAATTCCCGCATATAATCCTGCATATTCGGCACCGGAAATCTTTGTAGACTCCAGTGAAGAATCCCTTATATCTATGGTTCCGAAGTTTTCACCTATGAGGAATCCGATCGCACTGCCCTGGACATCATTTCCGACAGATAAGCTTACCAGATTACTGTCGCTGATATTATTCCAATTGCCCCAAGGTCCGTACTCATATGTAACCACATGATTATCGGGATTTTCACTATATGTAACAACCTGCGACAGATAGACATCCGCAAGGTTTCTTCCCATATAAGCGCCAAGTACTTTACTTCCTGTCAAACTGGCTTTGGACTCTATAACATTATCACTTGAAATAACACCATTGTTGCTGTTTAATCCAACCAGACCTCCCATATATCCGTTTTTAGTAGTTTCGTTATTGAAAGATTTAATTATACATTTCTCGAGACGTCCGTCATTTACTTCCGCAATCTGACCTGAGTAATTCGAATCAGGATTCGTTATCACTCCGTTATATGACGCACCGGAGATTGTAACTTTATCGGGAACACGACCTATTATTCCTCCTGAATAAAGGAACTTACTGTCCTGAACACCTACAATCAGATCATCAGTAAACAGTGCATCTACTGCCGGTCCCGTAGCCGTAACCTTTGTGCTTACAACCGATTTGTTTGAAACAGAAAACTTTACATTCAGGCCATTCGGAATATATCCGAACACTCCGCCGGCAAAAAGCGGAGCCTCGACCGATACATTTGTAGATGCAAATATCGCACCGTCAAATGTCATCTGTGAAGACGTAACCGTTTCATTTCCCAGATTAGGATTTAATCCCCAATTACCGCTTTCTGCGGTTTCACTGTTTACAACATTCGCTACGGCCGATGATGTATTACTCATATTTTCGGCAAGTCTTATAAGATAACATGTATCCAGTTTCGAATCTGTAACATCCATATAAACCTGTTTTGGTTCCGTAATATCTTCTGCTATCGTAAATGCGTTTTCCTGTGTAACGCCACTATTTGCTCCGCGCCCCTTATGAAATGCATAAAGTCCGATGAATCCGCCGGCAAATGCATTTTCAGCAGTAACAGTAATATCAGAAGTTTTTACTCTGATATTATTAACGCTGTAATTCTTTCTGTTATTATTGTTTCCATAGGCTGCTCCGACTATTCCACCCGCGAATTCTTCCGCTTCAACTGAAACGTTTTCTATTCTTCCATTCAGACTGCCGGCTGAAGAAAGACATGTTCCGGCAACTCCGCCGACATATGCTTTTCCTCTGACCTCAACCATATCATTGTTTTCTTTTGTAATATATATTTCAGCACTATTATTATCATAGTTTATCGAACCTACGGCACCACCGACGGAATATCTTCCGTAAACTCTGTAATTACCGCAATCAACTCCCTTGACTACTGTGTAATGATTCTTACCTGATAATCCTCCGACCATATCTCTTCCGATTATCAGCGAGTTCTTTACTGTTATTCTCTGAACCGTTCTGTTGTCATTACTTGATCCGGCAACACATCCGCCTACAGAATCTTCACCATAAACAACCGCACTGATGGTTGATGAAGAATCGTTTTCAGGATTAAGTCCTATACCGCCTGCTCCGATAAGCTTTCCTACTATTCCGCCTACAGCATTTCCACCGTAATAGGAATAACTGTCAGCATCCATACAGTCGTCATAGTCAGCTGTATCAAAAGTACCGTCAATTCCGATAAGCTTCAGAGCATAATTCTTCGTCTCCGTATCCTGAATATTATCAAGATTAACACCTATAAAACGCGAGTTACCAAGAACTCCGCCTATGCATGAATCCGGCATATTATTAAGAACTCTGTTATTTGCATCCAGAACTCCCAGGTTTATTGTTCTATCCTGAAGATAAACAATTCCTGAATCCTTCGCATAGTCGAGTTTGTCTCTTCTCACGCCCAAAACGACAGCCCTGTTACAAACATCTCTGACACTTCTTGTAATCTGGCCCTGTACCTGAGAAACCTGTGAGCCCTCATTCGATGACGGATAAGACAAATAAAATCCCTGACGTATGTCATCTCCGATTCCCGCTCCGCCGGCAAATCCTCCGACATGCATGACACCGATAGTATTGATATAATTTACCGCATTATATGTTCTGTTTCCGACAGTGTTGACTGCACCGTCTCCATTGATTACAGATGTATCATAACATCCGAACATTCCTCCGACATAATTACGTCCGAATACGAAAGGCTTATAGCCCTCTGTTTCCTCAGTAATCGCATCGACAGATGCATTTGAGCAATTGTTATAGGTTACAAGTCTTGAGTAACCCACAAGTCCTCCGACGTAATAATCATGCTGGATCATATCCTTGATCCGTCCGTTCGGGAAAGCTCCGCTGCCTTCACTCGACTCAAGAGTTTTTATCTCCGTCGGTGAATAGAGTCTGTATGAAGAACAATCTTCAATAACAATTCTTCCAAGATCGCTTGCGAATCCCGTATAGCCGTCAGATCTCGAATCCATAAATATACCGTCAATCGCTATTCCTGCTATACCTCCAATGAAGGAGCATCTGTAAAGACTGTTTGATGTCAGAGAATTATAAGTTCCTCCGTAATAAACCAGATACTCATCATGGATCAGATCATCACCGGATACCAGTCCTCTGTTCACACAGTTCTTAATAACTATATGATCGATCATTTTAATTCCGTGTCCGGATAATGACTTCAACTCGCTCAGATTTGTAAGTTCAAGATTATTATTATATTTTCCGAATAATGTATAACCATCGTCAAAATAGCTGAGTCTTCCACGTATGTTACCATCCAATTGAACCTTATTATGGTTAGTTCTTATAACATAAGCATTACCTACTATTCCTCCGACCTTTTCCATACCGGAAACTCTGCCATAATTAGCAAGATTAATAAGTTCCGCAGTTGCGCCTTCATATGTATCATGAGCCCATGACTCACGTCCTACGATTCCTCCGACATCTGTTTTGCCGTTGACCTTGGAATAATTCTCAGCAGGCTCATTTACGATAGTATCTTCATCCGTAATGGAATTAACGTTACGGAGAGTAAGTCCCTTAACATATCCCAAGTTATTTCCAACGAAACCACCTGACATATTGGTATATACCAATGTTCCTGTTGAAGAGCTGTTTCTGTAATCCTTCAGAAGCTCCATTCCGATAACTCTGTGATGGTTCAATGCGAGATCCTCGATCGAGCCGTTATTTTCCGCAAAAAGTCCGACCGGACATTCACCTCTTCTGACCGATGCAAGCACCGGATGAGATGCCGAATATTCCGTATAACTTCCGAAACTTGAAATGGTATATGAGGAATTACTCCAGAAATCTCTGTTGATCTGACCATATACGCCATACAATACATTTGCACTGAAAGCTATTCGGAGATTACTTATACAGTAAACCTCATTCGGATCTCCTTCATTTTCACCCTTCTTTTTAAGGCCGGTAAATGTATCGCCTTCAGCAAGTACTCTAAAGCCAGGGAATCTGTAATTTCTTGTATCGGTCACATCGATTCCCGAAGCCAGCACATTATCTATTTCGTTTGCGGAATAATCCAGTCCTTCAAAATTGATGCCTTCCTCGTTTCCACCTGCTGCATATGAGTTGAGAAAATAATTGCATCCATCATCTGTTGCCGGATTGTTTACGAATTCATTCCAGTCAATATCATTGGCAAGCTTAAATGTTCTGTCACCTGTTCCGACCTTATAATCTGTCTCGAATCTGACATTATAGAGATGTCTTCCGTTCTTTATTGTATAAAGCTTAACTCCACCGCTTGTCTCAACATTTGCAAATGTCGGGCTTTCGGTATTTGTAAGATTTTCTTCTCCTCTGATGTCACCGTCTTTTACAGCCGAAACTCCACAGCTTATCTTATTTATTCTGTTCATGGTGAAGCCGAAACCATAAAAGCTGTATGTATTGATAAAGCTTTCATCCGGATTCTTACGATCTACATAAAGGCATGACTGAGCCTGAACATCAGCAGCATCAAGAACTACATGAATCTTCCAGACAGTCTTTCCTTCATCAATCTCCTGATCTTTCCAGACCGGAATACGAATTTCTTTAGGTGTAGATGATTTATAAACGCCCTCATAGAAAGTCGCATTAACAGTAACCGGATTCTTACCTGCCATTTCAGCATTTGCTACCGGTTTATTTTCTCCGGTAAGTTCCGGAATATCAGCAGCATTAAGAGAAAATGACATAAGCCTGTTCTTGGCATTATTATCATTTCCGTTATATACAACAACATCATATACAACCGATGTATCTATTGACTCACCGGCATTAATAACAAGACTCAGAGTTTCATCATTACGAAGCTCAAGTCCCGTTGTCATTCCCTTACTCTTTCCGATCAACGGAACCGACATTGACTCAGTCGCATAATAACCGATAAGCAGATCTCTTCTTTTCGATTCCTGTCTGAAAAGAACGCTTGCGGATGAAGCATTACTTTCAACCGATCTGTCTCCACCGTTATGAGTAAAGCTTGTAACCCTGTCGCTGTAGCATACGGAAAATACCTGAGCTGCTTCAGGCGAAAACTCCATCCAGATAGCTCCATTTAAAACAGATTTATCTGAAATGTAAGGTGTAATGATATCAAAGAGAAGTACCGCATCCCTGTCACCTTCGGAGTTCTGAAGCTCGCCTTTCAGATATCTGTCAAAGTCGCCTCTGTCAGCCGAAAGATAATATATATTTCCCTGATAATTGGTAATGTTGTCCGGGTCATCTATGTCTGCCGCATCGGCCGGACTTCTCCATATTGCTCCATTAAGACTTCCGTCCGAAAGCCATCTGTAGTACTCTGTTGTGCCGTCACTCAGATCAAAGGAAATAGTATCCCCATCAAAATAATTCGGCTGTTCAGGAGTACCCAATAAATGATTATCCGTAAAGGACTCCAGCACCGGATAAATCTTATCATCCATCATACCGTTTGCATTCAGCTCATTAAGCTGATTCTGTGCAGCATAGAATATACTCTCGGCACCGGTATTTTCCTGCTTAAAGCGAGTCCAATCCTGCCATGCAAAGATACCGCCTATTCCAAGTGTAATGAGGATCATAAGCAACACAAGAATGACTATCAACTCGACGAGAGTGAAGCCTCGATTCTGAACATTATTAAGTTTATTTGTTCTTTGTCTACCCATAACAAACCCTACTTAACTATTCATCATCTATAATCTAAAACTATTATTTCATCGTAAAATATCCCGGCTTTCCGTTTTCCGGATCATCGATTCTTGCATATGCAGGTTTATTTCCATTTCCGCTTGCAGAAAATTGCGTTCCCGCACCTCCGACAAGTGAATTGCAGCCGTTAAACATATTACCTGTTTTTATATTTTTAACAAAAACAAAATCCTGTGTCTCATATATGGTAGTCAGTTTAGAACATCCATTAAACATATTCTCAAAGCCTGAGGTTTTTTCTGAACTATTGGTTACCGAAACTGCCACGGTTCCGTCAATACCCACTGTTGTCCAGCCGCTCAGATCAACAGTCTTGAGATTAGTACAACCATTAAACATATTAGCTGTAGATCTCACTTTACTTGTATCCCAGCCGCTAAGATCGATTGTTTCCAAACTGCTGCAACTGTTAAAAGTGCTGGACACATTAAGCAGATTCTCAGCATTCCAATTATCAAATTTTACGGTTTTAAGCTTATAACACTGAAAGAACATCTGCTGCATAGTTTCAAGACTGTCAGTATGCCAGGTGCTAAGATCAAGGTAAGTCAGTACCTCACAGTTTCTGAAGGTACTTTGCATATATTTAACATTGCTTACATCCCAACCGGAAAGATTGATTTCCTTTAAGCCCTTGCATCTGGCAAATGTATCAGTCAGATCCGTGACATTACTTACATCCCATCCGCTAAGATCAAGGCTCTCAAGTTTTATGCATCGTCTGAAAGCATTTCTTAAAATAGTCAGACTATCAGTTCTGAAATCATCTCCGAAATCAATTTCGGAAAGATTGGATCTGGTACCGTCTGCGGTACAACCGAACATGTCATCCATCGTTGTGATCAGAGAAGTATCAAAACCTCTGAAGCTGAATTTATAAAGATTTGTATTATTTTGGAAAAACTTACTGCAGTCAGGAGGCATATATGCAATAAGTGCATTTGTGCACCATTTTACAGTAGTCCCGTCTCTCCATGCATATATATAAGAACCGGTGGATGAAGATGCTGCATCCGTAACATTAAAGACATTACTTGCAAATTCATGTTCACCGTAATCAACCTTTACAACATCTCTTGTTTCCTGTTTAAACAGCTTCTGGAATTCCGACTTGCTCAGAACCGCTTTGAAGGATAATCCGTAAAAATATCCCGGTTTTTTATCTCTCATATCGATCCATGCATATTTAGAAGTATCCTTACTGCTTAATTCATCCGAATAATGTGTATGTCCGCCAAATAAGTTTTCATCTCCTTCGAACATCACAACATCATCACTGTTTACAACAAAGTCAAGGCTTGCATAAATCGTAGTAAGACTTGTCATGCCGTTAAACATTCCTGTAAAACCTGTTACATTACGCGTATCAAACATCATAAGATTAAGCTCTGAGATGCTGCTGCATCCGTTGAAAAGGTTTTCCATACTTGATACAGATGTAGTATCAAAATTCTCAGGAAATGTAATGCTTGTAAGTCCCGAACAATCTCTGAAAGTACTGTTCATGCCTGTAAGCTTTCCGGAAAGTCCCAGAGCACTCATATCCATTGAACCTAAAGAACTGCATCCGTTAAAAGTATTATTTAAATTCGTACACTCACCCAGTGACCATCCGTCTACAGTAAGGCTGAGATTCGAACATCCTCTGAATGTACCTTCCAGAGTTCTGACCTTAGATACATTCCATCCGCTGACATCAAGTGCCCCGAGATTACTGCAGTCTTTGAACATATTCTTTAAACTCGTCGCCGAAGATGTATCTATCTTTCCTGCATCAATATACGAAGCTCCGCAGTTAACAAACATATCCTCGAAGCTCTCGATTGAAGAAGTATTGAAAGAATCCGCAAATATAATATCTCCTGTCAGTGAGCTGCAGTCTTTAAACATACCGTAAACCGATGTAAGTGTTCCCGAGCCTATACTTGAAGAATCAACCGATGAAAGCGCGGTACATCCGGCAAACATTTCACTTACATCCGTAATACCGGCAGAAGCAAGGCTGCCACCCAGTGTAACTTCCTGTAAATTCTCGCATTCAGCAAACATTCCGCTCACATCAGTCACTCTTGAAGAATCAAATTCGCTGAAATCAAGTCCGACCAGATTATCTCCGCCCTTAAAGAAATCACTGCAGTCAGCAGGCATATATGCCACAAGTGCATTTGTGCACCATTTAACAGTACTTCCATCGACCCATGCATAGATCATAGCTCTTCTGTTTTCGTTATCATCAACTCTCTGAGCTCCGTAATTCTCAGCAAATGAACCTATCTCAGGAATCTCATCATCAGACAATTCAACCTTTTCAATTCCTGTTATATCCGAACCGAATGAATCAACAAAACTTCTGAACTGACTCTTTCCGAGCGTTACCTCATCAACCTTACCGTTGGTATAGAGATCCGCATAAAAATCAAACTCCGAAATCTCATCAGGTGATAAATTGAAAATGTAGTCAATAACGTCATCCTTGGTCACACAGATATAATCATGGTTGTCCTCGGAATTAGGGAGCCATCCGCCTAAGTTCACGCTTGTAGAAGTGTGAAATGTATACTGATAATTTTCGTTCTCGGTAAATACAGTACCATCCCAATAATCCGATGTGATCGTATCCCCGTTTTTCCAGAAAACGACTTTTACAGAATCCCTGACCGAGCTTCCCGGTTTGCCGACTCTCTGAAAATATGCCTGTGAAAGAAGGGATCTGTCTGTATGAAATGTTACAATCTTAATGATCGGTCCGTCCGGAGACTGCTGAGGATCCGGATTGCCCTCTTTATCCGTAAGATAAGCATAATCTCTCTTATACGGCCATACAAAGATTACATTATCTCCGAGTGAATTCGTATTATCTTCTCCGTCAACTCCGACTGCCGCTTTCTTGGCATCCCTTTCGTTATCATATTTTGTCCACTCTGCACCGTCATAGTACATATAGACATTTTCATTTTCTTTATATATCGCTTTGATTATCGTATATGAAGCAATCTCACTCTCGAGTGCTTTAGTTCTTCCATCCCACAGAACTTTTTCGGTCCATACTGTAAATGCAGTATCTTCAGGCGCACCTGCAAGTTTTCTTGTACTTTCTCTCTTGACAGGTGTATAACTGCTGCTCGCATCATTATAAAGGTCGGAAAGCGCAGTCTGAGTTGCGGCAAGTGCTGCCTCTGCATGAGCCTTATACTCGCTTTCTTTACCCTTATCTATAAAGCCAAGTAAAGCCGGAATAATGAAGGCAGCAATAATAGCAAGAACTACAAGCACGACAATCAGCTCCACCATAGTGAAGCCTTTTCTTGTATCAGTAATTCTGTTTTCGGCACTTTTAATCCTCATAAATTACTGCTTATCCTTTCATAAATATCCAACTACATAAAAACTATTTCTCCTTCGTAAAAACCTGTATAAAAAGGGTTAGAATACAGGCATTTATACACTATAATTATATAATCTTTATATACACTGAGTCAAACAAAAATCACATATAAATCAAGATATTCAGTGTTTTTTCTGTGAATAATCAACAAATAAATTTGTTAGTTTTTTACTATTAGAAATTCGGCGAAAAATATCAATATTCTGCCCAATTTAATAATATATTAAGAATGATCATAAACAAAGAATTACCATATAATAAAAAAGGGATCTCTCCTCGAGATCCCTGAATATTGAGCTGTATCAAATATAGCATCAGTCTTCAACACGATATATATTTTTAACTATCTTTCCTTCCGAATCAAGCTCAACAATATATTCTCTCAACGTACTGTTTCCGCTTCCGTCATCTCCCGTTTCAGTCGATGCTGTCTTTGATGATTTACATTTCATCTCCGTCGTCGAGCTTGTCCAAGTATCGGCTCCCGTATTGGTCGGCGTTGAATAATTCACTATATTCAAGCCTTCAAACACCTTATTCATATGCTCTGCCGCATTCGGAATATTGACTGCTGTAATCTCCGTATGAGTTCCGTCAACCTTGACTGTAAAAGACGGGTTTTCATTAAACTCAAGATCATCCGCAAGAAGCTCATTTGCTATGCACCTTGCTATCTCATCTGCAGTCTCAACATCAGTAGCATGCCTGGATTTTTCTATATAATGAACAACCGCAAGTGCTATAGCCACAGCGAGTATTGCTAGCACAGCAATAACAATGATAAGCTCCACAAGCGAAAATCCGGCATTTTTATGTTGTTTTTTCATCTTAATTATCCTCAATCCCAAAAAGCTGAGGCACCACAAAAGATAAATAATGTAAAGTCAATAAGCCCTCGGTACCCTTCTATAATCTCCCAACAAGTCTAATTATACTTCATTATTTCCCATAGTCAAATATTTTGTAAGTATTTAACAAAGATTATTATAAGAATTTACCAAAGAAATTTGCCATTTCTTATCTATAAAGCAATTCCTCCCATTATATAACCTCCTGAAGTAATCAGAAAACCTCCTTATATAGTGATTATATTTTGCATTTATACTGTATGTTGTGTTATTATGTTATGGGTTATTTATAGTTAGTATTGTATAGGAGGGGTTATATAGTGAAGAAGAAAAACTACAGCATTCCGTCATGTGATGGAAAGACAGCCCTGCATGTAATATGCAGAATTCCGGACTCTGAACCCAAAGCTGTTATCCAGATCATTCACGGTATGGTTGAATATATCGAACGCTATGAAGATTTCGCCAAGTTTTTGACTGATCAGGGGTATGTAGTATTCGGTCATGATCATCTCGGTCACGGACAATCTGTTACAAGCATTGAAAACTGGGGCTATGTAGCAGATTCGCGTCCTGCTGATGCACTTATCCGTGATATCCACAGAGTTCGCTCGGCAGCTCAGAGTCTTTATCCCGATCTGCCTTACTATATGTTAGGTCACAGCATGGGCTCCTACCTTTTGAGACGTTATCTGTCTCTTAAAGCTGAAGGTCTTAAAGGGGCCATAATCGTCGGAACAGGTCAGGAAAATGATGTCACAACCACTGCAGGACTATCTATGATCAGTGCAATGGCCAAAGCCAAGGGATGGCATCACAGAAGCCTTAAGATCAGGGATATGACATATACTGCACCTTATAAGATTTATGATCTTAACGGCATTGACAAAAGCAATTCCTGGATATGCAGCGATCCTGAAATTATGGAAAAATATTATAGCGATCCACGCTGTACATTTACATTCACATTGAATGGTTATGAGGCTCTTTTAACCACTGTGCGTTATGTAAACCAGAAAAGAAATATCAATAAAATACCTAAGGATCTTCCGATTCTTTTGGTTTCCGGAGAACTCGATCCAGTCGGCAACCTCGGCAAGGGTGTTAAATATGTATATAACAAATATGTAGAAGCCGGAATCAAGGATATTGAATGCCATCTATTCCCTGACATGCGTCATGAGATTCTTAACGAGCCGGCTCATTCCGAGGTATATTCATTCATACAGGATTGGATAAACAGAACTCTTGTCTACAACTATGAAAAATCCTGATTTGATCAGGTATATTCTAAAAAAGGCACCCCGAACAATTATGTTCGGGGTGTTTTCTACTTTTTCTTTTTCTTCTTTGATTGTTCTTTTTTATCGACTTGTTTCTTATCAGACTGCTTTTTCTTCTTATCCTCTACAGATGTATCAGCAGTTTCTCCCGGTTTATCAGTTTCGGATTTCTTTGCTTTATCTGTAAGTTTTTCAGTCTCGGATTTAGCCTCCTTAGAAGCCTTACTTCCCTTATCCTGTTTGGAAGATTTCGAATCTTTCTTATTTTTTGAAGCCTTCTCATTCTTATCCGGCTTCTTTTCATCGTTTTTATCCGATTTCTTATGATCGGATTCAGTCTTGGAATCTGCACCCGATTTTCCTGCCATTTCAGCCTCACGTCTGAATCTGTCCGCAAGAAGCCTGTCATATTCTTCCTTGCTCATCGGTTGAAGAACCGGATTCAAATACTGTGATTCATAATAATGATAAAGTGCTTTATATTCTTCACTGAAGATATCTGTTGCATGACCATGCATTTCATCGAAGTCACCGTCACCTCTTACACGCTTGATAACGTGAAGTGCAACATTCGATGCATGTGAGGCAATACGTTCGAAGCTGTTGATGAGATCGAACAATGAAACTCCACCTTCGATACTGCAGTCTCCTGACTGAAGTCTCTCAACGTGATGATTCTTTATAGTATCCTTAAGATTATCTATTACTTCCGAGAGTGGTTCTACTCTTATAGCTGTGGAGCTGTCATCATTCTTGAATGCATTTATAGTACTCTCGATGGCATATTCAACTGCCGCAACAATAATATCAATCTCTTTATGTCCATATGGTGAGAAATGTATATTCTTCTCATTCTTATCCTGAGCAACATAAGCGATACTCATGCAATAATCGCCCATTCTCTCTAAATCACTTATAGAATTGAGAATTTCGGAAACAAGCATCTTGTCGCTTGGTGTAAGTCTTCGGCGATCGATCTTTACTATATATGTTGAAAGAACCGTCTCACATTTATCAATAAACGCCTCATTTTCTTCAAGCTTAGGGAACTGACCGGCATCGTATTTATAGATCATACTTGTCGCAATCTTATAGTTCTCCAGTATTGCCTCTCCCATCTTGTTAATAAGGCTCTTACACTGTTCAAGAGCGACGGTAGGTGTATCAAGGAGCATATCATCAAGCTTTGCAAGCTCCTTATCACCCTCAAGTACTTCATCCTCACCTATAAACTTATCAGAAAGCTTCGCTATCTTTCCGGTAAAGAGAAGCAAAACAAGACTGATCACAAGGTTGTAAATAAGATGAACATTAGCAATACCGCCTCTGTTAACAACATCATTAAAGAAAGGCAGCCCCAGTGTCGCATGAATTATATAAATAAATGCGATCCAGAAAAAAGCTCCGAACAGATTGAAGAGCACATAGCTCATCGAAACCTTCTTTGCTTTCTTATTTGAACCGATCATACCGAGTACGATCGGCATACATTTTCCTATATTAATTCCTATTACTACCGGAATTGCAACTGCATATGTGATTGCGCCCGTAACCGAAAGTGATTGAAGTATTCCGACCGAAGCATTGGAGTTTCTGATAAACGCCGCAACTATGAGTCCTGCCAGAAGACCAAATACAGGATTTTCAAAGAATGAAATAAACTGTCTGAAATCCTGCGAATCCTTCAAAGGTTCAAATATCTGTTCCATAAGAGTCATACCATAGAACAGCATACCAAGGCCCACCATAATTCCGGCAATATCTTTAGCGCGCTTCTTTTTGGAAAAAAGCACAATAAATGCGCCTATTCCGACAACAAGTGGTGCCAAAGCAGACGGTCTGAGAAGTCTGAGAATAAGTGTATCAGAACTCAGATCACCCAGTCTGAGCATCTGGGCAGTAACCGTACTTCCGACATTTGAACCGAATACAACCGGAAGTGCCTGTATAAGCTTCATAACCCCGGCATTAACGAAACCGCTTAATCTCATTGTAATTGCCGCAGAGTTCTGAATCGCAGCAGTAACTCCGACGCCGACAAGCCAGCTCTTCACCTGGCCGACACTCTTGTTATTGTCAGCAGTAAGCTTCTCAAGAATTCTCTCAAGTCCCGAACCGGCAATCTTCTCAAGCGACGAACTCATAAGAATAAGTCCGTAAAGTAAGAGTCCGACTCCACCAAGTAATTGTAATATATCTATTATGTCCATTATGCAGAGAAACTCCTTTGCAAAACTCTGATTTTTATTTATCTACGTTCACCGGAAGACATTCGCCCTCTTGGAGCGCATAAAAATTCATTTAAAATTGTACCACAATCCATTTTTCATAACAACAAAAAAGGAAGGTGATTGCTGAAGTTTTAACAAGCAAAAAAGGCTTTCCGAATTTCTTCGGAAAGCCCTTAAAATCTAAATTCCATCTATGATTACTCAATGATAGTAGCAACACGGCCTGAACCTACTGTTCTACCACCCTCACGGATAGCGAATGTAAGACCCTGCTCCATAGCGATTGGGTGAATAAGCTCGATTGACATCTCTACGTTATCACCAGGCATGCACATTTCTGTACCTGCAGGAAGGTTACAAACACCTGTAACGTCTGTTGTTCTGAAATAGAACTGTGGACGATAGTTGTTGAAGAAAGGTGTATGACGTCCACCTTCATCCTTTGTAAGAACGTAAACCTGAGCTGTAAACTTCTTATGGCATGTTACTGAACCCGGCTTAGCAAGAACCTGTCCCTTCTGAACCTCATCACGGTTAACACCACGGAGAAGAGCTCCGATGTTATCACCAGCCTGAGCCTCATCAAGGAGCTTACGGAACATCTCGATACCTGTAACAACTGTCTTCTTAACGTCATCCTTGATACCAAGAATTTCAAGCTCGTCGTTCATGTGGAGTGTACCACGCTCTACTCTACCTGTAGCAACTGTACCACGACCTGTGATTGTGAATACGTCCTCAACAGGCATAAGGAATGGCTTATCTGTATCACGCTCTGGAGTTGGGATGTACTCATCAACTGTCTTCATGAGTTCCATGATCTTGTCTCCCCACTCACTTGAAGGATCTTCAAGAGCCTTAAGAGCTGAACCACGAACGATAGGAACGTTCTCAAATCCGTACTCTTCAAGAGCTTCTGTAACTTCCATCTCAACGAGCTCGATAAGCTCCTCATCATCAACCATATCACACTTGTTAAGGAATACGATGATGTATGGAACGTTAACCTGACGTGAAAGAAGGATGTGCTCCTTTGTCTGAGCCATAACACCGTCAGTAGCTGCAACAACGAGGATAGCTCCATCCATCTGAGCAGCACCAGTGATCATGTTCTTAACGTAGTCAGCATGTCCCGGGCAGTCAACGTGAGCATAGTGACGATTCTCTGTCTCATACTCAACGTGAGCTGTAGAGATTGTGATACCTCTTTCTCTCTCTTCAGGTGCCTTATCGATATTAGCGAAATCAACTGCAGCGTTACCAGCTACTCTCTCTGAAAGTACCTTTGTGATAGCTGCTGTAAGAGTTGTCTTACCATGATCTACGTGACCGATGGTACCAATGTTACAATGTGGTTTTGTTCTTTCAAACTTAGCCTTTGCCATTTTAAAATTCCTCCTGGATTGTATTTGCTCCGCTTCACTTCGGAGCCCCTAAAATTTACGTCGGGCGGGATACCACCCGACCGTCACGCTAATCCCAATTATATTAAAGATTAGCTATAATTTCAAGTATATTTATAGTTTAATCCGTCTAATTTTATCCGAATTAAGCCTTCTGTGACAGAACCTTCTCCTGAATGTTCTTTGGGCACTGCTCATACTTCTCGAAGAACATTGAGTAGTTACCACGTCCCTGAGTTCTTGAACGAAGGTCTGTTGAATAACCGAACATCTCAGCAAGCGGAACATATGCTGTAACCTTCTTTCCGTTACCAACATCTTCCATGCTTTCGATACGTCCACGTCTTGAGTTAAGGTCACCGATAACATCACCCATGTACTGCTCAGGCATTACTACCTCAACCTTCATAACAGGCTCAAGAAGTACCGGATTACCCTTCTTCATAGCATCCTTGAATGCCATAGAACCGGCAATGTGGAATGCCATTTCAGAAGAATCGACTTCATGGTATGAACCGTCATATACGTTAGCAGATACACCGAGCACCTGGAAACCACCAAGGATACCTGCCTGAGCAGCTTCCTCGATACCTTCACCGATTGCAGGGATATATTCCTTAGGAATGTTACCACCAACTACTGTTGACTCAAACTTGAATGTCTCTTCACCGTTAGGATCCATAGGCTCAAACTTAACCTTACAATGTCCGTACTGACCACGTCCACCTGACTGCTTAGCATACTTGGAATCAACATCAACAGGTGATGTAAATGTTTCCTTATAAGCAACCTGAGGTGCACCAACGTTAGCCTCTACCTTGAACTCACGAAGGAGTCTGTCTACGATGATTTCAAGATGAAGCTCACCCATACCGGCGATGATTGTCTGACCTGTCTCCTGATCTGTGTGAGTTCTGAATGTAGGATCTTCTTCAGCAAGCTTAGCAAGAGCATTAGCAAGCTTATCCTGTCCGTCCTTTGTCTTAGGCTCGATAGCGAGCTCGATAACAGGCTCAGGGAACTCCATAGACTCAAGAATAACCGGATGCTGATCATCACAGATTGTATCACCTGTTGTAGTATTCTTAAGACCTACTAC
>CAMJHQ010000017.1 GCA_946405625.1 uncultured Lachnospiraceae bacterium | reverse complement strand
GTCTGCTTTCTGGGACATTTTAGTTTAGAAGGACGATGAAAATATGATAACGATAGAACTATGTGATAAAGCGAATAATGTTTTATTTCATACCATAGAAAAAAATCATGATGTGCAAGATGTTATAGATAATAATGAATGTGTATATCAATATCTCATAGAAATATATAAAGAGGTTAATAAGCCTGAAAATGTTTCCAAATCACGAAATATTATTATCCGAGAAGTAGATAGTAATGCTGTTTTGTATTGCGAAAATCCAACTGATGATTTTGATGATTGGAAATGGAATTAGGGTATTAGCAAACGAGGGGTGCATATGGCGATAGCAGAAGTTATTAAATATGAAGGGGATAACTCCACATTTGTATGGAAACATCCGGCTGAGGATTTTAATACGAATTCGCAGCTTATTGTACATGAATCGCAAGAAGCAATCTTTTTTATGAATGGGCAGCCGATGGATCTGTTTGGTTCAGGGCGATATACATTAGAAACCCAGAATTTACCGATTCTTAATAAGATAATCAATATTCCAACTGGTGGAGAATCAGCATTTCATTGTGAGGTCTACTTTATAAACAAAGTAGATCAGATGGCTATTACGTGGGGAACGGATAGCAAAATACAGTATATGGAACCAACTTATGGCTTTCCAATTTATATTGGTGCTGGGGGAGAGATGAGTCTTCGAGTTCAGAATTCGAAGCAGTTGCTGATTAGGCTTGTTGGTACAGAGGCAGACTTAAGCAGAGATAAACTCGTTTTGTATTTCAGAGCTTTCTTGATGGCACGTATAAAAACATATATGGCGCAGGTACTGAAAGCGGAAAAAATAAGTATCTTTGAAATTGATGAACATCTTTTGGAATTTTCGGAAGAGTTGAAGAAACGTCTGGATGGAAATTTCCTTGATTATGGTATTTCTCTTGAACGATTCTTTGTAACAAGAATAGTAAAACCAGATGGCGATCCGCAGTATGAAAACTTTAAGACCCTGCATTATCGCCAATACGCAGATATAACTGACGCTAAAATTCGACAGCAGGTTGAAGTGATTGATCAGCAGACTGAATCGCAGAAGACTATTATTGAAGCCCAAGGTATAGCGCAGAAAAGGAGTATTGAGGGATATACATATCAGCAAGAGAGAGGGTTTGATGTGGCTGAGAAAATGGCAGCTAATGAGGGCTCAGGGAACTTTAGTAGTGTGGGTATAGGACTTGGAATGATGGCTGGCGTAGGAGGTACGGTTGGGAATATCGTAGGTGACACATTTTCAGGTGCAATAAATAATATTAATCAAAATAATGGGGATTTGTTTTGTGAGGAGTGTGGAGCAAAAGTTATCCCTGGAGCTGAGTTTTGTGATGAATGTGGTCATCAAATTATTACGATAGAGAAACAATGTTCAAAATGTGGATATATATTTGTAAGACCAGGTAAGTTTTGCCCTAAATGTGGTTTTAGACGAAAGGGATGAATATGATTAAATCCAAGGTGATTCTAATTGTAATATGGTTTCTTTGTTTTACTTTATCAGTTGTTTTTCTGCTGATTTTTTCCAAGAACTATACTGGTTCAATATGGGTGACATTGCTATTTGATGTGATTGCTTTTGTATCGCAATTAATACTATTAATGAGTATTTTGAGTCATGTTTCAGAGAAAAAAGATGTTTTTAATTGGTATCCATTAATCGGTTTATCATCGATATATTTAATTGGCGAAACAATAATATGTATATTTACTTCTAGTATGGGAGAAGCTTTGACAATAAAAATGGCACTGATAATTAATTTTGTTTTTATGATAGTAATATGGGTTATCTTGTTATTTCTTTTTGTATCAAGGAATCATACTAAAAGACTTGATTTGCGTCAGAAAAACCATCATACAGAGTTATGATGTTTTCAATATATAATATAGGGGAGGATGTCGTGTATGAAACAATTGACGTGTGAAATGTGTGGGGGAACAGATTTGGTGAAGCAGGATGGAATGTTTGTATGCGAGACCTGTGGAACGAAGTATTCTGTTGAAGAAGCTAAAAAGATGATGATTGAGGGTAATGTCGATGTATCTGGAAGCACAATAAAAGTCGACAGTACAAAGAAGTTGAACAATCTTTATCAACTTGCACGTAGAGCGAGAGATGCAGAGAATAGCGAAACCGCAGCAAGGTATTACAATGATATTTTGATGGAAGCACCTAATGATTGGGAGGCTGCTTTTTACTCAGCTTACTATTCGGCGATGAACTGTAAGATTGCGGGTATAGGAAGCGCTGCATATACATTCGGTAACGCTATCGATGGTATTCTTAAATTGATTTATGATAATGATAGTTTAAATAAGAATGATTGTTATATAGAGGTTGTTTCTAGAGCCCAAATGTTACATGGAATGTACAAGAGCAACATTATCAATAATGCTAATGGATATAGTGATCCGAGTTATTCTATAAAGTTTATGCATGAGCATTGTGAACCAAATGATAAAATGCTTATGACAGTTGCTGATTCTGTTCTAAGATTCTTTGATGACAAGACAGTCGCTCTTACTCTTTATAAGTATATTTATAGCGATTGTATTAGTGATAGACTGAAGTCAGTGTTGGAATCAAAGATAAAAGAATTAGATCCTAGTTTTGTTGTTCCTGTTAAATATACTAGTACTAGTACCTCGAGTTCTGGTGGATGTTATGTTGCAACTGCAGTATATGGCTCTTATGATTGTCCTGAAGTATGGACGCTTAGAAGATACAGAGATAATTATCTTGCAAAAACGTGGTATGGTAGAGCATTTATATATACATACTATGCTGTAAGTCCGACAATAGTAAAGTATGTAGGACATACAAAATGGTTCAATTTAATGTGGAAAAGTAAGCTTGATAGAATGGTAAAGAATCTACAAGATAAAGGGTATAAATCAACTCCATATAATGATAGGGATTGGAGAAAGGATCGTAAGGTAGAGAGATAATTATGATTGAATTTTCAAATGATGAGAAGATACAGATGTTCGATGAAATAGCTAGTCATTTTTTTGATCGGAATTTTGGATCGTTTTCAAAATCTGATTTTGATTTGCTAATGTTCCATTTCTATATAAACAAAATGAATGCATCCCCAAATCATGCCAATTATAATATATGTTCAGATTATTCAATTAGTAAAGAATTGGGAATAACTCAGCAAAGAGTGAGGAATTTAAAGATTAAAGAAAATTTGATTTATCCTCGAAGCAATTATGATTGGAAAAAAGAATTTGCAGCATTGGTAAAAAATGCTCGTTTTGACGATAATAAAATAAAGATTAGCATTTCTGATCCTAATTTGTATATTGAAATTGAAAATTACTTGGAAGAGCGGGGAAACTATATAGAGAAAAATTTAAATAGTAAACTTATGACAATAAGAATTGAATATTTTATTGATTTATGTTTGCTGTTTGAAGATGAAAAGAGTAAAAAGCAAGTTATTAAAGAAATAAAGAAGCAGTGTAAGAATGCGGATGCAGATATTAAACATTTTGATGATAATAATGTTGGAAAATCATTGATAGAGACGACGGCCAATGTTACATCGATAATAGCTAATGTGGCATCATGTTTCTCTCCGTGTAATGTAATTGCCGATTCCCTAATAGCACTGATTAAAAAATTTACATAATGAAATAACTTACTACACGTGAAATGTACCAAAGAGGATATTTATAACACCACACTGCAATATTACAGTGTGGTGTTAGGGTTAAAGGCTATATTCACATTCTTGGTAGGTGTTATTATTTCTTTTTGGAGGGCTAACAGCTTCCTTAAGGGTTATACCGCAGTGGTGGCTTGCATAAATCAGAGACATATCTTCATCTATCTTCGTATCACATTCGATGCATTCCTTTGCATATGCTTTCATAAATGTCCATATCTCCAGTTTTCTACCATCAGGGTCCTGAATATATAATGTATCTTTTTCTGTATGTCCATATATTTCACGGTTCTTATAATTATACTCATATGCCCGTAAACGTTCCCATTTAGCAATTTTGGGTATCTTGTTGCGTAAATATTCAAGTGTATCATTCTTTCGCGCTATTTCGTCTTCTAGAGCTGTCTTATCATCCATCAAAGCTTCAATCTGATTCTCCGCTTGAATTAATTCTTCTCTTGTGGAATGATAACGACTATTGAGAGCTTGGTATTCATCCTTTTCAATAATTTCACCCTTTAGCTTATCCATTACCTGCTTGAATAAATCCATTATTCTATCAATCAGATCACGTAGAATCTGAATCATATTTTTGTCTCGGATAAACATATCATAATCTTCCTTACTTATCTCCACGGTTGTTGGTCTCGTTTCTTTTTTTGTTATAGGATTATGACGAGCTTCATGTTCTTCAATTATCTTTATATTATAAGGCTGCCTTTTCTTAATTTCTTTATTGGCAGCATCAATCATATTAATCAATCTCTTCGCATCTTTTTTCTCTTCGACATCTATCTGAAGCGCATTTATCTCAGCTCTGGCTGTTAGTATATCTGCTTCAAGTTCGCTAACATTCTGCTCCAGAGTATATAGCTCGTCCGTTTTACAAACTATAATGCTATTTATATCTTCAAGATTATTCTTCTTTTCAGTCACTTCCGATTCTAATTCATCACATTTCTGCTTCAACTCATCAACTTCTTTTTCAGCTTTTTCCTTTTCTGCAATGGCCTTTTCAGTATCCTTCTTAGCTTTATATGTTTCGGTATGCAGATGCTCCACACCCAGTTTTGGATGTTCAACAACCACTCCATAGAAATTGCATATTTCTTCCAGTGCTCTGTTTTCTGCTCTTTGCCACTGCATTTGTGCAGTATCATTTGCACTGTGAGTATAGAATCCCATCTCATTTAGTGCCTTAACATATCCGTTCTGTGTTTCCATACCCTTCTTATATCCGTGAGCAACCGGAATATAGTCTATATGAACATGTGGATCACCATCTTCATCTGCATGGTAATATGCTCCAATCAATTCCAGGTTTGGATTACGCTTAGACCATCCATCTACAAAATCTCTCATGATTCTCTTATTCGTATCCTTATCTCCGCCTTTGTAAACTCCGATAATCATTTCATAACACGGATTCTTCTTCGCATCTTTTTTAACATTTGCAAGATAGTTTTTAATCTTCCGATCTGAGCGTTTTTGTTTGGCGTTATAATCATTAACCGCTTTATCAAATATCCTATGGTAAGCATGAGTTAAGGTTTCATCTTTCCATATTTCGTATTCACCACCCGGAATTACATGCGGCTGCTTAGCGATGACTTTCTTATTTCTGATGTTGTGTTCTCTATGAGCATCCGGCCCATTATGTGTGCTTATTGTCGCCATAGGATTCCCTCCTTTCTTCGTTATGTATATTGCTGCGACTGACTACTTCGTCGGAAGTAGTAACCCAATACTACTTCTGACACTGCGTATCAGAAGTATTGGGCTCTCCGAGGGGCAGGGGCTTGCACCCCCTACAACCCTGCCTTGCTCCGCAAGTCACGTCGGATCATCTACGCTACACTGTCGGAACGAGGTACTTGTGCTAGATATAATTGCTCAAGTAACCTCAGTTCCTCATGTTCTTCTGACGTACAAACTGATTCCGACGTGCATCCGGATTGATCAACAGCTCCCCCATATGAGGTCATATGATACTCATCCCGTATCGCTTTAATGATCCATCCGGTTACATTGCTTATAGGTGATTTCTGAGCTTTTAACATATTCACAGCAGCTTTACATTTTCTGATATCATAACTGGCAGCCTTAAGAATAGCATTTACTCCCTTTTCATCTACACCACATGGTTCTAAGAGTTTTTTTACAACAACAAAATCTTCATCAGTTGTATCTTTATGTTTCTCAAACTTTTTATCTGCTGTTGTTGATATAATCTTTGTAGTAATCTCTGATGTATTTTCTGTATTTGTATCTATATTTTTAGAGACATGTATTTCGTTTTGAGGTAATACTTCTCTATCAGTTTGTACACATGTATCTACATTTTTATAGATACCTTCTTTTTTGTCGGGATATGTCAATTTTTGAAGAATCTCTGGAATAAGTTCAATGTACATAACATTAGGCAATTTACCATTCATGTAATCAATCGTCCGGAAATGTCTTTTTATAACACCCAGTTCTTCTAAAAATACAATGCTGTCCCTGGCCTGCTTTTTACTTATGTTAAATTTCTCGCTGATCTGCTCATAATTACGCTGCAGATAAAAATCATCATTAAATTTCTTTTTATAATTGACTAAAAGCCCTGATTCGCTCCTTATTTCACTTGGACGATACCAGTAGACGATATCTGCAAGAATTATGATCGCCAGACAATTAACGTTACCCTTGGAATTAACTACTGTAGAATACCAAGTTTCAGGAATAACATTACCCTGAAAATTCATTTGGCCGATCTCATCTACAATTTTGTTTCCTGTTTTTGTATTGATTTGTACGTTCACTAAAAAACCCCCTTTTATAAAGAGGGATTTTGTTCTAACTCATTGTTCTAACTTTTTTGATTTTTTGCACTTGTTATTACTTATTATATTGTGTTAAAGTGTATTGAAATATTTCGAGAAAGCATGTAATAAAAGGATTTTAGAACGGAAACGTGATGATTGATAAGAACCTTAGATTGTTCGGGACGTAGAAGTCGCAGGTTCAAATCCTGTCACGCCGACACTTTATTTACAAGGCTTTCGAGAATTTCGAAAGCTTATTTTTTTGCTCAGTTCTAACTTTTTATGAAGTTTATCTAGTATTTCCGTAATCATCTATTTTCTTCCGGAGATAGATTATCATCATGTTTGTTTTTGCAACTATATTAGACTATAATATCCCATGTACGTAATGCAGATGTAACAAGAAAAAGTTTTGGTTAATGTAATGAGTGATGAGAAGGAAAAATTATTATATTTAAAATGATAGTGGTGATCATAATTAATGTTGTGATCATACTTATGACAGGTTTTCCTAAAATAAGTAAGAATAAAAAAGTACAAGAGGAATTGAAGAGTATGCAGCGAAGCGGAATACGAATGTCCGCTTTACAAATGTTTAATGATAAGGGACAAGGAACATGGAAATTAAGGAATTGATAAAGAATAGACATAGCGTTAGACAATATAAGGATACGCCCATTGAAGAAGATGTTCGTGTCCGCCTTGATGAGCTAACGAAGGAAGTAAACGAGGAAAGTGATCTTAATATCAGAATAATTTATGACGATCCCGAATGCTTTAATACATTTCTTGCTCATTACGGAAAGTTTAAAAATGTATCGAATTATATAGCAATCGTTGGTGATAAGAAGCTGGAGAATCTGGATGAACGTTCCGGCTATTATGGACAGAAGCTGGTGCTTGCGACTCAGGATATGGGCCTGAATACCTGCTGGGTAGGTGGAACCTACGGTAAAGGCAAGGTTAAGATCGATAAAGAAAAGGGAGAAAAGATAGTCTGTGTCATTGCTCTCGGATATGGAGAGAATGAAGGTATAAAGCATAAATCAAAGCCTGTAGGAAAACTCTGTAATGTGGCTGAGGAGGATATGCCGATATGGTTCAAGAACGGAATGGTTGCAGCCATGATGGCACCGACTGCCTTGAACCAGCAGAGGTTTTATGTGACGCTGAATAATGATGAGGTTATAATTACATCGCAGAAGGCACCTTTCGCAAAGGTTGATCTGGGAATAGTAAAGTATAATTTTGAAGCGGTAACAGGCCGAAAATGTAAGTGATCATAGAATATCAAAAAATGATAATGTGATTATCGAATTATAAGAAGAAAACTATTTACGTAAATTATATCTTTATATCATAAATTACAGCGCTTTGGAGGGTATTATGGATATCAGGATTACAGCAAGAGATAAGAATTCCGGGACTGAAGAATACAGGCTTCCGGAAGAATCGGGATTGAATTACAGTATTGTTGATGTAAATTCCAAAGATAGATTGATAAACATTTCTGCAGATTCGGATTTTGACGGAGTGATCAGAATCGCACTTCACGTGGAAGATGGTGATAAAGCATCGAGAAGATTTTTCCTTCCCGGATTTATGTATGGAACAAACAGAGGAGAGGCACCGCTTCTCGTAGACAGTAAAGCTCCGCGTATCAGGATGAAGGAAGACTTTCCTGCATCGCCATGGTGGATGGTAAGAAGTGACAGACTTTCATATCCTGTTGCGATGATGTATGGAGAGAAGAGAATTATAGGTCTTTCGGCATCGCCATATTATCTGAGGACTTCGGAAAGAAGAACTCCGTGGGAACCGGGAATTACAGGTGAGTTCGATCAGTATACGGGTTTCGGATGTTCGATGGAAGACGGAGAAATCTGGTATACGCTCGGTTACGAAAATGCGCCGTGGCTTTTTATTGATTCACATAAGATAAGTCAGCGTGCAGAGTTGAAAGAGAATTCTTTCGGAATAAAAGCGGGCGAGACTATATCCGTGAAACTTCATATATTTGATATTCCTGCCGAGGATGAAAGATCTATCCATGATATTCTGAAAAAGGTTTACAGCATATATCATCAGGAGCCGAGACGTGCATCCGGTTTGAAAGATGCTGTAAAGGATATGGCTACAGCCATTATGACATATGCATGGATGAAGGATGAGCATAGCTATACATGCTTTGTGTTTGATAGGGAAGATCACTTCGAATACAGGCTGCTTCCTTCAATATCGTGGACAAACGGACTTTCTGCGGCTGTCCCTATGCTCGTTTCGGGACATCGCCTTGGTATTGAAGAGATGAGAAGTCAGGCGATAGATTGTATAGATCATATAGTTCATTGCAGTATGAATGAACGAAATGATCTGCCTTATCTTGTTGAGCATGACGGAGTCTGGAGTAATCACGGCTGGTGGTATGAGAAGCAGAATACTCCGGGACATGTCGCTTATCTTGTCGGCCAGAGTGTATATCTGATCTTAAAGGCTTATGAATGGGAGAAGGATAACGGAACAATTCATGATGACTGGATGGGATTTGCAAAGCGTGTTATCGCTCGTACCGAAAAGAGTCGTAATCAGGACGGAGAATATCCATATGTACTTTCGGATAAGACAGGAGCGGGAGTTGAATATGATTCTTTCTCCGGCGCATGGTGCATGGCTGCAGCGGCCTATTATACATATCTGACAGGTGACAGATCGTATATGGAAGATATGCTGAGAAGCGAGAAGTATTATCATGATACATATATAAAACATCAGGAATGTTATGCAGGACCTTTGGATATCGATAAGAATATTGATTCAGAAGGAATCTTAAGCTATATCAGAGCTGTGCATTATCTGCATGCTGTTATAAGTGAAGACGGAGCAGTATCGGGGAAGTGTGATAAATACGGAGTAAATGAAGCTCGGAAAGCAGAAGAGGAAATTCTCGATCATATGAGAGATGCGCTGTATTACGAATATACATTTAAGTTCTGCTATAATTCTCCGATCAAGGTTCCGCCGCTCAGTAAAGTTGGATGGTCAAGCTGTGGGGGAAGTATAACCTCGGTGACAAATCCGCATATTCATCCGATGTCATCATCAATACTTGATGAGATGATATATTATCTGAACTTCAGAGAGGACAGCTATATCAGAGACAGATATATGGATACTAAGTTTTGGAGCTGTCAATGTCATAATACATATGATAAAGAATTTGACTACGGAAAAGTGGGTTGGATGTCCGAAAGATTCTGCCACAGTGAAGGTCTCCTGACAGAAACTTATCCTGACGGCTCCCCTGCTTCAACCTGGTTTGCACTTATGCCATGGGCCGCAGGTTCGATACTCGAAGGACTTACGGGAAAGGCATGGGATGAAGAAGAATGATAATTCACAGCACTAATATCTGCTAAATTATAAAAAAGAAGTCTCAGGACTTCTTTTTTGTGTTGAAAAACGATATAATAACATAGATTGTGTGAGTTTCTGGGAAAAGCAATATAGGTTATGTTTGAAAGAGGTAGATCGTAAATGGAAAAAGTAATAGGACTGCATTTCTGGGAAGAAAAGGCTGAAATCAGCTGGTGTGACGGTGATTCTATCGTAACAGGTGCGATAGAGATGCCTTATGATATCAGGAAGACAAGTATTTTAAGAGTAGATACTTCATATAAGAAAGCTTTTGAGACTATTTCCGAGTTTCTGGCAAGAGAAGCGGGAATCGATAAGTTTCATGCGGTTCTCTGTGTGCCGGATCATTATGGTATTGAAGAGATGACAGGAATCTTCAAGATGGCAGAGGAATATGGCGTTTCAATAGTCAGAACCGTAACAGAGACAATGGCACTGGCAATGCATATCCTTATGGAATACGGTGTGAATGAAAGAATTATCACCGGTTTTATTTCGGGAAGAAATCTCGGACTCGCAGAGTTCGATCTGAGTTCCGGAATTGTTAACAAGACAGATACATATATTGCCGGAATCTGGAACAGTTCATCGCTTTTCAAGACAAACTTCTGTCATAGCTACAGTGAGAGAATGATGGACAGAACAGAGGCTGTGGGTATCTACTATGCAGGTACCATGAATGACTGCCTTCAGTTTGATCAGGTCATGAAGACCTATGTAGCAAGATCAAATGATTTCATAAATCGTGAGATTGAGATAAAGATGATAGACAGTGCCGGAATAATAGAAGGAATGGGTTATATTGCCGGTTCTATAGAGAGACTTCCGCAGTTCCTCGGCGTTAAATGCTCAGATCTTCTGTCTCCGTTCGGACTTACCCTTGCGGTAGGAGGAGAGATGTATCCTATATTCGATGAGGGTACCAGAGTTCCTGATAAAGTCGAGACAGAACTCAGACGTATCAGTGAGCCTAAAACTTCATATGTTGAGTTTACACTTTATGAAAATAAAGGAAATAAATTTGAAAATATCAGGATATTCAGAATTCCCAAGGAGAGACTTGATGGATTCTTCAACAAGCTTATAAAGGTTTCTGCCGAGGCAGATGAAAATAAAAGGATTAATTTCATCTTCCATGATACGGATACCGATAAGGAGGTCATAGTTCCGATCCTTGAGGCAATCAATGATGAAGAAATTAAGATTGAGCAGGAGGAAAGCGTTGAAGGCATGATCAAGAAGCTGCTTCCGATCGTTGACAGTCTTGAGTATGCTGTTAAGTTTTCAAAGGATGAAGATAATCCGTTTTATCAGGGAATAGTTCAGTCATATACCAAAGCGGTACAGATTCTTACAGACAACGGTATTACACAGATAACGGGAGAAGGGGAGCCGTTTGATTACAATCTTCAGATGGCTGTTGCTCAGGTTTCGGATCCGGATCTTCCGGAAAATACCGTTAAGCAGGTTATGCAGACCGGATATATGTATAAGGGTAAGGTCCTTAGAGCAGCCTCGGTAATTGTTGTTTGTTAAGGCATTCATCACTTTTGCTTCATAAGTTTTTTACTTGATTTGTAAGATTAATCAGTTATAATTAGAGTGTTGTTTTGATGAAATGATATATAAAGAAGGGCATGATATATGAAGTTTATTCATACATCTGATATTAGAATAGGTGTATCCCCGGATACCGATTATGAATGGGGTGAAAAAAGAAAGGCTGAGATAGAAGAGGCCCTGGATAATATTTTAAATGTATGCAATGAGAAGGATATAGACCTTCTGCTTATAGCCGGTAATCTCTTTGCAGAACCACCATCAAAGGAGCAGCTGGATCAGCTTGACGAAAAGCTGAAGACGCTTGTTAAAACACGTACGGTAATCCTTCCGGGTTATCTGGATTATGCTTCCGACAGTTCAGCTGCGGTAAATTATAAATTTGAATCCAAAACAGTACTGCTTCCGGGTGGAAAGACTACCAATGCATATCTTAAGGGGATCAACACATGTGTAACCGGATATGGTTATGATTATCCGGAGATACGTTCGGATGTTCTCGGAAAAATCGATCCGGGAAGAGTAAGTGCCGCTAATATTCTTATCGGTGTGGGCGGTGATCCGAATCATATGCCTTTTAAGACTTCGGAGATTGCAAAGAAAGGCTTTGATTATGTTGCGCTTGGCGGAAGATCCAAGTCGGCACACATTTTAAAGAACAGACTCGCTTATTCCGGATGTCCGGAGCCGGCAGGCCCTGAGGAGGTCGGAAGAAGAGGTTATATAATAGGTGAAATAACAGATCAGGGAACCAAGATAGGCTGGGTTCCGTGCAATAAAAGAAGTTATATTGATATAAATATAACTCTTTCACCTGAGATAACACCTGAAGAAGTTACTACCAAGCTGGAGGAAATGCTTCTTAAGCTGGGTAATGAAAATATATATACCATTATTTTCAAGGGATTTGCGGATCCGAATTTTGCTCCTGATCTGAAGAGGATCAAAGAAAGGTATCTGATCAGAAATATCGAGAATCTTACGATCAATTCAAGAGATGAAGAAAAGATTCTTGAGGAGAACGGAGCAAATATTATAGGATCTTTCGTTACTGAAATAAGAGAATGCTACAACATAGATGAAAATATAAGAGAAAAGGCTATGAGATATGGCCTTGAAGCACTCATAATGTCTGGAGAGAATTAGGATGTATCTTACAAAACTCCTTATGAAAGAGTTCGGAAAATTTCATAACAAGGAAATCAACCTTAAACCCGGTATAAATGTTATCTACGGTGAATCGGGGTCGGGCAAGTCGACTGTTAAGGATTTTCTTATGGGAATTATTTACGGTATTGACCGTAAAGAAGGAATAAGCCGTTCGCGTTCGGATTATGAGAGAAGAAGACCGGATGACAGACCGGGATACGGCGGTTCGGCATATATTAAAAAGGATGGTTCCAATTATCTGATTGAAAGGTCATTCCTTGCAGGCGGAAAATCTACATCAGTACTTGATGTAGGATCAGGAAGGGAGCTCCGGCTTGAGCGTCCTGACACATTGGTAGGTACGTTGGTAGATACAGGTAGGAATACCTATAAAGATACAAAGATTATAGAGACACAGCATGAGGACGAAAGTTCGCAGGCTGCGGCTGAACATCTGAAGAGTTATCTGAGCAATATAACTCTGACGGGTAGTGCATCAGTTAACAAACAGAAGGCTGTTGAATATCTTCAGGATGAGAAGGAAAAGCATCTTCCTAAACCTCTTATAAGACGTCTGGATGAGCTTACCGAGAAGATTGAACAGTATGATGATGTTGACGGAAAGATTGAAAAGATAGATGCGCAGCTGAAGGAGCTTGATGAGGAGTTCGTCATTGAGGCCGAAAAGCGAAAGAGAGTCGCAAGAAGACTTGTTGAAAACGAGGACGGTTCGGTAACCTATCAGAATGATGATAATGTAGATGATAAGATCAACAAGCTTACTGAACTCAGAGAAAGCTATAGTTCAAGAAACGGCGAAGACGCTGCGGTAGCCGAGAAGTTTACAGACAAGATTCCGGTAATTCTCGGTGCGGGACTTCTTGTAGTCTTTGTAATTGCCGCAATCGTATATATGCTTCCGTTTGAAGCTGTTTTGAGAAAGTTCTTTATTATAGTCACAGCACTCTATGTCGTTTATATAATTATTGATGGTCTCAGGATAAAGGGATATTTTGATTCCGAAGACGATATTACGACTCCGGATGATGAAGAATTTAAAAAAGTTCTTGAAGAAATAAAGGATGAAAACGAAAGAAAAGAAGAGATAGAGTTTGATACGACTTTTGCAAAGGAGTATCAGGAAAAGAAGGCTGAACTCTTAGAGAAAGAGAAGGTTCAGATCGACAGAAGAAACGAGAGAGCCAAGCTCAAAAGTGAATTCAATGCGGTCTTCAAGAAGAAGAGTGAACTTGAGGATGAGATTAAGGCAATAGATTTTGCGATTGCAAGGATCAATTCCATATCCGATAAGTATAAGAAGGCAGCATACTCAGGATTCCTGCTTCATATATCGGATATGATACCGGGACTTACAGGTGGTAAGTATTCGGAAATAGACTTTGATGAAAGAGCTAATATCATCGTGAGAGGTGTTAACGGAGATGAAAGGCTCGAAAGACTTCAGAGAAGAGACATAGATAGGATTTCGTTGGCAGTAAGGTTTGCGGCTGCCAAGTATCTTGCAGAAGAGAATCTTCCGCTGGTAATAGATGGTACCGGTGAGATGAAAAATGATGAGAGCCGCAGGGTTCTCATAGATTATCTTGTTAGAATGGATGAGGAACAGATCATTATCCTCACCGATGATATGGTACTTCCGGAAGCTTTTGCAAATTCCGGTGTACAGACAAATGTTATAGAATTATAATTTGGGGTATTATGGGGACGGCTCTGTTATATACTATGTGTGATATGTAACAGAAACCGTCCTCATGATATCTTAAGGAGATTAGCGATGATCATAGATTTTCATACACATACCTTTCCGGACAGAATAGCCGCTGCAAGCATAAAGGTTCTCGAGGATACAAGTGGTACAATCGGGTTTACGGACGGAACAAACAGAGGACTTGAGGAGTCAATGAAAAGAGCCGGAATTGATTTATCTGTCATTCTTCCGGTAGTAACAAATCCGACAAAGACATCTCATATAAATCATTTTGCGGCAGAGGTTAATGAGACGACCAAAGAAACAGGGCTTCTATCCTTCGGAGGCATTCATCCTGATTGTCCTGATTATAAGGAACTGCTCAGGGAGTGCTGTTCACTTGGACTTAAAGGAATTAAGCTTCATCCGGATTATTATAAGATAATGTTTGATGATATAAGAATAAAGAGAATCGTAAGCTATGCAACGGAGCTTGGACTTATCATTCTTACTCACGCAGGTATGGATATAGGTCTCTATCCGCCGGTCTGCTGCTCGATTGACAGCATTCTTGATGTTATCCGTGATGTACAGCCTGAAAAACTGGTACTTGCTCATATGGGAGGATGGATGAACTGGGAGGAAGTGACCGAAAGATTATCAGAAGAAAAGGTCTGGATAGATACGGCATTTTCTCTTGGGGAGATTAACTGGAAAGACAAGAATGATCATAGACCTTACCATATGTTATCAGATGAAATGTTTATAAAGATGGTAAAAGCATTCGGTTCGGAAAAAGTGCTTTTTGCAACTGATTGTCCTTGGGCAGATCAGTATGATTATGTAAACCGAATTAAGGCCTCTGCTCTTACGGAAGAGGAGAAAGAAAACATTTTTCATATAAATGCTGAACGACTACTTCAGTTATAAAGTATTTGTTCTTGCTTAGGTGCTTAAAATACTATATAATCATGTAGTTAATCTTATATAACTAAACACGGATCTCAGGAAACAATGTAAATATGTTTCATATCGTAAATTATCAGAGATCGTTTTGCTCAATAAACGGAGGTAGAAGCAATGCTTCAGATTAAAGATTTAAAGGTTGAAGTGGCTGAGAAGGAGATACTTCATGGTATCAATCTCACAGTCGGTAAGGGTGAGACTCATGTTATCATGGGACCGAACGGTGCGGGAAAATCCACACTCGGTTATGCAATCATGGGTAACCCGAAATATGAAGTAACCTCAGGTTCGATCGTAATGAACGATGAGGATATACTTGAGATGGATGCAGCCGGTCGTGCTAAGGCAGGCATTTATCTTTCTTTCCAGAATCCTATCGAAGTTCCGGGAATATCACTTTCAAATTTCATCAGGAACGCACTTGATCAGAAGACCGGAACACGTGTTAAGCTTTGGGATTTCCGTAAGTCTCTTGAAAAAGAGATGAAGGTTCTGAATATGAATACGGAATATGCAGACAGAGATCTCAATGTAGGATTCTCGGGCGGTGAAAAGAAGAAGGCAGAGATACTTCAGATGCTTATGCTTAAGCCTTCACTCGCAATTCTTGACGAAACAGATTCAGGTCTTGATGTTGATGCGGTACATACAGTATCTGCAGGTGTCGAAGAGTTCCAGAAGAACACGGACGGTTCACTTATCATTATCACACACAGCACAAGAATTCTTGAGTCACTGCATGTAGATTATACACATGTCCTTGTTGACGGAAGAATTGTAAAAACCGGTGACGGAACTCTTGTCGATGAGATCAACGAGAACGGATTTGAGAAATATATAAAGTAACTTCGGATACGTACAAGTAAAGGCGGCAATAATGAAAGAAAAAACATATGTAGATGATATAGACAGAAGCCTGTATGATTTCCGAAATGAAGAGAAGGATGTATATAAAGTTGAGTCCGGACTTACACCGGAAATCGTTGAGCAGATTTCTAAAGAAAAGAACGATCCGGAATGGATGAGAGAGCACAGGCTTAAGTCTCTTGAAATATATAACAGAACAGAAGTAACAAACTGGGGTCCGCCGATCGACGGACTTAATATGGATAATATAGTAACCTATATCAAGCCTAAGGATAATAAGATGAGTGCTGACTGGAACGAGGTGCCGGAGGAGATTAAAGATACCTTCGAAAGACTCGGTATCCCACAGGCAGAGAGAGAGTCTCTTGCCGGAGTCGGAGCTCAGTATGATTCCGAGCTTGTATATCATAATGTTCGTGAAGAAGTAGCGGCTCAGGGTGTTATCTATACCGATCTTGAGTCGGCAATGCATGGCGAGTACGGTGATATGATAAGAGAACATTTCATGAAGCTTATCACACCGGAAGACCATAAGTTTGCTGCACTTCACGGCGCTGTATGGTCGGGAGGAAGCTTCGTTTATGTTCCTAAGGGCGTTACAGTGGAAATTCCGCTTCAGTCATATTTCAGACTGAATGCACCGGGAGCAGGTCAGTTCGAGCATACACTTATAATTGTAGATGAAGGAGCAGACTTACATTTCATAGAGGGATGTTCTGCACCTAAATATAATGTAGCCAACCTGCATGCAGGTGCGGTTGAACTTTTTGTCGGAAAAAATGCAAGGCTCAGATATTCCACCATTGAAAACTGGTCAAAGAATATGTATAACCTGAATACAAAAAGAGCAACCGTTGCCGAAGGCGGAAAGATGGAATGGGTATCGGGATCCTTCGGTTCACATGTATCATACCTCTATCCGATGACTATACTTAAGGGAGATGATTCAAGAGTAGAGTTTACGGGAATCACCTTTGCCGGAGAAGGACAGAACCTTGATACAGGTCTTAAGGTCGTACACAGCGGTAAGAATACATCTTCAACCGTTAATACGAAGTCCATTTCCAAGTCAGGCGGAATCAGCACTTTCAGAAGTGCGGTTGTTGTAAGTAAGGGAGCCAGCGGAGCAAAGTCAGCGGTTGACTGTTCATCTCTTATGCTGGATGACATTTCAAGATCGGATACGGTTCCGGTAATGGATATAAGAACCGATGATGCGGATATAGGACATGAGGCAAAGATAGGCAGAATCAGTGATGAAGCTATCTTCTATCTGATGTCCAGAGGAATTTCCGAGGAAGATGCAAGAGCCATGATAGTAAGCGGCTTTGCGGATAATGTATCCAAGGAACTTCCGCTTGAATATGCCGTAGAGATGAATAACCTTATCAGACTTGAGATGGTAGGAAGTATTGGATAGAACAGGGAAGGAGAATTGGTTATGAGTAACGTAGTTAAGATTAACAACCTTCCGGTTCCTACATGGAGATGGCTGAAGGTAAATGATAAAAATGTACAGCTTCCCGACAGTGTAAATGCACTTTCACCGAATATGAATCTCGCCAAAGCGGCTGAGATCAGAGAGAACGGTCTTTCAAGAGCTGATTATGAAACAGGTCTGGGAGCGGATTTTGATAGATATATAAATGATTTGGGACTTAAAGCCAGCGTGATCGCAAAGAAAGCAGGCGATACGGATCCGGAATATACATGGATTAAGTATAATGCTGACGCTGATTCTGCAGCAGTTCTCGATCTTGTTGCCGAAGAAGGCAGTGTACTGAATGTATTTATTTATTATACCGGTTTCGAAGGTGCTGCCGGTTTAAGTGATATCAGGATTGATGCTGCAGAAAAAGCAACTGTCAATCTGGTAGAGGTTTTCCGTCTTGATAAGACAGCGACCTTCTACAGCAATATCGGAACTAAGCTGGCAAGGAAGGCAGGATTTAATCTCAGTCAGATTGTTGTATCGGGAGATGATATAAATCTCGGTGTAGTAACCGATATGATAGGCGATAAATCAACACATAATATAGATCTTGGTTATCTGAGAGCCGATGAGTCCGATCTTGATGTGAATTATGTTGCACGTCAGAGAGGAAAGCTTACAGAATCTCATATGATGGCCGGCGGTGCTTTAAAAGGCTTTGCAAAGAAGACCTTCCGCGGAACCATAGATTTTATTCACGGATGCGCGGATTCAAAGGGAGAGGTAAGAGATAATGTACTTCTTCTTTCTCCGGATACGGTTAACAGAACCGTACCGCTTATTCTCTGTGCAGAGGAAAATGTTGAAGGTGAACACGGAGCATCTATCGGAAAGGTTTCCGATGATGAGTTGTTCTACTTTAATTCAAGAGGAATCCCGGAGGAGGTTGCGAGTGAGATGCTTGCTGCATCGAAACTTGAAGCTGTTGCGGGAAGGATCAATGATTCAAGAGTAAGAGAATATGTACTTAGCAGAGTCTGCCGCAAATGTGATGAAGAAGACAGAAAATGCATTTTAGATGGGAATGAATAAATATGAGTTTTAATGTTCAGGATATAAGGAAGGATTTTCCGTTCTTTGACAAAACAGAGCTTTGTTATCTGGATAACTCGGCAACGACACAAAGACCGAGAGTAGTAATGGAAGCTCTCACGGATTACTATTATTATCATAATTCAAATCCGTTCAGAGGTTTATATGAACTTTCAATTGATGCAACTGACAGATATGAAGCTGCAAGACATAAGGTTGCTGAGTTTATAAATGCATCCTCAGACAGTGAGATCATTTTTACAAGAAATGCATCCGAAAGTCTGAATCTTGTTGCGTATTCACTCGGGGATATGTGCCTTTCGGAAGGTGATGAGATAATCACTACGGTTGTCGAGCATCATAGCAATATGCTTCCATGGCGTCTTGCCGCAGAAAGACACGGAGCGACTGTTAAATATCTTGAATGTGAACCGGACGGAAGTTTCAAGCTCGAAAAACTCGAAGCACTTCTTTCGGACAGAACAAAGATAGTAGCAATGACCGCTATGTCCAACATTTTCGGTCGAGTAAATGATATAAAGGGCTTTGCTGCAGCTGCACATAAGAAGGGTGCTTACTTTGTAGCGGACGGTGCACAGAGTGTACCGCATTCCGTAACTGATGTAAAAGACCTCGATGTGGATTTCCTGGCATTCTCCGGACATAAGATGATGGCACCTATGGGAATCGGAGTGCTTTACGGAAAAGAAGAGTTACTTAAGAAAATGCCTCCTTTCCTTTCGGGTGGAGAGATGATAGAATATGTTTCGCTTGATTCGGTAAGCTATGCGGAACTTCCTCATAAATTTGAGGCAGGTACCGTAAATGCCGGCGGAGCGGTTGCACTTTCAGCTGCTATAGATTATATACAGTCTATCGGAATGAAAGATATAGAAGAGCGAGAGCTGCTGCTTACGACTATTGCACTTGAGGGTATGAAGAAAATCCCACATATAACAATTCTCGGAAGTGATGATCCGAAGGAACATCATGGCATAATAACTTTCAGAGTAGATGGGGTTCATCCGCATGATACAGCTGCCATAATGGCAGAAGATAATGTTGCGATAAGAGCGGGACATCATTGTGCAGAGCCGCTTCATCAGTTTATCGGAATACCGTCAACAGTAAGGGCAAGCATTCTTTTCTACAATACGGAAGAAGAGATAGAAAGACTTATCAAGAGCGTTGCGTCATTGAGAAGCAGAATGGGTTACGGAGAGGACTAAGATGGAAAGCAGAACATTTTATAATGAAGTGCTCACTGAGCATAATATACATCCGACTCATAAGGTAAAGCTTATGAAACCGGCAAGTGAACTTAGAGGAGTTAATCCGTCCTGCGGAGATGATATTACTCTTCAGCTTGTTGTAAACGGTGACGGAATCATTGAGGATGGCGGATTTGTCGGAGACGGATGTGCCATATCTCAGGCAAGTGCGGATATGATGCTGGACCTTGTTATAGGTAAGTCGAAGGAAGAAGCATTAAAGCTTAAGGATACATTTCTCAGAATGATCAAAGAGAAGCTGACGGAAGAAGAACTTGATACTCTTGAAGAAGCACAGGCGCTTCAGGATATTTCACATATGCCGTCACGTGTAAAATGTGCAGTTCTCGGATGGCATACGCTTGATGAGATCCTTAACGGAAACGGCAAGGATTCCGTATCTACCGAGGATCAGTAGGATATTTTGTAAACAGATATAGATGAGATTTAAAGCCATCGAACGTTAAATGTTCGGTGGCTTTTTTTATCATAAAGCTTTTTGTCAAAAGTGCCGGTCTTATGTTATATTAAAAAGGGTTACAGAAGTGAATGGATATTTACCGCTGGGAGTGATCCTGAGGTAAAGAGTTAATATGAAGGGGTATTTTTATGGGAAGTGGAAAAGATATTTTAAACGATTCGTCCGGCAGTAAGGGAATCGTAGCCGGATTTATGGTTCCTCATCCGCCGATGATAGTTCCGGATGTAGGGCGGGGGAGTGAGGAAAAGGTCAGAAAGACCATAGAGTCGTATGAGGCCGTCGCAAAAAGAATTGCAGAGATCAAGCCTGACACGATAATAATAACCAGTCCTCATGCAACTATGTATTCCAACTATTTTCATATATCTCCGGGAGATAGAGCTAAGGGTGATTTCGGAGATTTCAGGGCTCCAAAGGTCAGCTTCGATGAAGAATATGATTATGAACTCGTTGATATGATAGCTGATATAGCCTTTGAAAATGATTTCCCTGCGGGATTTGAAGGAGAGAAAAAGAAGGAACTCGATCATGGTACAATGGTGCCGCTCTATTTTATCAGAAAGTATTATAAGGGCGGAAAGATTGTAAGGATAGGTCTGTCTGGTCTTCCGCTTACGGATCATTATCAGCTCGGAATGTATATTGCCGAAGCGGTGGAGGAACTGGGCAGACGCGCGGTATTTGTTGCCAGTGGAGATCTCTCACATAAGCTGCAGGATTATGGGCCATATGGTTTTGCTCCGGAAGGACCGGAATATGATAAGCGGATAATGGATGCGGCGGGGCGCGCGGCCTTCGGAGAAATGATGGAATTTGATGAAGACTTCTGTGATAAGGCTGCTGAATGCGGACATAGGTCGTTTGTTATCATGTCGGGAGCCTTCGACGGACTAAGTGTTGATACCGAAGTTCTTTCACATGAAGATGTAACCGGAGTCGGATACGGCATCATAACATTTTCACCGAAGGAGCCTGATGAAAAGAGACATTTTCTTGATGAGCTGATAAGTAAACTGAGAGAAGAAAGATCCAAGGAAGACGGATATGTTCAGCTTGCGAGACTATCTCTTGAAAGTTATATAGCGGGTCATAAAAAACTCAGTATTCCCGATGATATTCCGGATGAACTTATGAATATTCTTCCGGGTGAAATATTCAGTGAAAGAGCCGGGGCTTTCGTATCAATCCATAAAAACGGAAGGCTGAGAGGCTGTATAGGAACGATCGCTCCGACAGCCGACAGTGTTGCAAGGGAAATCGTAAGAAATGCGATAAGTGCGTCGACTCATGATCCGAGATTTGATCCTATAACAGAGGATGAACTTGAGTGGCTGGAGATAAATGTAGATGTCCTTGGCGAACCTGAAGATATCGATTCCATAGATCAGCTTGATGTGAAGCGTTATGGGGTGATCGTGAGCTGTGGAAACAGACGGGGACTTCTTCTTCCGGATCTGGACGGTGTGGATGATGTTGAAACTCAGGTTTCAATTGCTATGAGAAAAGGCGGAATCAGAGAGGATGACGATTATACGCTTCAGAGATTTGAAGTCATCCGTCATAAATAATTCTTTGCAGACTGTGATGAGGTGGATGATATGGCACGCTGTAAGGTTTGTTTCAGACATTGTGAGATAGGTGAGGGGAGTATCGGTTTCTGCGGGGCGAGAACTTGCAGGAACGGAGTAGTTACTGCAGCGAATTATGGCCTTCTTACAGGAATTATGCTCGATCCGATAGAGAAGAAGCCGCTTTCGAGATTCTATCCGGGAAGCAGGATTCTTTCAGTCGGAAGCTATGGCTGCAATCTTAGATGTCCATTTTGTCAGAATTATGAAATATCCTGGTCGGATAGTGCTATGAAACTGCCGGAACATCAGGGCAGAGGAGAACTCCTCAAGATGACTCCGGAAGAACTCTGTGATATCGTTGAAGCTTATAAGAGCAAGGGGAATATTGGAATAGCTTTTACATATAATGAGCCGCTTATCGGATATGAATTTGTAAGAGATACAGCTATGCTGGTTAAAGAAAGAGGAATGAAGACAGTGCTTGTTTCGAACGGGACAGCCGAGATCGAGATACTTGAAGAAATCCTTCCCTATATCGATGCGATGAATATAGATCTTAAGGGTTTCACGGATGAATATTATGAAAAGCTTCTCGGTGGAAACAGGCGGATGGTAACAGACTTTATTGAAAGGGCAGCTAAAGACTGTCATCTGGAACTTACAACTCTTATAATTCCCGGAGAAAATGACAGTGAGGAAGAAATGAGAGAACTCTCGGGATGGATTGCTTCATTGACAGATTCAGAAGGAAGAAGGATAGGAAAGAATATACCTCTTCATATATCCAGATTTTTCCCAAGATTTAAGATGACGGATAGAGATGCAACAGATGTGAAACTGATTTATGATCTTGCTGAAATCGCAAGAGAAAATCTTGAGTATGTATATACAGGCAATTGTTGAGAATTAACCGGCAGGTGCGGAATTAAACTGCTGCGGAGACTGCTCCGACAGTATATGAACACGGAATAACAAACATTAAACAGCCGCGAGATTGTTCCGACAGAATATGAACATAGAAAAACAAGCATACATAATAATGCAGAAAATATAAGGAGGAATGGAAAATGCCATTTATCAATTCAAAAGTAACAGTAAAGATCAGTGATGAAAAGAAAGAGTCGATCAAAACAAAGCTCGGTCAGGCGGCAGCTATCATCGGTAAGCCGGAAAGCTTTCTTATGGTTGGCTTCGAAGATGAGTACTGTCTGTATTTTGCAGGCGAAAAGCTGGAAAAAGGCGCATTCGTTTCTGTTGATCTGCTGGGATCGCCAAATTCAGCTGCATTTGAGAAAATGACAGCAAGAATCTGTGAGATATATGAAGAAGAACTGGGAATTCCGGGCAACCATATCTATGTAGAGTATCAGACTACAAAGGATTGGGGATGGAACGGAAGAAATTTCTGATAAATTATGCTTCACATTTTGATGAATTAGTTATATACTAACTCCTGTATCGGGTAATTATTCAGTTCCGGTAGAAAATAAATATGATTTATCGAAAAAAGCAAGGGCGCTTTGAGATTTATTCTCGAAGTGCCCTCATTTTTTGATGTATTGTCGTAACTGCATCTTTCGGCAGAGAGATCATACCGGATGAGAAAATGAGAAAGGATATGATGATGAAAGATAATTTCAGCACGCTTATCGAAGATGACAAACTTCATGAGGAATGTGGTGTATTCGGAATATATGCACCATCGGAAACAAATGTTTCGGGTGATATATATTACGGACTTGTTGCACTCCAGCATAGAGGGCAGGAAGCAGCAGGTATTGCTGTTTCGGATACGGAAGGCCCTATGGGAAATCTTAGGATGAAGAAACATCAGGGGTTGGTGAGTGAAATATTTCATCCCGATGATCTTGCAAAGCTTACCGGAAATATCGGAGTCGGACATGTGAGATATTCAACAACCGGTGGAAGTACAGAGGAAAATGCTCAGCCTATCGCTATGAATTATATAAAGGGAAGTCTTGCGATAGTCCATAACGGAAATATAGTAAATGCATCTGATCTTAAAGAGCAGCAGATGTACAGGGGACTTGCGCATTATACGACCTCAGATTCCGAAGTACTTGCATATGAAATAATAGGAGAACGTGTGAAGGCTGCCTCGATAGAAGAAGCCATAAAAAATGCAGCAGAGAAACTGAAGGGCGGTTATGCTGTTGTAGTTATGAGTCCGAGAAAGCTGGTTGGTATCCGCGATCCTTTTGGAATCAAGCCTCTTATACTCGGAAGAAAGCTGTCTGTGTCAGGGGATAGCATAGGTGCATCAGATGATACTTCGGAAAAACTCGAGGGAGTCGGAAAATATACTTATATACTTGCTTCGGAGAGTGCGGCTATTATTTCGGTTGGCGGAGAAGTTATACGAGATATCGAGCCCGGAGAGATAATATCAATCACGAAGGAAGGAATAACATCTGATTACGGACTCTGTCAGAAGAAAAGGGCGCACTGCATTTTTGAGTATATTTATTTCGCAAGAAATGATTCCGTAATGGATGGTATAGAAATACATGATGCAAGAGTTGCAGCAGGAAGAGCTCTGGCAAGAAAATCAAGAGTAGAGGCGGATATAGTTGTGGGAGTTCCGGATTCGGGACTTGCGGCCGCAGAAGGTTATGCTCTTGAATCGGGTATACCGTTTGCACTTGCATTTCATAAAAACAGCTATATAGGAAGAAGCTTTATCAAGCCGACAGATGAAGAGAGACGTACGGCAGTTCATATGAAGCTGAGTGTTATGAAAAGTGTAGTTAAGGATAAGAGGATTGTAATAATAGATGACTCGATTGTTCGTGGTACTACAATGAAGCAGCTGATTGAAATGCTGAGATCTGCAGGTGCAAAAGAGGTTCATGTAAGGATAAGTTCACCTCCTTTCCTTTACCCGTGTTACTACGGAACAGATGTTCCGACTGCAAAGCAGCTTATTGCTTCCCATCATTCGAGTGAAGAGGTATGCAGAAATGTTGGAGCGGATTCACTTGAATATCTGAGTATTTCGGATTTTAAATCCATGGTAGGAGAACTTCCGCTCTGTACTGCGTGCTTTACAAATGATTATCCGGTTTAGGCTATCTAAGCGGGAATTCACGGTAATTCCATTCCCGAATATATTATATGGTATATGGTTTCCTGAATAGAATATACGGGATACAAAGAGAATATAAATTATTTTAATGATTGTTTTCTGATTTTATAAAGAAGTAATTGACAATAAAGGTCGAACGTGTTAGACTTTAGTCATGGGTCGAACATGTTCGACTTTTTAATGCATTGTGTGGGAGAAAAACGAATGAGTACACCAAAGGTTTTTGAAAGTGAATACAGATTCTGTCTGATCTTATGGGAAAATGAACCTATCAAGAGTACAGAACTTGCAAAGCTGTGTGAGGCGGAGCTTGGATGGAAGAAGGCTACGACATACACAGTTATTAAGCGCCTTACGGAAAGAGGAGTTATCAAGAGTGAAAATGCAGTGATAACATCTCTTGTTACTAAGGAAGAAGTACAGACTGCGGAGGTTGAGGAAGTTGTAGAAAAAACCTTTGCGGGAAGCATACCGCAGTTTCTTGCTGCATTTACGAGAAGTAAGAAACTTTCAAAGAAGGAAATCGATGAAATTCAGAAGATGATCGATGATTATAAGGAGAGCTGATGTTTACAGCTCTCTTTTTTGTTATAAAAATTACCTATTGACATGATAGGTAATACGTGATATAACTTTCACATACTAAACCGATAGGTAAATAGGAGACGCAAATGTTTAATCAGAGTATGTCAAACAGAATATGTTGTTGCTGTTGCTGTAGAGATAATAACAGCATTCTTCGCATGTTCTGTAAGAATACTTATGAGGAGGCATAACGCGGTCTAAAGTTTGCCTGACATAGGAGATTTAAAGATTAACCAAGCGAGGAATGATAATTCATGCCTCGCTTTTATTATGTTCAAAAAAGGAGAAAAAACAATGAGCATTAACATCAATTCATTACTTATTCATGGCGGTATCGACGGAGATGAAACAACAGGTGCTGTAAATGTACCGGTTTATCAGACATCAACATATAAGCAGGATGGTCTCGGTGAGAACAGAGGTTGGGAATATTCAAGAACAGGAAATCCTACAAGAGCTGCACTTGAGAAGCTTGTGGCAGATCTTGAACAGGGACAGTACGGAATGGCATTTGCATCAGGACTTGCTGCAATATCTACAGTGCTTTCACTTTTTAAGTCAGGTGACAGACTTATAATTTCGGATAATATTTACGGCGGAACTTTCAGAGTTCTGGATAATGTATTCAAGCATTTCGGACTTAACTTCACAATAGTTGATACATCAAATATCGAAGAGGTTAAGAAGGCACTTGATGACAGAGATGCAGATAAGGACGGAGAAGTAAAGGCAGTATATATTGAAAGTCCTGCAAACCCGCTTCTTTCGGTTACCGATATTGAGGAAGTTTCAAAGCTAGCTAAGTCATACGGTAAGCTTACTATCGTTGACAATACATTTCTTACACCATACCTTCAGAGACCGCTTACACTCGGTGCGGATATAGTTGTTCACAGCGGAACAAAATATCTCGGAGGACACAGCGATACAGTTTCCGGATTTGTAGTTGTAAAGGATAAGGAACTTGCTGACAGACTCTATTATCTTCAGAATGCTATCGGCGGAATCCTTGCACCTTGGGACAGCTTCCTCATGATCAGAGGTATCAAGACTCTCGGAGTAAGAATGGACAGACATGTCGCAAATGCTAAGAAGATTGCCGAGTGGCTTCAGAACAGCGGATATGTAGAGAAGGTTTACTATCCGGGACTTGAAACCGATCCGGGATATGAGATCCAGAAGAAGCAGGCAGACGGTCCGGGAGCTATGATCTCCTTTACACTTAAGAAGGAATATGATTATAAGAAGTTCTTCAAGTCACTTAAGCTGGTTACTCTTGCAGAGAGTCTCGGAGGAGTGGAGTCACTGGTATGCCATCCTGCAACAATGACACATGCAGCTATTCCGAGAGAGATCAGAGAGGCTGTAGGAATCACAGATGAACTTATTCGTCTTTCAGTCGGAATCGAAGATGCTGATGATATTATCAGGGATTTAGAGCAGGCAATACGATAGAATGATCGCTATATATGGAAGGAGATATGCGACATGGATGTATATATGAATATTCAGGAAATGATAGGTAATACACCGATAATGAAGATAGGACATATGGGTGTTAAGGAAGGCGTAAATATTTATGCAAAGCTTGAACTTATGAACCCTGCAGGAAGTGTTAAGGACAGAGTCGGAATGTATATGATCGAGGATGCCGAAAGAAGAGGCATTCTGAAACCGGGAGGAACAATCGTTGAAGCTACTGCAGGAAACACAGGTATAGGAATAGCTGTAGCTGCGCTTAATAAGGGATACAAGATCATCTTTGTAGTACCTGATAAATTCTCAATCGAGAAGCAGAAGGTTATGAAGGCGCTCGGCGCTGAAATTATAAATACATCACGTGTCGGAGGAATGATGGGTGCTGCTGTAAAGGCAGAGGAGATTATAGCTGCAACTCCGGGAGCTGTTTCCATGAAGCAGTTCAAGAATCCGTCAAACCCGCTTTCTCATTATGAGACTACAGGTCCTGAAATATATAAGCAGATGGACGGCAAGATTGATTATTTTGTAGCCGGTGCCGGAAGCGGCGGTACATTTTCCGGAATCGTTAAATATCTGAAGGAGCAGAATCCTGATATTCAGGGTGTGCTTGCTGATCCTGTAGGTTCTATAATCGGTGGCGGTGAGCATGCGGACTATGATATCGAGGGAATAGGTAACGACTTTATAGCCGATACTATGGATATTTCTCTCGTTGATAAGGTTATCAAGGTTACAGATACGGAAGCTTTCGAGACATCCAGACTTCTTGCTGCAAAGGAAGGAATTCTGGCCGGTACTTCATCGGGTGCAGCGCTAAGTGCAGCACTCAGACTTGCAGATGAGATAGAGAGCGGAAATATCGTAGTGGTATTCCCGGACAGAGGAGACAGATATATCAGTAAGGGTCTGTATGATTAGATTTCATCAATGTTATAGAATTTTCCTATAACTCGGAATAGTTAGTTGGGATAAGACAAAAACTATAACAGGTGATAACATATCAACATCTTTAATAACAAAAAAATGTAAGGAGATAAAAGATATGAGTAAGGAAGCTTTGGAAAAAGCAAAAAAGTATACCTTGTTTTCATTTACCGGATATACACAGAAAGAGTACAAACCATTCTATATAGAGAAAGCCGATGGCATAAGAGTATGGGATGATACGGGAAAGGAATATATTGATTTAGGTTCCCAGCTTGTAAATGTGAATATCGGTCATAACAATAAGGCTGTTATCAAGGCTGTTCAGGAGCAGGTTGAAAAGCTTTCATATGTAGCACCGAAACATGCATTTGACAGAAGAGGAGAACTCGGAGAGATCATTATTGAAGAGCTGGCTCCGAAGAATGCAGGAAAAGTGCTTTTCACACTTGGAGGATCCGATGCAAATGAATTCGCAATAAGATTTGCAAAAGCATATACAGGCAGAGATAAGATCTTTTCAAAGTATGAATCTTATCATGGAGGTACATACGGAGCATCATGTCTTACAGGTGAACCTGACAGAGCATCTCTTTTTCCTACTATACCGGGATTTATAAAATTTGAAGCTCCGCATCTGTATGGATATGACATCAAGTTTAAAACAGAGGAAGAGGCAACAAAGCATTTCCTTAACAGACTTGAATATCAGATCATACAGGAAGGACCGGAGAAGATAGCGGCACTTTTCATAGAATCTGTTCCGGGAAGTAATGGTGTATATCAGTATCCGAAGGGATATCTGAAGGGTGTCAGAGAGATAACCAGGAAATACGGAATACTGTTTGTGGCTGATGAAGTTATGGCGGGATTCCTCAGAAGCGGTGAGTGGTTTGCTATCGAAAGAGAAGAGGTTGAGCCGGATATTATTACATTTGCCAAGGGTGTCAACAGTTCTTATGCCCCACTTGGAGGAGTAATAATAAGTAAAGAGATTTCAGATTATTATGATGAGAATCCGTTTACGGCAGGACTGACATATAATGCACATCCGGTAGGAATTGCAGCTGCGATCGGTTGTATTAATGAATATAAGAGACTTGGTATCAGAGAACATGTTCTTGAGCTTGAGCCTTATCTGAAGGAGAAGCTTGCCGAGATAAAAGAAAAGCATGTCTCTGTCGGAGATGTAAGATCGATAGGTCTTTTTGGAGCGATAGAGTTTTCATACAGCAAAGAAACAAGAGAAATAATAGAAACAACCAAAGACGGAAAACCATTCCTGAATACGTTCCTTGCATATCTCAGAGAGAAGGGAATTCTGACATTCGGAGGTGGATCACATATTCTTATCGCACCACCTCTGATCATTACTAAGGAAGAAATTGATGAAGTCTTTGAGAAGCTTGATGATGCAATTGATTATGTTGATGAGATTGTTACGGGAGACTAAATATGGCACGTTTTGATACAAAAAAATTACATGCAGGATATAATCCGGCTGACCATAATTATGCTGTTTCGGTTCCGATTTATGCAACAGCTGCATTTGAACTCGGAACAGTAGCCAGATCTGATGATCTTTTTGCATTTGATAGTTGGGATCCGCTTTATACAAGACTTTCAAATCCGACTACAGATGTTCTCGAAGGAAGACTTGTTGAACTTCATGATGCTACTGCAGCGGTTTCGCTGGCATCCGGAATGGCAGCTGTTACATATTCACTGCTTAATGTTACAGCAGGAAGCGGAAGGATTCTTACAACACCTCGTCTCTATGGAGGTGCGCTCGACAGCTTAACTCAGGTTTTCAGGGAGAGTAATGTTGAATTTGATATTGTAAACGACCCTGATGATGTATCAAGTTTTGAAAGAGCTATTAAACCGGATACAAAGGTTATATATATTGAAAGCCTGACAAATCCGAATGCTACTATCCTTGATATTGAAGCAATAGCAGAGGTTGCTCATAAGGCGGGCATACCGCTCATAGTTGATAATACGCTTGCAACACCTTATCTTCTGAATCCTTTTGAGTTTGGTGCTGACATTGTAGTATATTCCGCAACCAAAGGACTTTCAGGTCATGGAAATGTAATAGCGGGCGTTATCATTGAGAACAACAGCTTTAATTTCGATAGTGATAAATTCCCTCAGTTCAGAGATACACCATATTTCCTTAGAAGTCAGCAGGGTGAATCAAGAAGCTATCTTGATGTTTTCCCTGACGGACCGTTTACAGGAAGAATAAGAGGAATTCATCTTAACTATCTTGGAGCAGCTCTTGCTCCGTTCAGCGGTTATCTGGTTCTTCTCGGACTAGAGACTTTGTCGGAAAGAATTCAGAAGCAGGTAGATAATGCAGAAAAGGTTGTTAAATATCTGGAGTCCAGAATAGGTAAAGAAGTTCTCTGGGTAAAGCATCCGTCTGCAGAAGGAAATAAGTATAAAGCACTTGCTGAAAAGTATTTTCCAAAGGGAGCGGGTGGAGTTTTATCCTTCGGTCTTAAGGGGGATATTCAGCAGAGGACTAAATTCCTTGAAGCTGTTAAGGTCTGGGGATTTCAGGCAAATATAGGAGATGCTAAATCTCTCATTATAAATCCATCCACGACAACACATACGGAACTTAATCCTGATCTTCAGAATGCGGCCGATATTCAAGATGAAACTATTAGATTATCGCTCGGACTGGAAGATGTCGAGGATCTGATCGAAGATCTTCAGCAGGCGTTTGAAGCTGCGGGATTGTAAAAATGAAGAAGACAAAGTATATATTATCAATTATATTTACGGTTCTGGGATTTGCTCTGGCTGCGGTATTAAACATTCTTATACCGCAGAAGAGTGAAGGGGTAAAGTTTGAACCTCATATCATTTTTGGTACTGAAATAAACAGCAATCAGGCATATAGAATACTTCTTTACGTATTGATTCTCCTTTATATCGTGGTAGGTATAATCGATTGGCGTTCAAAGGAAAGAAGAAAGAAATATCAGAATGCTGTTAAATTCAGATTTGTTATGGGAATACTCCTGTTATTATGGGATATTCTGGGTACCAAATATCAGATACTGACACAGCCGTTTTTTCCGGGACCAGCCGGAATAATGGAGGCTTTTGTCGCAGAAGGTGATTTTGTTCTTCAGAATACACTTTACTCACTCAGACTGTATCTGGTCGGATTCCTTAGCGGAACTGTAGCAGGTATCATTACGGGAGTTCTTGTAGGATGGTTCCCGAAAGTAAGCTATTGGATAAGTCCGATCCTTAAGGTGCTGGGTGTCATACCGGCTGTTGCATGGATGCCTTTTGCACTTACACTTCTGCCTAATCCTTTCTCGGCAGCCGTTTTCCTTATTGCTGTAGTTGTATGGATACTTGTAGCTACACTTACGGCAGCCGGAGTTGAGAGTACACCGAAAACTCAGTTTGAGGCCGGAAGAACTCTGGGTGGAAACGAATGGTATCTCGTATTTCATGTTGCAATACCACATGCACTTCCACAGATTTTTACAGGAATTACAACTGCAAATGGATATGCGTTTACAACACTTGTAATGGCTGAGATGATGGGTCAGCCGGGAGGACTGGGTTATTACATCAATGCATCAAAGGTATGGAGTGCATATTATAAGGTGTTTGCGGCAATTATAGTTATGGCAGTGCTTTTCAGCATAATTACAAACCTTATTGAGCTGCTGCAGAAACGAATGCTTCGCTGGCAGAAAGGAGTGCTGAAATGAGTAGTGACAAGACTGAAAATATTAATGATATCATCCTGAAAATAGAAGATGTGAACAGAATCTATAAGGACGGAGAAAACGAGACAGTTGCTTTATCAAATGTAAATCTCGAAGTTAAGAGAGGAGAATTCATTTCCATAATAGGTGCTTCGGGATGCGGTAAAACAACACTTCTGAGACTGATAGCCGGTCTTGATAAGCCCCAGACGGGAACACTTACGCTGGCGGGCGAAGAGATTAAAGGTGCAGATCCCAAGCGAGGATATGTTTTCCAGCAGGGTGGACTGTTTGAATGGCTGACTGTTGAACAGAATATAGCTGCAGGTCTGAAAGCAAGACATGTTTATAAAGAAAACAAAGACCGTATTCCTGAATATATAGAGATGGTGGGTCTTAAAGGTTTTGAAAATGCTTATCCTCATCAGATAAGCGGTGGAATGGCTCAGAGAGTTGCGATAGCGAGATCTCTTATCAATGATCCGGAGGTCCTGCTTCTGGATGAACCGATGGGAGCGCTGGATAATTTTACCAGAGCCGATCTGCAGGATAAGATTCTTGAAATAAGAAAAGAAACGGGAGCTACGATGATCCTTGTAACACATGATGTGGATGAGGCACTGTACTTATCCGACAGAATTGTAATCATGACACCGAGACCCGGAAGAATAAGTGAGATCATCGAGGTTAATATGCATCATCCTCGATACAGAAACGGCCCGGATTATACTGATCTGAGAAAGAAGCTTTTGGAAAAGTTTCATCTTGCGTCAGAACTTCCTATGCCGGAATATTCAATATAATAAATATAGTAATGAAAGGTTTGTTATGAAAAAGGTAATTGATATAGTTGGAATAATTGCGGGATTGATAATTGCGATAGGCCCTTATACATTTTTGCATGTATGCGGAGACATGGGTATGGCATCCGATATGGGTGGAATGGGTATGGACAGCGGAGCGGTATGTCATGGAATCCCCGCAGCATCATTGATTACCGGTATTCTTTTGATTGCAGTAAGTCTTGTTTCGATCATTTCACAGATCAAAGCCGGTGAGAGTGATTCGGGTAAGCTGTATAAGTTCCTGACCTTACTCAGAATAGCAATCGGAATTGTGACTATCGGTATCCCTACTTTTATTATCGGTGTTTGCAATAGTGCACATATGCACTGCAATATGGTTACAAGACCTGCACTGATCATCATAGGAGCAATAGTCGGAATCAGCGGAGTTATCGGACTTATATATCAGCTGCTGAAATCAAATGACGGAAGAGTGATATTAGATGAACAGCCTCAATGATATCAGAGTTATAAATTCATTTATAAAAAGAAAGAAGAAAAGATTTGCAGGAACGGTTGTTATAGTTGCAGTTTTATGTTTCAGCCTTCTGACAGGCTCTATCATTTTAGCCAGTCTAAAGAATGGGATCAGATGTCTGGGTGAGAGAATGGGAGCTGATCTTATGATTGTCCCTCTGGGCTACGAAGGAAGCACAGAGGGCATTCTTATAAAGGGAGAACCGGGATATTTCTATCTGGAAAGAGATACTTATGAAGAACTTGAGAATCTCGGCATTGAAGGAATAGACAGAATGTCTGCACAGTTTTATCTTACTTCGTCAAATCAGGGCTGCTGTGATATTCCTGTTCAGTTTATAGGAATCGATGAATCGACGGATTTTACAGTTAATCCGTGGATAAGAGAAATGCACGGCAGCAGCACGGGACTTCTGGGAGAAAACAAAATAATCGTAGGAAGTGATATTGATGTTCCCGAAGACGGACGTATCAGATTTTTCGACATATATTTTGAAGTCTCTGCTGAGCTTGAAGAAACGGGAACAGGACTTGATCAGGCTGTATTTGCGAATATGGATACTATCAGAATACTCTTCGATGCGGCAAAGAATAAAGGATTTACATTTCCTGAAGGAATTAATCCCGACAGAGGAATATCGTCCATAATGGTAAGAGTGAAGGACGGATATTCTGCAGAACAGGTCAAGCATGATATCAGATCAAGGATAGACGGACTGCAGATCATAGAAACCAGAAATATGACAAACTCAATTGAGTCAGAGCTTGGTGGATTTAAAGTCCTCCTGTATATTCTGCTCAGTATGCTGTTTCTCTTAACTCTTATTATTCTGAAGGTTACATTCAGCCTTTCTGTTAATGAAAGAAAGGACAGATATGATCTTATGAGAATGGTGGGAGCAACCGAAAAGCAGATAAGAAATCTGATCCTTAAGGAAACACTGATAATCAGTGTTACGGGGAGTGTTATAGGACTTATTATTGCAGCTTTGATATTGTTCCCTTTTAAGACATTTATTTCTTCATCGGTAAATATTCCTTTTCTGATACCTAAAACCGGAACGCTCCTTATACTTTTTACTATTACTGCATTTGCGGGAATCATTTCCGGACCGCTTAGCGGAGGATTAGCAGCGAGGAGGAATGGGTAAGATGTGTATTCTTGAAATAAATAATGTCAGTAAGAAGTATAAACGCAGAAACAGGGAATTGACAGTACTTGATGGTCTGAATCTGAAGGTTGAGAAAGGATCCTTTAATGCTGTAGAAGGCGAGTCGGGAAGCGGAAAATCCACCCTGCTCGGAATCCTTGCGGGATTAACTGATATAGATGAAGGGAGTGTTATATATCATAAAGATTCCGAATCCGGTTCGGTAATCGATATACATTCTCTTACGGAAAGTGAAAGAGCAAAGCTTAGAAGACATGACATAGTTTATATGCCCCAACAGCAGGAAATCATTTCGGAGCTGACCGTTTCGGAAAATATAATGCTTGTTGATGTATTTAATAAAGAGAACAAAGATAATTCCGAAATCAGATTATCGTATCTGACTGAAAGACTGGGTCTTACGGATCTGAAGGATGAATATCCGGAGAACATTTCCGGAGGGGAATTAAGACGCCTGATAGTTGCAAGGGCGATGTATTCAAATCCCAAAATTGTTTTGGCGGATGAACCGACAAATGACCTGGACAGACAGAATAGGGAAGTTATCGGAAAGGCATTTAGAGAGATGACAGAATCGGGGATTACGGTTATTGTCGTAACTCATGATGAAGAACTTGCGAAGAGGGCAGACAACAGATTTCTGCTTAAAGACGGGAAGCTGAATGAAATAAAGTGACGCGGATCCGTCACTGAGGGTATAAAGAAAAACTATAATTAACGATAACATTTACGAATTAGACGGTTATAGGTTTATGTTATATTATCGTCTAAAAATATAAACTTCAGTTTATTCTGAAGATGATTTACAGGAGATAAAACAATGAGAAAGAAAGTATTATCAATTTTTCTTGCGGCTGCACTTTTTGCAGCATCACTTACAGGATGCGGTAACTCAGGCGGATCGACACAGTCTGCCACATCTGCTGCTTCGGAGACGGAATATAAGTTTGGAAAGATAGATATTCCGGCACTTGACGGCTCACTCTGCGGTGCACCGATATATATAGCTTATGAGAAGGGTTTCTTTGCTGAAGAAGGAATCGATGCTAACCTTACGGCAGCGGATTTCGAAACCAGAAAAATAGGATTAAACAATGGAAATGTTCCTTTTGTAAACGGTGATTTCCAGTTCTTTTCATCAGCTGAGCAGGGCATAGATATGAAGGTTATCGGCGGAATGCATTATGGATGTATAAAGCTTGTTGTTAGAAATGATTCAGATCTTCCTGCAAGCACGACAGATCCGTCCAGTCTTAAAGGTCTTAAGATCGGTGTTGATGAAGTAGGTGGAACAACATTCCAGGTTGCAAGTGTATGGCTGGAGGAAAACGGCGTATCAGCAAAGCAGGAAAAGGGAGAGGTTACATTTCTTCCATACTCGGACGGAAACCTTGAGCTTGAAGCACTGTATAACGGAGATATAGATGTAGCCGCTATATGGGATCCGCTGGGAGATATAGCTGAAGCGTCCGGAAAGGCTAAGGTACTTGTAGATATCAGTAAGGATGAACCTTTTGCAGGCAGATACTGCTGCTTCTATTATGCATCTACAAAGGTACTTAATGAGAATCCGGAAGAGATCAAGGCTCTTTATAATGCAGTTTTGAAGGCTCAGAAATGGATTAATGAGAATCCTGAGGAAGCACTGGATATAATCGTAAAAGGTAATTATTCAGAGGTAGAGGATAAGGAGATTGCGAAAACTCTTATAGCTGATTATGAATATGAAACTCCTGAAACATCCGGATCGCATGATGTAAAGGGTGATGTGTTATATTTCGCTGAGGAGTTAAAGAATATAGGCTATCTGGAAGGTAATCCACAGGAATTTACCGATAAACTGTATCAGGAAGTTAAGTGATTCGGTTATAGGTAATGCTTATAACAGACTATTGGTTCTAGGTATTTTACAGAACGTCAAAAACGAAGTAATATTTGTACATCAAAAGAAATCAATGAGCATCCGGAAAATGGAAGGATCGGATGGGAGATTTCAAAAAAATATATAACAACGGAGGAAATGAAAAATGGCAAGAGTTAAGTTACTTACACTTGAGGAAACAAGTGGAGCAGAAAAGGAAAGATACGAGGAGCTCGCAGGTAGAAATGCAGTTACAAATATGAAGGCAGGCCTTCTGAATGATGCAGCTACCTATGATGCATATATGGGATGGTATACATCCTGGAACAGACTTGTAGAGGTAATCGGTGAGAAGGATGCAATCCTCTATGCACATTCAATCTCTACAACAAATTCATGCCAGCTGTGCTCACTGTTTTTCATCAGTGACGTTAAGGGCCTCGGACTTGACCCCGCAAATCTCGAATATGATGAGAAGGAGCAGGTACTTGCAGAGCTCGGACAGCAGGCAGTAAAGAATCCTACAGCAGTTTCAGATGAGATCTTCGACAGACTCAGAAAGTTCTGGAATGATCAGGAAATCGTTGTAATCGTCGGATTCGCAGGACAGATGATCGCAACAAACAACTTCAACTCAATCCTTAAGATTGACGTTGATAAGAGACTTCTCCCGATAATCAATGAGTTCAAGCCTCAGACATGGAGAGAGAATATTAAGTAATAAATCGTATTATCGATTAAATGTATTCATGGTTTTAAACATTCCAAGGAATGTACCCATTATAATAGTTTGTCATACCCCTTCTATAAGAGCCGGATAATCTGATGAGTATCGGATTATCCGGTTTGTATTTTGAAGGATCAGGTAAATCATGAGGATTCAGTCTGAATACTTATTGTAAATGATCTGTCTGTAAGGGAATAAATAATTGGTATAGTTTCAAACTATAGCTACATATAAATTATCCGTAATTGTTTTTGACTATAGCAACCGCTATAGTATGCTACATCATCAATAACGTAGTTAAGAATATGAATTATCGATGGGTATGACTTTTGGTAAAAACAGAGGGAGGAAAATATGGAAGAGAAAAAAGCAGTATATGAACTGGAGAATGTATCCAAGGTTTTCCTGAATGAAGGAAAGGAATTCAAAGCTTTGGATGACATCAATCTGAAGATATATGAAGGAGAGATATTCGGAATAATCGGAATGAGTGGTGCAGGAAAGTCCACGCTTGTGAGAACTCTTAACAGACTTGAAGAAGTGTCTTACGGAACTGTTAATTTTAACGGTATCGATATCGGAAGCCTGAAGCCGGCTGAATTAAGAGCTGTCAGAAGATCTATTTCAATGATATTTCAGGGCTTTAATCTGCTTAATCAGAAAACAGTCCTGGAAAATGTAATGATACCGCTTAAGATAGCTAAGGTCGGCAGAAAAGAGCGTAAGAATATAGCGCTCGAAATGCTTAGAGTAGTAGGACTTGAAGAAAAGGCTGACAGTTATCCTGCACAGCTTTCCGGTGGACAGAGACAGAGAGTTGCGATAGCAAGAGCACTTACTGTTGATCCGAAGGTCCTTCTCTGTGATGAGGCGACTTCCGCACTTGATCCGAAGATCACGGAAGAGATACTTACACTTCTGAAGATGATCAATAAGACAAGAGGACTTACCGTGATCATAATCACGCATGAAATGACTGTTGTTGAAAAGATTTGTGACAGAGTTGCAATCATAGATAAGGGTAAGGTGGCTGAGGTCGGAAATGTACAGGAAATCTTTACATCTCCTAAGTCAGAAGCTGCAAAGAATCTTGTATTTCCTCAGAATGTAAGTTCGATTCATGAGAATATCGAGGGAAGCAGACCTGACAGCGTGCTGATCAGAGTGGTGTTTGACGGACATTCGGCAAATGAGCCGCTTATAGCCGGACTTGCTCTTGAAACAGGTCAGAAGGTCAATATACTTAGTGCAAATACTAAGAGTGTCGGCGGAATAGGCTATGGACAGATGGTTCTTGAGCTCCCGGAGAAGAAGGAAGATCAGAATACGGTTCTGAATTACTTCACATCCAAGGGACTTAATGTTGCAGTAGTTTAGTATTCGGGAAAGGAGACGTCATGAATCAATTTATTATAGACTCGATAATCAAAGGTATTTTTGAAACTCTGCAGATGACTCTTTTTTCATCTGTTTTTGCGTATATCATAGGGCTTCCTCTCGGAATCCTTCTATATACTACGTCAAAGGGAAGGCTTTATGAAAACCGCGCGGTAAATGCAGTTGTAGGTGCGATTGTAAATTTATCAAGGTCGCTGCCATTTCTTATACTTCTTGTACTGCTCATACCGGTTACAAGATTTATAGTAGGTGCGTCTATCGGTACCAAGGCATCAATTGTACCGCTTACGATCGGTACAATACCAATTGTTGCGAGAATGGTTGAATCTTCGCTTAATGAGGTTCCTTCGGGGATTATAGAGGCAGCAAACTCCATGGGTGCCAGCCCGCTCTTTATTATATTTCACTTTATCCTGCCTGAAGCAGGACCGTCACTCATTCTGGGGGCTGCGATCAATATAGCTACGGTTCTCGGATATTCTGCAATGGCAGGAGTTATCGGAGGAGGCGGACTTGGTGCTATCGCACTTCAGTACGGTTATTACAGATATCAGAAGGATGTGCTCTGGGTAACAGTCGGAATACTTGTTCTAATGGTATGGCTGATCCAGGAGTCCGGTGGATTTCTGTCAAAGAAGATCAGAAAGAGCTGACCAATATAGTGTTATAGGTTATGGCTATAACGGAGTATAAGTTTTAAGGATTTGTTTTTAACGGCAAACAGGTTTATAGTACAGAACATCAGATGAACGTCAATTGAAAGACGAGATGCTGAAGAGGAAAAATTTTTTAGGGAGGAAAAAAATTATGAGAAAGGTTATTGAGAGAAAGAATGAAAAAAAGAGTCTGAGAAGAAGACTTGCAACAGCAGGAACAGTATTTGCATTACTGCTCGGAGCAGTAGGATGCGGAGCTTCAGGATCAGCAGACAGTGAAGCACCTGCAACAGAGGCAAGGGTTGAAGCTACTGAAGAAGCTACAGAAGAAGTTACAGAGGCTGCGACAGAGAGTGTTGAGAAAGAAGTTGAAGAGAAGGACATCGTTGCTGCATCAAGCGAATCTGAAAATGCTTCATCAACAGACAGCGCAGTATTTGTTTATACAGGTGAGCCTGTAACAATCAAGGTTGGAGCAAGCATTACTCCTCATGCAGAGGTTTTAAGAGAAGCAGCTCCTATACTTGCAGAGCAGGGAATCACACTTGAGGTTGTAGAGATTGAAGATTCAATAACACCTAACATCGGTGTTACAGAAGGAAGCCTGGATGCAAATTATTTCCAGCATGTACCATACCTTGAGCAGTACAACGAAGAGAACGGAACAGACATCGTATCAATCGGTGCTGTACACTATGAGCCATTCGGTGTATATGCAGGACGTACAACATCACTTGCAGATTTACCTGATGGTGCGGTAGTTGCAGTTCCTAACAATGTAACAAACGAAGCAAGAGCACTTCTTCTGCTTCAGCAGGAAGGTGTACTCACACTTAATGAGAATGCAGGAATCAATGCAACTATAGCTGATATTACAGAGAATCCAAAGAATATAGAGTTTAAGGAGCTTGCACCGGAGCAGCTTGTTCAGGCACTTCCTGATGTAGATGTAGCAGTTATCAACGGTAACTATGCAATCGAGGGTGGCCTTAGTGTTAAGGATGCACTTGCAGTAGAAGCAAATGACGGACTTGCAGCACAGACATACGGAAACATCGTTGCAACATCAAAGGAAAAGGAAAACGACGAAGCTCTTAAGGCTCTTGTATCAGTACTTCAGAGCAAGGAGATCAGCGATTTCATTAACGGTAAGTATGACGGAGCAGTAGTTCCTCTTTACTAAGATAAATAAGGAAGTAGGTGTCAAAATCATTTTTTGACACCTACATGATTTATAGATAATTTGAAAGGAAGTGTCCTATGAAAGGTTTTGAATATTATAATCCTGCAAAGATCATTTTCGGAGCAGAGAGTATTAATAGATTAACAGCCCTCCTGGAAGAGCATTCTGTTAAATCGCTTCTTCTGGTATATAGCGGTGACTTCATCAAGGATCTGGGAATATATCAGAAGATAAAAGAAGCGGTTGAAACCTTGGGCGTAAAGTTTATTGAGAATGGAAATGTAGTTCCAAACCCATCAATCGATCTCGTAAGAGAACTGGTTGAAGCAGGAAAGAAAGAAGATGTTGATTTTGTGCTTGCTGTCGGTGGAGGAAGCTCAATCGATACGGCAAAAGCAGTTTCAATCGGAATACCATATGACGGAGATGTATGGGATTTCTTCGAAAAGGGTGTTGTACCTGAAAAGGTTCTTCCTATCGGAGTTATCGCGACAACAGCATCCAGCGGTTCGGAAACCTCAAATGCGGCAATCCTTTCAAATGGAGAATGGAAGCTTGGATTTGAAGATGATCGTATAATTCCAAAGTTTGCGATCATGGATCCTGCATATACGGCAAAGCTTCCTAAGTATCAGACAGCTGTAGGAATAGCAGATGTTCTTGCTCATCTTCTGGAGAGATATTTCTCGGATGAGAAGAATTCCGATACAACAGACTATCTGATAGAGGGTGCAATAAAAGTTCTTCTTCTTAATGGAAAGAGGATAATAGATCTTATCAATAAATACAGTGAAGACGGAAGAATTCCGGATGAGCTTGCATCACTGCCCGAATATATAAATGCTAGAGCAGAAATTCAATGGCTTGCAAGTGTTGCACATAACAATTTCCTTGATGCCGGACGTTCGGCTGACTGGGGTTCACACAGAATAGAGCATGAGCTTTCAGCACAGTATGATATAACACACGGAGAAGGAATGGCAATTGTATTCACGGCATGGACACGACATATAGCTCGTGTTAAGCCTTGGAGACTTGCACTTCTTGCTACAAGAGTATTCGGTGTAGATTCTTATGATCATACAGAGGAAGAAAGGGCACTTATTCTTTCCGAAAAGCTTGAGGGATTTTTCAAGGAGCTGGGAGTAGCTACATCTCTCAAAGAGCTGGGAATCGGCGAAGCTGATTTTGAGATAATGGCTGAAAGAGCAACCAGAAACGGTGCTGTAGGTCATTATGTGAAGCTTGATAAGAATCTGTTTATTGATATACTTAAAGAAGCTCTGTAACAGGCTTGTTACAGAATATATATAATGCTATAATTTTACAGGTGCCAAAAGTTGTTTTGACACCTGTGATTTATTAGATGATCAGTTATAAAGGATATTAATATGACATTACAGCAATTAAGATATGCCATAGAAATTGCGGATTCAGGATCGATGAATGAAGCTGCAAAGAAACTTTTTATTTCTCAGCCGAGTCTTTCAGGAGCGGTTAAGGAACTTGAGAGTGAGCTGGGGTTTGAGATATTTCTCAGATCTAACAGAGGTATTCTCATATCTCCCGATGGAGAAGAGTTTCTCGGATATGCAAGACAGGTTATTGAGCAATATAACATTCTGTCGGATCATTATATAGAGAAGAAAAATAAGCATAAATTCAGTGTGTCCATGCAGCATTACTCTTTTGCGGTTAAGGCATTCGTTGAAGTAGTAAAGCAGTATGGTATGGACAGCTTTGAGTTTGCAGTACATGAGACAAGGACCATGGAGGTTATTGATAATGTACGTAATTTTAAGTCCGAACTCGGAGTACTGTATCTGAATGATTTTAACGATAAGGTTCTGAGAAAGAGTTTTTCGGTTAACAATATTGAGTTTCATGAGCTTTTTGCATGCGATACCTTCGTATATATGTGGGGAAATCATCCGCTTGCAAAAAAGAAGGAAATTTCTATAGAAGAGCTTAAGGATTATCCGGTTCTTTCTTTTGATCAGGGTAAAGACGGATCGCTTTTTCTTGCTGAGGAACAGCTCAGTACATATGACTATTCAAGGATTATAAAGGGTAACGACAGAGCTACCATGCTTAATCTGATGGTCGGCCTTAACGGTTATACACTCTGTTCCGGAATTATAAGTGAGGAGCTTAACGGAGATGCATATGTAGCTATTCCTCTTAAGGAAAGTGAGAAGATGCATATCGGATATATTAAGCGTAAGGATACGGCTCTGAGCGAAATCGGTAAGCTCTATATAGATGAACTTGCCAAGTATAAGGCATATGCTTATAACAAGAAATAATGTTTCTATTGACATATAGGGTATTCGTATTATAGAATTCAAAACAGTTGAATAACAGAAACCGTTGATGCGGAGATAAAGCTTTGAAATGTGCATTACAGAGAGTGGAACATATGATGAGAGTTCTGCGGTAACAGCTTAGCAAATGGACCGCTGAGGGCGCAGTCAAATGGATTGAGAGTTAACTCATGATCCAGAGTATTCTGCGACGTGAATCGAGCGTTAATCGAAGAGATATGAATGTGTTAAACTGAGTATCTTAATGAGTGCGGAGAAGCTGTAATCAGTTATCCGAAATAAGGTGGCACCGCGAAGTATATTCGTCCTTAAAACAGAATCTTTCTGTTTTAAGGACTTTTTTTGTGCGTTAGTTGAGCCAAGATCACATATGCGCAGCATATGTGCATGTGTATACATTGCGCTCTCACATTCATGTGAAAGAGCGCGATGTATACACATGTACATATCTGCCGGAGGCAGATATGTGATTTTGGCGAGACCGCATCATCGTGCAGATTCATCTGCACGATGTGTTACGGATATCCTAAAAATCAGCAGATGAATCTGCGCGATATCCTAAATGTTTTAGATCATTACAAAGGAGGACAATCAAGTGAATAACACAGGCGTAAAGAAGATTGTAATCAAACCGTCGATTGAAGAGCTTAAGAGTCTTGATACGGAGCTTTATGATATAGCACCGATCAGTACTGAGATACTGTCGGATTTTATCACACCGCTGGAGGCTCTCCGTATATTTAAGAATGTTTCATCGCATACATATATGCTCGAATCGGCAGAGGCCAACGAGACATGGGGAAGATATACATTTCTCGGATTTGATCCGAAGCTCGAGATCACATGCCTTGAGGGTGAGCTTAAGATCGGGGATAAGACTGTTAAAACAGATAATCCGTCGGAGTATATCAGAAATGTTATGAATGAGCATAGAAGCCCTAAATTTGATTATCTTCCGACCTTTACCGGAGGACTTGTGGGATACTTCTCCTACGACTATATCAAGTACAGTGAGCCGGTTCTGAGACGTGAGATCAAGGATGAAAATGAGTTTAAGGATGTGGACCTCATGCTTTTTGATAAGGTCATAGCCTTTGATAATGTGAGACAGAAGATAGTACTGATCGTAAATGTAAAGCTTTCGGAGCTCGATACGGATTATGAGAGAGCGGTAAGAGATATCGAAGAGCTCGAAAAACTGCTTAAGACGGGAGAAAAGATAAAGGAAGAACCGGGCAGGATTACAGGAGAGGTTACACCGCTTTTCAATAAAGAGCAATATGAGGAAATGGTTGAAAAAGGGAAGCGATATATCTATGAGGGAGATATCTTCCAGATAGTTCTTTCCAACAGACTTTCGGCTCCTTTCGAGGGAAGCCTGCTCAACACTTATAGAATGCTTCGTACCATCAATCCTTCGCCATATATGTTCTACTTCTCTGGAACAGATGTAGAGGTGGCCGGAGCGTCACCGGAGACACTTGTAAAGCTTGAGAACGGCGTGCTGCATACATTTCCGCTTGCGGGCAGCAGACCGAGAGGAAAGAACCCTGAAGAGGATAAGAGACTTAAGGAGGAGCTTCTTGCAGATGAGAAGGAGCTTGCTGAGCATAACATGCTTGTCGACCTCGGAAGAAACGATCTCGGAAGAGTGAGCCGTTTCGGAACGGTCGAGGTAGAGAGGTATATGGATGTCCTCAAGTTCTCGCATATCATGCATATAGGATCTACCGTAAGAGGTGAGATAAGAGAAGATAAAGATGCACTTGATGCGATAGAGGCAGTGCTTCCTGCGGGAACTCTGTCGGGGGCTCCGAAGATCAGAGCATGCCAGCTTATAGATGAGCTGGAGGGCAGCAAGAGAGGCATATACGGAGGAGCTATCGGATATATCGACTTCACCGGTAACATGGATACCTGTATAGCCATCAGGATCGCATATAAGAAGAACGGCAAGGTATTTGTAAGAAGCGGCGCGGGAATTGTTGCAGATTCCGTTCCGGAGAAGGAGTATATCGAATGCTACAACAAGGCGAAGGCTGTACTTACAGCACTTGAAGAGGGCAGCACGATATAGAAATGGACAGAATGCATTTCGCAGAGCATTTTTCAAATAGAGATCATATAAAGCTATTTGGTATTCAGGAGGAATCGAAGTATGGTATTACTGATAGATAATTATGACAGCTTCTCATATAATCTGTATCAGCTTGTGGGAAGCATAGAGAGCGATATAAAGGTTATAAGAAATGATGCTATGACAGTTGAGGAGATTGAAAAGCTGGCACCTTCCCATATCATCCTGTCGCCGGGACCGGGTAAGCCGTCAGATGCGGGAGTATGCGAAGAGGTGGCTGAGAAGCTTGCGGGAAAGATTCCGATACTCGGAGTATGTCTGGGACATCAGGCAATCTGTGAGGTTTACGGCGCAACGGTTACTTATGCTAAGAGACTTATGCATGGTAAGCAGTCTGTATGTACGATAAAGAAGGATGCAGATATCTTTAAGGGACTGGGTGAAAAAATAGAGGTTGCAAGATATCATTCGCTTGCGGCAAAGGAAGAGACACTTCCGGAGACGCTTGAAATAATAGCGGTTTCGGATGATGACGGAGAAGTCATGGCTGTAAAGCATAGAGACTATCAGCTTTATGGATTGCAGTTTCATCCGGAGTCTATACTCACTCCTGAGGGCATGACAATGCTTAAGAATTTTATCGATTTATAATATAACGAGTGGTTAATAAAATAAATTATTTTTATACTTGACTTTTAAAAATAAAGTATTATACTGATTATTGTTATTAAAAGTTTGCAATACATTTTTATATATCAGAAAAGCAAAGGCGCTTTAGGTTTTAACGGACCTAGAGCGCCTTTTTGATGTTTTTTCCGATGGCAATCTATTCGGTAGTCCGGAATCTAAGGAGGAATAAGGTAATGAATAGTAGTTTGGAAGAATTAAGACAGCATGGATTATATGATGCTTCCTTTGAGCATGATAACTGCGGTATCGGTGCGATAATTCAGATTGACGGTACTCCGGGACATAAGCTCGTTGCAGATGCTCTCAGCATCGTTGAGAACCTTGAGCATAGAGCAGGTAAGGATGCAACAGGAGAAACGGGTGACGGTGTCGGAATACTGACTCAGGTGCCTGATAAGTTCTTCAGAAAGATTCTGGCTGAAGATGGAATAATTCTTCCGGAAGAAAGTCAGGGCAGGAGATCCTACGGTGTCGGAATGTTCTTCTTCCCGCAGAGTGATCTCGAAAGAAAACAGGCAAAGAACATGTTTGAGACGATCGTTAAAAAGAACGATCTGAGGATCCTCGGATGGAGAAAGGTAAGCACAGCACCTGAAGTACTCGGCACAAAAGCAAGAGACTGCATGCCTGTTATAGAGCAGATTTTTATAGAGAGACCTGAGAGATTAAAGAACTCGGATGACCTCAGCTTTGACAGAGTTCTCTACCTTGTCAGAAGAGAGTTTGAGCAGTGCAACGTCGATACATATATTCCGTCGCTTTCATGCAGGACTATAGTTTATAAGGGAATGTTCCTCGTAGGACAGCTGAGAACCTTCTTCAACGATCTGAGAGATGAAGATTATGAATCGGCTATCGCAATGGTTCACTCCAGATTTTCTACAAATACAAATCCGAGCTGGAACAGAGCTCATCCGAACCGCCTCATGGTACATAACGGTGAAATCAATACCATCAAGGGAAATGCTGACAAGATGCTTGCCCGTGAAGAGACAATGCATACGGATACTTTCAGCGAAGAGGATATGACAAAGGTTCTTCCTGTAATATCCTCAAGCGGTTCTGATTCGGCTATGCTTGATAATACACTTGAATTCCTGATGATGAGCGGTATGGACCTTCCGCTTGCGGCAAGCATTTTGATTCCGGAACCATGGGCACATAATGATACGCTCTCACAGGAAGAGAGAGACTTTTATCAGTATTATGCAACAATGATGGAGCCGTGGGACGGCCCTGCATCGATCCTTTTTTCGGACGGTGATGTAATGGGTGCCATCCTTGACAGAAACGGTCTCAGACCTTCGAGATATGTCGTAATGGACGATGGAAGACTCATCCTCTCATCCGAGGTAGGAGTACTTCCTCTCGAAGAAAAACATATAGTTAAAAAGGACAGACTCTATCCGGGTAAGATGCTTCTCGTAGATACAAAGGAAGCGAGAGTCTATACCGACCAGGAGATCAAGGAAAAGTATGCTAAGCGTGAACCTTACGGTGAATGGCTTGATATGTCACTCCTTGAACTGAAGGATGTAAAGATTCCTAACGAGAAGGTTCCGGAAATTTCGGGAGAGCAGAGAAAGAAGCTTCAGAAGGCATTCGGATATACCTATGAGAATTATCATGAGGGAATCCTGTCAATGGCACTGAATGGTACAGAGCAGATAGGTTCGATGGGTGTAGATACTCCAATCGCAGCTTTATCAAAGGAATATCAGCCTCTGTTTTATTATTTCAAACAGCTCTTTGCGCAGGTTACAAATCCTCCTATCGATGCTGAAAGAGAGAAGATCGTAACATCGAGAAGCGTATATGTCGGTAAGAACGGAAACCTGCTTGAAGAGAAGGCATCAAACTGCCATGTACTGAAGATTCACAATCCTATCCTTACAGATCTCGATATGCTCAAGATCAAGCATCTTGATAAGGACGGAATAAAAGCTTCGACTGTTTCGCTGCTTTACTATAAGAGCACTCCGATGAAGAGAGTTCTTGATCATCTGTTTGTAGAGGTTGATAAGGCTTATCGTGAAGGCACAAGCATACTTGTTCTTTCCGACAGAGGTGTGGATGAGAACCATGTGGCTATTCCTTCACTCCTTGCGGTTTCAGCAGTTCATAAGCATCTTGTAGAGACCAGAAAATGTACAGCTATGTCACTGATCCTCGAGTCCGGTGAGCCTAGAGAAGTACATCATTTTGCAACTCTTCTCGGATACGGTGCATCAGCAGTAAATCCATATCTTGCTCATTCAACTATCAGAGAACTTATAGATGACGGACTGCTTGAGAAAGATTATTATGCAGCTGTTTCAGACTACGACAGTGCAGTACTCAGTGGTATCGTTAAGATCTCATCAAAGATGGGAATTTCCGCAATCAAGTCATATCAGGGCAGCAAGATATTTGAAGCGATCGGTATTTCAGAGAAGGTTATAGAAGATTACTTCCCGGGAACCGTAAGCCGTGTTGGCGGTATCACACTTGAAGATATTGGAAGAAATGTTGATGCTCAGCACAGCCGTGCATTTGATCCGCTGGGACTTCCGGTAGATCTTGAGCTTACGGCATTAGGACGTCATAAGTTCCGCAGTCAGGGAGAAAATCACAGATATAATCCGAAAACCATCCATATGCTCCAGCTTTCAACGAGAGAGGGAGATTATGAGAAGTTTAAGCAGTATACGGATATGGTAGATTCCGAAGAGACAGGATATCTCAGAAGTCTTATGGACTTTAACTATCCGTCTGAAGGAATTTCGATAGATGAAGTTGAAAGCGAAGACAGCATCGTACAGAGATTCAAGACAGGTGCAATGTCATACGGTTCAATTTCAGAAGAAGCACATGAGACACTTGCTATCGCAATGAATCACCTTCACGGAAAATCAAACAGCGGTGAGGGCGGTGAGAGCGATGAGAGAATAGCTTCGGCAGGTACGAAGAATGACAGAAGCTCGGCAATCAAGCAGGTAGCCAGCGGAAGATTCGGAGTAACAAGTAAATATCTTGTAAGTGCAAGAGAGATACAGATCAAGATGGCACAGGGTGCAAAGCCGGGAGAAGGCGGACACCTTCCGGGAAAGAAGGTTTATCCTTGGATTGCAAAGACTCGTCATTCGACACCGGGTGTAAGTCTTATATCTCCACCACCACATCATGATATTTATTCGATCGAGGATCTGGCTCAGCTGATATACGATCTTAAGTGCTCCAACAAGAAGGCACGCATTTCAGTTAAGCTTGTTTCCGAAGCAGGTGTCGGAACGGTTGCTGCAGGTGTTGCAAAAGCCGGAGCTGAGGTAATACTTGTTTCGGGTTATGACGGAGGAACAGGAGCAGCACCGCTCAGTTCAATCCATAATGCAGGTCTTCCATGGGAAATGGGACTTGCAGAGACTCACCAGACACTTGTTGAAAACGGACTTCGTAATCAGGTGGTTATCGAAACAGACGGCAAGCTGATGAGCGGAAGAGATGTTGCGATCGCTGCAATCCTCGGAGCTGAAGAATTCGGATTTGCTACAGCACCGCTCGTAACAATGGGCTGCGTAATGATGAGAGTATGCCAGCAGGATACATGCCCTATGGGTGTTGCAACACAGAATCCGGAACTCAGAAAGAGATTTAAGGGTAAGCCGGAATATGTAGAGAATTTTATGAGATTCATAGCTCGTGAGCTTCGTGAATATATGGCTAAGCTCGGCGTAAGAAGTATAAGTGAGTTAGTTGGAAGAACAGACCTCCTCAAGGTAAGAGAAGAAAAGAGAGTAAGCGCTGAGGATAAGATAGATCTCGGAAGAATACTTGTAGATATGTCCCAGATTGAAAGAAATCTTCAGACCTTCAACCCTGAGCTTAAGTATAACTTTAAGCTTGAAAATACAAAGGATGAAGCAGTTCTCTTAAAGGATAAGGCAGTCACAGCCGTATTAAAGAATGCAGGAAAAGACAGTGCTGAAATATCTGTTGGTGTAACAAATACAGACAGAACCTTCGGTACACTTCTCGGAGCGGAGATAACACGTATTGCTCCGGAAGGACTCAGCGATGACGCTATTGTGATCAACTGTAAGGGATCAGGAGGACAGAGCTTCGGTGCATTTATTCCGAAGGGACTGACACTCAAGCTTACAGGTGACAGTAACGACTATTTCGGTAAGGGACTTTCGGGTGGAAAGCTGATAGTTCATGCACCGGAGGATGCGGGATATAACGCAGAGGAAAATATCATTATCGGAAATGTAGCACTTTACGGTGCAACAAGCGGTGAAGCATATATCGCCGGAATCGCAGGTGAAAGATTCTGTGTCAGAAATTCCGGAGCTACCGCTGTTGTCGAAGGTGTCGGAGAACACGGCTGTGAGTATATGACAGGCGGACGTGCTGTAATCCTCGGACCTACGGGAAAGAACTTCGCAGCAGGTATGAGCGGCGGTGTGGCTTATGTTCTCGATGTGGAAAATAAGCTTTACAGAAATCTGAACAAGCAGCTTGTATCAATGGAACTGCTTACAGAGAAAAATGATATTGAAGAATTAAAGAGGATGATCGAAAAGCATGTTGAGACAACAGGCTCCCTGAAGGGACAGAAGATACTTGACAGCTTTGAAGAGTACATACCTCATTTCAAGAAGATAATACCTGCGGATTATAAGAAGATGCTTCATCTTATAGCATCATGCGAGGAAAACGGAATGTCCAGAGAAGATGCTGAAGTAGAGGCTTTCAAGAAGCTTGTAGGCTGAGAAGTGCCGGGAAACTATCAAGGCTCGTCAGGAGTACTATAAAAGTCCCGTGGTTTAAACGATGAAGGGAGAAGCAAATGGGTAAGCCAACCGGATTTATGGAATATAACAGAGTTGACGGACCGGTAATCGGTGAAGATAAAAGAATAAAGAATTTCAGTGAATTTCACGGAATGCTTTCGGAAAAGGAACGGCGTGAGCAGGCTGCAAGATGTATGAACTGCGGAGTACCGTTCTGCCAGGCAGGGATGATGATCGCAGGGATGGCTTCCGGCTGTCCGCTGCACAACCTCGTCCCGGAATTAAACGATCTCGTGTATCAGGGATGCTTTGAACAGGCATACCTGAGACTGAGTATAACACATAGTTTTCCTGAATTCACGTCACGTGTATGTCCCGCATTGTGCGAAGCGGCTTGCACATCGGGACTGCATGGGGCGTCCGTAACAACAAAGGAAAACGAAAGAGCGATCATTGAGTATGCTTATCAGAACGGACTGGTAAAGGAGATTACTCCTGCTATCAGAACCGGAAAGAAAGTGGCTGTAGTCGGAAGCGGTCCTGCGGGACTTGCGGCTGCACAGCTTCTTAACAGACGCGGACATCGTGTGACAGTTTATGAGAGAAATGACCGTGTAGGCGGTCTGCTCCGCTACGGAATACCGAATATGAAACTGGATAAGTCTGTTATCGACAGAAGAATAAAGCTCATGGAAGAAGCGGGAATAGAATTTAAGACCGGGGTAAATGTCGGCGGAAGCAAAAAGGCAGATGCCGGCGGCGCAACAGCCAAGTTTACCGATAAGGTTAAATATATATCGGCCGAAAAGCTTAAAGAGGAATATGATGCCGTAATCCTGGCATGTGGAGCTTCAAATCCGAGAGATATCAAGGCTCCGGGAAGAGATGCGAATGGAATATACTTTGCAGTGGATTTCCTCGGCAGAGTGACTAAGAGTCTTCTGGACGGAAATTTAAGACTTCCGGGCGAGCCTCAGGAATCGAAAAATGGAGCGGGTACAACAGGAGAGAACCTGTTAAAGTTAGTACAGGGTAAGGACGTTGTTGTAATCGGCGGAGGAGATACCGGCAACGACTGTGTCGGCACAAGTATAAGACTCGGTGCGAAGAGCGTTACACAGCTTGAAATGATGCCTGCACCTCCGACAGAAAGGCTTGCATCGAATCCGTGGCCGGAGTGGCCGAAGGTTCTGAAGACCGATTACGGTCAGGAAGAAGCAATCTATAAATTCGGCAGTGATCCGAGAGTATATAAGACTACTGTTAAGGAATTTATCTCCGAGGAAGTAAAGGATGCAGAGGGTAAAACCGTAAAGCAGCTTAAGGAGCTTATTCTCGTTTCTCTCGAGTCTAAGAAGGATGAAAAAACCGGCCGCATGATGATGGTGCCGGTAGAAGGAAGTGAGAGAACTGTTCCGGCACAGCTGGTTCTTATTGCTGCGGGATTTCTGGGCAGTGAGAGCTATGTTACGGAAGATTTCGGTGTAGAGATCGATGCTAGAACCAACGTAAAAACCGCCCCTGATTCCTATGCCGCATTTACGGCAGAGGATGGATCAAAGGACGGTAAATCTGTCATAGGTTCTAAAAAGTGCAGGATCTATACCGCGGGAGATATGCACCGCGGACAGTCGCTTGTTGTATGGGCTATTTCGGAAGGCCGAAATGCCGCATGTCAGGTGGATAAAGACCTGATGGGTTATTCCTCAATCTGATTCTGCAATTCTTTGATAAGAGCATTCTGTGCTTTTGTTTCAGAGAAAACTCTGTAGTAGTAAAAACCTGCGAGAATAATATAAGGTATCGTGAATGAACGATAGTATTCAAACCATCCTCGCGGTGTTATATGATCTACAAATCTATCAATAAATAACAGCATAATTGCGATCAGCCCGCTTGCGATGAGATATTGGATAATCATCATTGCCAGTGGGCTGATGTTATCAAAAAGCTTATGTAGGAAAAGAACAAATGTTGCGATGGTACAGGTTAAGAACATGACCAGAACATTTATGTTATTCGTTTCTGTGCCTGCTATTATATTTACTATTGCACCGGTAACCGATACAAAAGTATAAGCGCAGCAGAGCTCAAGGAGATATTCTTTAATCTTTTCTTTCATCAGCTCATCCTCCTCATTCTCTGAAGGTATTCCTTGAAGCTTTTGTTATAGCTTCTGTTGATGCATATTCTGTCACCGTTATCGAAAGAGGCATATACCTTCATATTTACGTCGGGCTTTAACTGTCTGATCTTATAGATGTTGATAAGATTAGACTTTGATACTCTGACAAAGCCGTAATTCCATAGCATTTCTTCGCAATTTGCCAGAGTATTCATGATACGGAAAACTCCGTTTTTTGTATATGCGAAGAGTTTTCTGTCAACGTGATCGAGATAGTATATTTCTTTTGCGTCGAGAATGATCTCTTCGCCGTCATCATCATCTTCGTCCGCCGGCCGTCCGCTCAGAGTCGGTCGTTCGGAATTCACAGTGTCGATCAGCTGTTTGATGACCGGACGCATATTCGCATAATGTATATCTACATGTTCATTTTTTAAATTCTTATCTTCAAACAGATTCAGTTTCATATTTCCATCCTATAGACTGACCTCAGGAGTAATCCCTGAGGTGAATCGTTGTGTACGTTAGTTATTCAGGAAATCTTCTACGCTGTCCATATACTCTTCAGGGTAGTCGATAATTCCTTCGATGTGAGCACTGTCGAAATGTACGATAGCCTTTTTTTCACATGCCACGTTATTATATACCATTTCAACCTGGTTAGGAAGACATACGCTGTCTTTATCTGAACAGATGATGAGCGTTGGAATATTATCGTTCTTAACTACATTTATCGTATCTCCGTCTTCATAATCGATTTTGTTGATGAGTCCCATATAGAATTTACTTGTGCCTGTGAGATATTTAGCCATAAAGCTTTCTGTATCTCCGTCGCCGAACATTTCCTTGAGTATAAGTTCCATTCCAGGAACAGGACTGTCACAGATAACCGCATCAGCTGCATTTATTGTACCCGGTGTTACATTTGAAGCATAGATTGCTGTTGTCTGAGCACCCATTGACTGTCCGTGTACATATACTGTCTTTTTACCGAGAGTCTGTCTTGCATATTCAACCATTGCCTTTACATCAAGGGATTCTTTAATTCCGAAGGTAACTCTGTCATCTGCATTCGCTCCGCATCCTCTCTGATCGATTGCAATAACATCATAACCTCTCTTAAGATAACCTTCCGCAAGAGGATATGTGGATACTCTGTCTCCGCCTGCACCGTGTACGAGGATTACACAAGTGTCGCTGTTTGAATCAAAATATGTTGCAGGAACGGTATTTCCGTCTTCTGCCGTTGCGGCAATCTCTGTACCTGTATATGTTTTGTTAAATGTATCTATATCGTATTCCCATTCACCGAGCTGCTTGATGCTGTTATCATGAGTATCTTTATCTGCATTCTGGTGAAGTATTTTATCTGCAACATAACCGCCCATCGCAAATGAACCGCCGGCTGCCAGGATAATAATTGTTGTAAGAGTAATGATAATTCCTTTTTTTAATCTGTTCTTTTTCATTTTTGTGTCTCCTTTTTGTTTGATGAGGCAACTATAGCAGAAGATTTCGGGGCGCGTATGAAAATCTGCTCAAGTTGCATTATGAGATGCTTATGTTGCATTTAAACTATGATACCGATGTCTAAATTTAATTACTGACACATGTTTCAAACAGATAACTGACGCTTTTGTCGAATAATATTTACCGGTACTTGTGTCCAAAATTATTCACTTGACAAAATGTGCAGATAATTACATAATGTATCAAAATGATATATATCAAAATGATACATTAAAAGGAGACGAAAATGAGACAAAAGATCAGAAGATTTACGTTACTCATATCGTTTATTTTGTTCCCGATAACGATATGGTATTTCTCTCCGTACCTTATAATTCAGGGATTTTCAGAACATGTTATGAACGGAAGCTTTTTTGTATTTATGCTTATGTTTATACTTTCGATGTTTCTCGGAAGAGTGTGGTGCGGATATTTATGTCCGACGGGAGGACTTCAGGAATGCGTTCAGAGGATAAACGAAAAGCCTGCAAAGCAGGGGAAGAGAGACAGGATTAAATTCGTAATCTGGATCTTATGGATGACCGCGGTTGTGGTAACATTTATCCTCGGAAAGAATAAGGTAACAATCAATCCGTTCTACATGACAGACCACGGAATTTCGATTTCAAGTATCAATAACTATGTGGTATACTACGGTGTGGTGCTTATCGTTGTGGCACCTGCGCTTATACACGGAAAAAGAGCCTGCTGTCATTATATATGCTGGATGGCGCCTTTTATGATAATCGGAAGTACGGTCGGAAGATGGCTGCATCTGCCGCAGCTTCATATAGAAGTTGAAACGGATAAATGTATCGGTTGCGGAAAATGCAGTACGGCATGTCCGATGGGACTGGATGTGAAAAAACTGGTATCCGAAGATAAAGACAGTTTCTTGAAAACCACGGAATGTATACAGTGTGGGGCATGTGTGGATGATTGCCCGAAGAAAGTTTTGAGTTACAAGATGGGATTTACCAAGAAGAAATAGTCCAGAGACAGCGGTGGTAAAGCCGGTATCAGTAAAAGGAGGGGGAAATGGCAAAGCAGAACATTTACGATAACGAGATTTTTTTTGAAGGCTACAAGAAGATAAGAGAAAATGAAGCGAATGCAAATAATGTATTTGAGATACCTGCGCTTTTCTCACTTCTTCCGGATCTTAATGGGAAATCGGTTCTTGATCTGGGATGTGGATTCGGTGAACATTGCAAGGGATTTATCCAAAGCGGAGCTGCAAAGGTAGTCGGAGTCGATATATCCGCAAAGATGCTTGAAGTAGCAAGGGAAGAGAACAGCGACCCGAGGATCACTTACCTCAATATGGCAATGGAGGATATAGGAAGTCTGGAGGAACATTTCGATGTTGTAGTAAGTTCGCTGGCATTTCATTATGTTGAAGATTTTGACGGCGTAGTCGGAATGATTTACAGATTACTGAATAAGGACGGAGAATTTATCTTTTCTCAGGAACATCCGCTTAATACCTGCTTTTCGGGTGGCAGCAGATGGACATTTGATGAGAACGGAGAGAAGATATTCGCAAACGTCTCAAACTACTGTGTCGAGACAGAAAATGGATCTACATGGTTCGTGGATAATGTGAAGAGATATCACAGAATGTTTTCGACCATAATAAATACGTTGACGGATAACGGTTTTGAGGTGAAGAAACTTATCGAACCGACGGCAGATGCAGAGCTGCTTGAAAAATATCCGCAGTTCAAAGATTCACGTCACAAACCGGATTTTCTGGTGGTTAAAGCTGTAAAAAGGTGAGAATATGGGAAAAGACAGAAAGATAGATGTGGTCATCCTAGGCCTTCTGGCGCATGAAAATCTGACCGGATATGATATAAAGAAACGTATAGACGGAACTATAGGATTCTTCTGGAAGGGCAGCTTCGGCAGCATATATCCGTCCCTGGGAGAGATGGAGAAGCAAGGGCTGGTTCAGAAGAAATCCGATGGCGTATCCGGCGGCCGCGAGAAGATAATATATCATATAACGAGAGAGGGACGTGCATATCTGAGGAAATGGCTGAATGACGAAAAAGCAGTTAACGAACTTAAATATGAAACTCTCCTGAAGTTATATTTCGGCGGAGTAGAAAAGAGTGAGGTTACCCTAAAAAATATTGAGATCTTTGAAGAGCAGGTTAAGGAAAATCTGGCGATACTTAGAATGTATAAGGAGAATCTGGAAAAGGTTCTGGATAAAGCAGATCATAAGTATTATTATCTGACAGTTACATTCGGGATAGATACATACGAAGCCTATCTCAAATGGTGCAAAAAGGCGAGGGAATTTCTCGTGGACGCTGAAAAGTGATAAAAAAAATTTGTGATAAAAAATAAATTTGAGGTTGACAATTTCGATTTAACGTAGTAAAGTACATATCTGTAAAGAACAAAGGCGTTCCGAAGAGAGATTCTCGGAACGCCTTTTATGTTTTATTAAATCTGCCATAGGGGCAGAATATACTTTTATGAAAGCAAGGGCGCTTTGGACTGTACAAGAGTTCGAAGCGCCTTTTTTGATCCGAACTCGCGAGCGGATCGGCTTAAAGCAATACTTAAGGAGGAAGATGAGTTATGGAAGATATACTCAGTGTAGTTAATGAAAACATTTTCGCCGTGTGGTTCCTGATCGGTGCCGCATTGGTATTCTGGATGCAGGCCGGTTTCGCGATGGTTGAGTCGGGTTTTGCAAGAGCAAAGAATGCAGGTAATATCCTGATGAAGAACCTGATGGATTTCTGTATCGGATGTTGTGTTTTTATTCTGATCGGATTTGGATTTTTATTAGGTGAAGACCTGTTCGGTTTTATCGGAAAGCCGGGTTTTGATATTATCACATCATATGAAAACTTTGACTGGTCAAACTTCGTATTTAACCTGGTGTTCTGTGCAACAACAGCAACCATAGTATCAGGTGCAATGGCAGAGAGAACAAAGTTCCTCAGCTACTGTGTATATTCGGGAATTATCTCAGCACTTATATATCCGATCGAAGCACACTGGATATGGGGCGGCGGATGGCTCGCACAACTTGGCTTCCATGATTTCGCAGGTTCATGTGCAATCCACATGGTCGGCGGTATCTCAGCACTTATCGGTGCTAAGATGGTTGGTCCTCGTATAGGCAAATTTGAAAAGGATAAAGACGGAAAGGTTACAAAGGTTAATGCTTTTCCTGGTCACAATATAGTAATCGGTGCACTCGGTGTATTCATCCTCTGGTTTGGATGGTATGGATTCAACGGTGCAGCATGTACATCAAAAGAGCAGCTTGCATCAGTATTCCTTACAACAACAGTTGCTCCTTCAGTAGCAACAGTAGTATGTATGGTATTTACATGGGTTAAGTATGGTAAGCCTGATGTTTCAATGTGTCTCAATGCTTCACTCGCAGGCCTTGTAGCTATTACAGCTCCTTGCGATGTAACAGATGCATTTGGTTCAGTTATCATCGGTGCAGTTGCCGGACTTCTCGTAGTATTCGGTGTATGGCTTCTTGATTTCAAGCTTCATATCGACGATCCTGTAGGTGCAGTTGCGGTTCATATGATGAACGGTATCTGGGGAACAATTGCAACAGGACTTTTTGCAACAACAACAGCTCCGGGAAATGATAGTGTAGTAGGTCTTTTCTACGGCGGAGGTTTCCATCAGTTAGGACTTCAGTTACTCGGTTTTGCAACAGTAGCAGCATGGACAGTAGTTACAATGCTCATCGTATTCGCAATCATTAAAGCAATCTTCGGTCTCAGAGTTTCAGAGGAAGAAGAAATCGAAGGTCTTGATTCTACAGAGCATGGTCTTGCATCAGCATATTCAGGATTCAGTATCGTAGATATGTCAAGTGCAATGATGTCAGAAAATGAAAATACAAACCTCGGAGTTTCCGATTATGATGAGGCAAGCGAGGCTCAGAAGAAGGCTTCAGTTCCTGTTGTTGATACAACAAAGGATATGAAGAGTGCCGGTATAGCAGATACCGGAATCAATAAGGTAGTTATCATCACAAAGCTTTCAAGATACGACAAGATCAAGAGAGCACTCAACAATCTCGGTGTTACAGGTATCACAGTAACTCAGGTTAGCGGATGTGGCATTCAGAAGGGTACCGGTGAGAAGTACCGTGGAGTTGAAATGGATATGACACTCCTTCCAAAGATCAAGCTTGAGGTTGTAGTAAGCGGTATCCCTGTTGACAGCGTAATCGAAACAGCTAAGAAGACACTTTATACAGGTAAGATCGGAGACGGAAAGATCTTCGTATATCCGGTAAGCCGTGTTGTAAAGATCAGAACAGGCGAAGAGAATTACGATGCACTTCAGGATGTAGAATAATGCCTCTTTTGTATAAGTAAATATATAAATGGAAAAACATCGGATTTAACTCTGTATTTAGTACAGGAGTCAGGTCCGGTGTTTTTTCTTGAAGAAGTTTATAATTTAAAGTAAAATGTCAGAGAATTAGGTTTAAGTATTTTTAAATTTTCCGGAGGGTATGACCCTGCGGTAAGAGTAAGGGGAATAAGAAAAAATGATACTTGTAATTGAAGATGATGTTATGATCAATAATCTTCTCTGTAAAGTGCTTTCGGACAACGGATTTGAGACAGACAGTGCTCCGGACGGTGAAGAGGGACTTTTCAAAGCACTCGAAAAGGATTATGAGCTTATACTTCTCGATCTTATGATGCCGAAGAAAACAGGTGAAGAAGTGCTTGCAGAACTCAGGAAGACCAAGACCACGCCGGTAATCGTCCTGTCGGCTAAGAATGAAGTCGTAAACAGGATAGAGCTTCTGAAACTCGGAACGGATGATTATATCATTAAGCCTTTTGATATAGATGAAGTAATTCTCAGGATAGAGGCTGTCTTAAGACGTACGGGCGATGTGAAACCTGCTTCGGAGCTTAAGTATAAATCTATGAGAATTGATAAAGAAGCGAAGAGAATCTATATAGGTGAAGAAGAACTTACCTGTACCACGATGGAATACAGTATTCTCGAACTTATGCTGAATAATCCGAATAAGGTATTCTCAAAGAGAAATCTTTTTGAAAGTATAACGGGAGACGAATACTTAAGCGAAGATAATACCATGAATGTTCATATGAGTAATCTGAGAAAGAAGATAGCGAAGATTACGGAAGAATCCTATATAGATACTGTATACGGAATGGGATACCGCCTTTCAAAGTGATATGTACCCTCTTTACCGGACAACTGAACCGACCTCCAAAAGTTAGATTTTATAGGTCTAACTTTTGGGGGTCGGTTCAGACAAACCGGTAAGGAGGGAATTTTCATTTTATATTCTTTAGAATTAATCTCAATCTTTAGTTTTTCTTTAGGATTGATGAATAATTTTCTTAAAGTCGTATTATATACTTGCACCATCAAAAGGAAAGGAACTTATAAAAATGAGTGATGTAATACTTGAAACAAGAAATCTTTCGAAGAAGTATAAAGGCACGGTTGCACTTGATAATGTGAGTGTAACATTAAAGAAAAATCATATATACGGCTTTATCGGAGAAAATGGTGCAGGTAAGAGTACATTTATGAAGATAATATCCGGACTTATCTTTCCTACATCCGGTGATTATTCACTGATGGGAGAAAGTGATCCGAAAGCTATAGAAGCTAAAAGAAAAATGGTAGGAACTATGATCGAAGGTCCTTATCTTTATCCGAAGTACACAGTGAGACAGAATGTTGAGATCCAGAGAATGCTGGTAGGTAATCCTGATAAATCAGCTACAGACAAAGTTATCGAACTTGTGGAACTGACAGAACATCAGAAAAAAGCTGCAAAGAAGCTTTCCATGGGAATGAAGCAGAGACTTGGAATTGCAATGGCAATGATAGCAAATCCGCAGTTCCTTATACTGGATGAGCCGATAAACGGACTGGATCCGAAGAATATAATCGCTCTCAGAAACATGTTAAAGAAGATAAATGAAGAAAGAGAATGTACGATCTTCGTATCAAGCCACATTTTAAGTGAGCTTTATCTTCTGGCAACGGACTTTATCTTTATTCATAAAGGAAGAATAATAGAAACCGATACACATGAAATGCTTGAAGAAAAATGCAGTCAATATATTCAGGTTAAAGACAGTAACATTCCGGAAACAGTAACAATCCTCGAAAAGCATTTTCCGGGTACATCCTATAAGGTTGAAGCTGATGATACTGTAAAGATATACGGAAAACCTGAAATGAAGACAGAGCTTTCAAAGTATCTTATGGAAGCGGGAATACTTATATCCGAGCTCTCCGAGAAAGAGCAGTCACTTGAAGATTATTTTATGACAATTACAGGAGGAGAAGCAAATGCTTAATCTGTTTAAAATAGAAAGATACAAAATGAGAAGATTTACTCCGTTTTATGCTAGTATGGGATTTCTGGTGTTTTTGGTGATTTATGATCTTATAGTCGGAATTAAGCAGTCTTATATCGATGCATTTCCGAACGGTCGTATGTATGACGGATTCAAAGACGGTATATCGGACTTATCATTTTCATTTCTGATCGGAATGCTTATCGCATGGTATGTCGGAATTGATTTTACGAACCGAACTCTGCACAGAGTTATCGTTACAGGAAATCAAAGATGGAAGATAGTTATCAGCCAGCTCATGGCAACAAGCATCTTGACAACTATATTCCACCTAGGTCTTGCAGTAGAAACCACGATTCGATACGGCAGAGGCTTCGGTTATTCATTTGACGGATTTAATAAGAAAGACATTGTCTGGGTAGGTGTTGTTATTCTTCAGATGATTGCTATGAATGCATTTTATATGCTTATAGCTTATATCTGCGGAAATGCATATACTGCACTGTTTGCCTGTGTATCAGTTGCATTTATCGGTGGAAATATCCTCAGAAATCTCCTTTATGGAAATGTTATTTACGATCATTCCTTCCTCTGCTTTGCAAGGAGCTCATCTAATTCGGATTTGATACCGTGCGCAATATGTGCGATAATAGCAATCGTAGTGTTTGTTACGGTTACAATCAGATTCTTTAACAAGCGCGACGTATCAAATTAATTAATCGAAACAAGGAGGACCTGTTATGTTATATGTTGTTATCATACTTATAGCACTGGTCCTCTTTTTATCTGTTAAGCTGATCCTGATGAAGAGTCAGATGAAAAGGGTTATCGGAGAAATGAAGAACAACCCTGATAAGCGGCAGATGAATGTCGATTTTGTGGACAAAGATCTGCAGAATATGATCATTGAAGTTAATCACCTTTACGAATATATATTGGAGATCAAAGCCGAAGGTAAAGAAGAGGAAGGCAAGATGCGTGAGTCGATATCCATGATATCTCATGATATGAGAACGCCGCTTACTTCTATAATAGGTTATCTTCAGATTGCGGAGAAAACCGAGAATCGTGAAGAGATGATCGCAAATATAGAAATCGCACTTGAAAGAGCCCGATATCTCAATAAGCTGGTAAATGACTTCTTCGAATTATCGCTTATAGAATCGGGGCAGGTTGATATCGAACCGGTTAAAGTGAACATTTGCGAGATCATCTGCGAAGAGATACTTGCAGAGAGTCCGGAGATTGACAGACGTGGTCTTGAGCCGTCCTTCGAGCAGTCGGAACAGAATATATATGTTTATGCTGATAAGAAGAAGCTTGTCAGGATAATACAGAATCTTATATCCAATGCGGTTAAATATTCCGCAAGAAGGCTGGATTTCGTGATCACTCCGGAAAACGGCGGAATGACGGAACTCAGTATAATCACCGATCCGGGAGATAAGATAGATACTGACAGGATATTCGACAGATTTGTAAAGGGTGATTCGGCCCGTTCAACAGGCGGTGCGGGACTCGGGCTTTATATATGTAAGGGCTTCGCCGAGAAGATGGGCGGCAGCATCTCTGCGGTACAGGATGAGGAGAGCTTTAAAATACTATTAACTCTGCCGTCGGATGAGCGGAATTAGGACATTTCAGGCGATACTGATTTGGGGCTATTATATAGTAGAAAAATTTACGGAAAATAGTAAAATCCAACTTGACTTTTGAAAATAAAGTAATATACTGATAATTGTTTAAAAAATAAACGAAATTGATTTTGAGGCAAAGGCGCTTCGGGTTTTTATGGCTCGAAGTGCCTCTTTTAGATTTTTGATATGCATTCGATGAAGATCGGATGTTCAAAAGGCATAATACCATTCATATATTTAGGAGGATATCATGTGCGGAATAGTCGGATTTCTTGGTAAGAAGAGGCAGGCTGCAGAGGTACTGCTGGACGGTCTAGGAAAGCTTGAATATAGAGGTTATGATTCGGCGGGAATGGCAGTTCTCGGAGATGACGGAGTTATAAGAGTAGAGAAAGCAACAGGAAAACTGAAGAATCTGATCGAAAAAACCGAGAACGGAACCGCACTCCCGGGCAGCTGCGGAATAGGACATACCAGATGGGCAACTCACGGTGAACCGAATGAGATTAATGCACATCCGCATGTCAGCGATATATTCGATCCGGCAAACATTGATTACTCGGATTCAAATGTAATCGGTGTCCATAACGGTATCATAGAAAACTATGAAGAGCTTAAGGAAAAGCTCATAAAGCACGGATATCAGTTCTACAGTGATACAGATACCGAGGTGGCTGTGAAGACTGTGGATTACTACTATAAGAAGTATAAGAACGGCCCCATAGATGCGATAAACAGAATGATGCTCAGAGTGCGCGGAAGCTACGCACTTGTCCTTATGTTCAAGGATTATCCGGGAGAAATATATGCTGCAAGAAAGGACAGCCCGATGATCATTGGTATAGATGGTGATGAGTCCTTTATCGCATCGGATGTTCCTGCGGTTCTTAAGTTTACAAGAAATGTTTATTATATCGAAAACCAGCAGTCTGCAAGAGTGCTTCCGGGAGAGGTACATTTCTTTGACTTGAACGGAGATGAGGTGGATGTTCCTTGCAAGGAGATCACTTTAGATGCAAAGGCTGCCGGAAAGAACGGCTATGAGCATTACATGATGAAGGAAATCTATGAGCAGCCGAGTGCTCTCAGAGATACACTGGACAGTATAGTGAATAACGGTGAGATCGATTTTTCGGGTGTAGGCTTGGATGATGATGCTATCAGGGGATTTGATTCGATCAATATTGTGGCATGCGGTTCTGCATGGCATGTCGGAATGAATGCACAGTATGTCATAGAAGAAATGGCAGAGGTTCCCGTCAGAGTTGAGCTGGCTTCTGAATTCAGATACAGGAAGATACTTTGCAGTCCGAATTCACTGGTGATCATTATTTCCCAGTCAGGAGAGACTGCAGACAGCCTTGAGGCACTCAGAATAGCAAAGGCTAAAGGAATAAGGACGCTTGGGATTGTAAATGTTGAAGGGTCGAGCATTGCAAGAGAGGCCGATGATGTGATCTACACAAAGGCGGGTCCGGAGATTGCGGTTGCAACGACAAAGGCGTATACATCGCAGCTTATCACTATGTACTGTATAGCGGTAAAGTTTGCTTATGTAAGAGGAAATATTACAGAAGAAAAATATAAAGCATATATTAAGGAGCTAAAGATACTGCCGGATAAGGTTTCGGAAATTCTTACAAAGAAAGAAAAGGGACGTATCCAGTGGCTTGCTTCAAGATATTCAAATGCACATGATATCTTCTTTATCGGACGAGGCGTGGACTATGCTGTCAGCATGGAGGGAAGCCTTAAGCTGAAGGAGATAAGTTATATACACAGTGAGGCTTATGCTGCAGGAGAGTTAAAGCACGGTACTATAAGTCTTGTAGAAGACGGAACGCTGATAATAGGTGTTCTTACCGAGAAGAGACTGATCGAGAAAACTATCAGTAATATGGTTGAATGTAAGGCCAGAGGAGCATATCTGATGGGTGTTACAAGTGAGAATGATGAGACAGCACTTGAGAAGGTCGATTTCCTGGTTCATATACCGGAGACTGAAGGAGCCTTCACAGGACTACTTGCTGTAATTCCGCTGCAGCTTCTCGGATATTATATAAGCGTATCAAAGGGACTTGATGTTGATAAGCCGAGAAATCTGGCAAAGAGTGTAACTGTTGAGTAACAAGGATGAGAGCACGAGATAGGATTATAATATAGGAGATTTACAATGGCTAAGTACATTTTTGTAACAGGCGGTGTTGTTTCCGGCCTTGGAAAGGGAATAACAGCAGCTTCACTCGGAAGACTGCTTAAGGCCAGAGGATATAAGGTTGCTGCACAGAAGCTGGATCCATATATAAATGTAGATCCGGGTACGATGAGTCCTTATCAGCATGGAGAAGTATATGTAACCGAGGATGGTGCGGAGACAGATCTGGATCTCGGACATTATGAAAGATTTATCGATGAAAATCTTAATAAGTATTCAAATCTTACGTCAGGTAAGGTATACTGGAATGTGCTGAATAAGGAACGTGAGGGTAAGTATCTCGGTTCCACGGTTCAGGTTATTCCGCATATAACAAATGAGATCAAGGAATTCGTTTACAGAGTAGGCAATGAGACCGATGCCGATATAGTTATCACCGAGATCGGAGGAACTATAGGTGATATAGAATCACAGCCGTTTATTGAAGCTGTAAGACAGATATCTCTTGAAGTGCCTAAGGAGGACAGCCTCTTTATCCATGTTACGCTGGTTCCGTTCCTTCATGGTTCGGATGAGCATAAGTCAAAGCCGACACAGCATTCGGTTAAGGAACTTCAGGGTATGGGAGTGCGTCCTGATATAATCGTACTCAGATGCGATGAACCGCTTGAGCCATCTATTTTCAAGAAGATATCTATGTTCTGCAATGTAAAAGAAGACTGCGTAATAGAGAACAGAACTCTGCCGAGCCTTTATGCTGCACCACTCATGCTGGAGGATGCAGGACTTTCGAAGGTAGTCTGCAGAGAACTCGGACTTGATGCTCGTGAGCCGGATCTTACTGAATGGAAGAAGATGGTAAGCAATATAGATTCCAGAGAAAAAGAAGTAACTATCGGACTTGTAGGAAAGTATGTTCAGCTTCATGATGCATATCTTTCTGTTGCGGAAGCACTTAACCATTCAGGATTTGCTCTTAATGCTCATGTGACGATCGATTGGATCGATTCAGAGGAGCTGAACGAGGAAAATGTTGATGAGAGACTCAAGAACGTAGACGGAATCATTGTTCCGGGCGGATTCGGAGACAGAGGTATCGAAGGAATGGTTCTTGCTGCAAAGTATTCGAGAGAGCATAAGCTTCCGTATTTCGGAATATGTCTCGGTATGCAGATTGCGGTTATTGAATATGCAAGAAATGCAGCAGGGCTGAAGGATGCCTGCTCCGGAGAGTTCCATAATGCAACAGATGTAAAAGTTATTGATTTTATGCCTGGCCAGTCTGACAGTGTTAATAAGGGAGGAACGCTTCGTCTTGGAAGCTATCCTTGTGCGGTTACACCGGGTACACTTCTGGAGAGCTGTTATTTCGCTGACGGAGCGGATGTTTCAGATACTGAAGTTGTATCGTTTGGAACAAACGGAGAACCAAGACGTGTTATTCATGAGCGTCATCGCCACAGATATGAGTTTAATAATGAGTATCGTGATATACTTACATCTGCGGGTCTTGTTATATCCGGACAGTCTCCTGACGGGGAACTTGTCGAGACTGTAGAGATAAAGGATCATCCGTTCTTTATCGGAGTGCAATATCATCCGGAATTCAAGTCGAGACCTAACAGGCCTCATCCGGTATTCCGCAAGTTCGTTGAAAGTGCGCTTAATGTTCAGTAAGTATGATAATTAAGATGCCATCAGTCGGATCATGATAGATGGTAATCACGGAAACTAGCTTCTTACTGAATAAAAATATAAATAAACTGAGGAAGAAGAATATGACTGCATTTAATAAGAAAATCATATTGGAAGACGGCAGTGAATATTTAGGATACGGCTTCGGTGCTGACAGGCAGGTTGTTGCCGAAATTGTATTCAATACGTCTATGGCGGGTTATCAGGAGATAATATCCGACCCGTCATATACGGATCAGGCTATAGTGATGTCTTATCCACTGATCGGAAATTACGGTATCACAGATGAAGATTTCGAAAGCAAGATGCTTAATCTCGGAGCGTTGATCGTTCGTGAGGTTAATGATAATCCGTCCAATTTCCGCTTCACAAGAACTCTTTCGGAGCTGCTTGAGGATGCGGATGTTCCGGGAATTTACGGAATCGATACAAGAAAGCTTGTCAGAAGTATCAGGGATCATGGTTCCCGTAAGGTTCTTGTGACAGGAATAGACACGTCACTTGAGGAAGGTCTCAGCATTCTTAAAGAGACCGAACTGCCTCATGATGCGGTTTCAAGATGCAGCTGTAAGAAAAAGTGGTATTCGAGAACCTCGAATCCCAAATATAATGTTGTCGCTATTGATTGCGGCATGAAGATGAATATCGTCCGAGAGCTTAATTCTCATGGATGTAATGTTACTGTTGTCCCTTACAGGACATCGGCTGACGAAATCCTGAAAATGAAGCCGGACGGACTTTTTATATCTAACGGACCGGGAGATCCGGAAGATGTTCCGGAGGTTATTGAGACGCTTAAAGCACTTAAAGGAAAGCTTCCTATGTTCGGAATATGTCTGGGACATCAGCTGATAGCTCTTTCGCATGGTGCTAAAACTTATAAGCTTAAATTCGGACATAGAGGAGGCAATCATCCTGTTAAGGATATATCAACAGGAAAGATTGAGATAACAAGTCAGAATCACAGCTATGCTGTTGATGATTCAACTGTAGCCGGTACGGGACTTAAGGTATCACATATCAATCTTCTTGATAATACTGTTGAGGGTCTTGCCTCGGAGGATGGATTTACATTTTCGGTACAGTATCATCCTGAGAGTGCACCGGGACCACAGGACAGCACATACCTTTTCGAAAGATTTATCGAGAAGATGAGTCTTTTCAAAGAGAGCAGATAAGCGATAAAATATTCAAAAAATATCCGTATAAAAGAGGGATAAAAAATGCCAAAGAGAAAAGATCTACATAAGATTTTAGTTATAGGATCCGGTCCTATCGTTATAGGACAGGCAGCAGAGTTTGATTATGCAGGAACTCAGGCCTGCCTTGCACTTAAGGAAGAAGGCTATGAGGTAATACTTGCCAATTCAAATCCTGCTACGATAATGACAGATACAATGATTGCAGACAAGGTTTATATGGAACCGCTCACACTTGAGTATCTGGCTCGTATATGTCGTTATGAGAGACCGGATGCGATAGTTCCGGGAATCGGAGGACAGACAGGTCTTAATCTTGCCATGCAGCTTAATGATAAGGGAGTTCTTGCAGAATGTGAGATAGAGCTTCTCGGAACAGATGCTGCAAGTATCCGATGTGCAGAGGATAGAGAAGAGTTTAAAGAGCTTTGTGAAAAGCTTGGAGAACCTGTGGTACCTTCAGAGATAACATATACAGTTGAAGAAGGACTTAAAGCGGCAGAGGAAATCGGATACCCGGTTATCCTCAGACCTGCATTTACACTTGGCGGTACAGGCGGCGGATTTGCCGACAATCCTGAGGAAATGGCCGATATGATGAAGAACGCACTTGCGCTCTCGCCGGTTCATCAGGTACTCGTTGAGAAGAGTATTAAGGGATACAAGGAAATAGAGTACGAAGTAATGAGAGATGCCAATGATACGGCTCTCGTAGTCTGCAACATGGAGAACCTCGATCCTGTAGGAATCCATACGGGAGACTCAATAGTAGTAGCTCCTAGCCAGACTCTTACCAATAAGGAATATCACATGCTCCGTGACAGTGCGCTTAAGATCATCAGAGCTCTCGGAGTAAAGGGCGGATGTAACTGCCAGTTTGCACTTGATCCACAGTCCTTTAATTATTTTGTTATCGAAGTTAATCCTCGTGTATCGAGGTCTTCTGCACTTGCATCCAAGGCAAGCGGATATCCGATTGCGAGAGTTTCGGCAAAGATAGCAGTAGGAATGAATCTTGATGAGATTCAGCTTGCTAACACGCCGGCATGCTTTGAGCCTGCACTGGATTATATCGTTACAAAGATGCCTAGATTCCCGTTTGATAAGTTTACGCTTGCATCAAATGTGCTCTCTACTCAGATGAAGGCAACAGGAGAGACAATGAGCGTAGGCCGTACATTTGAGGAAAGCCTTCTTAAGGCAATCAGATCTCTTGAGGACGGAAGAAATCATATCCACCTTGAGAAGTTTGATGTTAAGAGCTTATCTGATAAGCCGGAACCGGAAAACAGAGTTGAGGCAGTTGAGAAGCTGCTCAAGTATATCGAAGATGGTACGGATGACAGAATCTATGCGATCTCGCAGCTTATATGGCTGGGAGTAGATCTTCAGGTCATAATGAACAGAACCGGAATAGATATGTTCTTCCTTGATAAGATAAGGAATATTGTTGAGTTTGAGAGACATCTCGAGAAACTTGCAGGTAAAACGATAGATAAGGAAATACTGTATTCTGCAAAGAAGATGGGATTCTCGGATTCATATATAGCTGAGCTGACCGGACTTTCTGAGGATGATGTATGGAAGCTGAGAAAGCAGTATGATATCCGTCCGGTTTATAAGATGATCGATACATGTGCAAGCGAGTTTGAAAGCTATGTTCCGTATTTCTATTCGACTTATGAAGAGGAAAATGAGTCTATTGTTTCGGACAACAAGAAGATCATAGTTCTCGGTTCGGGACCTATAAGGATCGGACAGGGTGTTGAGTTCGATTATTCGACAGTACATGCTGTAAGAACCATCCATGAAATGGGCTATGAGGCTATAGTTATAAATAACAATCCGGAGACTGTTTCGACGGATTATACGACTGCGGATAAGCTTTATTTTGAACCGCTTACTGCTGAAGATATCATGAATATCATCGACCTTGAGAAGCCTGAGGGAGTTATCACTTCACTCGGAGGACAGACAGCTGTCAACCTTGCTGAGCCGCTCAGAGATAGAGGAGTAAAGATAATCGGAACAGACTGCGATGCAATCTTCAGAGCAGAAGACAGAGATGCCTTTGAGGGTGTTATTGAGAGTCTTGATATTCCTCATCCAAAGGGAGTTGCTGTTACTGATATCGAGAGCGGTGTCGCTGCAGCAGAAAAGATAGGTTATCCTGTGCTTGTCAGACCGAGCTTCGTTCTTGGCGGACGTGCAATGGAGATTGTAGCAAACGAGACTATGCTCAGACATTATCTGAAGAATGCGGTTGAAGTAGATGAGGACAGACCTGTTCTTGTAGATAAATATATCGTAGGTAAGGAAGTCGAGGTAGATGCTATCTGTGACGGTAAGGATGTATTCCTTCCGGGTATCATGGAGCTTGTTGAAAGAACCGGTGTACATTCGGGAGACAGTACAAGCGTTTATCCTCCTTATTCGATTTCCGAAAAGGTTAAGGAGACGATTACCGATTATACGACAAAGCTTGGACTCGGCATCGGTATTGTAGGACTTTTCAATATCCAGTTTATCGTAGATAAGCAGGATAATGTATATATCATCGAGGTTAATCCTCGTGCATCAAGAAGTGTACCGTTCCTTTCAAAGTCAACAGGCTATCCGCTTGTTGATATCGCTACAAAGGTTATGCTTGGTCACAGCCTTGAGGAGCAGGGATATCTCGGAATCGCTGAAGAAGGCGGACTTAAGCTGATTCAGGCTTTGTCAGATATTAATGAATCGGATGACGAAGCAAGAGAGAAAGCGCTTGAGGCTTCAAAGAAATGGTATGTAAAAGCACCGGCATTCTCCTTTGCAAAGCTTAACGGTATGGATGCTTATCTTTCACCTGAGATGAAGTCCACAGGTGAAGCTATAGGTTATGACAGAAGTCTTAAGAGAGCATTTTATAAAGCACTTCAGGCATCCGGTATCAAGATGAAGGAGTACGGAACCGTAATGGTTACTCTTGCTGACGAGGATAAGGAAGAAGCACTTCCTCTTGTAAGAAGATTCTATGAGCTTGGTTTCAATATTGAAGCAACTGTCGGAACAGGTGAATTCCTGAAGGAACATGGAATCAGGACAAGAATCAGAGGAAAGCTCAGCGACGGAAGTGATGAGGTTCTCAGATCTATCGAAGCCGGATATGTCAGTTATATAATCAATACACGTGCAATCCTGTCCGGAATACATTACGGAGACGGAATAGAGATCAGAAGATGTGCTATTATGAACGGAGTTACGATCTTTACTTCGCTTGATACGGTTAAGATACTGCTGGATGTTCTTGAAGACATTACACCGAGAATATCCACAATCTAGTAAGTGCCGTGTCAGCGGTTGAAAGATATTTGGTTAAAGGTGTTGATGTGAGAGAAAGGAATTCATATGAATTTTACAGAATCTGAAGTAATGGAATATATCGAAGAAGAGGATGCGAAGTTTATCCGACTTGCATTCAGGGATGCCTTCGGTGTTCAGAAAAATATATCTATAATGCCAAGCGAAGTCCATAAGGCTTTTAAAGACGGCATTGCGATAAATGCCAAGGTAATACGAGGCTTTGAAGGAAGCGAAGAGGCGAATCTGTACCTGAAACCGGATCCGTCAACTCTTTCTGTGCTTCCGTGGAGACCGGATTCAGGCCGAGTTCTCAGAATGTTCTGCGATGTATGTACATCCGACGGAACTCCTTTTGAAGCAGATACGAGAAATATTCTGAGAAAAGCTGTTGAAGAAGCTGAGGCGGCGGGCATAGAATTTAAGTTTGGATCTGAGATGGAATTCTATCTTTTCAAAACAGATGATGAATCCAATCCTACAAAGATCCCTTATGATGAAGCCGGTTATATGGATATCGCTCCGCTTGACAGAGGAGAGAATATAAGACGTGAAATCTGTCTTACGATTGAAGAAATGGGGCTTACTCCGGAAAGATCTCACCATGAGAGAGGACCGGGACAGAATGAGATAGACTTCCATTACGGAAAGCCGCTTAAAGCTGCAGATCAGATAATTACATTTAAAATGGTTGTTGCAACTGTGTCTGACAGAAACGGACTCTATGCCGATTTCTCACCTATGCCGCTTTCGGATAAACCGGGTAATGGATATCATATAAATATTTATGCACATGATAAGGATGGAAAGGATGTTGCAAAGTTTGTTGCAGCAGGAATTCTTTCAAAGATCAAGGATATAACTGTATTCCTTAATCCGACGGATGCATCTTATAACAGATTCGGTAACGGCACGGCTCCTGATAAAGTTAACTGGTCCAGAATCGGTGGATCGGAGCTGATACATATTGATGATGTGAAGGGCAGCACAAGAGTTGAACTGAGATCACCGGATGCGCTCAGCAATCCGTATCTTGCATATGCGCTTCTTATATATGCAGGACTCTACGGAATAAAGAATGAGCTTACACTTTCAGAAGAGGTTCAGGGTGAGAGTGTGCTTCTGCCTAAATCCAGAAAGGAAGCTAAGAAGATAGCAGAGGATAGTGAGTTTATCAGAGAAATACTGCCTAAAGCTATCATAGACAAGTACATTTCTTAGTATTGCAAACAGATATACCTGATGATCAGTCGTCGGGTGTATATAATCATCAAATGGGGCCGGTATGAAAGAAAGAACTGACAGCAGATATTCGGTGCTTATAGTATCGTCGTCTGAACAATTTAATATAACTGTTAAGAAGGTTCTTCCGGACAGACGTTTTGATGTTATTGAGATCAGAAAGAGTGCTTCGTCTGCCAGACGTGAACTTCTGGTCAGGGAGTATGACCTTGTGGTTGTCAACGCACCGCTCACAGACGGAATGGGAAATGAGTTTGTTATGGATGTTGTTGAGAAGCACAGCTCGGGTGTTATTCTTGCAGTTCCGACAGAGGTTTATGCAAGTGTTAACGATCACCTTATCGAATATGGCGTTATGACACTTCCTAAGCCACTTAAACTCGCTGAACTTGAGAGGATGATCAGACTTTCGATTGCTTTGAATGACAGGCTCAGAAAGGTTCATGTGAAGCTCAGAACGCTTAATGAAAAAATGGAAGAGATGAAAATAGTAAGCCGTGCAAAGATTGTTCTTGTGGAGCGGGGCATGAGTGAAGCGGAAGCTCATGATTATATAATCCGCGAAGCCATGAATAAAGGACTTACAAAGAAACAGGTGGCAGAGGATATAGTCGATGATTGAAATGTCATTTGACGTTGGTTTGATAAAAAAATAAAATCAAAAAAATTTAAAAATCAAAAAAATTTAAAAACGGTATTGACTTTTCTGATTTATCGTAGTAAAGTATGGAACCATAGAAGACAAAGGCGTCTTAGAGTTAGAACTCTAAGGCGCCTTTTTGTGCGTTAATCGAGGCAAGGCTGCATATGCGAAGCATATGCATGTGCGATCAGATCATGATCGCACACTTGTGTGCAGGATCATAATCTGATTGCACATACATAGCTGCTTTCAGCAGCTATGCAGCTTTGCCGAGATCGCATCATGAGTATGAAGCGAAGCGGAATACGAATGATACGTTAAGTATTCTGTATGGAGCGAAGCGGAATACGAATGATGCGTGCAGTAAAAATAGATAATTATTTTATTTCTTAATGAGGAGGAACCACAATGGAAAAGACTAATGTACCTGAGTTATTCGGATCACTGGTGTTCGATGACAGAGTAATGAGAGCAAGACTTTCGGATGATGTATATGCTTCGCTCAAGAAGACTATCGATGAGAATACAAGACTTGATGAGTATGTTGCAGATGCTGTGGCAGAGGAGATGAAGAGCTGGGCAATAGAGAACGGAGCAACACATTTTACACATTGGTTCCAGCCTCTTACAGGCGTTACAGCTGAGAAGCATGACAGCTTTATATCACCTTCACCGGATGGAGGAGTTCTGATGGAGTTCTCAGGAAAGGAACTTATCAAGGGCGAGCCTGATGCTTCATCATTTCCGTCAGGCGGACTCAGAGCTACATTCGAAGCAAGAGGATATACAGCATGGGATCCGACATCTTATGCATTTATCAAGGGACATACACTCTGCATTCCGACAGCATTCTGTTCATATTCGGGAGAAGCACTTGATAAGAAAACACCGCTTCTCAGATCCATGCAGGCTATTAACAGACAGGCAAAGAGAATACTTAAACTTTTCGGAACAGATGCAAAGTATGTAAGAACAAGCGTTGGACCTGAGCAGGAATATTTCCTGGTAGATAAGGAAGTCTTCAACAAGAGACCTGATCTTAAATATACAGGAAGAACTCTTTTCGGAGCAATGCCTCCTAAGGGTCAGGAAATGGATGATCATTACTTCGGTGTTATCAAGCCGAGAGTTGAGGAATATATGGAGGACCTGAATAAGGAGCTTTGGAAGCTCGGAATTCTCGCCAAGACCGAGCATAATGAAGTTGCTCCCGCTCAGCATGAGCTGGCACCGATTTATTCGACAACAAATGTTGCAACGGATTCCAATCAGCTTACAATGGAGATCATGAAGAAGGTTGCTTCGAGACACGGTCTTGAATGTCTCCTTCATGAGAAGCCTTTTGCAGGTGTTAACGGATCGGGAAAGCACAACAACTGGTCTATAGGAACGGATACCGGAATAAATCTTCTTTCTCCTGGAAAGACTCCTTATGAAAATGCACAGTTCCTTCTTTTCCTCTGTGCGGTAATTCAGGCGGTTGATGATTATCAGGATCTTCTGAGACTTTCGGTAGCTACTGCAGGTAACGATCACAGACTTGGAGCTAATGAAGCACCTCCTGCTATTATTTCAATCTTCCTCGGTGAAGAGCTTACGGGAATCCTTGATGCAATAAGAAATGATGTGCCTTATGAAGGAACCGAGAAGGTGGTTATGAAGCTTGGTGTTCATTCACTTCCGAGTTTCTCGAGAGATACTACAGACAGAAACAGAACATCACCTTTTGCTTTTACGGGAAACAAGTTCGAGTTCAGATCACTCGGTTCATCAAACAGTATCGCATGCTGCAACATTATGCTTAATGCGGCTGTAGCCGAAAGCCTTCGTCAGTATGCTGACATCCTTGAAAAGTCGGAAAATTTCGAAGAAGATCTGCATGAACTTATAAAGAAGGTTATCACAGATCATCAGAGAATACTCTTCGACGGAAACGGATACGGTGAGGACTGGATCACAGAAGCAACAGAGAAGAGAGGTCTTCTGAATCTTAAGACAACAGCTGATGCAATGCCACATCTTCTTGATAAGAAGAACATGGATATGCTTATGGCTCATAAGGTATTTACAGAGGCAGAGCTTCATTCAAGATGCGAGATCATGCTTGAGAACTATGTAAAGACAGTTAATATTGAAGCTCTTACAATGGTTGATATGGTTCGTAAGAATTATCTTCCTGCAATCGAGGGATACCTCTTCAAGCTTGCTCAGACAACATCATTGATGAGACAGGTAAGTGATAAGGTTAAGTGTAATTACGAAGTTTCTACAATCGAGAGACTTTCAGAGCTTACAGATCATATACTTGAGTCAGTAAAGGCTCTTGAGGATGCTATCACAACACTTAAGAATCTTCCTGATATCTTTAAGTCTTCTGAGTTTGTAAGAGATACACTTCTTCCTACAATGGAAACACTCAGATCTTATGTTGATGAAGCTGAGATGCTTACATCTCAGAGTGATTGGCCATTCCCAAGCTATGGTCAGCTTCTCTTCAGTGTAAACTAAATATAGATTTGTTGTTAATGGCCGCAGTACATATTCGCATGTACTGCGGCTTCTTTGTTTCTTGGATTTTAATACATTTTCTAAATACTATATATGAGCAGAAGCTGAAGATATAAGCTGATCAATGGCAAAAAACAGTCAAAAAAAGATAATAAATTCCTTTTGTTTTTATCGGATATAGATTAAGCTGATTATTGGTGGACTATTACTTTTTAGAGGATTCCGGGAGGAGTTCTTACGGTGGATCAAGGATGATAAATGAGAGGTATTTAGTATGAGGTTACAAAACGGAGATTATGAGCTGGTCTTTGATGGCGGTGGAGTTGTTGTCGAGAAAAACGGAGATGTACTTTATTATAATAAGCGGCCGATGTATGCTTTTGTGAAGACTGCTATGGCAGTTATCGAATTCTTTGATAAAACATATGATACTGTTGAAAAGGCGGGCGATGAGATAATAGCATCGGGTGAAATGGATACGCCTAACGGTTCGAAGCTTGGGTTTAAAGATACATACTCGGTAGATACAGAAGGAATCATAATAAACAGAAATCTGAAAGTTCTGAAAAAGGGAGACGATGATCTCGGATTTGCATCGAAGATTTCATTTGTTCTTCCGGATGCGGAAACAATAAGAGATTATCAATGCTTTGCTCCGGGTAACTGGTATTTAGATAACGAATTCGCGCGTCCTTTTGTTGTAGGATATGATCCGGAATGTGAATATAACTGGCGAAAGGAGACCGGTCTTACGCTTCCTCTTTTTGCGGCATTAAGCAAGAAGACAGGAGAAGCTATTATGTTTTCGAGAAGCAGATCGGATGTGAAACTTCCGTCTCGCAGCACTTGTAAGTTCTCACAGAGAATAGACAGAGACTGCAATGTTGCATCCATTGGACTTTCCAAACCTGAAAATAAAACTATAGCATACCTTTATTATGGATTGCCTGTGAGAAAGGAAACAGGGGCGGTCAGGGATGGTATAACAATCGATTATGTTTATCCCGGTGCTGACGGACAGGTCGGAGAGGGACAGATGTTTTTCGATATAGACTATATGATGAAGACTAAAACTTTTAACAGAGTTCTTCATCCTATGGAAAAGGATTTTACGGATAATTATGAGGTGAGGCTTAATCTCGGACATTTTGATGATTTCTATCCGATGATGAAGTGGGCATGGAGGTCGGTGTATGACAGGCTTCGTGACGACCTCTTTGATGTCGATCAGAAACTTCAATATCAGAATAATATAAATGCAATGAAAAAGCTTGCAAGAGATTATGGTGACGGTGCATGGGGAGTTCCATTCTCTTCATTCCTGCCGGACTTCGATGTCGACAGTATATCCATGCAGTTTGGGTTTGTAGGACAGCAGCCCGGAATCGGATATCAGCTTATGGATTACGGAATTCGAGAGGGTGATACCGAAGCGTTTGAAAAAGGACAGAATATGATCATGTTCTGGGTTAAAAACGGAGCTGAACCAAATGGCGCACCAAACGGATGCTACAGTCCGATAAATAAGGCTTTTGAACCTTATCCGATATGGCTTCGCATGTCGGCTGACGGATTGGAAAATATACTTGATGCATATGTATTGACCAGAAAGAAGACGGAGGAACATCCGGACTGGCTTGAGTTCTGTGAGAATGCGGCAAGATTCTTCCTCAATATACAAAACGAAGACGGCTCGTTTTACCGTGCGTATGAACATGATGGAAGGATGAGAATGGATTCCAAAGCCAATACAGTCAGTATCGTAAGGTTCTTCGTTCAGCTTTATCTGGTTACGGGAAAGGAAGAGTATAAGGAAGCAGCAATACAGGCAGGAGAGTGGTCTTACGAAAACATTTATAAGCATTTTGAATACCGGGGATCAACCTGTGATAATACGGATATAATGGATAATGAGTCCGGTATTTATGCTATGTTTGGTTTCCTTTCACTATATGATCTGACGGGTGAAGATAAGTGGCTTGAAGCACTTCTCGGAGCTGCGGATTATACAGAGACCTGGACATATTCCTGGACATTTCCTGTTTATTCTGACAGACCGAACTGCCCGCTTTCAAAGCGTTCAATAAGCGGACAGAGTCCGGTGACGGTAGGTTTGGGCGGTGGAGATATGTATATGGCAGCATGTGCTTATCTCTATTACAGAATATATATAATTACCGGCGATGAACATTATAGAAATTATGCTGAATTTATTCACAATAATTCCAGAAATGCAAATGATGTTTATGGGGAGTTTGGTTATAGCATACAGGGCCTTTCCTGGGAAGGAGGAGACTTCTCCGATCAGGAGCTCAGGACGCTTCATCACTGGCTTCCATGGGTGACCTATGTTGAACTTGATCCTACAGCAAGACTTTATAATACATTTGGTGCATATGATATTGCCGGCTGCGAGAAGCTTTCCGGGGAAGAAAAAGAGAGAAGAAACCGTATCTATGATGGATATGCGGATTTTAAATGATTTAGTAACAGAGAGATTGTCTCAGTGTCAAAAAGGAGATAGACATGAAGTATATAGATATTTTAAATGGACCGAAGAATGTATCGGCTATAATTCAGGGATGTATGAGAATGCCGGATCTAACCAAAGAGGCAGCGGCTGATGTGATCCGTACGGCATATGAATGCGGCATTAACTTCTTTGATCATGCAACCTGCTATGGAAACGGCGAAGCGGAGGCGCGATTTAAAGAAGCATTTCCGATGACGGGATTAAAGAGAGAGGATATAATAATCCAGAGCAAATGTGGATTGTGCTTCGACCGTAATGAGTTTGACTGGACAAAGGATAATATCTTATCAAGTGTGGATGGTATTCTGGAAAGGCTTGATATAGATTATCTCGATACACTCCTTCTTCACAGACCTGATGTTCTGTATGATCCGGAGGAAGTTGCGGAAGCTTTTGATATACTTGAGAAGGCAGGAAAGGTTAAATACTTTGGCGTGAGCAATCTTGTTCCGATGCAGATAGAGCTTTTGAAGAAATATGTGAAGCAACCGCTTGGCATAAATCAGGTTCAGCTTTCACTTGAACAGTCACAGCTTATAGATCAGGCACTTTATATGAATAATAAAACTACGCAGTTTTCAATTAACAGAGACGGAAATGCACTCGATTATTGCAGACTGAATGATATAACAATTCAGGCGTGGTCTCCTCTTCAGGTTGGAATGTTCGGCGGTACATTTATAGACAATCCGGATTTTCCTGAACTGAATAAAGCTCTGGGTGAACTGGCTGATCGTGAAGGCGTATCGAAATCGGCAATCGCAATAGCGTGGATACTTCGTCATCCTGCTAAAATGCAAGCAATAATCGGAACGATGAACCCGGATCATATTAAGGATATATCAGCTGCAGCTGAAGTGAAGCTTTCTCATCATGATTGGTATGCACTTTATCTTGCGGCAGGAAAGTATCTTCCATAATGGTATTGGCACAAATGAGGAGTAAAAGTATATGAAGGTTTTGGGTTTTAGCGGAGCACTCAAAGACAAGAATAGAAGAAATAACTAATGATCCGATATATGATAAAATGTTATCGATCGATCAGCTGGATAAAGTGCTTCCGGATACAGAGCTGCTGGTAATGAGCCTTCCCGGAACACCTGAAACAGAAGGAATACTGTCTCGGGAAAGGGTTGCACTTTTACCGGAAGGAGCATATATTGTAAATGTTGGGCGAGGTTCGGCAATAGACTATGATGCTTTGACAGAGAGCCTTAACAACATGTGGTGGATAAGAATAAGGGTTATTAGAAATGAGAAAATATGCATATCTAAAAGAACCGTATATATGTAATGATACGCAGTCTGTTTATAAAATAATGCTTTATGAAACAGACGGAGGATACTGTCTTTTTATGTATTGTGACAGGGATGCGGTGATGTGCTCTTTTGATTCGTTTTATGAGTCTTCGTCAGATCTGTTCGAAGAGTGGAATGAACTGATTGATGAACAGGGATGGATTGACATAGATGATCCTTTACCGGACTGCCAGCATGATGCATTTTTGCCGATTAGAGTAAAGGGCAGAAATGAAGGAAAGCCTGAGTGGGGAAAATATGAGATTCTAAAAGACGGAAAATGGATTGAGTATAATCCGCAGAAATGAATCAGTAGATCACGTCGGTGGCAGATATGTATGATGAATTATTTGAAAGATTAGCCGGATCCGGATTCCGGAGCCGGTTTCATTTATCGGATAAAGACAAGAAGTATGTTAAGGATAAAGGGGAAGACACTATTCGGAAGCATGCTGAAGATTTTGTAAAGACCAGACTTGCACCACGGATTATCCCGAATGACGGGAAGCAGACTCCAATGAGAGGGCATCCGGTATTTTTAGCTCAACATGCTACGGCGTGTTGCTGCAGAGGATGTCTCTATAAATGGCATCACATTTCGCAGGGAAGAGAGCTGACGTTGAGTGAGCAGGAGTATGTGGTCGGAGTGATCATGGAATGGATTTACAGAGAGATGAAGGGATACAGCGTAGAACTGATCGAAAATGAACAGATGAAAATCAATTTCGATGATTAGCATATGCCTATGTGTTGTATATCGAAAAAGAATAGTAGACTGAAATATATGAGGATAAATTGATGAGGAATATTGAAGATTTACCGGCGTGGGACCGACTATTTAAGAAGATTGTCTGGAAACAGCTGGGAAATATAAAAGATAAGGATATTCTGGATTTTGGAAGTGGTGAGGGCATTACATCTGATCATTTTGCAGAGTTTAATCGCGTGGTAGCTGTAGAGCCATGGGAAGACATGCTTAAGGATGCATGGACTGATCATGACTATAGACAAGTAGTTGGTGATATTAATGCTCTTTCTGAGTTTGAGGACAACAGTTTTGATATAATCATTTGTCATAATGTTCTTGAATATATTAAGGATAAGGAAAGCGTAGTTCAAGAACTTGCAAGGGTACTGAAGCCGGATGGTTATATTTCTTTGGTAAAACATAATCGTAATGGAAGAGTTATGCAGATGATTGTTCTTTTGGATGATTTTGAAAAAGCTAACTCGTTGCTTGACGGAGAAGATAGCTCGGCTTCTAAATTTGGTACGATTAGATATTATGATGATTCTGATGTGTTCAAGTGGTGCCCTGATCTTTATATTGATAAAACTTATGGAATACGAACATTTTGGGATCTTCAGCAAAATCAAGAGAAACATTCGGATGAAGAGTGGCAGGAGAAGATGATACAACTGGAAATGAGAGTTTCTGAAATGAAGGATTTTATTAACATAGCCTTCTTTCATCATTTGATAATAAAAAAGAAAAGCGGATGATTCTGCTGTAAGATATTTTCCGGAATTATTAATCATGGATAGTGTTACGAAAAGTAGAAATATTGAAGAGGAATTATGATATGAATGTTGGGATAATTGGATATGGCAGCATGGGAAAAATGCTACTTCAGAAAATCAGTGAAACTGGTAAAGTAAATCATG
>CAMJHQ010000016.1 GCA_946405625.1 uncultured Lachnospiraceae bacterium | reverse complement strand
TACCAGTCTCGTTCCTGAAGCCAGTTGCGGAGCTTCCTCTCACGTACCGGTATTTCATCATCGGAACCAAGCTTTCCGAGAGTAAGTTCTCCCTGAATATTTCCATCTACAAGATAGATCACACGCTCACTGCAGCTTGCAACCTTCTCACTGTGAGTTACCATCATGACAGAAGTTCCCTCACGATTTGCTGCTACAAGCTCACGTATAACTTCCATGGATGCCTTCTGATTCAGAGCTCCCGTCGGTTCATCCGCAAATATCATCTTAGGATTATTTATCAGTGAACGGCAGAGACATGCTCTCTGAAGCTGTCCTCCGGATACTTCTGTGATAAAGCGGTCTGCTGTTTCTATAATTCCAAGCCTTCTCATAAGCTTCTCAGCGTCCTTATTTACTTCAGCACGCGGCTTCTGCTTTGCCTGATATCCCGGCAGGATGATGTTATCCATTATATTTAGCTTCTTCATCATATACATCTGCTGGAATACGAAGCCCATCTTGTTAAGTCGGATCTTTGCCATAGACTTCCTGTCAATAGATGAGATATCCTCTCCGTCGAAGGATACCTTTCCTGAAGTCATAGTATCCATACCACTGACTGTATATAACAGAGTTGATTTTCCCGAACCGCTCGGTCCCATAATGGATACGAACTCTCCTGCATCCATACTGAAAGAAACATTCTGAAGCACATTGTTGCTGTATTCATCTATCACATAGGTCTTGCATAGATCCTTTACATCTAAAACCTTACTACTCATTTCTGATCCTCCAAATCTCGATATTTCTGATCTTTCTGATAACGATTCTCATAACTATTGCAATAAACGCCGTTATAAATACTGTCCATATAACTGACATAAGAAGTCCTCTTGTAAATCCAAAGCCTGTCAATCCCACCATTAAGCTAAATAAAACACCTAATAGTCTTGCCACTATTGTCGGGGTAAGTATCAATGAAAGAGCCACACCCACACCGAATATGAGCATCATTCTGAGAAACTGCCAATTCTTCGTACTCCTCTCATCCACTCCCGTACTCATCAGAAGTGCTATCTCCGGCTCTTCATCCTTCATAAATATGGTCTGATACATTACAACCAGAAATCCCAGAACACCGGCAACTACTACTATCATAAGATTACGCATAAAGGTAAACAGTACATCATACATTGAAAGCATAGCTGCTATCATATCCTTATCCGTCATCATTTGACCCGGGAAGAGCTTGTCCAACTTTTCATACTCTGCCTGCTTTTCATTATCCGGAACATCCAGTGTAAAACTTACCGCATTCCAGCTTTCAGGTCTGGCATCCTTAAACTCCTCCGACATGATCACATCCCTGTCATTAAATGACGAAAGCCTGTCCACAAATCCCGTAACCACAAAGTCTTCACTAACCTCTTCTGTAGAGAGACGGTCTGGAGTATACTTGTCATATACTATAGTAACTTTATCTCCGATATTTACATCATGAATACTTGCCGTATAGTAGTCCATCAAGACTTCATTTCTAAGTTTCGGATACTGTCCTCCATCTCTTATCACAAGGCCTTCGGGATTAAATCCAAAACACAGTGCTACTGTCTCTGATTCCTCACCGAATTCCATACGAGCATTCTGTTGTTCTTTGGTTTCAAGAGTCGCTCTTATACCTTCCTTCTTCATCAGCTCTTCAAATCCACGCACCAGCATATCAGCTCTTCCCGTTCCTGAAGAAATCTCATTAAAGGTTTTGTCATCCAGATTAGGAACCGCGTCGAGTTTCTTCCAGGTATAGAACTTATACATGAAATCCGGACTGATAACCGAATCTCTGATCTGGATATTCAGAAGCACAACACTGCTTCCTATGGTAAATGCTATAAAAAGTAATATATATCTCTTAAAATTTCCGAATATATCAGATAATGCCAGGAACAGAGGAATTGACATTTTTTTCTTTCTGTTCAGGGCAAATCTTCCACTATGCTTTATTCTGTCCTGTCTTGATTCTCCGTGAAGAACATCCATAACAGAGATTTTATTGATCCTTCTCATTGAGATAAGAATAAAGATAATAACTAATCCGATTATCACCAGAGTTGCTGCTGCAGCAACAATATAATCTATAGCTCCGATAGAATAGGAAATGTTATAGTAAAAGCTTCCTATCAGCTTGTTTCCGATGAATACTCCCAACACGGCACCGACTAATCCGCCGATAATCGCAAATGCTATATATTTGGCCGCTACAAGCCATCTGAAGGATACCGAATCTGTTCCCAGAGCCTTCATGATACCAAGCTCTCTCTCTTCCTTCTTGATCACTGATCTTATAGTGAATCCGATTGTGAACATTATGATAAGTATCATAAAGATACAGGTTATAAGAAGAAAAAATGAAACCAGGGTTGAAATCAACGCTGAATTACTGTACTTATGTCCATCCGGCATACTATTCCGAAAAAGATCTCCAAAATCAGGATCTTTTGAAATTATTGAATTGAGCACCTTACGATCATTGTCGGTAAAATCCTTCTTTGTATCAAAACCGGTGATTCCCATCTTCTCGGGACATTCCTTACTTAATACTTCGTAATCTGCGTCCGAAATGATAAATCTTACCAAATGATCATTTATAGGATCTCTCATTATATGGGAAACAGTAAATTCAAACTGTTTTCCGGAAGAAGCTGTAATATCTATCTTATCTCCGACCTTAATACCTGTCTGTTTTGCAAACATATATGTCACTGCCATATGTCCGTTTTCCACATGGAACGGATAATTGTCTTGATCATATACCAGGTTCATTACTCTTGGTTGTTTCATCAGTATAAAAATCTGATTTCCCGCAATCTTATTAAGAGCATCATAGTCTATTCCATCATAAGAAATATTTGTATACTGAAATTCTATACCTTCCAGGTGCTCTATCTCCGCATCCGGATATTTATCCCTTATGATCTCTTCCATTCGCTTCTGCTGCTCATCGCTTGCTCCGACTGACTTTGTGTAGCCGAAAGCTGCATCATACGGCTTGCACCTTTCCTGAGACACGCTTACACCTCTGAAGTTTGCAAATATCAGAAGTGCACTTGCAGCAACCAGCGCGGATACGATCACCATGAAAAATAATATAATGGCATTCAGTCCCCTGCTGTCTTTTAAATCCTTTTTTATCATTCTGAAAAACATAAGTTCTTCTCCTACATAATAAATTTGCTCCGAGCTTGAAGTTAGTATAATACAGCACTTTTTAAAAAGTCTTTAAAATCAGATTAGAAAATAAAAAATGTGCCGCCCGATTTATTTATCGAACAGCACATCATATTATGTTAACTAATCTGCTATTTGAAACAATCAACCAACCTGAAACATTCATCCTGAAATGAAGCATTCCACCGGGCATGAAACATTCCAGTGGGTCTGAAACTCTCTACCGGACATGAAACTTCATCGCGGAATCATTATTGATAATGTAAATGTATCTTCTTCCGCTTCCGACTTCAACATTCCGTCATACTTTTCAATTGCATGTTTCATATTCTGTGTTCCGAAGCCATGAAGGTTTTTATCCTTCTTTGAAGTTTTTCGTGATGAACCATCAAAGAGATTGTCCAATGATACACTCTTTTTATCCTGTATAATGGAATTACTAAGCTTGATACTAAAAAACTGATCAGTTTTTTTGACTTTCAGATCAATCCATCTGTTATCTTTATCAGAAATTCTTTCGCAGGCTTCGATAGCATTATCCAGTGCATTTGCAAAAATATTACATACATCGACAGGCTTCATACCAAGGCCACCGTCGATCAATCCATCATAATTAAACTTAATACCATCTTCTTCCATTTTCGAAGCTTTCATACCGACTATACAGTCAAGCATTTCATCTCCGGTAGCATATTTAGGAGACATTCCTCGAAGTTCACCGCGAAGCTCATTTACATAGTCTTTTGCTTCGTCTGATTTACCTTCCTCCATCATAGCAGCAAGAAGTGACAGATTGTTGGCAATGTCATGTCTGAAAGCTCTGGTCTCTTCCTGACTTTTTTTATACTGATTTATATACTCCAGCTCTGATGCGATATACCCTTCCTGAATTTTCGTCTTTTCGACAGCTCTTTTTCTTGCTATAAGAATAGCAATTAACGCAGGTAATCCTACGGACATTACAAGCATTGATATTCCATGAATGGTCTCCAGTCTGTTAATGGATACGACCAATTCATCACTGTCATATGTAATATAAATTATGGAAAAAAGATTAAATGCGATCCATAATATGAATAACAGTCTGTAACCCCATCCGACATATATGAATCTCTGCTTTTTATATAAGACAAAATACAAAATCAGAAAAAGTGTAACTTGAATTAAAGAGTTAAGTACTACATATACTTTAGTTATTGAAGGTTGTCCGTTTAACGAAGTATAATCCCCGAATACTTTTTCAAAATCTCCCGATATATAACTTATGGAATTAACTATCAGAAGTTCCATATATGATTCGATTGCAACCAGAGCTATGGTCGATTCAAGGCCTCGTAAGATCCTATGTTTTTTAAAAGTGACGAATGCTGTAAAAAACATAAGCAGAAAAATAATAACTCTAATTACATTCACGAATATTCTCTGGAAAGTGTTATCCGTAACTTCAGGAGGTATCATAGTATCTCCGTAGTATTTTAAATAAAATAATGCTGAAAGCAGTGAATATCCGACCATAACAGCACCTATCACTACATTGATAAAAGGAAAGATGAAGGTTTTTTTAGAAATTTTTCCCTCAAATCCCAAAAAACATATTGCCACAAAGACAATATTAAGCATAGTAATCGCTTCACATACATACGATAAAAAACTGAAAAACAGCTGATTCCAATATCCGTTACTTAAAAATTCACTGTATGTCATATCGTCCCCCGAAAAATACTTTATTCAAGAACAATTATTATTTCAAAAAACCCGTTAACTATTATAGATTACCGCAATTTTCTTTGCAAGAAATAAGAAACACTGATATAATCGTATAGATTTTCTAATGTATATAATCAAAAGGGCCGGATTTCAACTGATTTATTATGACTCATGCCGCGTCAGGCCCATATTTCTATCGGATAAAAGGATAATGTATGAACTGGGAAGCTGAATTTCTGCTATTTCTGCAGGAACATATAAGATGCGGATTTCTAACCGTGATCATGAAGACCTTCACATATATGGGTAATTACGGAATTCTGTGGTATGTGCTGTGCCTGACACTTACTATTAACAAAAAAACACGAAAACTCGGAATTATGTGCTGGATAACTCTCGTGTTTAACTTTCTGATATGCAATGTCCTCATCAAAGGAAATGTTGGACGTACCAGGCCTTTCGAAGTTATCGACGGTCTGACTTATCTGATAGCTAAGCCCGTAGATACGAGTTTTCCATCCGGACATACATCCTCTGCCTTTTCGCTTGCAAGCCTTATAACATGCTACCTGCCTCGAAACAAGAAATGGATAGGCATCATATCTCTGGCTATCGCTGCAATGATCGGATTTTCGAGAATGTATCTCGGAGTACACTATCCGACTGATGTTATCGTCGGAACTCTGCTTGGCATTATATTCGGAATATCTACATATTTCTTATTTAATGAAAAACTTAATGAATTAATAAATGAAAAAACCTCCGGATCATGACGATTCAGAGGTTTTCTGGTATATACAAGCTTTCAACACTACTCTTGTATTAAATTGTATGCCGAAACGCGTTTCATTTTTCCGGACATAATGTAGCTTGCCGCAAATACAAGTATGGATACCGCAATAACCGAAAGTATTATAAGAAACGGTTTCATGATAAGATCCGACTTCATGATTCCGAAGCTTCTGAATACAAGTTCAAAGAGAGGATTTATAAAGAGATGTCCGAGCAGTGCTCCGAAGAGTGCTGCTATAATGCATGTCGGGATCAGCGACAGTGCAAGCTGAAGCCTCAGCTGACCGCTCGTAAATCCTACTGCCTTTTTTATACCAAACTCCTTCTCCTTCTTTACAAATACAGACTTAAGAAGAAGTCTTATAACTACCAGGACTACTATTATATTCATCAAAGCTATGATCATGACCACAAATCCGACTGCATATACCGGAATATTTTCGCTGCTTCTCGTCTGTTCAAAATGATTCTCTGTCTTTGTCACCGCGTCTCCGAGTTCTGTCTTTACTCTCTCATTAAAATCATCCACGGTCTTTATATCTGCATCCTTCACTCTGACTCTGATATACGTATAGTTCGTATCCACGCCGAGCTTCCTCGCTCCGCCTTCAGTAATATATATTCTTTCACCCATACCGTATACGGCCTGCTGAAGTCCGGTAACCAGAAATCGCTCTGTTCTGTTTCCTATTTTCACTTCAATCTCATCACCGACTCCGACACCCGCCTTCTCAGCAGTAATACTACCGAGAACCGCTTCATTGTCCTCCTTCACCATCTCTCCTTCATATACTCCACAGTAAACAAACTCAGGTTTATCCGTATATAAGAAAGATGTCTCGTTTCCGTTTACATATGCCGGATAATCTGAACTTCCGAGGCCGTAAGCTTCGGTTACGCCATCCATTTCACTTATCCTTTTAATGATATCATGCACATCTTCCGATGACTTATCATTCAGATATACATATGAATCCGGCGAATCTCCCTGCAGCATACGCTGAAAATTATTCATATCGATCTTGGTATTATATAAGAGAACACCGGAGAATATCGTAAGGAAAGCAACCGCAGTTATTATTCCGAATATGATTAAATTCTGACCCATGCTCTGAAATGTACTCTTAAGTGCGAGCAGTACACTCAGATTTCCCTTTGTCTCACTGAGCGGGAGTACATTTTTCTTAAAGGAATTTGATGCGAGGCCGAATCTCAGAGCTGTTGCCGGATGAAGCTTTCTAACCTTCGCTGTGGATAAGTAAACTACAACGGCGATCACTATAAGGAATGCAGCTATTATACCTAATGAATAACCAGAATAGAACTTGTTCTCCCATACCATACCCGACACCTGTCTTATAACATTTTCCTCTAATATCGGAAATGTCAGATATGCGATCAGGATTCCTATAAATGTACCGATTCCTCCGAGAATCAGGAATTCCATGCAAAGAGCGGTTCTGATCTGCGAAACAGTATATCCGACAGCACGAAGCGCACCTATATTTCTTATATCCCGTTCAATATTGTTGTTTATCGTAAATATGATCATTATGAAGCATATAGCCATAATTATAACTGCAAAAGACGTCATAAACGCTGACATTATGTTAACCAAGCCGATATATCCCGTTTTTAAAAGCTTTGCAGTATAACCTATTGTCGGAACATTATTCTCTGCCAGAGTATCACCCACGATCTTCAGACCATCATCTTCTGTCACACCATTCTTTAGGAAATAATACATGAAGCTTGTCTTACTATACTCTGTTCCGGATGCTTCCAGTTCATCAGCCTTGTCCATAAGTTTCTTATAAGTCTCATCATCTACTATTACCGAAGTATATGAATAGGGATTACCGATCAGGAGATCCTCATATAAACCTGCTACTTTGAGGTCATAATTACCGAAATGCTCAGACTCGATATGCATCGTATCACCGACCTTCAGGCCGTTATAATATGCGGTATACACATTTAGATATAAATAATCCTTTGTTATACTTTCATCACATTTTATAAGGGAGATGTCATTCATCTCCCTATAGGAATCCCTCGTAAAATATATAGTATCAGACAGCAAATTTTCTTTCGCTGAATCATTTTTTCGATATTTAAAATCCGACGGCATGATTGTATGCTGCATATAGAAATTTTCAATTTCGGGAATACCGTCCATCACATTTCTTGCTACTTTCTCATCGCCGAAGAAGATTGCTCCTCCGTCGCCCAACAGATTTTCTTCAACCAGACGGTCATATCTTTTCTCATATCCGTTTAAGAAGAGACCTGTCTGCATGATGAGTGCTGACAGAATGATTATAAAAAGAAATGCCGCAAGGATTCCTCTGTCTTTATGCATATATGCTTTAATCAGTTTACTCATCTTCTCATCCTTAATTAACTGTTTACCATCCGACACTTTCAAGAAACCGTCTTATCTTTTCATGGCGCTCATGATCTCCGCTGACATATTTTCCGAGTTCAATTTCACCGATTATTCCGCCATCCTGAAGATATATTATCCTGTTTGCACGTCTTGCAGACTTTATATCATGAGTTACCATCAGGACAGTCTGACCACTTTCATTAATGCTTGTCAAAACATCGAGAACTGCCTTAACACCGGCAGAGTTAAGAGCACCTGTAGGTTCGTCGGCAAAGACTACATCCGGATCGTTTATAAGTGCTCTGACCATTGCTCCACGCTGAGCCTCACCACCTGAAAGCTGCGCTGGAAACTTCTTTGTCAGATCCTCACTGATTCCGACTCTTTCAAAAAGCTCAAGTGCTTTCTGCTTTAAATCTTTCTGCTTCTGTCCTGTAAGCATTCCGGTTGAGATTGCATTATCCATGATACTCATGCTGTCCACGAGATGTATCTGCTGGAATACAAATCCGCAATGCTTTCTTCTGAATACTGCAAGTCTATCATCATTCATCTTTGTTATCTCTTCACCTGCATACTCAATTGTTCCGAGGGAAGGTTTATCCATACCCGAAAGTGCATAGAGAAGAGTTGATTTACCTGCACCGGATGATCCCATGATTACCGTAAAATCGCCTTTATAAATCTCCATATCAAGATTCTTTAGAACATGCTGCTGCTTTCCTCCGACAGAAAAGCTCTTTGAAAGCTTATCCGTACGAATGATAACTTCTTTCGTTTTATCCATCATGCAAACATCCTCTCTATCTATTATTCTCTGTCTGTTATTCTCAGTCTATTATTCTCTGTCTAATATTCTCTGTCTGTTATTCTCAGTCTATTATCATTGGAGTTCATTTCTTATCATGATTCACAGTATTTTGTAATCGATCTTCAAGGTTTTATTTCCTGTTTATTATCCTGACTGAGAGACAAAGCAGTCCCTTTTAGAGCTTCATTTGAATAGTACCATATACAGATAGCATCCGCCCACGGAGATCACATTGCTCATGCTGTGCATTATCATTGGATAGATAACGCTTTTCGATCTTATAAATGTATATCCGTAAAAGATTCCCAATACAAAAGCATAACAGACCTGAAACCATGGAATTCGGAAAGTGAACAGATCAATATGTGCAATACCAAACAGAATAGCTGTGCCAATAATGGCTATAGCTCTGTCTCTTTTGCTGTCAGAATCAAGTACACTTAACAGCACCGCTATAGGAAGCGATCTGAAAAGGATCTCTTCTGACGGGCCTGACAGAAGCAGCTGGAAACCGAGCGTTCCCGATACATTAACAGCATTCAACTCATAATCATATGTGTTTATGGTATCGGTAAATGAACCGACGATATAAACAGCGAGATAATAAACAGTTATTGCCAGGCAAAAGAGCAAAGTGTCTTTTATGCCCCTGGAATCAAAACGCGGACGGAGGTTAAAACCTTCTATCTTCTTAATCTTCTTAACCTTCCAAATGGCAAAGATCAATGCCAAAGCACAGAACATCTGAATTATGTGGTGCACTGATACCTGAGCAAACAGACCATCAGGATCCAAAGATGAATAATCAAACAGTTGAGATATTAAGAACCCGATGCGGCTGAATAAAAACTGGGCAGCAAACAGCACCACGATCAAAATGGCTGTAATTACATATTTATTATTCCGCTTTGATCCTGCTCCCATTTATTCTCCGTCCCAGCTAACCACCATATGCTTTTCGCCCATCCGGTTAGCTTTTTTCGACTCATCGACCTCTATTATTTTCCGTCCCGGCTAACCGCCATATGCTTTTCGCCCATCCGGTTAGCTTTTTTCGCTTTTTCAGCTTCTATTTTCCGCTATCCCGGCTAACCACTATATGCTTTTCGCCCATCCGGTTAGCTTTTTTCGCTTCTTCAGCTTCTATTTTCCGCTGTCCCGGCTAACCACTAAGCGATATTTGCCTGATTGGTTAGCTTCTCGTTACTGTTATGCATATCGTGCATATTGGTATTCTTCCTGCCGTATTTAATTACAAGTACCAGCTGTACAGCAACGAAGATTCCCCAGAGGACTTCAAACCTGAGGCCCTAATACAGCTTCTGCGGTATAATAACCTTCTCCGGATTTTTCGGATTATAGGCCACTCTCAAAGTGTCACCTTTCCTTAGATTATATCGTCCCTGAAGCTTGATTTCCTGGTTGTACTCCGTTCCGTCTATATTATAACGTATATTCTCTTTAGTAACTTTATATGATGTCTGGTTACGCGCACCGGATTTTATTCTTCTATTGACAACTTCCAATACAGTAGCTTCGGTCTTTTCTCTCTTAATGTAAAATGCTAAATCCAAAACGTTACCTACACTTGATATTATAAGAATAAGTATTATAAATGCAAAATATAACTTCAACCAATTCTTCTTAATCCAGCTATCCTTACTGTTATTCATATCAAACCTCCGATATAAATTATATCAATCTCCCTAATACATAACCACACTCGTAAGTCTCATTCATCTATCCTTCAGGCATCGTACCACGTCCCTCACTTGTTATGGGCGTTAGCAGCTCAGCATACAAAAAGGACCATACAATCCCTTGTATGATCCTAATATATAGCAATAAAAAATATAAATCTTTGTCTGTTTTTTAAATATGATTTAACAATATCCCAAATTATGTTTTAACGATATCCATAATTATTTTTTAAAAACACACATAATTATGTTTAACAATATCCATAATTATGTTTTTGAAATATTCCAAATTATAATTTAATAATATCCCAAATTATAATTTAACAATTATCTATCATAAAAAAATATAATCGCAGCATTTTCAATATTAAACTACTTTAGTATAGCCTATAACTATACTACGCTATCTGTATCCGGATAAGAACTGTGAGGCCTTCTCCATTATTTGTACATTCAAGGCCGCCGCCCATTTTTTCAAGAAGATACTTGGAAATGTACAGTCCAAGACCTGAGCCGTCTTTACCTTCTGAATTCGAACCTCTCTTAAACTTCTTTGTAATAATTTCCAGTTCAGATTCAGGGACGCCGCCGCCTTTATCAGATATCTCTAATATATAGTATTCTCTGCAGGTTGAAATCACATTATCTTTTGTGTCGTAATCTATATTTTCATTATTGTCTATGTCAACTGCTTTATCTACTTTTCTATCAGTGTTTAAATCAACTGCTTTATCTACTTTTCTATCAGCATCTATATCAACATTAGTTTCAAATCTGCTTGATACAGTGATTTCAGTTCCCGCATATTTATATGAATTCGATATGATATTCGATATAACCTGATTTATACGAAGTTTGTCGCAGATAAGGATTGCATCCTTAATATCCATTTCCACAACTTTCTTCATATTGTCAGCTTCTCGTATCATCTGAAGAATTTCCTTAGATGATATCTCTTCCGTATGGACCTCAAGCTGTTCAAGTTCTTCAAGAGTAGCATGGAAAAGGTTAGATATCAGTTTATCTATCTGGTCAGCCTTACCGTTAATCGATGCGATGGTATCTCTTTCCAGATCATCTTTAGCAGTCAGGCTCATCACATCAGCCATCGCCTTGATGGACGCTACAGGAGTTTTAATATCATGAGACAGCTCAGCAACCAATTCCTTACGACTCCTGATCGCAGCTTCTTCTCTCTCTCTCGAAGCCTTCAGTTCCTCTCTCATTATATCGAAGGCTTCAGTAAAATCTCCGAATACATTTCCTTTGTCCATCTCAAGCGGTGTATCAAGATTTCCCGATGCAACACGAACAGCGAAATCCTTCATTTTTTGAAATGGACCTACTATATTTCGATTTATATGAACAAAATATATCAAAATGATTATCAGCATTAATGTAAGAAGTGCCGCCAGGAGTGATTCATTTTTCAGATTTCTTTCCTTTTCATAATCTACAGAGGGATTTCTGATTATAATTCTTCCGACAATTTCTCCGTCCAGTTCAATATCGCGGATTATATCATAATGCTTTGTAGCCGCAGATACCGTATTGGCCATATCTTTTCTGGTCATAATGTAGACCGTTCCGTCCATGCCGATCACCGTATAATCAAAGCTGTCATCTTTATGAACCAGTTCATTTCTCTTAGCCGAAACAAATGACCAGTCTTTTGAAATAGCAATAATACGACGGTTGACCTCAGTTGCATCACAATTTAATTCATCTGAAGAACTGCCGTTTGCAACTTTCAAGCAAACAGCAGCTCCGACAATAATAAATATCAAAATGTAAATAATAAAATATGATTTTTTCATTCTTTTATCTACTCACACCTGAATGTAAAAAATTCAGATTTCCGGAATCTCACTTCAGATTATGTAAAAATCACGTTTCACAACACGCCACAGGTCACATTTTCAGCGCTTGTAACATCCTATTACTCATGCCTCAAATATAAATCCCACTCCCCAGACCGTCTTGATAATGGCCGGTTTTCCGGGATCATCCTCGAGCTTTTCCCTTAAATGTCTGATATGTACATTAAGCGTTACATCACCCACAAACTGAGTATCCCATATTTTATCAAAGAATTCATCCTTCGTGATCACCCTATTCCTGTTATTCAGCATGTAAACAAGAAGCTTATATTCCATGGCCTTCAGCGGATAATCCTTTCCATCACGGGAAATCATGGCCTTTCTCAGGTTGATGATGGCATTTCCGATCCTGACTATTCCGTCTTCAGCATTATCAAGTGCAGTCTCAGATTGTTCTTTCTTATCGGACTTGATCATTTTTGCTTCTTCATATCTTTTCAGTTCAGCCTTTACTTTAGCCAGAAGAACCCCGAGCGAATATGGTTTACAAATATAATCATCGCCTCCGATGCTGAGTCCGAGCAGCATATCATCCTCGGCAGACCTTGCGCTTATAAAGAAAATCGGAATATCCGTTGTTCGCCTGAGATTACAGCATAGATCAAAGCCTGAATCCTCACCGAGATTTATATCAAGAAGCACCAGTGAACATGTGTTTTCCTCGAAGAATTCCATTGCAGATTTCGCATCAAGCCTGTAGGCTGTTTCAACGCCGGACATATTAAAATATCTGGCAGTATATTCTGAAAGCTCAACCTCATCATCTACTATCAAAACACTGTAATGCATAGTCCCTCCAATCTGGTCATATCATAATTGTGACCATATCGTGATTCTGACCATCACATATTTACATTCATCATAAATCATTTATTCATGAACATAGCATAATTCTAAACATCTGATATTTACATGCATCAAAATCATTTATTCATGAACATAGCATATTCCTGTCCATTACATATTTACAGGCGGCCGAGCTAGGTCAGTACATTCAGCTTCTCTCCGTTCAGATAAGCCTTAACATTTGAAGAAACAACATCGATAAGTCTGCTTCTTGCCTCAAGACTTGCCCACGCAAGGTGAGGTGTCAGACAAAGATTCGGTGCTGTAAGAAGCGGATTATCTACTTTCATCGGTTCAACCGTAACAACATCAGCTGCAGCTGCTGCCACCTTACCGGAAGTAAGTGCATCAGCCAGGTCCTGTTCATTGACAAGACCGCCTCGGGATACATTTATTATGATAACTCCATCCTTCATCTTATCTATGGTCTCACGGCAGATCAGCTTCTCAGTATCCTTATTCATCGGACAATGAAGCGTTATAATATCCGAATCCTTCCATATTTCATCCAGCGAGACAAATCTTATATCTCCCTGTCCTCGAATTATCGGATCATCCTTATACTTATCAGGATGTGCTGTATAAATCCTTACTTTAAGTCTGAACGCAAGAGCTATCTCTGCCATTCTGCTTCCGATATTACCATATCCGATTATTCCGATAGTCTTTCCTGCGAGTTCCATGATCGGATGATTCCAGTAGCAAAATGTTTCCGATCTCACCCAGTCACCGTTATGAACGCTTGCATTATGCTCACTGATCCTGCTTGCGAGTTCAATTATAAATCCCCATGCAAGCTGAGCAACCGATTCTGTACTGTATGCAGGTACATTTGTCACAGTAACGCCATGTCTTTTTGCAGCCTCAAGATCTATTACATTATATCCTGTCGCACAGACACCGATATATTTGAGATTTGGAAGCTTCTGAAATGTTTCCTCATCGAAAATTATCTTGTTATCATATACAATCTCCGCATCGCCTATATGTTCAAACTTATTCTCTTCGGTTGTATTTTCATAAACCGTAGTATCCATAAGCGATGTGATAGGGTCAAGTGACAGATCACCTCTGCTTACCGCACCCTTCTCAAGATAAACTGCTTTCATTGCAGCACCTCCTAAATTCAATTGTGAAATTTCAGAATCAATTATATTTTGTCATCAATAAGCCGGATATAATACATATCAATCATACAATCAGACATATCATTCTAAAAAAATCAGCAAGCCTATACATAACATACTATTCGATAATCCCGAATCATATATCCCATTACTCTTCAATAATTCTTATCAGTTCGTCATATGCATCATCCGCGTCACATTCATAATCCGGTATGATCGGCATACCACTCTTGGTCTCATCAATCCTGAACCACTTCACACCCGAAATCTGCATATAGAGACCTGAATTCGGGAGTTTGAAATGTGCCACTTCGCCGCAGCTTGCAGGCATATTTCCACATGACTCTCCAACAACCTTACCGAGACGATTATCCTGGATAAACATTGCAAAATCCATCGCCGAACTATAAGTGAGAACCGAAGTCAGGATATATACATTTCCTTTAAATCCTGCTCCCTTTCTCTGATTCTTGTATGTCTTGGCATCACTTTTAAATTTAAACCAGCCGGCCCTTAACTCGCTTGCCCATCCTCGGTATTCATCCACATCCAGATAATTTATAAACTCATCTGCTACCTTTGACATACCACCGGAATTTGCACGAAGATCGACTGCTATATTCTCTATGCCGTTCTTCTCTACATCATCAAACATCTGCGCCACAACTTCACGGTAATGATCATTATACTTGCATGAATCAAGCGTCAGAATTACCAGGCTGTGCTTCTTATCTATCTCATAGCTTACAAAATCTTTTGATTTTTCTTCATGAAGATTATCTCCGGTAACCAATTCCTCATAATTCAGATAATCCTCTTTCATAAAGAAATCCTTAGTGAATACAACTTCATTAACATTCTCTCCGTCTACGTTAATGAAGTTATAAGTTATATCTTTGTTCGTATCTATTCCGAGATACTTAAGGCCTTCCAGAGTAGCGACTCTTTGGGTAATGCTTTCAATTCCGTATGCTTCTCTTTCATAGCTTTCCGGTCTTTTATCACTCTCCAGAAACTCCTCGAGAGTTATTCCATTTATTCCGACAAGCTTATCCCCCTTCGCTTCATGCTCATACATATGCTTCATGTAATGATAATCATCATACATTTCCTTAACTATTGTATGACCATCATTTAAGAGGGCGAAAATGCTTTCAAGCTCCCTTGCAAGCTCATATCCCTTAATCGTATCAACACTCTCAAGATAAGTCTTAACTTCTGCGGCCTTTTTCTCAACATCCGAAGGCAGCCCATCTATAGTGTTCGGGTGAACCTTTTTCAGATATTTCATGGCAAATTCATAATCTTCAAGAGCTTCCGCCCTTGTAACAACCTTGTTGCCTGAATCATCCGTCCATTTGTTGTTTCTTAACAGTTCACTGTTCCAATACATATTCAGCTCTGTTGCGACAACCATCAGAAGAATGACAAGAATATCGATCACTGCAAAATATATGCCTCTGCCTACTCTTCTCTTTTGGGAGAGTTTCCTCTTTCTTCCCAAATATATGGATAATGCCCAGAGCAGAATAGCCCAGATAACTGTGATAACTATTGCCGCGATCTCATTAATATTCATATAGAAAAAATCTAATATTATAAGAATGCAGGCCGACAAATGAAGCATTGTCAGGCCAAACATTTTTAGAATATATAAAGATGCTCTCTTTATCACAGTAATTATCTCCAACTCAGTATAGTTTCATTAGGTTTTACTTCCGGGCACTTTATATTTTCCATCAAACGGAGTAAAACCTTAACTGATTAATTATACACCATTTTTATAGCTATGGCATTAGCTATTAATCGACCAGTTATGCGTCGATATGATCATTCTCGAACTCTGATGCTATTGATCATTCTCGAACTCTGATGCTATTGATCATTCACAAACTCTGATGTTATTGATTGTTCACGACCTTTGATGCTATATAATTAAACTCCGCAGCAGACTTCCTGCTGAGAACATAAACGTGATATCCGCCCTTCTTTTCGATATATCGATAAGGATGATTCTCCTTCTTCAGTCTTCGGGCAAATCTTCTGGCAGCGATATTCATTATATCAAATGTACCGGAAAACATTGTAATAAACGGCAGTCCTTCTATACTTCCTCTTGTAACGTCAGTTCTGTAATCAAGCGGAGCCGCACCACCGTTCCATAATTCAGCTATTTTTCTGACAGGAAACTGTCCTATCATGAAATCGTGTTTTTTAATCTCCTGAAGGCGTGCATTTTCCTTATCAGTCAGATTCTCCATTGCAAATCCCGGTGAAATGAGGATTATTTCTCTGACCACAGGCAGCCCCTCATCTCTTGCCATCATTGATAAAGAGAGACTTAGAGTTCCGCCTGCAGAGTCACCGATCATAACAAGCTTGGCCGGATCAGTATTCTCAAGCACCTTCTTATATACTTTAAAGAGCATATCATGAGCTAATACCGTATTCCCCTCCGGGACAAGCGGATATGCCGGAAATATGATCTCGCATCCTGTCTTATCCGCGAGTCTTCTGCAGAACTCCCAATGACTCGGAAAGGCCTCCGAAACGAGGCCTCCTCCGTGAATGTATATGACTTTACTATCACATTTTTTATTCTTTTTCGAATGAAGTATGTAATAGTTACTATTGTCGATATGGCATGTCTTTATATTCATAAGCCGGAGATATAAAGCAGGCGGTTCTGATGTCATACCCTTACGCACTTTGAGATTATGAAGCTCTTCACCGAATTTCGGATGATCAAGATCCTTTAATTTATAGAAATCTCTGAGTGCAAGCTCAATTATCTTTCTCTTAATAATTCCCATAACAAGTCACTTCCTTAGATGTAGTTAGGTTAATACTTTGATGTAGTTAGGTTAATACTTTGATGTAGTTAAGTTAATACTTTGATGCAGTTAGGTTATCAATGATGCAATCAGGTTATTAAGCCGGCATTGGAAGATCATACCAGTCTTCGACATTTGTAACGATCCATTCGAGTCCTCTTCTTCTTTCAAGGACCACCGAAGGATTTAAATCACCGACAGGAACGCCCTGCTTTGCTTTTGACTCATTAAGTGCCCAGTGATATCTGAAGAAAAGATCCAGCATATCGAGGATTTCTTCCTTACTTCTCAGATTACATTTAGCTATAAATTCCTCTGTAGTTTTGCAGCTTGTCACAAGCTCTATAGCCTTCTGGCAATCACAGACCTGACTTGCATCACTGATATCATCTATAAGTCCCAGACTCCATACGAGTGACCAGTAAGCTTCATAGGCCCAATCCATATCTATCGCATCCTGCATAGTATATGTTCCATCCAGAATTTTCTTCTCCTTGGAATTAAGCTGATCCATAACTCCGTACTGCTCCAGATAAGGCTTCAGAGCATTCAGACCTTCTTCATACTTTCCATTTCCGATATCACATGCAATCTGAATAACAAAGAAGCAGGCTATAGCTCTCTTACATATTGACACTTTATCTTTAAGTATAATCTTCTCATCATCCCAACGTGTCATAAGTCTTTCCGGTACTACAATATTCTGTGCACGGAGAATATTATTATTCTTCTCCCTGCGATTCTTCTGAACATCTGTTTCCGGAAGCTCATCGCTGAGTAAGCAAGGATGATTTGCCTTCATATATTCAACAGTCTGGTTAAAAAGTTCATCCGTATATTTCAGTATCATCAGCTTATTGTTCTGAAGTGCAAAATACTGTTTCTTACCTGAATAACAGATTTTAAAAAGTGCCTCCAGCTGCTCATTTTCCATCTGGAGCATATAACCCATTTCAAATGATAAGGTTTTAAAATCCTCTTCTGTGATCAGCTGATTCTGTGCCAGGAAATTAATTGCAGCATTTGCAAGATTCTCCTTAAGCGGTGCATTAAATGCCATGTTCTTTTCCATTTTTTGTCCCTTCTTTCTTTTAATCTTCACTATATTTTACACTTAAGCCACGTGATTCAGCTCAAATGTATTACCCGTAAATTCTAACAAATAGCACTCTATATCGCAATACTCTGTCCTCAGAAACAGCTTTCCGATACTACAGATAGCAGCAATAATTTCACATATAAAAGCCATCCGACAAAGTAAATATAGTCTTATCTCCGCCAAAAAGCCGTCTGAAATGTAAAAAGCCGGGAATTGTCCGACGTAAATACCGACGGCAGCTCCCGACTTTTATATGCTCTCACCCGTTTCTGAACATTATACTAATTTAATTCCGTTTACTTTTTAACCAGATACTTTCTCATATCAAGTGCGCATGCACAAAGGATGATTGCTCCCTTGATTATATAAAGTGAAGATGAATCAACACCAAGAACTGTAAGTGCAACGAATATGATACGAAGCACAAATACTCCGAGGATGATTCCCGATATAGATCCTGTACCTCCGACAAATGATACTCCTCCGATTACGCAGGCTGCAATCGCATCACATTCAGCATTGAGACCGGTACTCGCTGCAACCGAACCACTTCGAACGCCTTCTACAAAGCCTGCATATCCGTACATCATTCCGGCAAGTGCATGAACGAAAACTATCGTCCAGAAAACATTTACACCTGAAACCTTGGCAGCTTCAGCATTTGAACCAACTGCAAACATATTCTTGCCGAATGCGGTTTTGTTCCATATGAACCACATGACGACAACAAGGATTGCTGCATATAGAACATATCTCGGAACAGCTACATTTCCCAGACGGAACATTTCGCCGCCGACAAATTCCTTATATTCATTACTGAGTCCGGAAATCGGCTGACCGTTGTTTCCGTTAAGTCCGAAGAACCAGAGAATAACACCATATGTAACAAGCTGAGTAGACAGCGTCACTATAAATGGATGAAGGCTGAACTTGGCTACAAAGAATCCGTTGATAAATCCGACAAATGCACCGATTGCAACTGCAATCAGTAATGTAACCAGAATCCATAATCCCGTAACCTTCGGGAGATTCTGAAACATTTTATTGGCAAAGTCGGTTTTCTGAAGCAGAACAGCTGCAACCGCAGCTGTAAGTCCCGAAACACGTCCTGCAGAAAGATCGGTACCGGTTAAGACTATACAGCCGCCGATTCCGAGTGCCATCGGAAGAAATGCCGCAACCTGTGTTATAAGGTTAGCAAATGAACCCAGCGTCAGGAAATTCGGTCTTACTATCGACGTATATATGACAAATATCGCCATCAAAATATATAGCGCATTATTAAGGATTCCATCTGCCCAGAATCTTCTCTTTTCTTTTCCATTCAGTAATTTATAATCAGCCTTAACTTGTTTAATTCTGTTTAAAGCTCTCATCGTAATCTACGCCTCCTTATACATATTTCGCTGCAAGTGTCATTATCTCTTCCTGTGTGGTATTTGCCGCATCCACTTCTCCGGCAAGTCTTCCGCCGGACATTACCAGAATTCTGTCACATACACCAAGCAGCTCAGGCATTTCGGACGATACCATCAGCACTGTTTTTCCCTTGTTTGCCAGATCAAGGATGAGCTGATATATCTCGTATTTAGCGCCTACATCAATACCTCTCGTCGGTTCATCAAGAAGCAGAACCTCGGGCTCCGTAAGCAGCCATCGACCTATGATAACCTTCTGCTGATTTCCACCCGAAAGACTCCTGATCTTCGTCTCAAGCGAAGGCGTCTTCGTCCTCATTGCATCTATATAATATTGAGTATCCTCTCGCTGAGTTTTCTCGCTTAAGAAGAATCCGAAACGTTTATGCCTGTTCAGACTTGAAATTACCGTATTGTCTTTTATATTCAGAACACCGAAAATTCCGGTGGCACGTCTTTCCTCGGTGAGCAGTGCAAAATTGTTTTTAATGGATTCTCCCGCATTTCGATTTAAACACTTCTTGCCGTTCAGTGTGATCGTTCCGCTCTTACGGGTTCTTATACCGAAAATGCTCTCAAGTGTTTCCGTACGTCCCGAGCTGTCGAGTCCTGCGATTCCGAGAACTTCGCCCTTATGTGCCACGAAACTCACATCCTTAAGCAGATTATATTGTCCCGACAGATTTTCGACTTTCAGCGAAACCTCACCCGGTTTATTCTTCTTCGGCGGGAACTGATTCTTTAACTCACGGCCAACCATAAGCCTTATAATATCGTTCATTTCAAGTTTATCTGCCGGCTCGGTCGCAACCCACTGACCGTCTCTCATTATTGTTATCTCATCAGAAATGCGCTTTATCTCCGCCATTTTATGGGAAATGTATATAATTCCCACGCCTCTGTCGCGGAGCATATTTATGATTTTAAAAAGATGCTCTACTTCTTCTTCCGTCAAAGATGAAGTAGGCTCATCAAAAACTATAACTTTCGAATTATATGAGACAGCTTTGGCTATCTCCACCATCTGTCTCTGCGATACGGGCATTGTGCTCATGACACGATGAACATCCACATTTATACCGAGCTCTTCAAATACTGCCTCCGTATCTTTTTTCATTTTTTTCTCATTTACAGCTATTCCGGCAATCTTCGGATATCTGCCCAGCCAGATATTATCCATAACATTACGCTTAAGCGCCTGGTTGAGTTCCTGGTGCACCATTGCAACACCGTTATCCAGAGCTTCCCTGCTGCTTTTGAAATCTATCTCTTTTCCTTCAAGATATATGGAACCACTGTCCTTGGCATAAATACCGAACAAACATTTCATAAGTGTAGATTTACCCGCACCGTTTTCGCCCATCAAAGCATGAACCGTACCGGCCTTAACCTCGAGTGAAACATTATCCAAAGCCTTTACACCCGGAAATACTTTTGAAATGCCTTCCATTTTCAGAAGAACATCCTTTGCCATATCACGTGTTCCTCCCTTTCCGATAAAATGTATTCGCACTATTTACATTTTAGAAAAAGCAGCTGCCAGATTTACGACAGCTGCTTTACTAAAATGTTCAGCTTTGTATTCTATTGTCCTGTATAAGGAGCATAAGCTATGAAAAGCTTCTTTGAGCAATCTGATGCTATACTGAAACGAGAATCGCTTAAAGCTGCAAGTGCTGCTTCAGGAGTCTTTCCGTCTGCAATACCCTTTACTGACTGAGCAATAGCGGCTGCCATACCTTCTGCATCCTGCTTTACTGTTCCTGTCATAGCTCCATCTGCTATAAGTGCCTTTGCATTCTCTGTAGCATCAACACCGAATACAGGAACTACATGTCCGCCGTCTTTGTTATAGCCCTTACCCTGAAGTGAAGCTACAACACCTTCAGCCATACCATCATTGTTGCAGATTACAAGCTCGATCATATTTCCGTTAGCTTCGTTAAAGGATACAAGGTTAGTATCCATATAATCCTTAGCTGCCTGAGCTGACCATGCACCACCAAGGTCTACCTGATATTTATCAGTATTGTTCTCATCGAAATACTTAAGTGCAGGCTTTCCGGCAGCTGTAAGTACTGCATCAGCATCTTCAACACCGTACTGTGTACGATAGATAGCCTCAATATTAGCTTCATCACCCTTCATCATTGCATAAGAGATAACTCCATCCTTGTTGATATCGATATCATCATAATTAGCAAGGATATAATCGCCGATCATCTTTCCCTGCATATGACCTGCTTCAGGAGCATCAGTACCGATGAAGCATGAGCTTTCATGTCCGTTAAGAACAGTTACATCACTTCCGTCTGTTCCGATTGCACGGTTAAAGAAGATAACCGGAATATCACCTGCTGCAGCGATTATATCTTCAGCAGTATCAGGAGCACCGGATGTAACGATATTAACAACCAAAAGATTAGATCCGTTAGCTATAGCTGTCTTGATCTGATCGATCTGCTTAGCCTGATCGTTAGCAGCAAACTGATTGTCATACTCAACTCCGAGGCCATCCAGCTCTTTATTTAACGCTGTACGAACCGAGCTGAGATAAACATCGCTCTCTTCATACCAGAATACAGTGACCTTTACATCCTTACTGGTTGATGTATTATCGCCCTTGTCTTCCTTTGCAGCTTCAGTAGCTGCCTCGGTAACGGCTGCATCTCCGCCGCCGGCACTTCCGCTGCCGCCTCCGTTTCCACCGCTGCTGCCGCATCCGGTAAAGAGCGCTGCAGTCATCATCAAACACAGAAAAGATGAAATCAATTTCTTTCTCATAACAAATACCCTCCAATATCTGAATAATCCGTAACCTTTCGGTTAATTACGAATTGATTCTAACATCGGAGGGTAAATATAAAAATGCGATATCTTACTGAATAATGTTTAATTTTTTATCTGTTCGAACGGGAAAAGTACCTTCTGATTATCCGGAATATACATATTTTCTCGGGTGATCAGCGTGGTTGTAGTATCAATATCCGTCTCTTTGATCTTCTCACCGTTGATAAGCATACAGGCATATTCAACACCCAGATATCCCATTGCATATGGGTTCTGTACGATCAGTGCATCAACCTCTCCGGTTTCAAGCATTCCGACTGAAACCACATTACTGTCAAAGGCAACAACCCTGACTTTCTCGGCCATCCCGAGTTCCTGGACCGCATATCCTACGCCGAGGCTTGTCCACTCATTAAATGTAACAATGATATTAATCTCCGGATTATCCTCAAGCATCTTTATAGTAGCCTGCTTTGCTTCCTCTGTTGTCGAATTAACATGAACAGCGGAAATAATAGAAACTTTATCATTACCTTCCACCGAATCACGGAAGCCCTTTTCTCTCTGCTGTCCATTCTCCGAGTTCTGATCAAAGTTAACTATCCCGACTTTAAATAAATCCTCATCTCCCGAAACCACGGCCTCTCCGACCATCTGTCCGGCTTTATAATTATCTGTACTGATCCTGCAGCTTACAAGATCACTATTTACGTCGCTGTCTATAACGACAACCTTGACTCCGTCTTCCACGGCTTCATTGATAGCCGACGCATTTGCATTATAATCAACCGCCGAGAAGACGATAGCATCAGCTCCGTCACTTACAGCCTTACGTATCATATTATTCTGAGTTTCATAATCCTCTTCATTTTCCGGCCCATCATATGTTACCACGAGGTTATATTCCGCTCCCGCTGCATTGGCACCCGCAAATGTTGTTTTCCAATATTCGGAAGTTGTCGACTTCGTAATAACCGCAACATATACCTTCGACCTGTCTGCACCTATGTCCTTATCATATAATCCACAGGCAGTAAAGACAGCTATTCCGAAACATATGATAAGGCAAGCGGCAGTTCTTCTGATTTTTCCGCTACATTTCATAATTCTCCTCCAATATCTTCGGCATATGTAATTCCATTCTCGTTCCTTCATCCAACTCACTGGAAATGGTTACACCATACTTGTCACCGAAATATATCTTAACTCTGTCATTTACATTTTTGATGCCTATTCCGCTCTTCCTGTTAACATCCTTACGTAAGATTTCTTCACACTGCTCTTCTGTCATGCCGACACCATTATCCGAAACCGCCATAACTATATCATCTCCGTCTTCATAAACCTCTATCAGTATCTCGCCTTCCTCACTCATATCGAGGCCGTGAACAAGCGAATTCTCTATAAGAGGCTGAAGTGTGATCTTGTTACAGAGATAACCCTTGAGGCTTTCATCTACCTTAAAGGAATAATTAAACTGATTCTTATATCTGAATTTCTGTATTTTCAGATAACATTCCGCATGCTGAAGCTCCTGATCTACCGTGATAAGCTCATGTCCCTTACTGATGCTTATTCGGAACAATCTTGCAAGAGAATTGACCATTTCTATAGCTTCTCCTGTTCTACCGACCTCACACATCCATGCCACTGAATCCAGCGTATTATATAGGAAATGCGGATTGATCTGTGCCTGAAGAGCACTCAGCTCGGTCTTTCTGAGTGTGATCTCCTCATTACGTACCTTATCCATCAGTTCCTGGATCTGAAGAACCATCTGTCCGAAGGAATCGGAAAGTGCTTCAATTTCCTCTGTTCCTTCAACCGGATAAAACTCGAAGCTTTCCGCCTCCCTCACAAATCTCCTCATAGCCGCAGCCAGCTGTTTAGCAGGTTTCGAGAATGTCTTTGCAAGAACAGAGCCTGTAAGTACCGTTGCCAGGATAACCATAACCGCAACAAAAAGAACGACTCTGATCATTCCCGCAACCTTAGACTCGATAAGTTCATCAACATAGCTTACACCGATTATTCTCCAGTCACAGTTATCAAGCGAATGGATCGTGTAGATAATCCCGTTTTCCGTATGCGTCCCGTCATCATAATTCCTGATATTGTCGCTCTGCTCTTCCTTTAATCCTGCATATATAAGCTGCTGCTGAGGATGGTAAACTATATTTCCGTCCTTATCTGCAATATAACAATATCCGTGAGTACCGATTCCGACAGCATCCACATAACTTGCCATATTTGCAAACCTGATATCCATTGAAACCTGAGCGGAATCATCCCCGTCAGACTTTATTTTCTGGGAAAATGTAACCACCCACGGATAGTAATCTTTAAAGATATTCTGAACATGCGGAGCAGATATGAAAAGCTCATCATTTTCAAGCTTTGTATAAGAAAGATTATTCTTGATGTGCTCTTTCAACGTATTTCCCTTGGACCAGCACGAGATCATTCCTCCGTCACCGGAGTGCACCGTAATCGCCTCAACGTCTTTCCTTATATAAAGAAGATTTAGGAAAAAATCGTTCTTTTCTTCATCTTCGGCATTCATATTCAGCCGCACCATCTCCATGATCCCACTCATATCATCGATATAATTGGTGATCATATTTTCAACCTGGGTAACAACCTGATCACTGTTTGTTATGGCATTCTGTTCAACCGAATTTCTGTACATATGCGCGAAAACAACAACACCGACTATGCAAGCCACAAAAACAAGACATACAACAACGTATGTCATAACCGACGACAGTGAAAGATGTTTTCTGAAACGTTTGTCCTTACTCTTACTAATGTCCTTACTGTCTTTATTGTTACTCTTGTCCTTGTTTTTCTTACTTTCCATTCGATACAGAATCCTCTGAATCTCCTCTCCGATAAGCATTCGGAGATACTCCCGTCACCTTCTTAAAGCTGTAACTGAAATAATGCTGATCGTTATATCCACACTGCTCTGCAATTTCCCTGACCTTAAAGCTTGAATGCAGAAGCATATCCGTTGCGACATCAATTCTTTTCTTAGTTAAGAGATCAATAAATGTAGAGCCTGTCGTTTTCTTTATAAGTGCACTTAAATAGTTAGGACTGACAGCTATTTCCCTGCTTACGGATACCAAAGATATTTCCGGGTTCATATAACTGCTGTTTATGATCTCAAGGGCTTTCTCGCTTATCATCTCAGCGCTGTTTTTATTCTTCTCCATATCTTCGATAAAGAAAATACCCTTCTTATGCTTTGTGGAATATCCGATTGCCTTAACAGACTCAACATAAGCTTTATGTATGCTGGAAAGCCCCTTCTCGAGCCTTCCGATTCCGATACCGGAATCCCTTCCCATGATTCTTCTTACCTTCTCACAGATTTCTTCAACCGCTATATGTAAGTATTTGTCAAATCCTCTCTTACCTGACATTAAAATCGAAGTGATCTTTCCGTTGATAAAGAAGCTTTCCGATTTAAAATACTTCTTTAAAACAGAATCGATTGAATTTACATTTTCCTCAACGGTCACATTTTCTTCCGCTTCATTTAAGATACTTACTGACATGACCGTATACAGATAATCATTATCCGCTCTGTCTGTAATAGCCATATCAACCAGTTTTTGATTCAGTTCCTTATCACGCTCTTCATCATTCTCAACCTGGAATTCATCTAAGAGAAGCGACATGAAGAATGGCATTACAGCTTCTTTACCCGGTTCACTGACTCCATCAGTAAACAAGCGGAACTGTTCATCGATCTTAATCTTGATCTTAGCAAGCTCTTCTGTAAGCTCAGCAGCCGATATAGGCTTAAGAAGATAACTGATTATGTTATACTGAATAGCCTTCTGTGCATATGTGAAGTCATCATGGCCGCTTAAAAATACAATCTGCGTAGAAGGATGAATCTCTCTGACCTGTCTTGCCAGTTCAATTCCCGATATAAAAGGCATCTGAATATCGGTAAGCAGAACATCAGGCCTGAGCTTCTCCACAAGCTCCAATGCCTCAGCTCCGTTACCGGCTTCACCTACAAATTCATAACCTATATCATTCCATGCAACCTTTTGAATTATCGCCTGACGAACCTCTTCTTCGTCATCGGCAAAGACTATCGTATACATATAACGAACCTCCCGATTTACATGACTATCCCAAATTCCAAATGTCACGACTCGAATCGATAAGGCAATCCTCAAACCGATTCGCTCAAAATATATACCTTAAATCCATTAAAAGTCCTACATAAATCACTTTGTAATTGATCTGTTTGAGTGAAACGTTTCGCTCTTTCTTGATAATCATAATATCAATAAATATGTAAAAAGGGAAGTTAGTTTTTTATTTATTCACTACCTTATCTTTCCTATATATGACGACCGAAATTCAAAACGTTACAAAAAAACCTATGAGATTAAATCATATTTCTCATAGGTTTATAATTTTGCTCACATCTTCTGTGAAGCTTATTCAATTAAGATACTAGTGTGTAGAAAACGGGGTCAAACATCCCGATCTACTTAATTTCAATTATACTCAGCGGATCTATCTGCTGTCCGTTTTCATCTGTAATTTCTATATGTACATGAGGGCCTGTTGACTGTCCTGTCGATCCGACCTTGCCAATCTCAGTACCCAATTTAACTTCATCACCCTCTGATACATTTGACTCATTCTGAAGGTGTGAATATTTTACAGTACCGCCCTTATCATTAAGAATTATAATATAGTTTCCTTCTTTATCATCGAATCCTGTTTCTATTACTTCTCCATCATATAAGCTGACAACGGCAGTACCTTCTTTGGCACTGATATCTGAACCCTTATGGTCATCACTGAATCCTCTGGTTACTGCCCCACTTCCTATAACCGGAAAAGCTATCGTAGACTGATCATCATCAAATGCTATACCTTCCGTTGATCCGAGTTTAACCGGTATGACCTCAACGATTATATATTCTGTATTATCTCCTGTATCATGAAAAATATATTGAATTTCCGTATTCATAGGATTTTCATTATTATCGGAATTAAGTAAATATACCGTTTTACCCGGAAATTCCGAAGCATATACTTCACTAAATGCTTCTACAGCCTTTTCATCCGGAAATGCATCTTCTTCATAAGCAGCTATAGACTGAGCAAATATCTTGGCAAAATCCTCATTATTATATGCCTGAACTATATTTACTTCTTCACCGTCGACCAGTATTGTTTCACCGATAACTCTATCATCACTTGTTTTAACTATATAGACATACTTATCAGTTGATGTTTTGTCATCATTAGCTGAATTCTCATCATTAATATCAATACTGCCGGAAATAACTGTTGAATCAGCTGAATTCTCATCATTAATATCAATACTGCTTGCAATAACTGTAGCATTATCTGAATTCTCCTCATTAATTTCAGAATTCATTTCAGTGATAAAATCTGTTGTTTCCTCTGCAGCCTTAACTTCAGTTTCTTCTTCAACTGCCTTTACCTCTGTTGTTTCTTCAGCAGCTGCAACCTCAGAAGCCTCCTCTATATTATTCTTTGAAGTTTTTGGATAAGTCAGGAAGCATATAGCAATAACCGCACATACAGCAACTGCAGTTACAATAATAATCTTCTTTCCCTTTTTCATATTTAAAATGTTTTTTATCCTTTCATTTAATCCGACCTCGCCAAAAGCAACCGGGCATGCCGATATATATTTTCTCGGAATACTTAAATTCAGCAGAGTCTGTGTATATTCTTTCTTCTTATCATAACCAATTTTCTTTATAACCTTCTCATCACAAGCAAGCTCGATATCTTTACAGAGTAAGATATACGCGAGCCATACCAGCGGATTAAACCAATACACTGCTGTAATGATAAATCCAAATGGTTTGACAAAATGATCACGTCTGGCTAAATGTGCCTTTTCGTGATTTACAGTAATAAATAATTCATTTGCGTTAAGTCCATACGGTACATAAATCTTAGGACTGATAATCCCAAGTACGAATGCTGTACCGACTTTTTCTGACTGATAAATGTTGTCTTTCAGCAGAACTGCATCATCTACCAGTTTTCTAAGTCTGATATAGGCAATCACTGCATAAACAATAACTGCAGATACTCCTATTATCCAGATAACAGACATCACATACATGATATCGATATTTTTTCTTATATTACCTTCTTTGATATTTGAACTATCATTAGTCTTTGGAGCTTCATTTGCATAAATATCTAATGAAATCTTATCCTCATCGGAGCCTGCTTCAGAAACAGTATAAGATGATACAGTGATGTCTTCTTCATAGGTAATCGTCACATACTCTCTTGCCGGCTGCATGCTAATCGGGCTTTCAATATTAAAAGGAATCGCCAATCTGACTGCTACAAGAAGCCACATCAGACATCTCACGAATTTCGGCATTTTCCTGAAAATAAGGCGCACTAATACACATACTATAATAAGTATTCCGGCCGATATGCTGATATTCAGTATTTCTGCAAATAGTTCTTTCATGAAAAACCTCGTTGTAACTGTGCACATAAAAAGATCGAACGCGTTAGACCCTTCTGATCCATAGTCTAACACGTTCGACCTGTAGTGTCAATTAATATTTTGCTTATTTCTAATAACAAGAAGTCCTATTCCCATGACCACCGGAAAAATGATTGCAGCTCCGATTCCGACTCTCATATTATCCTCATGCATAGCTGCTATAGCTCCGGCAAGTGTAGGCCCACCTGAACATCCGAGATCACCTGCAAGTGCCAGAAGTGCAAACAAAAGTGTTCCTCTTCCCTTAACCCTTGCTGATGCTGTACTGAAAGTTCCCGGCCAAAAAATCCCGACAGAGAGTCCGGTCAGACCACAGCCCATTATTGCTATCAGCGGGTTAGGTACAATTACTATGATAATATACGAAAGTATGCAGAGAACTATAGATATACCCATGAATACATTTAGCCTTATCTTTTGTCCCTTTACTCCATATAGTGTTCGTGATAAAGCCATGCAAAATGCAAAAAGCATAGGTCCCAATAAATCTCCAAGTGTCTTCGAAACTCCGAGTCCTTTTTCTGCAAATGCCGATGACCACTGACTTACTGCCTGCTCAGATGCACCTGCAGCAAACATCATAAAAAACATAAGCCAGAAAATGCCCTGCCTAAACAGCTCTTTTACTCCTACATTTTCTTCGGTATTCGCTTCCAGTCTTGCTATAGGGACCTTTGTAAACAGTATAAAATCAATAACCGGAACTATACACCACAAGGCCGCCATAATTCTCCACCGAGATATACCGAAAACTGCAAAGAATACGGTTGATAGAAGAACTACCGCCATATGTCCCCAACAATATGCCGAATGAAGAAGACTCATCGCAGCTTCCTTATTCTCTGTAGGACATGCCTCAACTATTGGACTGACGAGCACTTCCTGCAGTCCTCCTCCGATCGCATATATACAAACCGACACAAGCACTCCGATAAAAGGACTTGCAAATTGTCCCGGCAATACTGTGAGAAGCAATAATCCTATTACAACGCATGCATTTGACAGAAGCATTGATGCGCGATAGCCAATTTTCTCGATAAACGGTGCTGAAAACATATCTATCAGGAGCTGAACTCCGAAATTAAATGTAATCAGAAGCGTTATCTTTCCAAGCGGAATTCCGAACTCTGACTGCATTCTGACAAATAGCAGCGGAACAAAGTTATTTACTATTGCCTGCACGACAAATCCCAGATATGCAGCCTTTATTGTCATTTTATACTTATTATTTGAACTCATTGTACCCTCTCAGGCTTTATTTTTCTTGAATTCCTGACCATAGATTACAGGCTGTGATTTTTTTGAAGTTTGACAATATTTTACTGTCTGTCATCATCTTCATTCTGCCATCAATTTACAGTCTGTCACCATTTTCAGTCTGCCATCATTTCACAGCCCATAAACCGGCCTGAAGATATGAAGTCCATAACAGATCAACAGATTTAAATCCACATTTTCTGAGAAGATTTATATGTTCTTCTATAGTAATCGGAAATGTTTCCACTCCTCGTCTATCAAGCTGCATCTGTATTTCTTCCTTTGAGTTTCCATGATCTTCCAGAAACTTAACCCATCGATTCAGTGCTATTGCATCACTCTCATCTGTTGACATACGTATATTTTCAAATGTTACAAAGACACCCGATTCCTTCAATGCTTTGCAGCAATTTCTTACCGCCTCTTCCCTCTCATCAGGCTGATAATAATGATGACATTGTACAGCCGTAATAACATCGAATTCAGAATCAAATTCAAACTCATGGGAAGCTTTATTTATAAAGGTTATATCATGTCCTTTCAATTTCTTTTCAGCTTCGGCAAGCATTTTTTCAGACGGGTCACATAGCGTGAACTTCACATCATCTCTTCTTCCAAATACCATTGATGCGAGCGTTCCGGTACCACAGCCTGTATCCAGCCAGTTGATATTTCCCGGCTTATATGACTCCACCAGACTGATGATCTGCGCATGATACTGTGTATAATACGGCAGAACCTTAACTATATGATCATCATAAATACTTGAATTATACGCTGACAGGTTATCCTTTCTTTTTTCAAATACTTTACTTAACAATTTGCATTCTCCTTCATTTAACCCTATAACACTATAACACTATAATCCTGTAACGACAGGGCAGATATCCACATATGGATATTCTCCGATATTTTTATCAATAACACATCTGACCAGATTAAACCATTTATCGCATTCATCAAGAATTATAGCATCCCCCGACGCAATGAGCGGCAGCTTCTTTAGTTCATAATCAACTGCATCTTCATTTATTCTGCCAACTCCTTGAATTCCACGAAAAATCCCATACGAGCTCGGATCCGCGCTCATACATAACATATATTTTATATGCTCAAATAGGTGCTGTCTATCGGATATTTCATAACTCCCACTTATATCCTTATAACATGGCCTTTTCTATTTACAAATTAAATGTGGCATGAATCTCTGTTTCCGACTCCAATGAAAATCTGACCATATCAAATTATCTCATTTTGGATATTTTAAAATGGTCTGTTCTGAAATATAATGCCAACTTATAAAGAATAAATGCAATTAAAGTTTTACAAGGAGGGCGGATGAAATGTCTCGCATATCACTCATCTGGTTTGGTGCAGCCATATCAATAGCCGAAATTCTGACCGGTGCTTGTCTCGAAAGTCTTGGACTTGGACGCGGTCTTGCAGTAATCATATTAGGACATTTGATAGGTTTCCTGCTTCTGGTTCTCGCAGGAATAATCGGTGTAAAGAATAAAGAAGGCTCTATGAGGTCGTCAGCCCTCTCCTTCGGAAAATACGGCAGCTTCTTTTTCGCTATATTAAATATCGTACAGCTCGTTGGATGGCAGGGAATCATGATCTTCGACGCATCGATTTCAGCTCAGGGAATTCTGAATCTCGGACATACATGGTGGTGTCTCATAATCGGAATTCTTACGATAGCCTGGATCATGCTCGGAATTAAGCATAGAGATAAGTTAAATGTAGTCGTTATGGTTCTGCTTCTCATACTCACGGTTATTTTATCATTCGTAATATTCTCCGGAGTTAAGAACGGAGAACTGGGCGTGAAGAGTGCCGGTGAAGTCCTCTCAATAGGACAGGGACTCGAGCTTTCGATAGCAATGCCGCTTTCATGGATTCCTATGATAGCCGACTATACCTATAAAGCTAAGAAGCCTGTAAAAGCAACATTTTCTGCATGCTTAACATATACTCTGGCCAGCACATGGATGTATGTAATCGGTCTGGGTGCAGCTGTTATCACACACGAAACCAGAATAGATCAGATAATGCTTAAAGCTGGACTCGGTGTAGCAGGACTTTTCATCATCGTATTTTCATGTGTAACAACAAACTTTATCGATGCCTTCTCCTGCAACCAGTCAACCTACGCTCTGTTCCCAAAAGATAAAATCCCTCAGGAATCAGAGAGTAAGTCGTCACTTATCAATAATATAAAGGTAAATCTTCCGGGAATAATCGATACGATCATCGGTACTGCAGGTGCAATACTATTCCCTATGGAAAATATAACGGAATTCCTGTACTTTATAGGTTCTGTATTCGCTCCTATGATCTCTGTTCAGATTGCAGATCAGTTCATAATCAAACATAGAAAGACCGATGTTAAGGTTGATGCCGTTGCAAGTATAGCCTGGATCATAGGTTTCGTAATGTACAGAATACTCATGAAGTATGATTTCATAGTCGGTTATACAATTCCGAATATGGTCATTACGATCTTAATAACAATAGCTTTAAGAAAGCTGGCTGAGAAAATACCAAGCTTAAGTAAGAAACCGGCATAAGCCGATTTAAAGTATAATTGCTCATAATAAAGCAGGGTGCAGCATCTGCAAATGCTGCACCCTGATTTACTTTATATTATATTTGTAATCTTAATCTCAACCATTATGATGTTTAACTAGAAACCGTCTCATTTCGAAAACTTCTGCTTCAATTCATCATATTTTTCTGAAGTCATAAGGGCTGTTTCTTCAGTATCCTTCAGCTTTACCGTATATGTCCATCTGCCGTAAACCTCAAGTTTTCTGATCGCATCCATCCTGATAATATAAGATTTATGACATCTGATGAACTTCTGCGGATCAAGCTTTTCCTCAAGAGATTGAAGAGACTGCGAGGTAAGGAATACTTCTTCATTCGTTACAATCCTCGACATGCCGTCATTTCTTTCAATCATTATGATGTCATCTAAGTCGACCAGATTGATTTCTTCTTTACCTCTGATTATCAGCTTTTCATATTGATGTTCAGCCTTCTCGACTTCAGCCTTTTCTACAGACATGCTTTTTATCCGGTCGAGAGTTTTACCGATCCTCGACATATCGAAAGGTTTTACCAGATAGTCGAAGGCATATATTTCAAATGCATTTGCCATATATTCGCTGTGTGCTGTAGCAAATACTATCTTAACCTTCGGATCAACTTCCGTTATTGCTTTTGCACAGTCAAGTCCGCTCTCGCCACCCAGATCTATATCCATAAAAACCACATCGGGACGAAGCTTTATGAAATCACTTATAGCTGAAGCAAAGTTTCCGCATGAAGAAACGACCTTGCAGCCTTCGTTCTTTTCTATCATTTTCTTCAGGATCATCCTGATCTGATCTTCATCCTCGACGATCATTATATTTATCATTTAAATGTCCTTTCACTCATAAGGAACCCACTATCATATCAATTCAACATTAGGTCCGATCTTCAATAGTAAAACATTCTGCCCCGGCACCAGATCCCTTGCAAATGCTGAACTATGATTCATAGAATAGAGTTCTCCCGAATGAGTCTTAACTGTAACATATGAATTCTTGATAACACCTGTGCTTTTTGTATCAATATTACTTAATGTTCCGTCTGCTACATACAAAGTTTTGGTGCGAACAAAACTTAATGAGTTGAGGTAATTATAAAAGGTTTTAGCCGTAATACAGAAAATAACTCCTAGAAAAATCCCAACAATAATCGAGAAAAAGTCAAATCCCATTTGAAAATTTTTAATCAGTAATAAGATTAAAACCAGATCAAATATGCCTAAACCTATCGCAAACGGGCGTTCCCTACGTACATATTTATCTACTATTTCACTCTTCTCTTCAACTGTAGCAACTCTCCAATCGTCCATAGCATCCTCCTTTGTCGTACATTTCATCTACAGGAATTACCACAGAGTCTGTCCCTGTGGTAATCCCGAGTGATAACTATTTCCGCAGAAATAATAAATCAGTAAACAACACTACTTATTATCCTACTTGTTATCCTTCTTGCTGTCAACGTAATCTATAACACCGCTTCCAATGTCATTCTTCATCTTCGTGTCAGCCTGAATGTTCTGCATCTTATAATAATCAAATACTCCGAGATTTCCGGATCTCAGGGCTTCAGCCATAGCCTTCGGAACTTCTGCCTCAGACTTAACAACTTCTGCCTTCATTTCCTGCTCAAGAGCAACCGCCATAGCTCTTCTTTCCTCAGCCTTTGCCTGAGCAATCTTCGTATTTGCTTCTGCCTGAAGGCTCTGCAGATTAGCTCCGATATTTCTTCCGATATCGATATCTGCTATATCGATGGAAATAATCTCATATGCTGTACCTGAATCAAGTCCCTTTTCCAGAACAACCTTTGAAATGTCATCCGGATTCTCAAGTACGCTGCTGTGTGTATTTGCAGAACCAACTGTTGTTACGATACCCTCGCCTACTCTCGCGAGAACTGTAGCTTCACCGGCACCACCGATGAGCTGATCTATATTTGTTCTTACTGTTACACGAGCCTTTACCAGAAGCTCGATACCATCCTTTGCAACAGCCGAAATCTGAGGTGTTTCAATAACCTTCGGTGTAACACTCATTCTTACGGCTTCAAATACATCACGTCCCGCAAGGTCGATTGCTGAAGCCTGTTCAAATGAAAGATCCATTCCTGCTCTTTCTGCAGCTATAAGTGCATTTACTACGCTGTCAACATTTCCTCCTGCGAGGAAATGAGCCTCAAGCTGGTTTGTCTTAACCTTAAGTCCTGCCTTTGTAGCTTTGATCATAGGCCTTACGATATATACAGGTCTCACACGTCTGAGCTTCATTCCAATAAGTGAAAAAATACTTATCTTAACTCCACTCGCTACTGCCGATATCCACATTCCGACAGGAATGATCGAGAAAAATACTATAATTAAAATGATAGCCAATACAGCTATGATGATAGGTGCATCCATATTTATCCTCCTTTAATCCATCCGGATTCAGTACATTTATCCTTCAACAAAAATCTTATTATTCTTTATAGATATTATCTTAAGTGCGGTACCTTTTTTTATGTACCCCGAAGTTATGATATCCAGCTTAACTCCGTCAAATTCGCCTTTCCCCGAAGGCCTCAGATCTGTGATTGCGATTCCCTTCTTTCCGATCAGATATTCCATATCTTTCTCTTCGATGAATAGATTCTTTCCCTGAAGATCCGTTTCAAGCTTTATTGGTGATTTAATTCTTTTCGAATTAAATACCATAATACTGATTACCAGCATTACCGCAATTATTACTATTGCGATCATTCCGACTATTATTCGCTCTGTCATCGTTCGCCCTGTCAGAAATATACCGCCTATCGTTGAAATGATTCCGCTTATCCCGGGGACTCCGAATCCCGGCATATAAAACTCCACACCGATAAGTATAATTCCGATGACCAGAACGATCATACCTAAGATTTGAATTGCTTCCATGATCATTCTCCTTTTTTGAATTCTACGGAAAATACTGTCTTTTCCGTATTGGATTCCAGTTTAACCTCACCGTTATTCTCATTTACGATTTTTGATACGATAGCGAGTCCCATCCCGTGTCCTTCCGTTTTCTTTGTAGTAACCCCTTTCTTGAAAATCTGATTCCGGAGTTCCTCAGGAATCATCGGACCGTTATCTTCTACATCAAAAATGTATTTTTCCTTTGTTTCTGTAATATTTATACTTATGATCTTTTCTTCTTTGTCCGATTCATCCAGTGCTCTGACGGCATTATCAACAAGATTTGAAAGGACTTTGCAGAGCTCCCAGTCTTCAATCCGGATATCCTTCAGATCTGACTTTACCTCGATCAGAAGCTCAATTCCCTTCGAATCACATTCTGCAAGCTTTGCAGCAAGCAGTGCATTTATCGCAGGCTTTGATGTTTTGATTGCCTTTCCTGTCTTCAGAAGCTCCTTATATACCTTTTTCAGATACGAATTCATTTCATCATATTCGCCAAGTTCCATAAGTCCGTATATAATCTGAAGATGATTCAGGTAATCATGCCTGTCCATTCTGAGCTTGTCATTCAGCCTTCCCAGATTCTCCAAACCTTCCTGCAGAAGCCGGTTGCTTTCCGTCAGCTTTTTATAGCTTCTCACCAGAATTACAAGACACACCATAAGAATGATGGTAAATATAATCAGCAATAACAGATAGATACTTTTATCTTCCACATTTTCCTCCGTAATTACTTCATGATACGAGAATACCATGATTTCACATACAAACAATCTCAACCTTCTCAATTATACATTATTGTGACTGAAATGTCTTTTTTGCAATCCGGGTGATTCTGATCATAGGACATAACATTTTCAATTTTTCAGCCAGAATACCACGTAGATTATATATCGGGCGTAGATGAATAAAGATAAACAAAGGCTGCAGAACATACATATGCATGCACTGCAGCCTTTTCACTTCAACTATCTGCAAAATCTGATAAATGGATTATTCATTTATCATCGTTATAAAGCTTCCGTCAACCGCATTTAAAATCACCATGGAATATTTCCCCTGAGTGTCGAGTCCCCAGAAAACCCATGCAGGTATAAAGGTATATTCCCCTTTTTTATCCGGTGAACTAAGTCCGTAGTATTCCAGATAGCATTCATTAAATGTAATCTCAGATCTTTTTAATTCTTCAGGATCCATATATTCGGTAATCGCATTCTTCAGACTTTCCATAATGCCATCGAATTTAAGCATCTGAACGTCTTCCGTAATCATTTCTCCGATAGTATATCCATAATGATACTCAAATCCGGCAATGCCTTTACTTGTGATACTTATCCATCCATAATTATCGTCCGCGTAAAGCCCGTTAATTGTTGAATTCATTTCACCGATCTTGGATGTAATACTGACAGAATAACCGTCTTTGATCAGATTATCTTTTTTATCTATAGCATCACCGAATTCTTTACTGTCTGAAAAATACAGTTCTTCTCTTTCGGAAAATTTGGAGCCCTCCAATTCCCCTGATTCTTCTGATCCTTCTACGTAAAAATCATTTTGTAAATTAACACATATTGATTCATCCATAATATCAAGTCCCAGCGTATGTCTGAAAAAATTCGATGCTATATCGAAGAGCTGGTCATCCGAAGCACTATATCTATTTGGAATGTCGTTCAATTCCAATGAAACCTCTGAAATATTATCTATCGGTGTGAGATCTGATATTACGTCTTCAGATAAATTAACATTTCCTCCAATGCCTATCTCATCTTCTACAAAATATGAACAAAATGAAGGATTAGCGCTGATATGATAGATATACTGTTTTTTCGGATCATCTATGAAACTTCCCACATCTACCGGTCTCATGCTTATATCTATCGTATTATTATATTCCTGATAAGCATAATAGAGGATGAAATCATTACCTTCATATTCCCCTTCATAAACGTGAAAAACATCCTTCTCCGATCTTAGAGAACCTTCTGCATCCTTAGATCCGAGATATTCATCTATATCAACGTCAATCCGCTTTGCTGTATCTCCGAAAAGATTTTTAACAATCTCATCTTCTTTAGCCGCATCATAAACCGCCGAATCAGCTTGATAAGAAGGAATCTGATAAATCTCCTGCGGATCAGAATTAAAATCCAATACTATCTTTGTACGTCCTAAAGGAAATTCCTCTTTATAAGTTAATTTGTCATCAACGCCTAATCTTTCAGCAAGCAATTGGCCGTTTTGACTCTTATTACTTGTATTGCTTGAAGAAGTATTATCTTCAACACTTTCTCCCAAATCATATTCAACATCGTCTATCGCTTGTTTATTACATCCGACAATCGACAACGACATTAACGCAGCCAGCAATATCCCGCGGAATCTGTATACATTTCTCATCATTTTGTCCCCATATATCATTTAGCTTTGACTATTCTCAATAGAAATTGTCATCGTAATAATATATGATGAATGCATCATAAATGTATCTTGTTTTTTTTGAAGTACATAAGCCGCAGAATACCCCATCAAAAACTGCATTTCTCATTCAGTATTGGAATTAAAGCTTCATAACTATCTTTATCAGTGATTATCTACTTTCCTCTGTATACACCGTTAAGTATTTCATTCTTAAAAGCATCCTTGTCAGGCATTTCAGGATATTCATCAACCCTATCTGCCGCAAGCTGATTGTCATACGGAATGCTCAAGATATTAAAGCTGATAGGTGACAGCTCTTCAGCTCCTAACTCACCTTCAATAAGTAGTGCATGACAACGCGGAGTTCCAAGAGAATTTCCAACACTTCCCGTATTTATCGCATATCCCAGATCCATTTCGCGAATATACGGCATATGGCCGTCTGCACTTATAAATCCGCCATGAAGCTTACCTTTGGTATCGGTAAATCCGGGTCTTAATTCATCCATTGAAAGATATGAATGATAATTGATATCTACAGGTCTGCCGTGAAAAAGTCTGAAGTTAATTCCGCTGATCAGAACCTCATCTTCATTTGGAATTGAACCCAACCAGTCAAGTCGCTCCTTTCCCAACTGTTTCCAATAGAACTCATGCATATACGGATCGGGATCATCTGATCTAGAAGCCTCAACCAGCCCTACATCCCAATTTCCCGATATAAAATGCTTACAATTCTCTCTTACCCAATCAAGTGTTTTATGTCCTTCCGGACCCTTTCCGACAGCATCTCCCAGAAACCATATATCATCCGGTTTTATTTTCTTAACCTCTTTATCCAGCGACTCTGTCGCTACCATATTTCCATGAAAATCCGCCACAAAAAGTATTTTAGACATTTGAAAACTCCTTTTATATTGTAAACTCTTTTTATGTTGAATACTCTTTTTATGTTGAATATTCTTTTTATGTTGAATACTCTTTTTATTCTTGGACTGTGATATTAATTCTATACAGTGAAACATATTATGTCCATTATATATTTCAAAACTGCAAAAACAGGCTGTATATCACTTATGACATACAGCCTGTAATGTATTCTGATTTCCAGTGGAATGTATGAGGCCGAATGCAAGTGGCCGCTGGCTGAGATTTACTAACAAAAATCAGAAGTATCCTTTTTTGTTAGTATTTTCAGCTGCATATAAGTGGCCGCTTGCTGAGATTTACTAATACAATTGAAAATTATCATTTTTTGTTAGTATTTTCAGCTGCATGTAAACGGTCGCTGGCTGATATTTACTAACAAAATTGAGAATTATCCTTTTTTGTTAGTATTTTCAGCTGCATGTAAATGGTCGCTGGCTGATATTTACTAACAAAATTGAAAATAATCCTTTTTTGTTAGTATTTTCAACTGCATATAAGTGACCGCGAAATGAGATTTACTAACAAAATTGAAAATTATATTTTTTTGTTAGTATATCCTGACGAATAGGAATAGATAGGTTTTGCTAACTGTCTTATATAAGTGTCCTAAATATATGTAACCGTCTCTGAAAGATCCTTTCTCTTGAAATGATTCTCAAGCGGGCCGGCTCCTTCTGCAGCATATCCTATATCCATAACCATCAGGATTTCCTCATTTTCAGGGAGTCCAAGTTCTGATGCAAGTTTATCAGGATCAAAATAGTTCAGCCAACAGCTATCCACTCCTTCATTAAATGCCGCCAGTATCATCTGTGTTGCAACTATTGTAGCATCCTCAACACCTGAATCTCTCTTTTCACCCGGATAAGTGAAAACATTATTCTTATCAAATGCAACAACAATTACTGCAGGAGCATTATAACGACATGGTGTTGCCGCATCAATCTTAGCAAGCATTTCATCTAACTATTCAAGAATAACTAATATGCATTATATCTTTCTATCCGAGTAAAACAGCTGCGGCATCAAAGCTTTCTTCGAAAGTAAGTTTAAGAAATCCAGCTTCAATACTTATAGAATGATCTCCTTGTTCGTAAATATCTTTGATTTCCGCTGTATCTCCGATAGGTATGGATATCTCCTGCCTTCCTTCATGATTAAAAGAATGGATAATGACAAGCATCTTCCCGTCTTTAGTACGGCGAACACCTGCCTGATAGCCCTGCAGATTCCTGTTTGAATTCTGAAACGGTCCGAATCGTTCGGTGACACCGCTTACAATCACCGGTGATGCTTTTTTATAGAAATCAATTCCTCTTCTGGCGAGTTCCCACTGATCTATGCTCAGATCAAATACATCACCGGAAATGCATAAAACTCCATACATAGCAGCACATACGGAGTACGCTATCCGTTTAGGTTCATCCTCTTTTCTTAGGACTGCCCAGATCTGACTCTTCTGTGCCAAAACAAGGTTTTGAAGATCTGCAGCAATAACCGGAATCTCCTTTTCCTCATGAGCATCTGAAAAAGACAGATAATCCGCAAGCTCCATAAATCCGGGCTCCAGTCTGTGACCGCCGGAAGAACATACCTCAATTGCAATACCCGGTACGCTGTCTCTTATCTTACGATAAAAAGCTTTAGTCGCTTCAATGCAGGATCTGAGGCCTTCACCGACGCTCTCTGCTCCGTCGCATCCGATACCGATAGTATCATTATAATCAATCTTTATATATGAAAAACCGTTATCCCTTAAGAAATCAATGACCTTTTCGGTCAGATAATTATCAACCCACTCGCTTCTCATATCCCAGAATCTTCTGGTACCTGATATGATCACTTTTCCGTCTCTTGTAAGAAGATGCGCCGTATCATCAACTTTATCGGAGTCTTTTCCTACAACTTCAAGCTCAAACCATATACCGGCCTTCATTCCGGCTTCCCGTATCATATCGACTGCCTTCTTGATTCCGTTCGGGAACAGGTCCTCAGCCACATTCCATTCACCCATATTGTCCTGCCATCCCTTTACAGAATCGGCATACCATCCGGCATCTATAACAAAATATTCAAAGTCCTTACCATTAATTACCGAAAGCAGTCTTCTTATCACTTCTTCTCCCGGTTCACCCCAGGTCGTGCAATATTCATTGAAGATTGCAGGAAGAGCCGAAACCCTCTGATGCTCAAGAAGCTTATATTTCTGAACATCAAGAAGTCTGTCGCACGCTTCAGTAAAGTCACCTTTCAGAGCAGTCACATAACATTCCGGCGTAGTAAATGTATCACCACTTTTAAGATTCTTTCTCCAATGTCCGAATTCATAATCTGCAAGTCCGGCACTCAGACTGAGACCACGATTTATCCTGACTGCCTCTATCTGCCATGATGAAGAACAGGCAGCGGTTACGGCCCAGAATATACCTTCTTCTCTATCCTCTAAAGCCGCAAATGGGAAGAATCCTCTTACAGGCATAGAACCTACATTTCCAAACTTTTCACATCTTACTCCAAAATTCGCCCATGATGGTTCAAGAAGCAAATCTTCGATAGACCTAATTTCATGACGGCCTTCCTCACTCCACCTGCTTCTGAAACGATGCAGGAACAGCCTGCCTCTTCCTTCGTCCTCCGTATATGGTGTAATGCCGGATATATTTACGGATGAAACTGATTCAATCATTATATCGTCGTCGGAAGAATTAATTACCTTTGTAAAAATTCTGACCCCTCTGCATCCCGCGTGAGAAACAACTATATGTTCGGCAGTTATACCGTCCGGGCTTTGCACTGTTGTCGTAATGAACTTGCCATCCTCATTTTCCTCTACTCTCTGATCTTCATAAATCATTGACATAGTAAGGGCGCTGTTATGTCTTGTCTCTCCTGCGGCAAACCCTATTGATGTAGCATCTCCGGTTACGGATATCTGCACAAGCGGATCGGCTCCTTTTAGATCAAAATATACATTCTCTTCACCTGACGGAATCAGCGAAAACGAAACCTGCCCATTGGGTGAAATAATATATACAGCCTCCATATCCGAAATCGGTATTCTAATCAGCCTTTCTTCCTTACTTATCTTCTTTTCCATACTTTCTCCTCACAAATACCTCTCTGTAAAATGTACTATAATGCCCTCAGGCATTAATCTCCATAGATACAGACCTCTCTGTAAAAACTATAATGCCCTTATGCATCAATTTCGATAGATACTGACCTATCTGTAAAAACTATAATGCCCTTAGGCATCAATTTCCATAGATACAAATCTATCAAAAAATATAAATTATAATGGCATCCGGCACCAATCCACATAGAGACAGACCTCTCTAAAAAATGCACTATAGGGACCCTCTGGTATAATCCGCCAAAGGATCCCTGTGGTAAATACTCTATTGTTTGCTTCCCGATGTGGCAATACCCTCAATAAACTGCTTTTGGAAAATCACATATAGGATGATCATCGGAACACAGGAAATGAGGGCCGCCATCATCAATTCGGGATATTTTTGTGAATACTGGCCGTTCATTTTTGCAAGTGCACTTGCCAGTGTAGTTGCCTTATTATCAGGACATACGATCATAGGCCACATCAGATCTTTATAAGCAAATACTGCTGTAAAGATTCCCAAAGCCACCATTGTTGACTTCGTAAGAGGCGCCATGATGTAGAAAAATGTTTTCGGGATATTACATCCGTCAAGTCTTGCGGCTTCCTCTAGATCGTGAGGCAGCTGCATAAATGCCTGTCTGAACAGGAATGTTCCGAATGCCGAAACCAGACCCGGAAATACCAGACCCATAATGGAATTTGTCCAATGAAGCTTGCTGACCATAACGTACTGCGGAATGATAAATATCTGTACAGGTATCATCATCTGAAGCAACACCAGACCGAACATCAGATTTTTACCTTTAAAATTCAGTCTCGCAAGAGCATATCCGCTGATTGATGATGTAACAATAGCAAGTACTACACGAATAGCTATCATTGCAAGTGTGTTTGCGTACAGAAGTACGAAATCCATCGCCTGAACTACATTTCCGAAATTTTTAAACTGCCATTCTTTTGGAATAAGCACAAAAGGATCAACCTGCATTGTTTCAGCTACAGTTTTAAACGCAGTCAGAAACATCCATAGAAATGGTACTATCATCGGAATAGACATCATGATAAGGACAACATATGTTATAAATTTGTCAGTCTTCTTTTTAGATTGCATAAGTCATCTCCCTCTACTCATAATGAACCCATTTCTTCTGGCCGTTCAACTGAATAACTGTAAGAACCATGATCACAGCCAGCAGAAGCACAACTACTACTGCACCGTAACCCTTCTTACTCTGTTCAAAGGAGTATTTATAAAACAGTGATACCAATGTTTCTGTCTTCTTCCATGCCGGGTTGTTAAGATCGATAAGCATATATATCAGATCAAATACCTGCATTGCACCGATCACTCTTGTAACTACAACAAAGAATATTGTAGGTGATATCAGCGGAATGGTTATCTTCGTCAACTGCTGCCATCCGGTAGCGCCGTCCAGAGCAGCAGCTTCATAGAAGTCTCTCGGGACACTCTGAAGCCCTGCCAGGAACAGCACCATGTTATAACCGATTACAGACCATATACCGATAACTGCTATTGAAAAGATTGCAATATTCGGACTGGATATCCAATTAACTTTGATATGGAAAATGTTGTTGATCAGACCAAAGTTGGAATTATAAAGCCACTTCCAAACCATTGCGATTGCTGCGGGTGCAACAACCATAGGCAGGAAAAAAATAGTTCTGAAAACGCTGCGGCCCTTCATTTTCTTGTTGAGCAGAACTGCCAGGAAAAGACCGAGCACAACTGATATCGGAACCTCTACAATGGCATACTTGATCGTATTCCACAAAGCTTGCCATATCTCTCCATCGCCGAAAACCTTCTGATAGTTTTTAAGCCCGACAAATACGTTACCCTTACCGAAATCTCCGGTCTTATAAAAGCTCTGAATAACTGTCTGGATCATCGGATAAATGTTCAGAATAATAAGACCGAGCATCGTTGGCAGGATAAATAACCACCCCCATAGGTTTTCACTTTTTTGTCTATGTGAAAATTTTCTCTTCACGGGAATCTCCTTTAATAACACTATACCTTTTCAAATCTGTTTATTACTCTTCTGCAAGAGCTTCATTCATTTTCATACTTTGTCTTGCTCTTACGTAAGATTTTCATTCATTTTCAAATCTCGTCATACTCTTACGTAAGAGCACCATACTTTATCAAATCTAGTCTTACTCTTCTGCAAGAGCTTCATTCATTTCTTCTGCAATTTCCTTGCATACTTCATCAACCGGTCTTTCACCTGTCCATGCATCCTGAAGCTTCTCGATCATCATATCTTCCCAGATTGTTGTATCTCTTGAGTAAGGTCTGAATACAAGCTTTGCATCAAGCATCTTCATATGTCCGTTAAGATCGAAGCAATCTACGCTCTTAACCCATGCATCAGATGTTCCGATGTAAGCTGACATTGTAACACCAAGCTCTGCCTGCTTGAGCTGAGCTTCCTTAGAACCAAGATACTCTATAAGGCTCCATGCTGCTTCAGGATTCTTTGTATTTGCTGCTGCAGCCCATCCAAGACCGTTATATATTGATACTCTGTCATCAGGTGTTGATGTATATGGAAGAACAGCTACATCACAGTTCGCTGCAGCATATTCGTTATCACGATAACCTGCAAGCATCCATGAACCGTTGATTGACATTGCTGTTTTACCTGCACAAAGAAGTTCGTTAGGTGCAGTCTCTGAAACTGTTGCAAGATCAGGGCATGAACCTTCAGCTATCATATCTGTAAAAAGCTGTACAGCCTTGATGGAATTCGGATCATCCATACCCGACTTCTTCTTATCATCACTGATTACATATCCACCCATTGAATAGATAGTATTGTAGTAACCTTCCTGGTTGTTTCCAGGTGCAAGAGCAAAGCCCCAATGATCATCATTTGTAAGCTTCTTTGCTGCTTCACGGAAATCATCCCATGTCCATGTTTCATCAGGATAAGCAACGCCCATCTCATCAAAGATTGTCTTGTTATACCAAAGTGCGATAGTATCTATATCCTTAGGTACGGCATACTGTCTTCCGTCTGACTGATAGAGATTTACGATACCCTCATAATAATTTGCCAGATCAATCTTATCACTTGAAGCGATCAGATCTGTAAGGTCAAGAAGCTGATCATTTTCCATATATTTCTGGGCTACATTTGAATGCATCCAGAATACGTCAGGAAGCTCACCACCTGTAGCCCCTGCTTCAAGGAGTGTCCAGTAATCATTCCAGTCAACAACCTGAATTGTAGCCTGAACACCGGACTCTGCACTCCATTCATCCACGATCTGCTGGAGTCCGGGTCTCTGTCCTTCATCCCAGATTGTAATGGACAGCTGTCCTTCAACACTGCTGCCGATATTCTCCGGTTCTGTATCTGCCTCTGTCGTAGGTGTCTCAGACTGTGCTTCAGTCTTGGTAACCGTTTCTTCTGTTGCAGCTGCAGTAGTCGTCTCAGCTGTACCTCCGCCGCATGCTACAAGATTCATAGCCATTACAGCACCTAAAAGTAAAGATGTTATCTTCTTTCTCTTCATAAGATTTTCTCCCCATAAAATATTACATAGTTAAATATATCAATCACGTTTCACCCTATACCAATCATGATCTCAACTACATACATATTGTAAGTTTGCTGATGTCATTTTGGTATGGATTTTGGTGCGGTATTCATGTCATTTTGTGATTTATTTCACTTCCAGAACTTCCACATAGGATACGAAATCCTGACCGATAGTCATACCGTTCGGATTCAGTCTTCCAAGTGTCACACCCATATTCATCAGTTCGTCACCGTAGTATTCTTCACCCTTAAGAATATATTTCTCATCCGGCAGCAAACCTGCGAGCTTCAGGAATCCCGGAAGCTGATTTACATTTGATCTCAGACAATACAGAGCAAAGATTGCTTTCTTTCTGTCCTCTGATACTACCATCCAAGCAGCCTGATCTTCCTCAAAAGGAGATCTGAGCCTGTAAAATGTACCGAACTGGAACAGCTCACGATATTTCTTCATAAAGAGTATCTGCTTCTTCACCACTTCGAATTCCTCAGAGCTTATATGATTCAGATCCAGCTCATATCCGAAGGTACCGAAGTAAGCTACATTTGCTCTGGTTTCAATCGATGTACTGCGTCCTGTCTGCTGATTCGGGACAGCCGATACATGAGCACCGATCGATGAAATCGGATAACCGTAGCTTGTGCCATATTGGATTCTTATGCGATCGATAGCGTCCGTATTATCCGAGCACCAGGCCTGCGGCGCATAATATAACATTCCGGCATCAAAACGATTGCCGCCTGACGAACATGATTCAAAAAGAATATCAGGGAAATCCGCACGCAGCCATTCATACAGCCTGTATACTCCCATAATATATTTGTGATAGACCATGCCCTGCTCTTCCGGCGGAATCTTTGCACTGTAAACCTCGGTCAGGGATCTGTTCATGTCCCATTTGATATAGCTTACGGATGCATTTGTCATCACCTTCTTAAGAGCTTTATAAATGTAATCCACAACCTCTCTTCTGGAATAATCCAGAACCATCTGATGTCTTCCGAGTGACGACTTTCTGCCCGGTGTCTTAAGTGCCCATTCCGGATGTCTTCTGTACAGATTACTGTCCGGATTGACCATCTCCGGCTCTATCCAGAAACCGAACTTCATACCGAGTGCATTTATCTTCCTGGCGAGTCCTCTGATTCCATCGGGAAGCTTCTTCGGATTCTCTACCCAGTCTCCGAGTCCCGCAAAATCATCATTTCTCTCGCCAAACCATCCGTCATCCAGAACAAAGAGTTCAACGCCTGCTTCTTTGGCTTTTTGGGCAATCTCCAGGATTCTTTCCTCATCGAAATCCATGAAAGTCGCCTCCCAATTGTTGAGAAGGATCGGCCTTGGTGTATTCTTCCATTTGCCTCTTACAAGATTATTGTTGAATAGCTTGTGATAAGTCTGGCTCAGTTCATTCAGGCCTTCATCGGTTCTTGCGATCACAACCTCCGGAGTATCAAAGGACTCTCCCTTTTTGAGCGGCCAGGTGAATCTGTCAGGATGAATTCCCATAAGAAGTCTCAGACGACCAAATGTATCACACTCGCCTTTGGCTATGAAATTGCCGCTGTAGACAAGCGACATACCTATCGCTTCGCCGGAAAAATCATTTGTTTCAGGCCGTTTGATAATCACGAAAGGATTCTGATTTGCACTGGATATTCCGCGTTTACTCTCAATCGAAACACTGCCGGCCGAAAGTTCCTTTACCACAGGTATTCTCTCTCTGGCCCAGGCTCCGGAAAACTGCATCCATTCATACTTCTGGTCAGCCAGATCAAGGCACATGCTGAGTGCACGAGTCAGTTTAACCTGTGCTGTTCCTTTATTTGAAAATGTTACATGTCTTGCAATTACAGGATATTTTTCAAAGATTGTATAAGATAAAATCATCGTAACCTTCGTCAGGTCGTCTTCCAGAGTAACCTCAAGTGTCATGGCTTCATCATCGCTCGCATAAGTTGCAGGAAGGCCTTTTATTTCCTTCTTTCCCTTAAATATGCGATGTTTCAAATAAGTGAAGCTGCTCACCTTAGATCCGTTGTCTGTCTCAATCTCATAAGCCTGAGTACCGAAATCCGTTGCCCCAAAGCAAGGATATTCCTGGCGATTAAGCTCCTGAGAATAGGATTCCGTATCCGGATCCAAAGCCACATTTGGAAGACCAAAACGATTCACGACATAAGACATGTCCGCTTTATCATGCACGCGTTTGCCGAAATATATATTTCCGAGATCACCCAAAGGAGTGATGCACATGATATAACTGATCTTATCGTTATACAAATGATATTGTTTTGATTTGCTATGCCATTTAATGTCCATTCGTAAAAGCCTTTCATTTTTACTATGATTGGTAAGGTAATATAAATATACCCCAGACGGAAAGAGCCGAGACATGGCGATATTTGATATAAACATGTCAAAATGTGACAAAAAGGATGTCATTTAACAACATCATATTGCGTATATTATTACTACTCTTGTATAATTACTCAAAACAGTGACAGGATATGATGACGGAATTTATTGCAGGATTCGATAACATAATCTGATGCCATAATTCGATGACAGAATTTTATGTCAGGATTTGATGACAGAATTTATAACAGAACTTAATGGCGGAATTTGATGACGAGATTTGATGGATGTAACAAAACTAATTTCCAAGTATTACGGGAGATGATCATATGGAACAAAAACTCGTTGGATGTGATTTTTGTAAATTCGTAAACTATGAAGATTCGGATGATTTTTATCTGTATGAAGTAGGCAGAAATAAGTGCGAACCGAATTATTCCTATGAGCACTTTGTTAAAAACCGAATCATAGTACATTTTGTAATAAAGGGAAAGGGTTATCTGCATATAAATAACCGCAGATATGAGATTCACCAGCATCAGGCATTTCTGATACCCGACAGTATAAGGGGATTTTATCAGGCTGACGCGGATGATCCGTGGGAATACGTATGGTTCCATATCGGCGGTCCGAAGATTCCGCAGATTCTGAAAGAAGCCGGGCTTACTTCGGATCATCCCGTATATACATCCATCGGTCATGCCAAGGAAATCGAGGAACTGGCTATGGATATCCTCAAGCATTACAAGAGACAATACTACTGTATCGGAACCTTATATAAACTTTGCGACTACATGATTGAAAGCTCCGCAGCCAGGGAGGAGAAAGTCCAGAACAATTCTCTTGTCTATATCAGAAATGTAATCTCCTACATCAGACTTAAATATGCAGAGCCGATCAAAATTGACAACATCGCACTCTCTCTTGGGCTGAACCGAAGCTACCTGACCAGACTTTTCAAAGAAGCTACCGGTTACTCACTTCAGGAATACCTGTTAACATATAGAATGAAGATGGCCGTAAAGCTTATGGAAGATGAATCACTCAGCATAAATCAGCTCGCTGAAAATGTAGGATACAGCGATCCTTTCACATTTTCCAAGGCCTTCAAACGGCATTTTGGAAAATCTCCATCGGAATACAGAAAAAGTCCGCAGAAGCATTAATGCTCAATCGGAATACAGAAAAAGTCCGCAGAAGCATTAAAGCTCCTGCGGACTGATTAAATATTTACTGTTCCGATTTCATGATAACCGGTTTACCTTCTGAATCCAGTAAAGGTGTAATTCCTCCGGCATAACCTGATTTCCATGTCAGATAGCAGACTCCTGTCTCCTTATCAACAAAGACTTTCTTTAATCCATCATCTGACAAAGAACTTCCTTCATCGTAAACTAGTTCAAATCTCTTGTCTTTCTTCATTTACCTTATCCTCACTTTCTTTCAACGGTACTATATCGCATTTAATTGATAGGACAATTCTGCGACATACCCGATAGAAGTGATTATAGCACACATTTCTTATAAAATTGATATAGAAAAATTAAAATGTTATGAAGTGAAAAAGCCCTCACCCCTTTAAGGGGAGGGCTTTACACCTCATCCGGCGCTATCGCACCACCTTCCCCAAAGGGGAAGGCTGATTACCTCATATAGTCGGCGGAATCTAATCCCAGATGCTTCTTACATTCAGCTGATTTCTCCGGCCAATGCTCCGGAAGCCATTCCCCGAATCTTTCATATACATCCTCTGATGTGCCCTTTTTTATTATCTCAATAAGTATCGATGGATCAGTCTCATAATCATCGTATTTTGTCTTGCTTGCAACTTCTCCTATATTCTTTATGACATCATCTCCGTATTCATCATACAGGAAGCAGACAAATCTGAAACCATACTGATAATCAAGCTGCTCGATATTATCATCATCATCCGAAATGTACCAGTACGCCCTCTCAGGATTCTCATATATTCCCGCATCTCGAAGCTTTTCTTCTCCTAAGTCATCAACATACTGCACCATCGAAAAATCTCTATAATCATGCTTCATCATAAGCTCATATTCAGAATAAAGTGCAACACCTTCCTCCATAACATCACCAAGATACGGACTCTGTCTTAAACGCAGCACATGCGCAAGTTCATGATATACCGTACCTTCCGAACCACTTAATCCGCTTTCTGTAAAGTCATCATCATATAAAATGCATTCATTAACTGTAGCGCATTCTATATTTCCGTTCTCCGGATCATTCAGCACAAAGATATTGATCTTATCACAGTCTTCATTGATTCCAACGAACTGTCCGTCGAAATGATAATCTCTCCAATAACTGTCGCCGTCATCTTCACCATCAGAATACTTCATATGCTCAACCTCCTCGAGTTCAGCCATAATCTGATCTACAAAAACTGCTGTATCTCCCGGAACCTCCGTATCCTTCTGAAAGAAAATAAAGAAATCATCTCCTTCGTAATATGTATGCTTATCAAACTTCACAATCTCATCCGGATCGCCGCTGAATATTACCCTGGCATATGCTCCATCTGCTTCATCAGAAATGTGTGTCTTCCCGTCCTCCGGGATACTATCATTTTCTGATACATTTTCAGTATCCAGGGCAGCACTCTTAGTCTCAGATGTTTCTTTGACTGTAACATCTTCATGTGTATTCTCTTTAACATATTCACGTACATTCTCTGTGACATCGTCCTGTACATTATCTGCAACTTCTTTGTGTACATTCTCTTTGACATCTTTCTGCACAGTTTCTGTAATATCTTCCTGTACATTTTCTGTAATATCATCAGCCTCTTTAACCACTTCTGTTACTTCTTCACTATTCTTATCTGTTCCGCAGCCGGTCAAGCCCAGCATCAATAAGCATGCTGCTGTCGGCACAGAAACTATTCTCATGAATCTTTTTAATTTCCTAAACATCCTTACTTCCCCTACTCCAAAACGATCTTATCCAGCACATCATGGATATCTTCATCGTTCATTTCTTCAAAGTATATGAACCCTCTGTATATATCATACGAAAGAATAACATAGGTTCTTGTACCCTTTCTTGTCCAGTTATCCACATCTGCCTCAATATCATCCACTAGCGTAAATGTAATGCCATTAGCCGAAACATAATTCCTTGTATTTGCTGTCTTATTCATGCAGACGCTATACACAGAATCCTCTGATTCACCCGGCATGATTGACTGATCAAGATATATTTTATATCCCTTATAATCAAATATCGTATCAAGAGCTCTTTCAAATGCATCGCTTTTAACAACCTGCCCGCCTGATGTTTCTTCTGTCACAACATAACATACGCTCGTCGGAGTACCGATCGGTTCACTGAAAATATTCGGAAATCCCGAATCCTTAATTGCATCTTCATACGTATTATAGTAATAATACGAATTCTGATATACTCCGTTTGTCAGGACAACTTCCTTGGAATACCAAAGGTCTCCCTCTTTACCTTCTTCGGTTCCGATTTTCTCTTCAGGTACATCTTCCCACGGCTCTGCAAGATCTTCATCATTTGCAGTACCGCCAACAGTAACTCCATGCTCGGAAACCTCAGACTTGTCCAAAATTAATTTTGCCGCATACACGGCAGGTGTTCCGATTGCGAAAAATAGTAAGAAAACCACAGCCACTTTATAAATCCAGGATATCGGATACCTTGCATTTCTTAATCTTCTATCTCTTTCTTCTGAATTCTTACCGTCTTTCAGCTCACTGTCAGCCTCATTCAAACTTCTGATCTTATCCATCAACGATCTGTTCACATCATTGTCGGGTAAATTTGAAGGCTTCAGAGCATTATTTAGAAATATATCTAATTTTTCATCTGTCATAATCCATTTTCTCCTTCAATATTTTTCGTGCTTTATTCATCCTGCTCTTTACCGTTCCTGCAGGAATTCGAAGCACTGATGCAATATCATCGATTGACATTTCCTCCATGTAGTACATCAGAATCACTGTTCTAAACTTATCCGGAAGTGCCATAACCAAACGTCTCAGCTTATTCTTCTCTTCCTTGCTTATAACTTCATCCTCTACGGAAATCTCCGTCGACTCAAGTAATTCAACCTCTTCATCATCAAGGCAGGCCGTACCGAAGTTCTTCTCTCTTCTGGCCCGCTTCCTCTTCACATTGTTCCATATATTGGATGCAATAGTGATGAGATATGACTTAGGATTACCATCATCCTCGATTTCATTTTTTTCAAATGCAACGAGAAATGTCTGCTGATACAGATCATCCGCATCCTCCTTGTTACGTGTCAAATATAAACAGAAGGAATACACATCTCTTCCAAATTTTTCTATGTACTTTTCAAATCGTTCAGAGTCCATGTCACTCTCCCAACAACGTTGTTCGCTTACATATATTGTTTTCATTTAATATGAAAAGGTTCGTTTATTTTTAAGACCTTCCCTCGGGAAGGCTGTCACCCCTACATTATAAAAGCCTTCCCCAAAAAGGGGAAGGCAATCACTCAAGCTCGTCTATAATTACATTTCCGGTTGGATAGTAAATGATATGTCGTAATCCCTGCTCATCATCGAAGAGAATCCTGTCATCGTCATATTCGATATCGAACTTCCCTTCATATTCTGCAATCATGTCACCCTCAACATCATAAACCGTTACCCTTCTTTTTATGCCACCGTTGAAGTTGCTTTCCTGAGTCTTCAGAGCTCTTTTTCCGGCTTCTGTTCCGTTATAATACCATATACCAATTGCCCATGAGCCAATTATGATCAAAAGTCCTGCTAATGTAACTCCTATACTTATACTCTTTTTGTCTTTCTTCTTGGTCTCATTGTTTAATGCAATAACACAAGATATTATTACTATTGTCAATAATGACAAGCCGATTATGGCTCCTCCTGTCATGATGCATTGCCTCCTTATGTGATTATTTATTTATTTTATATTTTATTATATTCTTTTATTATAATATTTTAATTCTATATTGCCAGCCTCTCTCAATATGAGCATTTATGAGAATCGCCCTTACATCTTTACTTCAAAGATTTTAATGTTAGATTCTTCCAAGTTTTTATATAGTTCACATTTCCACTAAATCGCACCAACTTCACCTAGTACTGTGTAGTTCATTCCCTTCTTTCCAAACTCCGACTTGACCAATGCGATACTGCTGACTTTCATCTTCATTTTCGGGAAGAAACTCGGAAGGCATGCCCGGCCATGAGTAAACTCGCCTTTACGTACCAACGTGATATGTGGAGAGAACTTCTTCCTGTCAAAAGGAATCTCATAATCAGAAAGGTTCTTCCTAAGGCTCTTCACCAGGGAAATGAGATACGGATTATCTTTAAGTCCTGCCCAGTACAGATCACCGAAGTTTCCTATTCCGTCAATCTCTATCGTGAATTCCTTAAAATCCAACTCTTCCAAAGCAGCCAGCACCTTATCCGGATTACCATACTCACCTATAAATGCGAGCGTAAGATGCAGATTCTCTTCGCGTGTGTACTTACCGTTAAGGCCGCATTTCTTCAAATTCCCCTGAACAATTTTCAGAGATGAAAGTATTGTGTTGTCAAATTCAATAGCAATGAATAGTCTCATAATATTTTACATGTACCACATACGATTATTCTTTATCCATACGGTTATTCTATATGCCCGAATCGTCCAATACGATCTGTAGTCTCTTATGATGAATCCGCAAGAACGCCTTATAATTCTCACGTGCCTTATCAGAAAGTCTGTAATTGCTCGAACAACGAAGTTTAGCAATTTCGCCTTTCACCTTAAGCGGAATATCCTGATTTAAGATTTCACTATCGTATAAATCCATGTCGAAGAATTTACCGTCCTTGGCGTTATTCAGGCACTTGTTATAAAAATCATAAATGTTTGTAGGCTTGTTTCCCTTTGCCCAGGGCAGGTAGGGCAGATAAAATAGTATCTCCCCGTATGCGTCATCCAGATCAAAGATGATACGGAATTTCCTGGGCGTGTTATGAGTTGGGTGCAGATATCCATTTCCCGGAGAGAATACTTCTTCGCTTCTCTCGATTATAAAATCATCGGTTTTGAATACACTTACCCGGGCACGTGCAACCAGTCCGACATGCTTTAAATACTCAAGTCTCTTCGGAAATGTCTGCTTAGCGAGCGGTGCAAGAAACCTATTATATCCACATGATATACAGCTCACATCTTCATATATTCGTTCATCGGTGCATTTGCTTCTTTCCTTATAATTCTCCACTCTGAACTGCGTATCATGTATCACGGATCTTGTAGAAAAGAATTCATAACATTCCCATCCGGGTCTTCTTCCGAAATCCTGAGGAATTTCCCAATCCTCAAGTGAATCGCTCTTATTCCTTGTTTCGAGTGCATTATACTCCAGAACTTCAACACTGTCCGGAATTTTAACCCCCGATATATTTGTATGATCAAATGCCCAATTATGTATATGCTTCAGGCCATTCGGAAGAATCACTTTCTTAAGCGAAGAACCCCAAAATGCCATATATCCTATTGATGTGACATTTTCAGGTACTGCATATACCTCATCCTCGGTTTTGCACTTTATGAGCATATTATCGAGTATCAGAATATCATTTTTCTCTAAGAATGGTGTTCCATCAAAGAAGCACCTGCCCGAATCATCACCGGTGATATACTCAAGGCCTATAACCTCTTCAAGCCCCGAGGATACAAATACAGCTCCATCCAAATATACTTTCCCCGAAAATGTAGCTTTCTTCAGGTTCTTGCAGATGCCAAATGCTCCATATCCTATATATCTGACGGTATCCGGAATCGTAACTTCCGTAATTTCTTCATTAATTGCAAATGCCCACGTCTCAATCTTAGTCACGGGCATCCCATCTATAAAGTCCGGAATCACGACTTTCTTATCATTTCCCAGATACTTTTTGATTTGCACTTTACCGTGCTTGATTTTTAATTTATATTCTTTTATCGCATCATAAATAGATAGTTCCATAATACCATAATACCTTAATCTTTTTGCTTAAAATCAAAAACCATGATATATTAATCTTAGCCGAATTTATAGAATGAGGCCTTATAAGAAACGGCGTAGTTTAAGGGAAAACGCAGGCCAAACCTTGGAAAGAAATTTCCATAACCACGGCTGAGCATTTCGGCGGTTAGAACCCGCCCGCCGTTTTTTTTGATGCAATTTGGAATGCATTTTACGACAAATAAAATATTATTCACGACACTTAACATTCATTTATAAGCAGTTTTGTATATTATATAATCATGAAGGGACCATTTTCAATATTATTAAATCGGTGAAACAACCTGTCACCGGAAGGAATGGGGGGATTATATGAATATTTTGAATATTATGAATTTTTTGAATTTTTTGAATAATATGAATTATGATGTTGAAGCAGAAAAATCACATCTCCCAGCTATTATATTTGTGGAATGCTTTGTTTCAATCCATATGACTGTTTTTGTATTAAAGCCATTATCCAAAATGATTTCTAAAGACAACAGTAAGATTGTTCTATATATTTTATCTGGAATCAGAGCAGCAATATTAATATACTGTGATATTATTGGCTATTATGAAATTGCTATAATAGATTTTTTAGCTATATTTGTAGGTACATTTATTATAATTCCTTTACTCAGAAAAATAACAGGTACAAATCGCAGTAATGGACATGAAATAGATGATTATTATATTCAGAATCGTAAATCCACTATTTATAGAATTAATGGTCATGATATTTATAAGAGTCCTATCACAGATAGATCTGATGATCCTGATTTTCATATGCGTCCTGTTACAGATATATCTGATGATCCTGAAACTGCTGGTCCGGTCTCTACATTTGTTATGATAAAATGTGATATATGTGGAGATAAATATCCTATAACATATAAATACTGTCCCAGCTGTGGAGTATTATTAACAGGTAATATTGTTAATGAGGAGAATGATGGAACTGATGGAACTGATAATTATAATTAATTAATAATCGAGTAGGAGGAATTTCTCACAAGTGAGAAATTCCGACCTCTCACACCACCGTGCGTACCGTTCGGTACACGGCGGTTCAATCAACTTAACAAGTAACACACCTTTCGGTGTAGTAATCTAACATTGAGACTAATCCAAATGAGGTTAGTCTCTTTGTACTTATAGCCTTTTGTACCCATCCATTGTGAGCGAGTCTTGCATATCTGTCTCCACAATAGGCGATTTTATACGCTGCCCATCTTGGTACATTTAGCTTCATCAAATTTATTGCTCTGTTCTGTGGAGTTTTCCAGTGCTTCCAAATACACATACGAAGTCTATATCTGATATTTTCGTCGAATCTATTACAGAGTACTTTCATACTTCCTATTTTGAAGTAGTTAATCCACCCTCTAATAAGCTGATTGAGTTTCATTATTTTGTAATCATTGCTAACTCCCCAACTACGACATGTTAATTCTTTCATTCTCTTCTTAAACTTCGCTATCGATTTTGCATGTGGTTTTGCCTTGAATAGCTGTGATTTTGCATCAAAGAAGAATCCAAATCCAAGATATTTAATCTTGTTTGGTCTATCTACTTTGCTCTTGGTCATGTTGACTTTTAATCCTAGTTTCTCTTCTATGAATCGTGAAATGTTTCTCATGACTCTGTTAGCAGACATTTCACTACCTACCATGATGATACAATCATCAGCGTATCTTACGAAGTTTAGTCCTCGCTTTTCCATTTCCTTATCAAGTTCATTCAGCATGATGTTTGCCAATAACGGCGATAGATTTCCTCCTTGTGGTGTTCCCACAACAGAGTCCTCGTACTCATCATCAATCATGATTCCACTGACTAGATATTTTCTTATGATAGAAATAACATCTCCATCTTTTATGGTTCTACCTATGATAGTCATAAGTTTATCGTGATTAACTGTGTCGAAGAACTTTTCCAAGTCAATATCTACAATCCAGTCATTACCATCATTCATCATATCGAGCGCTGTTAGGATTGCTTGCTGTGCACATCTATTAGGTCTGAATCCATAACTGTGGTCATGGAATTGTTCCTCATAGATTGGTGTTAATACCTGTGCTATGGCTTGTTGTATGAATCTGTCTGTTACTGTTGGTACTCCTAGGTTTCTGACACCGCCATCAGGCTTTGGTATCTCCACTCTTCGTACTGGCTGAGGTTTATACTTTCTTGTCCTCAGCTGTTCTTTGATAATTTCGCCGTTCTTTGCAAGATGTTCCTTGAGTTCTGTGTACTTCATTCCGTCCACTCCCTCTGCACCTTTGTTTCGTACGACTTGCAGATATGCTCTGTTGAGATTATCGCTAGATAGTATCTGCTCCATTAGACTACTTGTGTCCATGCGTTCTTTCCTTTCCGCCTCGCTTGATTTGACCACCTTTACCCCGATTGGTTACGGCAGATGTTGTCATTTCTGCAACACGAGACATACTCAAACTTATTGATTGTTCGCCCCTTCGCTCCATCCCCATTACAGAGACTTCTTCACTACTATGGGCTCGGCTGACTTCTCACAGTTCGTTGTTACTAGGCTAATGGAACCTCTGTGAGACCTCCACGCTTAAGGTGCACGCTCTTTCTCTCCATATATCCGCCACATTTACTCTGCTACTACAAATGTGATAGTTATTAGACTTCGTTGCTTATGGCCAACTTATCTCTCGTAGCCTAGCCTTATATGTGATTTCTGTCCGTCGGACCAGAGATTTGCTTACAGCTTCCTTCAGATTCCACCTCACGATGGACACCCTTGCTGTTCAGCTATACACTTCCCACTATCTGGGCGTGTTCGGGACTTGCACCCGTTAGAGCGCGCCCATGGCGCGCAAACCATAAAAAAGCCTTCCCACATCGGGAAGGCTTTTGTCTCATCCTGCGCTTCGCACTGTACTGTACAATATACTAACAGAATCGAGTAATCAGGCAAATTGTTAGTAAATCAGCCCCTATTCAATCGGGAAATAAGAATCATATACTAACAGAATTGAGTAATCAGGCAAAATTGTTAGTAAATCAACCACTATTCAATCGGAAAATAAGAATCATATACTAACAGAATTGAGTAATCAGGCAAATTGTTAGTAAATCAACCTCTTATCAATCGGGAAATAAGAATCTTATACTAACAAAATTGAGAAATCAAGCAAATTGTTAGTAAATCAACCTCTAATCAATCAGGGAATAAAAATATCATACTAACAGAATTGAGTAATCAGGCAAATTGTTAGTAAATCAACCTCATCCAGTGCTATTCTTTTTATATACGAGCATTCCGTTGCCGTAGGGATCATCTTCCGCTCCGAATTCTTCTTCAACAAACATATATCCCGCTTTTTCAAGCACTCTGGACGATGCTACATTCCCATGAACAACTCGTCCATAGCTTACTGTCGCCCCAAATCTGGTAAATGAGAATTCTGTCATAGCTTCAAGTACCTCAGTGGCATATCCCCTGCCACTGTATTTATCGCAGATCTGATAGCCTATTTCAACCGCCTCCGGCTCTCCATCGACTTCACTAACGCCGGTATCACCTATCAATTCTCCTGTCTCTTTCAACTGAATCGCAAGAACAAACGGCAGACGATTCTCTTCTACACACGCTGCGAAGAATTCAATAGCTCCCTTTGCTTCTTCAATATCAGCATAGCTTTCGTTCGGAAACCATTTCTTCACTTTATCTTCTGCATGATTTTCATATAATCTGACTGCATCCTCCGGCTCAAGTTTTCTCACTGAAAAATGCTCTGTTTCAAAAAATATTTTCATTTCAAATTTCCTTAATTGTGAACTCTGCAAAAATGTTTCGGTGAACGTCATCACAGGTTAAGAATATCCGATCATCTCTAATAATATCCGATCATCTCTAATAATATCCGATCATCTCTAGTAATATCCGATCATCTCCAGTTCTCGAAGAATTCCAGAATGAGCTCATTTACACTGAAGCCGTCAAGCTCCTTAGTAGGCCATCCGTGCTTACCATCATTCACAACGACGCTCCAAACCATGTCTTTATCCGAGTCCACTCCGTACTTGCAGAGGATTGAACCGTCTCCTATCTCATCTTCGGACTTCTTCTCAAGTCCGTTTGAAGAAGCCATGTAATCAATGACCTCCTCAATTGCGGGATCAAGAGCTGTCTTTGAACTACCATCGATATTCTTCGGAATGGATTCGTCGTTCTCTCCGTAGACTACAAGCATTCCAACGTCGTTCTTTTCAGGACGCACCTTCCAGAGTGTCTTACAAAGATCACCGCCGACACTAACACAAGCAAGAACTGTATCCTGACCTTCAAGTGCAAGTCTGAAGTTCATGAATCCGCCGTTTGAGAAACCGGCGCAGAACACATGCTCCTTGTCGATTGAGTACTCATCAGCAAGATAGTTTACGAGAGCTTTAATGAATCCCACATCGTCGTTATCAGGCTCGAGCCTTCCGTAGTTCCAGCTCCTAGAGTTTCTTCCGGCCTTCCCGTTGACAGTTCCGCCAACATAGCAGACAGCGTAGCCCTTCGGAAGCGCGTCATTATCAAAACCACTGGTGCGGCGGAAGTTTTCGGGTGAATCACCGGCTCCATGAAACATCACGATGAGAGGCGCATTTTCGACTTCATCCGGAAGGGAGAGAATGAAATCATGCTTTACACCATCATAGGTGCATGTGAAGGCATTTTCTTTTGTTTCAGATATGTCCTCGAGATCCAGCACAACGCGTTCTGTGGTTGATTCTACAGGATCTGTATCTGTAGCTGATTCTGCTGTATCTGTCTCTGTTGCTGCTTCTGTAGTATCTGTTTCTGTGGCTGATTCTGTAGTCTCTGCCTCTGTGGCTGCTTCTGTAGAGCTTTCCGTTATTGCTTCGGTCTTATTGTCAGCACTCGTATTCGGCTGTGGAGGAGATTCTCTTTCTCCGCATCCGAATAATGAAAATACGAGCGACAGCACCAGAAAAGATGTGAATAGTTTTTTCATTTGTATACCCCCCTTTAATCATATAATCTGTTTCGTATTGTTAAATGTAGCGGTACCATTCCTATAATCATGGCCCTATCTTTGTTCAAGCATTTATACCTGTGGATGCTCTCTGAGCCATTCAACTATGTCATCACTCTCATACATAGGCTTTCCGTCTATAAAGAGACATGGAACCTGCTGCTTACCCCCTACACTGATAAGCTCAAGGCGGTCCAGCTCATTCTTATGAATGTTGTGATACTCAATATCCGTGCGTCCGCTTTCTTCTATTTCCCTAATAACCTTACGGCAATATGGACATGTTTCAAACATATAAAGCTTTAATTCCATTTTAATTTTCCTCTTAATGTATCATCTCTTAAATACTTTTCTTAACAATATTACAGGCAGGAAAGATAAAAAATGACAGAAAAGCATTTTAATTCCAATATCCATCCAGTCACCGTCCAAACTCATCGTAGCTCCGATCAAAGAAGTAAATTCAAAGACTATATTGAATACAATCCACCCGATGCAATTTTTCAGATTCAGATAATTATTCGGAGCAGCTCCATTTCTTTGCTGAATTGATACAATCAGCGCAAGTATTAAAACCGCCGGAACTATGGATATAAGAATACCGATGACAGTCCAGGCAAGAAAAAACAAGGCACTTCCAAAAAAGCCGCGTTGGTACTTTCCGATGTAATAGATCAGTTTAAATATAACTATTGCTAGTAATATTCCTATATCCAAAACCAATGAAATATTTAATCTGTTTTTATAATTCAATTTATTTATCTCCACATTTTATTACTTAACAACATATTCCAAACACCGTCAAAATCTTCTATTTTCTATAACTCCCACAGCTGATACCCTTGTCTTCTGGCCGAATCATATACAGGCTTCATATTTGACTCAAGAATCTTAAAAAATGCTTCTCTCGAATTTCCTACTCTATACAGTTCCTGATTTGCCCATATAGAATGCAGGTTATCTCTGTAACATTTCTCAAAGAGCTTTCTGATAACCTCTTTGGAATTGATCTCTTCATACATTATAAACTGATTTTCGGCAAACTTCTTAAAGAAAGGATCCCACTTGGGAAGTTTGTTACTCTTGCTGGAATTAAGGCTGCTATCCATAGGCATAAGGTTCCAGAGTTCATCATTCATCACAAATGACCACGGGACGAAATGATCAACATCAAATTCATCTGCCTTTATTATATCTTCTGTAAAAACATCATGAATCTCATGGATATCCATTATAGAAGTCCAAAGCTTTCGTACATTTGAAAGCTTCCTCATCTTATCATTCAGCGGTGCAAGCTTATATACAAGCCCCGGAACATCAGGATTGTTGTTCTGAAGCCACTTAACCTTCTCATACTGTATCCAGCCAAGTATCGCCACCGTATTATCCTGAATCATCTGTATCCAATCCTTATTGAAGATAACTTCCTTCTGAAGATTAGGTCCTTTTCCTAAAATGTACGGCAGCTGCTCATATGTACTGTTAAACATTTCAATATAAGTAACCAGTCTTGTAATGCTCTCCCAATTTACATTCTGATCATGCCTGGCAAAGAAACCTGCGAGTGCACGGTACGGAACCATATTTGTGAGCTGTTTCTTCTCCTGAAGCAGCTCGCTGTTATGCTTTTTAATCGCATCCTTAATTTCCATTTTAGATGCGCTGCTCTTAAGATCACTGATCTCGCAGAGCTTTAATACTGCTCTTTCGAGTCCATCCTTAACATCTCCGGAAATTATCCCACTAAGATGAATATGAAATTCAACTACAGAATACCATGCATTTGCAATCATCTCATCAATAATATCATTGAATGTAGTTTCCTCAACACCCTCAGATATCAGATTTACAATTGCTTCAAGCCAGTAGAATTTATAACAATAAGAAGGGTCCTTCATCATATTTGAGAACCCTTCTATATCGAGATTATTCTGATATTCAGTGCCCAGCACCTGTAAGATATCATTCTGAAATTGCATTAATTAACCCCATAAATACATTTAACCTATGATACATCGATTTATTTGATCAGATTTGCGATAACCTTCTCATATGTAGCAAAAGAATTATTATCAAAGAGAATCCAATATACATCATCTATTTTATCAGGATTATCTTTCAGAAAATCATTCACAGCATTTACTGCAACTTCCGCGGCCTCTTCCACAGGATATCCAAATATTCCCGTAGATATGGATGGAAATGCAATCGTCCTGATTCCATTATCTATTGCAACTTTAAGAGAATTAATATAACAATTCTTTAGAGTTTCAGCTTCTCCACGGCTTCCACCATGCCATCTCGGTCCTACTGTGTGAATAATATAATCACACGGCAGCTTATAGGCTTTGGTAATCTTAGCTTCGCCCATATAGCATCCACCAAGAGTTCTGCACTCCTCTAACAGCTCAGGCCCTGCAGCAAAATGTATGGCACCGTCAACACCACCGCCTCCAAGCAGGCTTTCATTAGCGGCATTTACAATAGCCTCAACATCTGAGATTTTTGTTATATCACCTTTTCTTGCAATTAGCATATCAAGACACTCCTGTAAACTGCAACATCCAAATGTATTTCAATGTTCATATAGTTGATCAGTTTTGTTTTTCGCATATTTCATTCTGCTTATTTCTTCTTCAAGCTTTTTATTCTCTTCCTGAAGTTTAAGCATTTCATACTCAGCTTTCAACTCAGCATTACGCCGTTTTTCATCTTCATAGGTTGTTATATTATATTTATCTTTAATTCTTTTATCTTCTTCTTGCTGTTTTGCAACTGCCTGATTTATATCTATCTGATTGAATGATATCCTCACCAGAATATATGCAATTATTGAAACAATAAAGATTATTAAGAAAACTATTAGAACTATTTTACTTATTTCCATAATATCTTCTTTAAATTCTCCTCAATAACTTAAACATCAAACAAATGTTTGCGAAAACCAAAAGCCATCATCCACTCATATAAATGGAATTTATAGTTCATCGTATTTCTGAGAATTTCCTTTAGCCTTCTCAACAGGATATTTCTTCTCATTTTTTTTCATTTTTGAGTTTACAATCTCATCCTCATCAAGTCCGAGAACGTCAAGCATATTCCTGCAATATACAAGCACATCCGCCAGCTCTTCCTTTACATGTTCCAGATCATATTCAGTGCCGCTCCACTGAAAACATTCAAGAAGTTCTGCCGCCTCTATACTTATTGACTTTGCCAGATTCTCCGGAGAATGAAACTGCTCCCAATCTCTGTCACTAGTAAACTTCCTGATTCTATCTATTGTTTCCTTATTCATATAATCCTCTTACAATCACTTTGTCATTATCTTTATAACTGACATTTTATCAGCATATTCTTTTAACCTTACTAAATATACATATAAATCACATATCTATTATACCACTGACTTAATGCAAGGACAGCATATAAATATTAAACAGTTATAATTCTGTTTTATGCAAACCAGTGATAATTCTACTATTATGATCTATTTTCCATATGTATCATTTTGTTAATCTATAATGGCTGATCAAATATTGAAAAGCTCGCTGCCACTATGTATCTTGAATCCTGGATATATGCAACAACGAGCTTTTAACAATCAGATAATATCGAAATGCATATTTGATTTTAAAAATGGCTATTTCATTTTGCCATCAGCACCGATTTTATAACCGTCAATTGTTTCGTTAACAGCCATAGCTCCACTTGGTTTGAAGTAATACCAATCGCTTCCTATTTTTTGCCAACCAACGCGCATGGCACCATTACTCAAGAAATAGTACCATGATTGCCCGTCTTTTAGCCATCCTGTTTTCATAGTTCCGTCGGATTTAAAGAAATACCAAACGTTATCAATATTCTGCCATCCCGTTGCTTTGGCACCGCTTTTTGTGAAATAATACCAAGTGCCATCTATTAGTTCCCATCCGATTTTCATAGCTCCGCTTTTTGTAAAATAATAGGTCTTACCGCCTATATTTTGCCATCCATCCGAAACCATTGCACCATTTTCAGCAAAATAATACCAAATACTATTTAGTTGTAACCATCCTGTTTTCATAGCCCCACTTGCATTATAATAATACCATTTATCACCGTCTTGCAGCCAACCAGTATGCATTGAGCCATCTGAATTAAAGTAATACCATGCGGCACCAATGTATTTATGTCCTGTTGTTAGATTTCCGTCTGAATAATAATACCAACTACTGTTTTTATTTATCCATCCTTTAAATCTGGTAATTTTGGGGATATTTTTGTATGATTCATCGATAGTTTCGTATAATTTTCCATTTTCATCAACGTAAGTTGCAGGCAAATTTAATGAACCAGATATTTTTCGGCCACAAAAATCAATTTCTTCAAGACTAATACAATCGTCAAACGCATGATCGCAATTTGTATAATAAGATGATTTTCTAAGAAAACTCAATTTAACGCTTTTTAATTTTTTACATCCGGCAAACATGTGCGTTATGTCTCGGACATCAACCCCTGATTTTGGCAAAACTACTGTTTCAAGATTACTGCAATTATAAAACATATAACCTAATAGTGAAGTGTTAAAAAAAGAAAATGATTCTAAATTTATATTTTTTAAAGAAGAACAATCTGAAAACATATAGGACATTTGATGCACTTTTTCAGTGTTTAAGCTTGACAAATCTATACTTTCTAGACTTGAACAACCAGAAAACATGTAAGTCATATTTGATAAGTTTTTGGTTGAAACATTACTCATATCTATGGATGTCAAACTACTACAATCTTTAAACATTTTTGACATTGTAGTTACAGCTTGCAAAGATAGACCGCTCATATTTATAGTTTTTAACCCCGAACAGCCAGAAAACATTGCCGCCATATTCTTAACTGAAGAGCAATTCCATTGGCTAATGTCTATGCTTGTAAGGCTTGAACAATTATAGAACATTTCTTCCATATCGCCTGTAATGCCTAAATCCCATCCATCCATTTTTATGTCGCGGAGTTTTTTACAATTTTTAAACATAAGTCTCGTGCTACTGACTTTTCGAGTGTATATATTATTTAAATTAACACTCTCAAGATTTGTACAGTTTTCAAACATTTCATTCATACTGGTCGTATTACTTGTGTCAACCCCATGTAAATCAACAGAAATTAAATTTTCACAATTTTCAAATAAACCCGATGGATAACTTGGGAAAACAAAGCCTTCTTCAAATGTTAATCTTTGAGCATTGCCCCAATCTGTAAAATCCCTAGAGATACCTAAAGAAGTAGTGTAAGTCGTTCCCCCTATTTCAACACTTGATGGTATAAATATATTTGTCTCTGAACCTATGTATTTTTTCAATTGTATTTTCCCAAGACCTAATAACTCATACTCATAATCTAAATACCATGTATTGTTGGAGGCGTTTTTGTTGGAAGTTGTATCATGAACTTCAATTGACTCTTTATCTGCATCCGATGAAGTAGCGGTATATATTTCGCCGTCGTTAACATCTACATCAGATTTGATTTCATCCTCAATGAATGATTCGCACGTTGTTTCTTCGGAGGTGGATGTTTCTTCATCCTGTTCTTCCTGAGAAATTGTATCTTCCGATGTCTCTATCACAGTTTGTTCAGTTGAATCGATTTCTTCATCAGCTTTAGCCATTCTAGCAGGCGAAATAAAGCCAATAATCAGAATCAACACAGCCCAAAACAAAATTTTTACTTTTGTTTTACCCATATTAATACCTCCCATTAGATTCCCTCACGATTATGAATAATTATAAGTATTCCGGATGCGATAGCGGTAACAGCGGCGACAGCAACCATATAATAACCTACGCCAAGCTGCGTCATGCTATATTCGGATTCTGTTATGAAATTTTGATAATTAACATATCTATAAATACATATTATGAGCAAGATAATTCCGACCGCAATGTTTGACTTTCCGTGTTTTATGATCGAATCTATAATAAGGCCAAGGCAGAGAACAGCGGCTTCAATTAAATAATATGGTGAAATCTGATAAATAGAAGCGGATTGTTTAAAGCCCCAGACCTCGGCAGTTACATAAGGCATGAATGTAGAAAGCAAAATGAGAAGACCTGCAACAATGCCTAAAATCAAGCCCGTAATATAACAAGTCTTTACAGGCTGATTTGGAACTTGATAAAACTGTTGCGGCTGATACTGCATAGGTTGCCTCATTTGAGGTGCTTGTTGATGTTGCGGAGCATTTTGAGCATGCAATTGTTGAGTGTTTCGCTGAACTGCATAAGCGTTAATTACATATCCACAAAAGTTACAAGCGATGGAATTGTCGGGTAACGTGTTATTACAGTTAGGACATATCATAATTTCACCCCACTTTCTTATTGTGTTTCATCATATCCTTTTCGTCTTTGGTATATGCGGATGCCATTAACATCAAACTTGATATTAATATCAACGCATACCCTGAATATATTAATATTTTATAAATCTGGAAAGATGATTCAAACTCAGACAGCGCATTGCCATAAAGGTTTGCGGAATAATAATCAAAACCTATTGAATCGGAATAAACTGTTATTCGATGCGCTGCAAATATAAATCCAATAATGCAGAGTATAAATTTACCGTATGCATCACCTTTTACATAATTCTCTCCGGGAATGCTAGTGGCAAGAATAAGCACATGAAGAATAATAATACACCAAACTATAATAGTACCTATTGGACTGTAAGATATTCCTCCCCTTGCCAAACGATATAAGTCGCGTTTCATTGGCTCAAATACAAATAATGATAGTATTATAAAAGACAACCCTGCCAGACCTAGCAGACCAGACTTAAACATATATGATTGCCTTTTAATATTGTTAAATGGTACATACACATAATTATCATCATCCTGCTGAATATTCGGAACAATTTGCGTCGGTGGATTAGGTTGAACATTATTATTGGGCTGAGGCTGTTCTTGGCTAACTGCTAATTTGTATGATTGAAGTGGATCACTTTTTAATGATTCTTCATTTTGCTTAAACAGTTTTCGGCAAGACCAACACAACTCTGCTGTATCGGGTAGCGTAGCACCGCATCTCGGACATATCATAGGCTCACCTCCCGTATATTAATTGCATTTATAAATTTATCCATGTAAAATTCTCATACAACAATTAAAGAATAATTATATTGTTTTTTACTAAAGTTCTCTTACTTTCCACGGAAATACAAATATCTATATCATCTTTCTCGATAAAACAAAAAGCACCCGAATAGACTTGTACCTATTCAGATGCTTATATACTACCCAATGCAACTGGCTACCATAAAAATCTCCTTAGGCCCTTTAGCTTTGCGTCACAAGGTTTCCCCTGTTTTGCTTAATATTAATTTGTCTGACACTTTCATTTTACAATGTCAGACAAACAATGTCTATGTAATAATTCCAAAATCGATTATAAGTTTTGGCTATAACCAACCTTATACTTCAATCCTTATCACGATTACGAATGTATATCACTATTCCAGATACTATTGCAATAATAGCAGCGAAAAGAAAAACATAATTTCCGTAACCATAACGTACGCTATCCCCAACTTCCATCCTTACATTGTCAAAAACACCATATCTATATAAGTATATTACCAACATAATAATTCCAATTCCGATATTGATTTTTCCTCGTTTTGCAATTGAGCTTATAATAAGACCTAAAAAGAGAATGAATGACAAAATCAAATAATTATGTGACATTGCATAGAGCGATAAAGATACCATATTTCCAGAATCTCCCCCGGATATATAAGGCAGGAATGTTGATAATACAGCAAGAACACCCGAAATTCCACCTAAATTCAATCCAGCATTGAAGTAGTTTTTGAGAGACTTCTTTTGCGCCGAATTCCGCAGTTGTTCCAGTTCTTTCCGTTCCATATATTCCTGATACCACGGATCATCTTGAGCATATAACGATTGATCTTTTTGCTGAACTGAATAATCGCTGATCATATAACCACATATGTTACATACAGTAGCATCATCGGGTATCATATTATTACATTTCGGACATATCATAGGTGCACCCCCATATACTATTAACCTAAAAAAATAAGCACCTGAATAGATTTTTCCCTGTTTTTGCTTAATGAACCTCTGTCTAACACTATAATTTTATAACGTCATGCAAACTATGTCTATTTAATATTTCGAGTCTTTGATAAAATAGCCAAAAAATATAATGCCTGTGGAAGCATTTACACTTCCACAGGCTTGTCAGCTCAATGTTTATTTATCATCATCTTTCGAATTCTGATCCTTATCTTCTTTATTCTTCTTAGCAATAAAGGCTGATAATAAAACTACATTTGCAGATATTGCACAGATAAAATCAGCTCCTGTATACAAACTTTTGGATTGAATGCTTTCGATTACAAATCCTGAAATTATTACAAAAAGAGTAGCTGTTAGAATTTTGATAACTGTTGTTGTTTTCATAGTTCAAATCTCCTTAAAATAATGATTATACATTTATCTGCGATTTCTTTATATCTCTCGCTTACAAACACATAATACAATAATCTCGGAGATTGGTCGTTTGATTAACATTACATATTATTACATTTTTGTAATATTATATGAATCCTAACACTAATCCTTATTATACTGCTTAACTTGCTCCTCAACAAAATTCTCATCATACTTTGCATCTATTAATTTTTTTCTAAACTGATTCCTATCTTTTGAAGAACAATAAATATCAACTATTTCTATAATATTATCACTTGTAACATCAAATTTAGATTTTTTTAGTTTTTTTTTGATAATATCAATTCTTGTTAAATCATCAATTATTATTTCATTTTTTCCGTTTACTTTTTTAGTATGCACTTTTATTCTGTATTCTTGACCTTTAAACCCTTGTATTCTTTGCTTAAATATATCATTTTCAGCAGTAATATATGTTAATTCATGTTTTTCTTCCTCTGACATAAACTTTGTATATTTCGGCACATCCTTTTTATTAAATAATTCAACATCCGCTTCTTGGATATCATATGTTTCATTCCCATAATGATCTCTTTTAATTGTATATTTCGTGTCATTAACAGCAACCCATTTTTTTGATGTATTAATAACATCGTTAGGTATTCTATCTCTGATAATCAGTTTAACTATTGTATCAATACGTTTCTTACGTTCTATCTCATCATCCGTATACTTTGCTTTATCATTTCGTTTATTTAAATCGGGTTTTGTTTTCTTCTTTTTATTCATATATCATTTTGAAAGCCACTCAAGCAGCTTCTCTCCTTTCTTATTAATATTCCACAACCATTTATGTTCGTTATCTTCATAGTAATCCGTCACTTCATCAAGCCCCTCCATCACATAAATCGGGTTATAATTATCTTTATATCCGATTTTCCAAAGTTCTGGATTAAACTCACACATTTTAAGTATACCTTCAAATACCTCTTCAGGAATATCCTCTCTTATAGGATTAACCCATCCTCCATCAGTAACATGTACCGGTCCATGTTTCTTTAGAAGAGGAAGTATTATTTGGGATTTCTTCATGGATATTCTGAAATAAAGCGAATCTTCTCCTTCATATCCCTCTTCAAATTCTTCTAAATCATTTGCAGGTTTATATCCGTTATCTATAAACTCACAAATGTTATACTTTGAAAGTCTCTTGATATTAAACTCTGCTTCTGGATTTTGTTTTAATATTTTAAGAAGGAAATCTGCTTTAACATGTTTGATTACCTTATGAAGCCCATCAGCCTGATTCATAAACTGAATGCTTCCTACCTTATCAATAAATCCGAATGGTACCTTCTTCAGATCTTTTTCAAAGGTATCAATATCCATCTGTTCCTTCTTTACATATTTTGAATCATATATGTAAAGAATCCCAAACAGATCCTGCTGTGCTCTATTAAGATGGAGTGTATCAATTATTCCATTTGTTTCATCATCAAACAAAAACCTTGGCCAATTATCTAAGTGTTTGCTTTCATTGTCCGCCTCAATCAACATTTCTTTTATAAGCTGATCAATCGGTACATTTAACACCTCTGAAAGCAATAGATATCTTCCTAGGTCAATCTTGTTTCTTCCTCTTTCCCAGTTTTGAACTGAAACAACAGAAACTCCCATCTTTTCCGCAAGCTCTGCTTGTGTAAGTCCTGCTTCTTCTCTTGTTCTTCTTATAAAACTACTCATATTCATCATCCTCAAAATATCATAATAAAATGTATCATTAAACTAAGTTTAACTTTATATTACATAAAATTTCGCTTTATATCAATTATGTTGTTTATTTTCAACCGCTTTACTTTATTTCAAAATAAAAGAGGCGGGAGCTCCCACCTCTAGTTAATTAATATATTTTGAATTTTCAACGCTTCATCTTATTCGAACCACATAAGCCCCATAATTCCCACCTTAATTATCATCGATCGGTGCTCCGTACACTTCCGGCATCTCATTATCATCCGGGCTTACTTCTATAGCTTCTGTAGTAACCATTTCACCCTGTGAATCCTTTACAATACTTACGCTGTAAATCCCACCGAAATGAGCCGGGTATGATTCCTCTATTCTTCCGCTATATATTATCTCAAGCTCCACTCCAACTTTAATGTCATCTTTTTCGGGAATCTCGTCCAGATTTAATGTGAAGCTGTCAGATGAATTTAGTTCATATGCACCGTCTTCAGGCTTTACATACACTACATTATCTTTTATATCTGTCACATATACAAATACACGAGTCTGCTCCGGAGCTGTATCCTGTGATGAACTATCTTCATAGCTTGGCTCAGCAGGTCCATAAACTTTGGGTTCGTTATTATGAAAAGGACTGCATCCTGCCGTTCCGAAAAGAACTGATGCCGCAAGCCCTATTAGTGCTATTTTCTTAGAATTACTTTTCATCCGTTGTCTCCTACATATCATGTGAAATGTTTTCCGATTTACTTAAGTTCATTTGATTCCAATACCTTTTTCATATATGCCTTTTTCTCATCTTCAGGCTGGGAAAGAAATGAATAATAGAATAACTTTATCAGAATCTCATCTGCCGTTTTCTCTCCGAGATTCCTGTTATGTCTTTTCAACTGACATTTGCTTGATTCATTGTCAGTTGTTTTGTTTCTCGTGATCAGATCACGAAGTGTATTTGTTCCCGATCTTCTGAGGCAGTTATATGCCCTGTTTCCGAGATCAAGCACTTCTATATCCTGATCCATTTGTGAAGTAGTAAAGATAGCAGGGAAGTGAAAGAACTTCCTGTTTTTATAGATTATCTCTTCTATCGTTGTACCATCAAGGTACTTGTTCATTTCCCTTGTTACGTTCTCGTCCAGCTCTATCATAGTCGACACCTCCTAAAATATCCTTAATGATTTCCTTTACGCCGTGAGCTTCGATTCGCCTAATCTTGTCAGCGAATTTCTTCCTCACCATTTTGGTCAGATACTTTAATTCAGATACGTCAGGAGCTACTGCTGTTGCATGGATATGATTATCACCTGTCATGATATAAATTTCTGTTATATATCCTGTCCTGTTCAGATATTCAAGTATATCCTCGTAGTCATCATCCACAGCATAGATTTCAAGAAGCATTTTAATTGTGTCATCTTGATGGATTATCGCTTTATATCCATGTATTATGCCTTCTTCCTCAAGCTTCTTGACTCGTTTCATGACCGCAACTCTGGATATTCCGAGCTGTTCACCAATTTCGGTAAAGCTCATCCTTCCATCATGACTCAGCAGCCTCAGTATGTCCTTGTTCGTCTCATCCATACGTATCCTCCGTCATCAGCGTCGACTCTGATAATATGATTATAGTTCAGGAGAATGTAGTATTTCAATAGGGCCGGTTACGAAACGTAACACGGCCCATGATACATTTAAAATGTATGTTATTCGATTGATATCTTTATTAATCTTCGATATTTCCCCATACAATTTCACTATTATATTTATCTTTTATAAAATTGCATAATTCAGCCAGATACTCGAGATCCGTTTGATATAATACATCAGGTCCCGGATGTATACCCCAGGCCGGATCGGACTTCGTCTTATCGAATGCAATTTTCTCTAACTCATTTATCTCAGCTATAAGTGCATTCTTTTCTGCAATCAGCTGTTCAAATGAATCATTTTTATGTTCCTCAATAAATACATTTGGCGCAAGCATCATAATGGGACTCCTTTCTATCAATATCCTTATTAATCTTGATTATAATATTACACCCAGAATTATTAACCCTGCAAACAATAATTTCTTTATCAGACTGAACATTAATCTTATACAATACCATACAACTAATAACGGAAATGCTACGAAAAACAAACAAAGTTTTAACATAATTGACACCACCTTTCTTATATGTTTCAGCTTCAATATGTTTCTTTAATCATATTTTCGCAGAAGAGGTGTCCCCGATTCTACCCTTGTGTGCAGACTCCGTGTTTGACTCCGTGTGAACACTACATATAGTGGTTGAAGCAAAGTGCACACAAATCCCCTCACATCACACAAATCCCCTCACATTACACAAAATCCCTCGCATTAAAACAGCCTGAGAAGTAATCACACTCCCCAGGCTGACAAAACCCCATATTAATATGTCCTAATCTTTTGTATTCCGGTCCTGATCTTTGTATTCCGGTTCTTATCTTCATTAATCCAAATCTTCTTACATTCCCAGTATCTTCTTCATCACATCTTCCTGAACATTTTCAGGATCAGCGTTAAATATGAATATATAATCATCATCGCTGCTTCTGTCGATGAAGGCCGGGAAGAGGAATCCGAACTTCGGTCTGCCGGGTTCATACTCTCCGATGAGCGGTGAAACTGCGCATATCAGAAAATCATAAACTTCCTCCGAGCCTTCCATCCATTCCTTATCCGTGCCCTTTACAGGTACATCATAGGAACCATAGAATACAAATATGGAATACTCTGAGTCTGTATGATAACTCTCTCCTATTATCTCATAAAGTATGCTGAGGAGTGCATCCTCTTTCACCTCTGCCTTCTTTAACGCAGTTAAGAGAGGCCACATACTCTGCTGCCTCTCTGCACCTTTCGGAAACTTATATTCCTTCAACTCTTCATTTGTTTTAGCAAAAGGAATCGCCTTCGCAAGTTCAAGATTTTTCTTTGTATCAGTCTGTCCCAACTTGCCGAAATGTATATTAAATGTACCGTTATCGAAGCCTTCCTCATCCATATATGCGCCTGCTACTCTGGCAAAGCAGTTACGCGATGGATTCATTCTGCGGGTCAGCTCAAGCATATCGTCTCTGTTGATCATGTAATATTTGTCTTTCTTAAAAACCTCATCCGCCCATACGGGGCACCTTCACCTAGAAGATGAAGGTCTACTGCTTACTGCTTACTGCCTACTGCCTACTGCATGCTGCTTTCTTCAAGTAATGTGCCGTCTATCGCGTTTATTATATACCAATACTTAATTCTGTCTTCGCCGGATTTGAGTTTATTATCCTCTACTTCAAAATACCATGCCGGGACATATGATGCCTTATTGACGTCTTCATCATCATGTATCAGATTATAGGTGAATTCCACTTTGGTGATATCCAGGCTTCCCGAAGACTTCTGAGTTATATCCTGATCATTACCTATAGCATCCTTTAATGATTCTTTTATGTTATCAAAAGATAACAGTTGAACATCATTGACAACATTATCTATTTCAGCAGCCACACTGAGATCTGCTTCATAGAGGCCTTTATCGGTAAAATAAATATTTCCCCTATTAAATAAATTACCATAATCCGGATTGGCATTGTTTAAATATGCTTCTGCACATAGATAAACTGCATATCCGTTTTCTATGAAATTCACATCATCAGAACCTGACTGCCCTGGTTGGGACGGCTGCTGCTCTCTTAATACCTCATAAGCAAATGTACGTCCGCCCGGATTAGTCGAATTAATCTTTATGACAGAATTCATATCATCCCCATCAGAAAAAGCAATCTGAGGCATTTTTGAATAATCAGTCAAACCAAGGCTGCCAAAAACTTTCGTCCCCGGAACTGCCATAGCAGGATTGTATGATAAAATAATATCATTTTTATTCATTCCCAATAATTCCAATAATTCATTGGTCTCATTTGTAATATCTGACTCGGACATTTTACACAGATTATCTGATCCGAAATCAGTCTGTTGATCAACCACAAACATGGTTTTTGCATCGAAATCCGTGAAATATTCCGTTACACTTATCGGGCAGATATATATATTTCTGATTGCCATAGCTTTATCATAATAGTAGATCAAACCGTATTTGTTGCCTTTATATTCACCTTCATACATATGAATATAAAATGTGTCCCTATCTACCCATGTATAAACCTTGTCAAATGATGAATCTATATTACCCGGAAAACATTCCAGATCGGCGGCCGCAGCAGCATCTACGTTACTACTCAACAGAAACAATATCGCATCATTGTATTTATACATAAGCGGTATATAGTCCGAATCATTTACATATTTTATCTCTTCAAGTTTTTTCTCTGTTCCGCCAAAGAAATTACTTACAATCTGATTTTCGATATCGGAACTATTGTCGATGAATTTGCCTTCGTAAACATTTATATGCTCCTCATCAGGAACTTCATATTTCAACTTAAAATTAGCTGTAACGCCCCCGATTGTAAATGTTTCATTAACTGAAATGTTTTCGCCAAACATTTCTCTTAAACTGCCGCCGACAGCCTGGTTATTTTCAGAACCTGACTCAGTCGAATTTGTGTCTTCTTCTGAACCGGTATCTGTCTCCACGATATAATCATCTATCTTTATTTCTTCCTTACCACACGCAGTGGCTGACAGCATAAGCGCTGCAGCAAGTCCGTAACATATTCCGCCTTTTATAACATTCCTAAATTTACGCATAATCCTCCCAATTAATTATTCTTATTTGTATTATAGTTTTTCACACCTCATCCGGTGCTTCGCGCCACCTTCCCCTCAAGGGGAAGGCTAATTATATCAATAACGGTATTTTAGCACAAATTAGGTCTTTAATAAACAAAAAAGCCCTCCGGTAAGAGGGCTTTTGAAACAATATTATACTTCCGAATGATACTCTATCTGTAACAGACGAGTTCAATTAATCTTCCAGAACAACAGGAATTTCAATTGTATAAGAACCGTTTATATCTTCTCTATATGCTGTTTCATCAATCAGATATAAAGTAAATTCTTTTAATTCATTAATATCCTTATCATATCCGATTATCTGAATATCCAATTCTCCTTTGCAATTAGGAAATATCTGTTCCTTAAAACAATCGGATTCAAGATAAACTCCCTTAGTCATTTCAGCGTCAAAAGTGTAGATCATTTCCTCACCAATCTTCATTCTGTCTAAAGAGTATTCTTCCATATTCAATGATTTGCTGCGTATATTAAAGTATAATACATCATCTATACAACCCATGTATTCGATTGCTACTTTATCATCTTCATATACTACAGGATATTCCTTAAATACTACAATTCCATCATCTATGCTTGTCTTTATCTCTATGAACGGATAATATCCATTCTTGGCAACTTTATCATAAACGAACAGTGATGATTTTATTCTTTTAACATTTCTGTCCTCCTCAATAATTGTTTGAAGTACATCTGAAATATCCATTTTCGCGGTTTTACTTTCATTTGCTTCAAGAGTCAGACTGAAAGTATCATAATAATCCATATAATCCATTCTTTCATTTACAGAATAGGCTTGTTCATAAATATTAATTTCATTCTCAGTAGTATTATTAAATTCAAATATAATGTAACACTCTTCCGGAGTATGTACATAATCTTTTGTCTTAATGATAAGTCCGTTGTCGTTATAGACTTCTCCATACTCGATCGTTTCAGAATAGATCTGCTCTACTGCTTCTCCCGTTTCTTTTTGTATAGTTGCACCGGACACGCGTGCCAAATCTTCTTCAGTATTGGTATCAATAGTTGGCGAAGTATTACCGGAAGTATTATCAGAAATGCTTTCAGAAGTTTTTTCAACCGTATTATCCGGTGAAGTTCTGTCTGCCTCTTCTGCTTTACCGCATGCCGAAACAAGCATAACAAATGTACATAATAAAGTTATAAATATTTTAGCTTTTCTCATATCATTACCCTTTACACAAACTATAACCTGAGTTGATATTATCATTATGATAATATGTTAACATCACAATGATAATATGTCAAGATGAAATATATTATATTGTTTAACAGATGAAATAAGATATATTGTTAAAAAGGTAAAATAAGCTATATTGTTAAAAAGTTAAAATAAACTTTATTGTCAAACAATAATACTACAGAGCCATATGCCCAGTACATACATAATAAAAACCTGTGGAAGCGACAACTCCCACAGGCTGCAAATCGATATCAATGTAAAACTCTTTCAAATGCTTATTCCCATCATCCGTAATATAAACCCAAATACAAGACCTGTAACGAATCCATACAAAGCATACTTTCCGGCAGATGCGGCCATTATAGGTCTTACATTTCTATCTGATAAATATATAATTAATCCTACTAATGGAATCAGAAATGAAAACACATTAGCCAGGGTATCCGGATGATCATTATTTCTTCCATACTGATTGTAATACGGAGAATACTGATTTCCGTATGGCCCGGGTGCCATATATGGATTAGCATTTTGATTCATATATGGATTCCCATTTTGATTCATATATGGATTCCCATTTTGATTTGGATACATGTTTGGATCTGCACTTTGATTCATATTAGGATTTTTATTTAAATCGAGGTAATTCCCATTCATTAAAGAACTTCCGCAATTTATACATGTAATAGCCTGATCTTTATTATCATGTCCACAAACGGGACACTTGATTATATGCATAACATCCCCCCAAAAAACAAATGTTTTTACGCAAATTAATTTTTTATTAATCAGGATTATATCATGATTATGATTTTCTGTAAATTTATCTGTCGTATACAGTCACTGATATGTCGTGAAATGAATGCTGCCTCATATAATTCTATCCTTCAGCAGCCATTTCAGAATTGATTAAATCTTCATTCGCTGCCATAGCCTGTAATGTCATTGTAAGCAGCTTATCCAGTTCCCATCCGAGCTGGTCTGCCCCACGTTCAATAACTTCTCTTGAACAGCCTGCTGCAAAGCCTTTACTCTTATATTTCTTCTTCAGCGATTTAAGTTCCATATCCTTCGTGCTTTTTGAAGGTCTCATAAGAGCAGTTGCCCAGATAAGGCCTGTAAGCTCATCCGCCGCAAAGAGCACTTTCTCCATTTCCCTAGTCGGTTCCACATCGATAGTCGTACCATTTCCGACGGTTATTCCATAACCATGTGAGCATACCGCATGGATAATGTCATCGCTTACTCCTCCATCTTTCAGGAGCTCCGGAGCTTTGAGGCAATGCTCATCAGGATATAACTCAAAATCGATATCATGTAACAGTCCGACTATTCCCCAGTACTCGGCTTCATCAGCATATCCCAGTTCATTTGCATACCATTTCATAACAGCCTCAACTGTAAGTGCATGCTGAATATGAAAAGGATCCTTGTTGTACTTCTTTAATAATGTAAATGCATCATCTCTGGTAATCATGATTTTCTTTCCTTTCTGAATCCGTATATCGATCAACTAAATTTATAAATCATTCATGCTCAAAGTCACTGGGCATTACTTACTTTCGCCAGATCGTTAATAACTTCACCTGCTATTATAAGACCAACAACCGACGGTACAAATGCAGTTGAGCCCGGAATATCCCTGCGTTCGGTACATTTTCTGGCTGTTCCCGGAGGACAGATACAATGACTTCTGCAGCTTATGGACATATCTTCAAGCGGTCTTATAGGCTTTTCCTTGGAATATACAACCTTGAGAGACCTGATTCCTCTCTTCCTGCACTCATGACGCATTACTTTCGCCAAAGGACATACGGAAGTCTTATATATATCGGCCACTTCAAACATTGAAGCGTTCACCTTGTTTCCCGCTCCCATAGAGGATATAACTGGAACATTTTCATTCTTGGCTTTCTCTATTATAGACAGCTTTCCCGTCACTGTATCGATAGCATCTATAACATAATCATATTCACGAAAATCGAACTGATCCTGTGTATCCGGCAGAAAGAAGGTTTTAAATGTTCTCACCTCACAGTCGGGATTTATTTCATGAACTCTCTCCTCAGCTACATCCACTTTATATTTGCCGACTGTTTTTCTTGTTGCAAGTATCTGACGATTGAGATTTGTAAGACATACCCTGTCATCATCTATCAGATCAAGCGCTCCGATACCGCTCCTTGCCAGAGCTTCAACCGCATAACCGCCCACGCCGCCGATTCCAAAAACCGCAACATGGGACGCAGCGAGCTTCTCCATCATCTCAGCTCCGTATAATAACTGTGTTCTTGAAAACTGATTTAACATTTTATAACTATCCTCCAAAGAGTATGCTATTTGAAGCCTCACAATACTATATGAATAAGCTCACATAACTATATGAACAAGCTCATATAACCATATGAATAAGCTCACATAACTATATGAACAAGCTCATATCGGATTCTTCGCCCGACCCAAGAAATGTAGCAACACCTCCAAGTTCTACGCCGTCTATCAGCTCTTCTTGCCTGATACCCATTATATCCATAGACATCTGACAGGCAACGAGTCTTACGCCATGATTCTTCGCACTTTCTATCAGCTCTTCGAGTGAACTGATTCCTTTCTTCTTCATGATCCCACGGATCATCTTTGCTCCGGCACCGCCCATATTCATTCTGGAAAGCCCCAGTTTTGTTGTTCCACGAGGCATCATTCGGCAAAACATTTTTTCTATAAAGTTCTTTGCCACTTTAACCTTACGAGGTTTCCTCAAAATATTCAGTCCCCAGAAGGTAAAGAACATAGTTACTTTTCTGCCCATGGCCGCAGCACCGTTTGCGATTATGAAGGATGCTATGGTCTTATCAAGGTCTCCTGAAAAAACCACGAAGGTTTTATCATTCTTCTCTTTTACTGAAGCCACGTCCTGCTTTACTGCTCTGGTTATGGCTGCTCTTATTACGCCATTACTCTTAGTCAGCTCATCGAGATGATTTCCTGTCCTGTCGCACCAGACACTTATATCCGATGCAAATGCATCCTCTGTCGCTTCAACTACTATCTTCTCACCGATAGGTTTATCTCGAAGATAATCAGCCACCTTAACGATAGGACCCGGACATTTCAGATCTTTTGCATCTATCAGAATCGGCTGAACATCGTCTTTCAATTCTGCAGATAGATTACTATCTTTCTGCTCTACAGAAACATTACTATTTTTCAGTTCAGCCGAAACAATACTGTCTTTCACCCCCACCGACCTATTATTATCTTTCAGTTCTGCCGAAACAATACTGTCTTTCAATTCTGCCGAATCACTTTCCTCTTTCAACCCAGCCGAAGCACTTTCTTCTTTCAAATCAGCCGAAGTGCTTTTCTCTTTCAGCTTCCTGTATGCACTGTAGCCTCCGTCCAGTGTATATGCTTCATACCCTCTGTCAGCCAGTATCTCGGCCACCTCTTCGCTCCAGTCACCTACTCTGCAGAATACCACGACCGGCTTATCTTTCGGAATAGAATCTAATCTTCCGAAGCCCTCTGAAAATGGCATATTTATAGCACTGTCAATACCGTTCACTAATACCTCATCCGGTTCTCTAAGATCGAGAAGAGTAAACTTATCGTAATCAAGCTTTGAGAATTCTTCCGCCGATATATGCTTATAAATGTCCTGATTGTTCATTATGCTGTCACTCCTTTTACATTTTTCCCGGAGGATATCTCGCAGGTTGGTTGTTCATAGTCTATCAATTGTGTGATCGTCGGATGATCCGAACAGATCTGGCAATCCTCTCTTCTGTTTGGGAAAGGAACTGTACGAACCTTCATGGTCAAGGCATCCAGAGTCAGCATTTTTCCGGTCAGGAGTTCTCCTGCACCTGTTATATATTTCACTGCTTCAAGTGCCTGTAATGAACCGATAACACCGGCCATAGCGCCTATAACACCGGCTTCTCGGCAAGTCGGTACTTCACCTTTCTGAGGTGGATTTTCAAATATACATCTGTAGCACGGGCTCTTATGCGGTATGATCGTCATAACCTGCCCTGTAAACCTGAGTATTCCTGCATGTGTATACGGCTTATCTGCCATCACGCAGGCATCATTTATGAGGAACTTGGCAGCGAAGTTATCTGTACCATCAAGTATGAAATCATAATCCTTTATTATGCCTAAAATGTTGTCGCTGCATATAAGTTCATTATAGGTTTTGACATTTACATTCGGGTTGAGTGCCTTCATAGTCTCTGCCGCTGACTCTACCTTTGGCCTACCTATATCCTCAGTTGTATGTATCACCTGTCTTTGAAGATTGGATAAATCTACCGTATCCTGATCTGCTATACCGATCGTACCTACTCCCGCTGCCGCAAGATACATGGCTGCAGGTGCTCCCAGACCTCCCGCACCTATTATCAGAACCTTTGCCTCGGAAAGTTTCTTCTGGCCTTTGTATCCTATTTCTTTCAAAATAAGATGGCGTGAATATCTTTCGAGTTCTTCATTTGACAGAGCCATCTTCTACCTCCAAT
>CAMJHQ010000015.1 GCA_946405625.1 uncultured Lachnospiraceae bacterium | reverse complement strand
ATGTACAGAACTTCCTTCATGCAAAAGAACGCGGCATAGATGTTGAACTCTTCGTGAGAAAGAACAAAGATGATAAAATCTCCAAGGAGTTCTACTACCTTGGCAGAATGACAGCTACGGGCAATACGAATGAATTCATAATGGCCAATACTGATAAGACTGCCGTGGAGATAGAGTGGAAGCTGGATACTCCTGTTAGGGAGGATATTTATCAGTATATAGTTAATGGGTAAGAAATTTTTACCATTTACGACATCCTATAGCATAGAAATAAAAGGAAATAATGGCATATCGTAGTTACGTAATAGTAGCTACGATATGTCTTTTTTTGCTGACTAGTGACATTGAAACCATGATAATCTATGTTATAATTAATTTGTTTTCCGAAACTGATGTGTTTGTTTTTCGGAATGGCTTGTAAAAGTTTATTCCGATTTACTGTTCCAATATATAAAGCATTGTTTCTTCCCATAGGGCTCATAAATATTATATTTCATAAGGCTTTAATCTCCTTGAACACTTCCTTGCCACCTGCATCAAGTTCCCTTATTTCAACACTGTCAGCCTCAGAACGATGCGTAACATTGCCATTCTTAAGATAGGTTTGGATCTGACGTACTCCGCCGTGTTCAAAGCTGCCTTCCTGAATATTGATTTCCGGATCAGCATCTCTTTTATAAGCTTCTTTTTCTTCTTCCTGTATCCTTCGACCTGTTTCATCGATGTGCAGTTTTTTGCGGAACTCCCACTGTTTCTGACAGTTTTCCTGTTTTCTGTAATCCTCTATGTGTTCGTACAAAGTGATCCTGGTGACATCATTTTCGAGCACAATGTTTTCAAAGCATGGGAAACTTCTGAGATCTGACTTATCCAAAAACGCATATGACTCTACGCCGAACCACATCCTGTAAAAAGCGCCCAGATGAAGTCCCTGCGTCTTATAAACAAATCCGGGGTTCTTCTTGACATCTATCTCTATCTTCTCCAATTTGCCTTTACATTTAGGGTAACCGGACGGATCTTCATTCAGAAGTTCAAGCTGGGAGATGTAGGGCTCGTTTTGAACCATCTCATTATATGAATCAGATTCGGAAGCCATTACAGCTTCTTCAACAATAAATCTTTCGATCTCCGGAAATGTCTTATCTGCAGTATCGTAATCAAAAGAAAGACTGACACTAAAGAACTTGTTCAGACGTTCCTTTCTGACAACAAACATGAACCCTTCTCCATCAACATGAAATCTGATTCGTTCATTTGATTCATCCATTTCGGCTTCAAAAGCTTCAGTTAACCTTTTGGGATAATACCTGACCGAGTGTCCGGATCCGTATTGGGAAGCACCTATCTTTCTTGGCGTTACATACTGAAGCAGAATCTGAAAAAATCCATACAGTTTCTGCTTATCAATTGAATCCTTGCAAGATATGAAAAAGGTTTTCTTCTTAAACACCATGAACACCTCGAAAAATCTATACGTCCTGATTACTGGAATATAATTATGTACCAATTTTATCATAATTATTGACGAAATCAATGGGATTAAGTATAGTCAAAACGAGCTGGACAACGGTAATCTTACCGCCATACAGCAATCAGATAAATACAATGTGGAAAAAATTAATCGGAGTTTGTAATTATGAAAGAGTGTGTATTTAATAATTCTATTGATCTATCTGGTGTTCTGGAAAAGCACGGTTTCAATATGGATTCTATAGGTAATATACAAATTGGATATGATAAGAATATTTATATTTTGGCAAAGGATAAGAATGATTCCGCATATTTAACTGCGATAGTTATAGAACCTGATTGGGACGAAGAGACAATTAAATCAGATTATTCGGTTTATTTTGGAAAACATGATCTGGGTTTCTACTTTATTCAGCCGTATCAAGAAAATATTATAATAGTGAATTCCAGATGCTGCTATAACCATGGTAGCCCGGATCAAAATGCCATAGTTTTTGATAAAAATGGAAATGAATTACAAAGATTTTGTATTGGGGATGGTATAGAGTGTTTTTATACCAGATCGGATGGAACTTTTGTTACGGGATATTTTGATGAAGGAGTTTTCGGAAATCTTGGTTGGGACACTCCTATTGGAGCTTCCGGAGTGATAATTTGGGATGATAAGGGCAACCGGATTAAAGAGGCTTCCCGAAATATATATGATTGTTACGCAATGAATATCGATGATAGTAATAATATTTGGTATTACTATTATGATGAGTTTAAACTGGTAAAAGATCAAGGTAATCTGGAATTTGATTATGAACCGAGAATAACAGGTGCAGACTTCTTTTTTATTTCTGCAGATGAGCAGACTGCTTTGTTTGGTGGCGGTTATGATGAAAAGGGAACATACAGAATAGTAAATCTCAAGAATCCCAAAGACGAGCATCGGGAAAGAGTTTTGTTTAAATATATGGATTCGGAATTAAATCTGATAGTTAGTAATTCTGCTTATGGATCATATGCTTTGTTTATCGATAATAATGATAGAATGTTTGTTCGTAGATTTATTACTATATAGCGTTTCACAGTTCAGTCTCTATGCTTGACTTAAAAGATAAAGCAACCAAAGAAGTTATAATATAAATGAGTTGAAAAAGAGGTATCAAGTTGTCTGTCTCATCCAAAGGAAAACGAAAACATATATATAACAACGAAACCTATTACTGGTTTGTAAGAAAGAACAGTGAAGGGATTCCGCGTATCCATATCATTTCCGATGATAAGAAAATCCATTTGGAAAGAGCAATGTTTGATACGGAAGTTCCTGTAACAGGATTATATCGGAATAGAATTTAGTTCCATGGAGAGTTTATGAGTAAAGGGTTTGATTGTAATTACGGAGAAAGTGAATTCAATATTATAAAAGCAGGAATAGAGGCTATAGAATCGGTATTAACCGGTAATGATATTCATGCCAAGGAAAGACTTCTATATTGTCTTGACTAGTATATGGATCCATATTACAAAAAGTATATATCGGCAATACAAGACCCACTAATCAAACTTTTACAAAAAATAGCTGTTACTGACGATGATATTGGCATAGTACATGAAGCGTTTCATTTACTTGAGGCTTATACAGAAGGTCCTTATGAAATATTGGAAAAAAATATGAACAGTATACCTGAAGAATACAAACCGACAGCACTATATTATGATAAATACATGCAATAGGTAGTTGGATGATTTGAAACGGACAATTGGATAATAATATTCCAGTTTTATAGACGATGACAAATCGCAATTTGTGGGGGGAAATGAATATGAAGGTTGATAGGTATGTCAAAGGAGCAGTAAGACAATTTGCATATTGGTTTGCGCATGGAACAATAGGATCCGGATTGTTGAATGGTATTGATTATACAGGTGGTCTTCAAGAGGAAAGTTCTTTTGCTGAACAGGCCTTCATTATCTTCATGAATAATCTTGAATATGACGGAACAGGTGTGACGAATTATAAGCAGGCAGAGTATAGAGCGGCACAATATATACGAAGCTATTATGATTCCTCATATGCAGTGGAACCTCCTTTTGAAACATGGGAAATAGAAGGTGATCCAGTAAGTGCAAGTGGATGGAATTGCTAATTTCAGGATAACCGAGAAAGGTTAATCTGAATTCAGGAGGAAAACAATGAATAATAAATGTGAAAAATGCGGTGGAGAGTTGATAAAAGGCTTAATGGCAGGAATGCATGGAGTGTTTTTTTACCCTGATGGAGAGATTAATAAATTAAAGCCCAAAAGAAGTCCTGTTATTTGCTATTGTTGCAAAGAATGCGGAATGATTCAGGGTTTTACTGCTACTCAGCTTGAGAAAATTTAATTAAATCAGTAAGTTTTATTTTATCGTGACAGTTAATTATTTTGGAAGTTATATTCCGGTAATTATCTGGCATGGAAAAAAAGTCTGGATGAAATGGGATTTGTTTGTTGACTGTGATAGAAATTAAAGAGAATGGTTTTATGGGGGATATGATGATTTTGGCAAGTGGACGTCAGATTTTTGGGATAATAATGATTATTTTAATGGTATTTATAGCATTCGGGTTGCCTATATTAGTTACGAGACTTACTAATCCTAAGACTGTTAAGGAAAAAATAAAACGAAATAAAAAGTGTACTGTAAAAACAAAGGCGAGAGTTACAGATATGTATGGTACTATGCCAGTTGAATTTCGCGGTAATTCTGATGCTTGGTCAGGTGGTGATCTTACAATTGCAAGTTATGAGTATTTTGTAAATGGTGTAAGATATACTGGCAGAGATGAAATATTTACTTCTTTAGGTGGAGTAGGGAAAACAATAGATGTTTTATATGATCCACATGATCCATCAAATAGCTGTACACCTTGGGGGAAAAAGGCTGATAATGGCACTGAACATATTATTCCTATATTTATAGTTCTTGGTGTTATTGTTGTCATTCTCTTGTTTATTCTATTAGCTATAAGATTTTTAAATTCATTCTAAAATCATAATAATATAATAAATGGATAGAAAAATATTCCGGAAAATACTATTGTAGCTAAGGATAAAGATAAGGTTATAGGATTTGCAGTATATAGTCCGTCGAGAGATGAAGACCTGCCGGACGCTGGAGAAGTTGATGATTATGATTTTGACATTGTAGTATTATGAAATATGGTACTATATCCCGCAGTATATTCTTCAGTAAATCATGAAAATATATACAGAAAGTCATCATAGATTCGATAAATGTGGAATAATGAGGAAGAAAGTATATATAGATGAAAGACGAAAAAAACCCACATCCAAAGCGTGAAGCTATTTTTAATCTTCTGACTCTCCTTATTATCTTTATGGCAGTAGGCGCTTTTATATCCTCTATTTCCGATGCCTCAGGCGATAATGATGGGAGCAGCAACATTCTCAATTCGGTGGCTTATTTAGCCTCCGGTATTTTTACGATATGGTTTGTGAAGAAGACCTGCGGGAGGACGATTATACAAGCAGTCGATTTTAAAAAACTTGATGTATTTGTTTTACTTTTCTCTATTATTTGTCCGCTGTCGCTTTCATATGTCGTTATGCATCTGTGCGGATGGATACTTTCCTCTTCGACAGTTATAGAGAGTAACAGCTCAGCAGCTCCGGGTATAGGGCTGATAGTTGAAGCGGTTATTATTGCACCTCTGGCAGAGGAATTGATATTCCGCTTTGGTGGCATCGAAGTAATAAAAAAAGAATACAAAGCTCCTTTTGTAATTATATTAATCACTGTATTGTTTGCAGTCATGCACGCCTATAACATTCAGGGTATTACGGCTATGCTGGCCATTTCTCTTATTTGGACTGTAGTGTATTATTACACGGGAAATATTATCTATACGATTGCAGGTCATGTTGTATATAATTCTCTGCAACTTGTTGATAAGAGTAAAGTGGTACTTTTCGGAACTCCGGCATATTATCTAAAAAATGGATTTATTATGTGCAGTATCCCCTGGCTTATTATACTGCTTGTAATCTTACTCGCGATGACCATTTACTTTGTAAAGATCTTTCGTCACAAGTTTATTTCAGTAAAACTTTAGCTTTTTATATGTCAATAGAATTCGCGTTTACGTTATAATTTGGTTTGGTTACACTTTGGAGTTTACATTTTAGTTTATAAGAAGGTTAGTATTTTATGACCAAAAGGGTATTGTTAAACGGAACAAATGATGAAAAAATCATGACGTGCCTTAGAACAGCAGGATGGTATGAAGGCCGAAGCATCGATATTTCAGAGATTATGGAGTTTTATACAGCAAACGGAGTCACTCTTTCTGAAAGTGTAAAGGGATTTCTTCAGGAGTATTACGGGATTGCAACAGGCTGGTTTTTTAACGAGCCAGAAGGGGCCTCTCTTAATCGTGCTCCGGATATTTACTTTACATTATATCCGGGGAATGATCGATGGGATAATGAATATATGGATGAAGACTCTGTAGAGTTTTTACAGGACGTTGGAGCGTTTGCGGGGGAGCCCGTAGTTTATATAGGGGACATAGGAAATTATTATCCGGGTTTTGTTTATATCGGGGTTTCCGGAAAAATATATACGGCGCACGATTATGATGATATTATTCACTGTTACGATTCGGTGCCTGAAATGCTCAGATATGATTTCGAGCATGCAGAGGAGTGGAAGTCTGTAAGTATTAAATAGAGAGATAGGTATTAAGAATGGCAATTACAAAAAACAGACAATCTAATGAATCGATAGCTAATATGGCAAAAAAAGCATTTCCGGATAAGCAGATAGCAGAAATAAAAGAACTGACAGAAGGAATGTGTAATGTAACATACGATATTACATTTGAGGATGGCAGTGAAAGCATATTAAAGATTTCAGCGAAGGATAGAAGTGGAAATACTTCCAACGAAGTCAATCTTATGCGGGCAGAGATTAATGCCATGAAGCTGGTTGCTGAAAAGTGCTCATTCAAGGTTGCGGATATTCAATACTATGATACCGGCAACACTATATGCGATGGTAATTATTTCTTCATGGAAAAGCTGGAGGGTGATAATTTCTTTCTGATAAAGGATAGTATGTCGGAAAAAGAAATTGCTGCGATAGAGATGGAGCTCGGTGAGATATCCCGGGAACTGACAACGATTCAGAATCCGGATTTTGGTTTTCTCGGAGAAGATAGGCGATTTGATTCTCTCTATATGTTTGTAAGATATATGCTTACGAATCTTCTATCGGATGCCGAAAAGAAAAATATAGATATTCTATATGATGATAAGACGTATCTGAATAAACTGGAAAATGATAAGTCTGCTTTTGATACAGTCCGGAATGCCTCACTGGTTCACTGGGATATGTGGGAAGGAAATGTATTCGTTAAAGACGGACATGTTACCGGGATAATTGATTGGGAAAGAGCGTTATGGGGCGAGCCTTTTATGGATGACCGCTTCAGAATGCATAACAGAGATAAGCATTTTATGAAAGGCTTTGGTCAGACATTATTCTCAGAAGAGGAATCAATTAGACTGCGATGGTATGATATTATTCTGTATTTAACGATGATGATCGAAGTTTTCTACAGAGAATTCGAGGATAAGGGACAGTATTTCTGGGCGAAAGAGATGCTGGAGAAAGTCATGAGTTAAGAATATGATCAATCTTTAAAAAGCCACAAGCGTGGCTTTTTTTTGTTGTGTGTTTTTATATTGACAAAAGGACAAAGTAAATATATTATAGGACACAAGTGGACTATGGTTTGGAGGCGCTTATGTTAAAACACGGAATTCTCGGACTGTTAAATTATGCCGATATGAATGGTTATGAGATACTTGAAACTTTCAGGCATTCGCTGAATCATTTTTGGAATGCTCAGAAAAGTCAGGTATATAGGGAACTGAACTCACTTGAAGATTCAGGTTTTATTACCGGAACCTGGATAGAGCAGGAAGGAAAACCCGATAAGAAAATGTATTCAATAACAGATGATGGGCGGAAGGAACTGCTTGACTGGCTTTCAGAGGAATTAAAGGAAACAGCCAGAATTCCGCTGCTAATGAAAACATTTTTTCTTGGAGAGAGATCGGTTGAAGAGAATATAGAATTTTTTAACAGACTTAAAGAATCATACAAAATGAGATATGAAGGCTTTGTTGCTGCAGACGCCAGCTCTAAGGAGTATGGGGATGAGCTGCAGGACGGTTATCGTTCTATGTTCTGGGGGTTTACTATTTCATTTGGAAGAAGGAGAGCCAAGATGATAATGGAATGGTGCGATGAATGTATAGATGCATTAAGGGATGGAGGAAGCAGATAATGAAAAAGAAAAGATCAAAAAAGAAAATAGTTCTTTTGACACTGCTTATCGTAATCCTCCTGATCATCGCCGGATGGTGGGCTTTTTGCGTTAAAATGTATAACGAGAATTTTGATATAAGCGCGAATAGCTATGAGCCGCTGATGCTTCGAGTTGAGGACTTCGAAGGACTGGAGTGTACCGAGTATTCATTCCCTTCCGACAAGGGACAGAAGCTCGCAGGTTATCTCTACAGCTCAGGAGAAGAACAACACGGTATAGTGATCATTTCTCATGGATTCGGTGGTGGCGGCCATAACTCTTATATGGATGTTGCGGATTATTTTGCAAAGAACGGTTATTATGTTTTTGCTTATGATGCTACAGCGATGGATAAAAGTGAAGGTGAAGGATTGGGCGGAGTTCCGCAGGGAGTGATCGATCTGGATCATGCCATTTCATTTGTGGAATCGGAGAGTGATATCCCCGATCTTCCGATTGTTCTTTTCGGACATAGCTGGGGAGGATACTGTGTAAGTTCGGTTCTGACTTTCCATCCGGAAATTAAGGCAGTAATAGAGTGTTCAGGTTTCGACAGATCATCGGATATGTTTGAATCAGGCGGTAAATCACAAGCGGGAGGCATTATTTATGCCATGACACCTTTTATCAGGATTCATGAATATTTTAAGTATGGTAAATACGCAAAGAATACCGCGATGGATGGCTTTGATGCTACGGATGCCAATATAATGATCGTACACAGTGCCGATGATGGTGTAATAGGAATCGAGTATGGTTTAGACAAGTATTATGAAAAGTATAAGGATAATTCCCGTTTCACATTTATAAGGTTTGAGGACAGGGGTCACAATGAGGTATTTAATGATCCGAACAATACTTATACAGATGATTTCGATGCAAAGTTCGATTCCTGGACTAAAACACTTGATTATGATTATAAAGCCGAAGAAAACAGGAAGCGATTCCTGGATGACAAGGCAAACTATATAACTGAGAACCTTGATCATGAAAAATGGAGTCATAGATTGGATGAAGGATTATTCGCACAATTTCTGGAATTCTATGAACAGTCGATCGGAAAATAATTCGAATCTTTTCAAAAGTGAAAGATTTCAGAAATAATGTAGTAAGAATCATATGATACCCTATCTTTTGTAAAATGAAATACAAAAGGTAGGGTATTTAATATGTCAAACATAAGGAAAAAAGCAGTTAAGAAATTGGCCTCAGGCTCCATAAGGGTAAACAAAGGAAAATACTCCGTGATGACATTTTCAATCATTCTGACTACAGTATTATTTTCATCTCTCTTTACTGTAGTCGGAAGCCTGTTAAGCGAATTCAGACAGTCATCCATGGGACAGTATAATTACATGGATCCGGCAGCTATGCTGGTATGTGCGGCTGCAGTGGTTATATTTATGATTTCGGGTTATCTGATCATTTATAACATTTTTGACCTGAACATAGTATCAGATATGAAGGAGTATGGACTTCTTAAGACAATCGGAACTACCGGAAAACAGATTCGAAGCATAGTAAAGTATAGAGCAAGACGTATATGTCTTATAGCTATTCCTATCGGCCTTGTTATAGGTTGTGGCATCGGCGGATGGATGCTTCCGATGATCGGAAAATTTATCAATACAGTAGGCGTAAATAAGGGACATGTTCATATGAACATATGGATAATCCTTTTCACAGCAGCTTTTGCTTATCTTACAGTGGCTATAAGCTCTAGAAGACCAAGCAGAAAGGCATCAAAGATTTCTCCTGTCGAAGCGGCACGTTTTACGGGAAATCTTAAGAAGAACGGAAAACCGAAGAAGAAAACTTTTATAGTAGTTCTTTCTCTTACATTATCTCTGGTAATGCTCAATAGTGCATCTACTTTAATGGGCAGTTTCAGCACAGATTCTTATGCTGAGAAATATACAGCCTGTGATTTCTGTGTTCAGGACGGACTTCTCGATAATGCAGGGGCAAATGATAAGAATGTTAATGCAGTAGACAGAGCATTCTTTGATGAACTGAGATTACAGCAGGGTGTTGAAAGTATCGGAAATTTATATCTTACTCATGAAAGCCATACATTTTCTCCGGAAGTATGGGGTGATATTGAAAAGTATTTCTTCTCAGATGAAATAGTAAAGATGCAGATCGAATCCTTCTATGCAGGTGATGGTTACACTGTTAACGGTTATCTTAATGAGATTCACAACACACGTACCATGGAGGGTAATACTTATGGCATGGGCGAGCTGGCAGTTGAAAAGCTGTATGATGTTCAGACTATGGATGGTACTACAAGCGTTGACTGGGAAAAGTTTAATTCGGGTAATTACGTTCTTGCAGAAAGATGGCAGTATGCAAATGACGGATTCCTCAATATCGTAAATCCCGGAGACGTAGTTGAGATAGGAGGAAATGAATATACAGTTTATGCATCGGTTGATATTCCTATGATAATCGAATATCCGGTTTATGCACCGATTGAATGTAACTTCATTCTTCCGGAAGATGAATATCTTTCTATATACGGAGAGGTAAATCCGATGCGTACTCTTATCGATGTAAAGGACAGTGAAGAGGCTGCTTTCGAAGAGTGGATAAAAGGTTATACAGCAGATTCTACTCTCAGCTATACATCGAAGCAGAGTGTTATAGAGGATAACAAGGCTTTTGGTGAACTGTTCGCAATAGCAGGTATTTTCGTTGCGGTAATTCTCGGAATGATCGGCGTTATGAACTTCAGTAATACAATGATCGCTTCTATTATTGCCAGAAATCGTGAGCTTGCTATGCTCGAAGCAGTGGGCATGACAGTTAAGCAACAGAAGAGAAGCCTTATCAGGGAAGGCTTGAGATATTTTACATATACTTCGTTACTTACGGTTATTATGTCGAGCCTTTTAAATGTTACGGCAGTGAAGACTTTCGTCAATAACCTTCCTATGTTTTCTTGGAGATTCAGTCTTACATCTCTTGTTATATGTCTTCCTGTTATATTTATTATCATACTTATAATTCCGACATCTGCTTATAGGAGACTCAGCAGAAGAAGCGTCGTTGAAAGACTGAGAACAGAGTAAAAGGAATTTTAACAGCTGTTCATATTATGCTATAATGTTTATAAAACATTTGTATTTCGACGGATTAAGTATTACATATTAGGTTTTACCGTATAAAATATATGAGCGGGTGAGCAGAAGAATATGAAAAAATCCTTTATTATATTTGTTAATGTTATCATTATAGCTGCCATATTGATCTTCGTTGTTCTGTACTCAGGATATGAAAACCGGGAATCTTACCGTAGACAGATAGAGCATTTTGAAAATACTACGGTTGCTATGGAACAGGTAACGGAGAACTATCTGGAGGGCGAACAGAGAATATGCGATGTATGGGCTCAATATATCAACAACAATTCCATGACTATAGAAGAGGCCGCTGATTATATCCGTAATTCGCATGTTCTCCGGGATACGTCTGCACATCTGATCGCACTCGATACACTTACGGGTATCTCAACCCGGCCAAAACTCGGTACAGAAGATGACTATGATGTTTCCTATCAGAGACTGAATATACTTCGAAATGCGGACTGGATTGATGAGATAGGAAAATCAATCAATATAACACGTGCTTATACCAATCCGATGAATGGGGAGCAGTCACTTGCTTTCTGTAATATTATTTCTGTCTCGGATCCTGATAACGGTTCTGCTAAGGAAGCGGTCTTGCTTCGAGTGATACCGATCTCGGCACTTGAACAGAAATGGATTTTTCCGCAGAGTGAGCTGGAAAATGCCGAACTTTCTATGATCGATGTAAAAGGCGATTACATTCTCAAGGGCTCCAGCTTCAAAAATTCAAGCTTTTTTGAATTCTATAATTCATATAATCCGACAGATCCTGAATCTTCGAAGGTGCTGTTTGACAGGATCACTTCTTCGACAGGTTCTGTTTCAATGGTCAATTCACACGGAGAGGAGTGTGTGCTTGCTTATACGCCTATATCTGCTACATCCGGATGGACTATGCTCAGTCTCGTACCGGCTGAGGATCTCAATGTAAAAACCAGGAACTGGGTACTGTTCGGAGTTGTGTCTGTGGGCCTTCTGATCCTGTTTCTAAGTGACCTTTTCTATATGCTTTACCTGAACAAACATCTTCAGATTACGGCAAGCAAAGCCGAGTCTGCAAATAAAGCCAAAACTGATTTCCTGTCTACTATGTCCCATGATATCCGTACTCCGATGAATGCCATTATCGGTCTTACGGCCATAGCAGAGAAAAATACCGGGGATGAGGATTCAACGAAGGAAAGCCTGAGGAAGATCGGTCTTGCAAGCAATCATCTGCTGACACTTATCAACGATATACTTGACATATCCAAGGTGGAAAGCGGAAATCTTAAACTGAATCCGCTTACCTTTTCAATTGTGGAAACAGTAGAAAATCTTGTAAACATTTCCCAGCCTATGATCAAAGAAAAGAATATTGAATTCAGCTTCCACATAAACCATATGGAAAAGGAATATTTATATACAGATCAGCTTCGTCTTAATCAGATTTATATAAATATTCTCTCTAACGCCATCAAATATACGGAACCCGGCGGGCGGGTCAGTGTGGATCTGCGCGAAGAAAAGAGTACTGATCCGGGCAGTGTTCGACTTACCTATGTTGTAGCAGATACGGGTATCGGAATGAGCCCTGAATTCATGGAGAGCATGTATACTCCTTTTTCCAGACAGGTAGATAGCCGCGTTAACAGCATTCAGGGAACGGGGCTTGGTCTGGCTATAACAAAGCAGATGGTTGAGCTGCTCGGTGGAACTATTGATTGTGAGAGCGAACAGGGCAAGGGAACAACCTTTACGGTTGTACTGGATATCCCTGTAGCAGACAGGCAGAGGGAGGATATGCAGCTTGAGCCTATGGATGTCCTGATCGTTGATGATGATGAAACCATGCTCATGACAGCCACCGATACCTTAGAGTCTCTCGGAGCATCGGTTGAACAGGCAGGAAACGGTTTGGAAGCGCTGGGTATGATCGAGCATAGGCATCTATCCGGAAAGGATTACAACGTGATCATAGTGGATTGGAAAATGCCTGAAATTGATGGAATCGAAACAATCAGTCGTATCCGATCGGAGATTAAAACTGACGTTCCTATTTTACTGATCTCCGCATATGACTGGTCGGATATTGAGGATAAGGCTAAGGCTGCCGGAGCGAATGGATTTGTCACTAAACCGCTTTTCAGATCGACACTTTATGATAAGATAAACAGTCTGATCGGAAAAGAATCGAGATCCATAGAACCGGAGGATGATTATTCGGATTTAAACGGACTTAGCATTCTGGTGGCTGAAGATAATGATATCAATTGGGAAATCATATCCGCGATGCTTTCTATGTTCGGAATAAAATGTGAGCGCGCGGAAAACGGCCGGGTATGTGTTGATATGATAAGTGAGGCTGAAAAGGATAGTTATACGCTTATCTTTATGGATATTCAGATGCCTGAGATGAACGGTCTCGATGCAACAAGAGCCATACGTAAACTTGAAAATCCATGGGCATCCTCCATCCCGATTATTGCTATGACGGCAGATGCATTTTCCGAAAATATCATGGAATGTATGAATGCCGGAATGAACGGACATATTGCAAAACCGATCGATGTCAAATTGGTCATCAAGGAAATACGGAGAATCAAGGAAGGAAGATGAAGATTATGAAAAAAATGATATGTGTCTTTTTATCGTTGATGATGATCCTGAGCATGGCTGCATGCGGTTCCGAGAAACAGGAAGTAACTGCTGAAGGTGGTTTTAAGCCATCGCTCGATACTTCGACGAGCTGTAATATCAGGATAGCCGGGGGCTACGATAACTTTGAGGCGTTGGAGACCGAATTCGACCGCTTCAACAAATATTATCCGAATGTGGAACTGGTATACACCAAGATTGATGACTATAATAACATGATCGGAACAGTCCTGGATGGAAAGGATGCACCCGATATCTATGTTAATTATTCGTGGATGTATGGCAGGGAACAGTATAAATCTTCAATCGATCATGCCGAAAATCTGGCGGATCCGGCACTGGGACTGAATCTTAACTGCATTCGCGGCAATATTCTTTTGAATACGGATGACGGCACGCTTCCGATGGTTCCGGTTTTCTCGAACACCTATGGAATGCTTGTGAATCAGAGCATATTTGAAAAAGAAGGCCTGAATGTTCCTACAACTTATCAGGAGCTGATAGAAGTATGTAAGGCTTTCCGTGAAAAAGGGTATGAGAATCCGTTGATGGGATTTTCGAAAGAAGAAACGACTTCACTTTATACATTGACGATTTATCCTTTCTTCTGCGGTACTGTGGCAGATGATGAAGAGGCTGTTAAAAAGCTTAATTCTCTTGATTCCTCAGCCGGTGAGTATCTGCGTCCGTCTTTGGAGAAGATAACTCAGTTTATAGGTGAATCAGGTGTGAATCTTGATGAGTGTGATAAGATAGAAGATAATTATGATGCGGTCATTCTTCGCTTTTTTGAAGGCGACATACCAATGATGACCTGCTCCGGAGATACGGTATCCGGAACAAAGAAAAGGGAAAGCCGTTCCGAGGCATTTATCGCAAATCCTTTTACATATACCTTTGTTCCTGTCCCGATGTCAGACGAGGGAGCGAGTTTCCTTGATATGCCAAATCTGCAGTTTTCCGTAAATAAAGATGGCTCAAATCCGGATATGTCAAATGAATTTATGCGTTTTCTGATCACATCTGAGGAACTGAATGAGATGGCGAAAAACAAAGGGCTTATGTCTCCGACGAAGGATCTGTCATTTAATACTATGTATGCGGCTTTCGGAAATGTTCCGGAATCACGTATCCTTTCTCCTGAAGAGATCGGGCTTACAGATGATGCTGTTATTCAGATGAGGCAGGCGGTTTACCTTGTCGGAACAGGTGAGATGACTATAGATGAAGCCGTTAAGGCTTATGGTACATTTACAAAGTAATAAGAGATTATGGGACGTGCTGCAATTACACATAATTAATTCAATAAAGGTGAGGTAGGAGTATGATCAAAGTATATTGCTATTCAAAATGTTCAACATGTAAGAAGGCTATAAAATGGCTGGATGAAAAGGGAGTTAAATATCAGTTGATAGATATCAAGGAGAATCATCCTGATGAGAAGACACTCAGATCTTTTCATAAGAAGAGCGGTCTCGCACTCAAAAAATTCTTCAATACAAGTGGAATGCTTTACAGAGATTTGGAGTTATCCAAAAAGCTGCCTGATATGAGTGAGGATGAACAGTTTAAATTGCTTGCTTCTGATGGAATGCTTGTGAAGAGACCTTTACTTATTACAAAAGATAAAGTTCTTACAGGCTTCAAAGAAAGCGAGTGGGAAGGACTTACAGGAAAATGAGTGTTTACAAGATCATTGATATACTTGAAGCCGATTACGGCTGTGAAGAACATCCTGACGGACCAAATGCGGTTCTTGTCTTAGAGGATGGAACAAGGAAGGAAGTTTCCGAAAAATGGATTGCTGACAAGGGAATAAAAGAAGGAAAGTATATCAGCATCAGGGATGACGGAAGCCTTATGAAAGCGGTGAGAGTGGTTGCTGCGATCATAGTGACTGAAAAAGAATCCGGAGAGAAAAGGATATTTGCAACTCAGCGCGGGTATGGAGAGTTTAAAGACGGCTGGGAATTTCCGGGAGGAAAGATTGAAGACGGAGAAACTCCGGATGAAGCGATAGTCCGTGAGATTAAAGAAGAACTTGATACGGACATAAAAGTCGAAAGATACTTTGATACGATAGAATATGACTATCCGGAATTCCATTTATCTATGGACTGCTTCCTATGCAGTATCGTGGAGGGTTATCCTGTTCTTAAGGAACATGAGGCTGCGAAATGGCTGACAAAGGAAGAAATTGATTCGGTAGACTGGCTTCCGGCGGATATAACTATTATTGATAAGATTAAGGAATTATAGTCAAAAAATATATTGACAAAAAAATACTTCGAGTGTAGAATTAAATTACTTCGAAGGAAGAAGCAAATTTGCGGAAAGATAAAATTTTTTGGGAGACGGAATGAAGATAGAAGGATTTGAAATATCTGAGGATATATATCAGAAGATTATAGGATATATCGATGAGATAAAGAATCTCCTGTCATCTGATATCTGGGAGAATATCTTCGTAAACCTATCCAAGAATGAGATACTTATCTTCTGGCTGTTATATTTGAAGCAGAGGGTAAATATGACTGAAATAGCCGAATATATCCATGTGCCTCTGAATACGGCAACCGGAATTGTCAGCCGTATGGAGAAGGATGGCCTCGTTGAGAGAACGAGATCGGCTGAGGATAAGAGAGTAGTGCTTATCGTTCAGGCTGAAAAGGGTAAACAGCAGTTTCAAAAGCTTTTCGTAAAAATGCTTCACTATGGAACAAGGATATTTGATTCTTTTTCGGAAAACGAGATAGATCTGTTCTTCAAAATGATGGACAAGGTTAAAACAGTTCTGAAAGAGGACAGGCAGGAAGAAACAAAGACAAAGAAAGTCAGAAAGATAACGATAGAATAGTTCTGAATCTGGGCAGCGGAACGGCTGCCCATTAGATAAGATAAATACTTCGAGAACGGAACTATTCGGAAAGGGAAATAAACTGATAGGTAAGAATATGAACAGAATTTACATTTTTACAGGAAAAGGCGGTGTAGGAAAGAGCAGCGTAGCGGCTGCACATGCGATGAAGAGTGCAGGGGAGGGAAAGAAAACTCTGCTGATCAGCACAGATATGGCGCATAATCTCGGAGATATTTTCGGTGTAAAGCTTGGTAAGAAGGAAGAAAACATTTTACCGAATCTTGATATATATGAGATAGATCCGGAATATGTAATGCAGAATGATTTTAAAGAATTCATGGATTATGTGAAGAAGATGCTCAGCTCGACCGGAGATATGGATGATATGGGCATGATGCCGGGAATGGAGGAGCTCTTTGCACTCCTTAAAATATCGGATCTTTATAAAAAAGAAATCTATGAGAGGATTATCGTAGACTGTGCTCCGACGGGAGAGACGCTTTCGATGCTGAAGTTTCCGGAACTTATGTCATGGTATATGGAGAAGCTGTTCCCGATCGGCAAAGTCGGAGTAAGACTTCTGTCACCTTTTTCGAAGAAGCTGTTCCATGTTGAAATGCCGAACAAGCAGGCGATGAATGATATAGAGAAGGTATTTCTCAAGCTGACAGAGCTTCAGGAGCTTCTGAAAGATCGTGAAATCACCAGTGTAAGGATCGTGACAACACCGGAGAAGATGGTGGTTGAAGAGACAAAGAGAAATTATATGTATATGAATCTCTACAACTTCAATGTGGACGGATTATATATAAACAGAATTCTTCCGCAGGATATAGACAACAGGTTCTTCGACAGATGGGTGGAGCTTCAGAGAGAATATATCAAATGTCTGAAGGAGAGCTTTGCAGCACTCCCGATATACGAAATCCCATGGTATGACGAGGAGCTGAAAGGTGCGGACAATATCCGAAGAATAGTTGAAGACGTTTTATCAAAGGGCGACTGCTTTGAAGTAAAGACTGTTACCGAAAGAGAGAGCTTCGCTCAGACGGAAGACGGATATCGACTGGAGGTAAATATTCCGGGAGCGGATAAGAGTGATATCGATCTCTATCAGTCGGCAACGGATATAGTAATTAAGACCGGAAACTTTAAGAGAAGCATACCGCTTCCGAATGTACTCAGAACCTATATGGTTTCGGGAGCTAAACTGGAAGACGGAAAGCTGAGGATAAGTTTTGTGAAGGAGGATGAAGATGATGTTCAGTAAAACAGTTATGAATAAAGAAATGATGAATAGATTTAAAGAGGCAGCTATGTATCAGAGAAAGGCGATCCGCTGCCTGATCCCGGAAAGAATGGGAAATCATATGGATGTGATCGGAAATGAGTTCAAGCTTATGCTTACCGAAGCAGCAGCAGAGATTCTGAAAGAGTGCGGAAGGGCTGCCTTCTGTAAAGAGGATATGAAGTCGGAGGAAGGCAGTACTCCAAAGAAAACTTCCAGAACCGGAAAGATTGATATCGAGTAGACAGATTGATATTGAGCAGAAAAAATGATACTGAGTAGATAAATTGATTTTTAGTAGATAGATTGTTTTTTAGTAGATAAATTGATTTTGAGTAGATAGATTTGACATTGAGTAGATATATGAGGAAAATGAAATGAGAATTATTATATATACAGGAAAAGGCGGAGTAGGAAAAACCAGTATGGCAGCTGCAACAGCTTGCCGGATTGCAGAAAGCGGAAAAAGAGTGCTCGTCATGAGTACAGATCAGGCACATAGTCTCGGAGATTCATTTGACATCAAGCTGGGCAAGAATCCAAAGAAGATCATGGACGGACTGGATGCTATGGAGATAGATACTGTCTATGAAAGCGAGAAGAGCTGGGGAAATGTAAAGAAATATTTCAAAGATTTTCTGACAGCTAAGGGAGGAAGCGGAATCGAAGTTGAGGAGCTTCTGGTATTTCCGGGACTTGAAGAACTGTTCTCGATGTTTAAGATACTTGATGTTTATGAAAGCGGAGAATATGATACTATAATCGTAGACTGTGCACCGACAGGAGAGACACTTTCGCTTCTTAAATATCCGGAGAGGTTATCCGGACTGATCGAGAAGGTTCTTCCTGTTAAGAGAAAGGGAATCAAGAAATTCGGACCTATCGTTGAAAAGATTTCGAAGATACCTATGCCGGAGGATAATGTATTTGATGACTTCGAATATCTGATGGATAAGATGCAGCGTCTGCAGAAGCTGATGCTCAATAAGGATATAGTAAGCCTCAGAGTGGTTACAACTCCGGAAAAGATTGTTATAAGTGAAGCAAAAAGAAACTTTACATGTCTGTATCTGTATCATTACAATGTTGATGCGATAATCGTAAATCATATTTATCCGGATAAGGCGATGGAAGGATATTTCAGTAAGTGGATCCGTCTCCAGGAGGAAGGACTGAAGGAAATCGAAGAGTGCTTCAGTGAGGTGCCGAGATTCTATGTTGAGCTGCAGGATACCGAACTCAGAACGCTTGATATACTTCAGAAAATGGGCACGGTAATTTTCGGAGATACAGACCCTGATCAGGTTCTTTTCAAGAAGGAAATATATATCCCTGACAGAGACGAAAGTTCACTGAAGATCTATCTTCCGTTTGCAGAAAAGGATGAAATGAATCTCGAACAGATCGGCGGAGAACTGGTAGTGGGCGTAAGAAATGAAAGCAGACGATTCCCTATTCCGTCGGAATTTGCGGAAAAGGAAATATCGGGTGCCAGATTTGAAGAGGGTTATCTGAATATAAGCTTTGAATAAATGATCTGAATATAAGCTTTGAATAAATGAGTGGAGAGTTAAGTGTTTGAAGTTTAAAGCATATCAAAAATCTGTTATAATTCTTTTTGCTGTTATAGTTCTGTTGGTTATACCCGGTTTCTTTCCGCCTTTTTGTGATTGGTATACCGATAATATTTATAAGGGGCTGTGCGATGCGATAACATTTTTGACTTCGAAGGTTCCTTTTGCTGTTGGTGAGATAGTAATGTATATCGGTATTGCCCTTTTGGTTCCGGCAGTTGTTTTTGCTGTGCTGCTGATTTTTCTCAGGAAGAAAGACGCATTCAGGATAGTAACGGTAAAATATTATAAGATTATTTCTATAGTACTTCTCAGTGTTATTCTGGTCTACATGATAACCTGGTATATACCGTTTCGCGGTACAGTACTCGGAAAGGGAAATCCCGAGCGTAGAACACAGTACTCCTATGAAGAGATTGAGGAACTGCTGTTTTACATTATTGATAACGGAAATGCGGCAGCGGAGGAAATTGTTATTGCTGAAGATGGCAGCATAGCATTTCATACTGCAGAAGAAAACTTAAAGCTTGCATCAGAGGCTATGGCTGCTCTCGGAGATGAATACGGAAGACTGAAGGGCTATTATCCGCCTGTTAAGGAAGCTATCTGCTCGGATATAATTAACCGGATGAATATAGGCGGATACAATTATCCTTTTACTATGGAGCCAACACGTAACAGATATATTGATCCGCTTTATCTGCCGATTCTTGAAGCACATGAGCTGGCACATCATAAGGGATATTATAAGGAAAATGAAGCAAACTTCTTAAGTCAGATAGCACTCAGTAAAACTTCAGATCCTTATCTCAGACTTTCGGCTTACAGAGATATGTACAGATATGTTATTGCAGATTATCGTGAAGCTCGTGATGCAGAAATCGATCGGATGATCGAAGCCGGTGAGATTACAGACTGGCCGGAGGACTTGGAATCACCGGAAGGCATAGAAAATAAAAAGAAGATAATCGAGGAAAAGTTCGGGCCTGACCCGGAGTTCAGCGAGAGAGTAAAGGAAATAACGGAAGCATCAATGGAAGAGGAACGAAAACTGTATGCGGCTGATTCACATATCATAGATGAGCTTCCTTTCGTCGACAGGATGATCCATGATGCGGCAGATACAGGATGGAGCACACAGGGAAAGATACTGAAGGACAATTCGTATGACGGAGTGGTTTTGCTGCTTCTCCAGTATTACTATGGCGAGTTCTAGCTGGCTTGATCGGATTTTTCAATTAAGATATTTATATAAATTTTTTAAGGAGGAAATATTAAAAAATGTTAGGAGAATGTCTTGAAAATGTAAGGAAAAATGTACCGCTTGTACATAACATTACAAACTATGTAACTGTGAATGATGTTGCAAATGTACTGCTTGCAAGTGGAGGAAGTCCGATCATGTCAGATGAACCGGAAGATGTGGAAGACATCACATCAATCTGCGGCGGACTTAATATCAATATCGGAACTCTGAATCAGCAGACCATAAAGGGAATGTTTACGGCAGGAAGAAAGGCTGCAGAGCTTGGACATCCGATACTTCTCGATCCGGTCGGAGCGGGTGCATCAAAGCTTCGTACGGAGACAGCAGTTAAGCTTATGGATGAAATTAAGTTTACAGTTATAAGAGGAAATATATCTGAAATCAAAACGCTTGCTCTTGGCAGCGGAACAACAAAGGGAGTGGATGCTGATGTGGCAGATGCGGTTTCTGACGAGACTTTAGACAGTGCAGTCAGATTCGTAAAGGAATTTGCTAAGAAGGCAGATACCATAGTTGCCATTACGGGAGCCATCGACCTTGTAAGTGACGGAGATAAATGCTACGTGATAAGAAACGGACGCCCTGAAATGGGACGTATCACAGGTACAGGTTGTCAGCTGTCAGGTCTTACAACGGCATTTGTAGTTGCAAATCCGGATAATAAACTTGAGGCAGTTGCTGCGGCTGTTTGTACAATGGGACTTGCCGGTGAGATCGGATGGTCACGCATGCAGGAAGGCGACGGAAATTCAACCTATCGTAATCGCATTATCGATGCAATATTTAACATGGATGGAGAAACATTAAACAAAGGAGCAAAATATGAAATCAGATAAGAGACTTGATAAGAAGGATTTACTTCTTTATGCAGTTACAGACCGCCATTGGCTGAACGGCAGAACATTATATGAAGTGGTTAAGGAAAGTCTGGAGGGCGGCGCTACATTTATTCAGCTCCGCGAAAAGGAAATGGATACCGAACATTTCCTGGAAGAAGCAAAGGAAATTAAGAAGCTGTGTGAAGAATATAAGGTTCCTTTTGTTATTAATGATAATGTTGATATAGCAAAGGAGATAGATGCAGACGGAGTACATGTCGGACAGAGCGATATGGAGGCCGGTGATGTCAGAGCTGAACTTGGTCCTGATAAGATAATCGGAGTATCTGCTCAGACTGTCGAACAGGCGATTCTTGCAGAACAGCGCGGCGCTGACTATCTTGGAGTCGGTGCGGTATTTCCTACCGGTTCAAAGGCTGATGCGTGCGAGGTATCTCATGAGACATTGAAAGATATATGTAATGCGGTATCAATTCCGGTTATCGCTATAGGAGGAATTACGGTAGATAACACTCCGATACTTAAGGGAACCGGAATATGCGGAATAGCTGTAATAAGTGCTATCTATGCGGCAGATGATATTCCTGCGGCAACTGCAAAACTTAAAGAAGTAACAAAAACAATTGTTGAATAGATCAGCTGCATGATTTTCAATCGATATGCCGGCACCGGAATAAGTATTAATATTTTGGTGTCGGCATTAGTTTTTCACTTTATGTATCGAATAAAAAAGTATCATGTTTTTGGATTGAAAAACAAAATGATATTTGATATTGTGTTTATGGTTATGTACTGTTTATGCAGTGTGAAATCAGAGCAAGAGATCAGTAAACCTGATGTGACTCACCTCGCTTAAATGACTGAAGGGGAGCTTGAGTGTTATGAAATCCATCCAAACAAAACTAATTGTTGTTATTTCATCAATCATTATAGTTGTAATTCTGGCATTTCTTATTACTTCAACCTTGCGAACCAATGCCATTCTTGATGACGATTCAAAGGACATTCTGTCCAAGACCGCTGATTACTATGCAAACGTTATAGATGATAATTTCAGGTCAACCGAGCAGTCAGTGGGAACTATATTCAACTATGCAAATAAAAGAGCCGAAACTTACACTGCGTTTCTTGAGGATGAGAAAGAACGCGATGAATATACGTATGATGTCTCGGAGCTCGGTAAGAGTATCGCCGAGAACACACGCGGCGCTATGGCTGTTTATCTCCGCTACAATCCCGATGATTTTGGACCGATAAGCGGTTTCTGGTATACTATCAACATAGATGACAATTCCTGGCAGCCTTCTGTGCCGACTGACATGAGTCTTTATGATAAAGACGATCTGGAACATGTAGGCTGGTACTATACTCCGATTGCTACAGGTAAGCCGATGTGGATGGATCCTTACTACAACGCCAATCTCGGTGTTGATATGATCTCATATATAATTCCGTATTATTATAAAGGCTATACCGTGGGAATAATCGGCATGGATATCAGCATGGATCTTTTAAAAGAATCTGTTGCAAATGTAAAGGTATATGATACGGGCCGTGCATTTCTTATAGATAAGAATGGAAATGTTGTCTATCATGAAGACTACCCGGATGGTATAAGCTTTGAGAATCTTCCGGAAAGTGATCAGCAGTACTTTAAAAATGTACTTGATCTGGAACTGAACAATCCGGTTGTTTTTCGTTCGCGTATAGGTACACAGCAGAAGCTTGTACTGAAGGAACTGAAGAACGGAATGATCCTCGGATTCTATGCTCCGATCCAGGAAATAAATGCACCTCAGCAGAGTCTGACAGGACAGCAGTTGATGATCTCTGTTGTTATTCTGCTTCTTGCAGTTCTGATAACTCTCATCTGGGTAAGGACTATTACAAGACCTATAAAAAGAATGACAGATGTTGCAGAGAATTATGCGAACGGTGATTTCAGTGAAAAGATGAGTGTGAAGGGCAATGATGAGATAGGAATTCTGTCCCGCAGTTTACAGACGATGTCATCCTCGCTTCAGAAACAGATTAAGATAGCGGATTCGGCGAACAGGGCAAAGAGTGATTTCCTTGCAAATATGTCTCATGAGATAAGAACACCTATCAATTCAATTCTCGGAATGAATGAAATGATTCTTCATGAGTCAACCGAAAAGGATATTCAGGAGTATTCTTCAAACATTCAGATGGCAGGAAAAACACTGCTGTCACTGGTTAATACGATACTTGATTTTTCAAAGATAGAAGACGGAAAGATGGAGATAATAACTGCTAATTACAGTACTTCATCTATGATCAATAACCTTGTTATATCTATACTGGAGCGTGCAAAGGCAAAGGGACTCAACTTCATAGCAGATATAAGCGAGACTCTTCCGTCAACACTCTGTGGTGATGATATAAGAATCGCACAGGTTATAATGAACCTGTTGACAAATGCTGTAAAATATACCGAGAAGGGAACTGTCAGGCTGATAATCAAGGAACAAAGCCGTGATGATAATATGATAAGTCTCTTCATCTGCGTAAAGGATACAGGAATCGGAATTAAAGAAGAAGATCTCGGAAAACTGTTTGAATCATTTGAGAGACTTGAAGAAAAACGTAATCGAAATATTGAAGGTACCGGTCTTGGAATGGCTATAGTTAATAAGCTTCTTCCGATGATGGGCAGTGAGCTGACTGTTAAGAGTAAATACAGAAAAGGCTCCGAATTCTCATTTGTACTTCGTCAGAAGATTGTGGACAGTACACCGATAGGCAACTATGTTGATTGGTTGAAGAAAAGTGAAAATCAGACAAAGCGTAAGGCCCGTCTCAAAATCGATGGAGCCAAGGTTCTTGTAGTAGATGATAATGAGATGAATCTTAAGGTCGCAAAGAACCTGCTCAAGCTTAGCGGAATCATTCCTGATCTGGCAAGCTCGGGTCCGGAAGCTATAGAGAAAATACGTGTGAATGATTATCATATAGTTTTCCTTGATCATATGATGCCTAAGATGGATGGAATCGAAGTACTTCATAAGCTTAGAGAAGATCATATTTTGAAGAAGGAAACATCGGTTGTTGCACTTACGGCAAATGCTATTGTGGGTGCTAAAGAAATGTATCTTAATGCAGGCTTTGATGATTATCTGTCTAAACCGATAGATCTGTCCAAGCTTGAGGCTATGCTCGTAAAGTATCTGCCGAAGGAACTTTTTGATTCGGATAATCAATCTGAAGAGGTAATGAGTCCGGAGGTTATCAATATAGAAAAGCCATATAATAATGCACCGATCGATTTTCCGATTGCCGAAGTAGACGCGGATGAGCCGATGGAGTTTCTTCCGGAAGGATCGGACGAAGATGAGCCGATAGAGTTTCTTCCGGAAGGATCAGACGCGGATGAACCGATGGAATTTCCTGCAGAAGATCAGCAGAAGGCTGTGTCCAAGGCAGATGGCCCGAAGGACTTCATAGAGGGGCTGAAGGAGATTGGAGTTAATACCGCAAGTGGACTTTCTTATTCGGCAGAAGACAGGGATCTCTATCTGGAGCTTGTAAGAGATTTTGCGGATGCTGCAAAAGATAAAGCTGATATGATCAGGCAGGATCATACAGAACATGACATTAATGATTATCAGGTTCGAGTACATGCTTTGAAGAGTACTGCTAAAATGATAGGGCTGGATGAACTGTCGGCGATGGCTCTTGAACAGGAGATGGCGGCAAAAGTCAATAATTCAGATGTGATTAATAAGGGTATTGATAAGCTTCTTGATAAGTATTTACAGACAGCATCGGAAATTAAAAGTGTATTATCTTAAGTTTTCACAGGGGGACAAGATGGAGCTTACAACCAAAAGTAAACGTCCGGGAATGAACTGTTCGTTAGATGTATTCTACGAACAGAAGGATGGATTTTCTGATTATCTTAATGATAAAACGACTTATAAAATGATCCTGCTCAGATCAGGTTCATTTATAGTTGAAGACAGAGGGAAATATATATCTATAGGTACACCGGCATTAATATTCATAAATGATAAAGCGGAATTTAAAGTCGTTTCCGAAAATGATATAAAAACAAGAACGGTATATTTCAGTCCGACTGTAATCCGTGATGAGTTTACTATAGAGGCACTTAATTCGGGGAAATATGATAGGTTTCTGAATGCGATAGATGACAGTGACATGACTCAGAATGAGAAAATGGAAAAGCTCATAAATGATGATATCCGGTTTGAAGATGATTTTTCCAATGAAATGATATATCAGGATGCGCTTTATCTGCAGCAATTTTTTATGAAGGACAGGGATATCGGATATTTTAATCTGACACTTCAGGAATATAACTGGTTTATGAGGGTTTTCATTAGTATAGAGTATGAGGTTAAAGAACAGCCGGATAATTTCTGGATTATGAGAATAAGATACTTTATTCTTCAATTACTCTTTACAACTTCTGCGGATTTTTACAGAAACAACAGACAGGATGATATATATAAGGATCCGCTGGTTGCCAGGGTAACAAGGTATCTGTGGGATAATATCTATGAGGATATTACTATGGATACTGTTCTGAAAGAGTTTTCAATAAATAAAAATACTTTGAATGATGCATTTAATAAAGAGGTTTCCATGTCATGCATGACCTACCTTGAGCAGATGAGGATAAATCTTGCAAAGCATGAGCTTAGATTCGGAACGCATACTATCAGTGAGATAAGTGACGGATGCGGATATCGTGAGACAAACTATTTTACAAAGGTCTTCAAAAAGTATACGGGAATGACACCTTCCGAGTATCAGAAACAGATGAAGAGTCTGGATGATCTTAGAACAAAGGAAAGAACATTTGATGAAGATTGATGATATATACTCAAAGTATATAAGTGATACTGTGAAATCGATCAACTCTCTTGGCGGCGGACATATCAATGATACATATGTTATCGATACGGCAGGAGGAAGATATATATGTCAGCGTATAAGCAGAGGCATTGACACGGTAAAACTTGAATATAATTATAATCTGTATTCCAAAGCCTGCGATGAATATGACTGGCTTTATCCCGCAATGCTTAAAACTGCTGAAGGGGATTATTTCGTGACGGATGAAGATGGAGATAAATGGAGAGCATACAGATGTATTGAAGGCGGGATCATTAATCCGCCATTCAAAAAAGATGACCTCTATGCATGCGGTGTTGGACTTGCGAAAATGCATAAGATACTGAGTACACTCACCGAGGAACCAAAGGCTAACTATCCACATCTACATGATTTAAAATATTATTATGATATTTATTTAAAAATGAAAAACAGTGATGATATCTGTGAAGAGAACAGGGATATCTTCCTGGAATCCGTGATCGATAATAAATTTAATGAAATGCCATATTATAAAGCCGAAAGTACAGCGGTTGTTCACGGAGATACTAAGCTTGCAAACATAATTCTCAATAAGGGAGAAGTTGTAGCATTTATAGATTTTGATACTATCATGATGGGTTCCAAGCTCGAGGATATTGCGGATTGTGTGAGGTCTGCAAGCCTGAGAGACCGGACATTTGATAAGACTGCGGCAGAGATTCTGGTTGATGGATATTTAAATGCTGCACCGGAGGAAGTCGGTGATGAGGTAATGAAGAATCTTCCGGATGCATTTAATAAGATATGCTTCGAGCTTGGCCTCAGATATTATATGGATGCGTTATCGAAAGAGAAAGTATTTAAGGAAAAATATCCGGGGTTCAGAATAGACAATGCCAAAAGGCTTCTTTCGGTTTCGTGGGAGTGACATTCTCACTCACCGTAGAGGAAGGGGTCTTATTGCTGAAAGAGTATAAAAGACAGGATATATTTCAGATAAGATAGTGAACTGTTGTTTGAGTATTATTACAGAATTGTAATGTTTTGTAATGTTATTCAAACGACAGTTTTTTTGTTTGAGTTTATTATTTATCCATAGAGAAGCCCCATACGACTGAAGAAGCAAGTGTTCGGCTGATCATTAAATGGATAATAATATTATGAATTCAGATTGATAATAGTATTATAAATTCTGAGATTGTACGGTTGCGTGAATGATGATATACTTCCTTCTCGTGACCTAAGACAATTTACATGATGGAGGATAATTATGAGAAGAATAACTAAGAGGTTCATTAGTGTTATGGCAGCTGCTGCAATGGTTTTCGGGCTTGCTGCATGTGGATCTGATAATAAGAATGAAGACAGTACAGCTTCAAAAAACAGCTCGGAAAATCAGACAGCCGCAGGCAGTAATGCTGCAGAGAGTATTTCATTTGATCAGAGTGAATTTGAAAATGCTGTAGTGACAATTGATAATATCGAGATACCTGAAGGAACAAGAATAGTTGCACTTGGAGAAGCGACTCACGGAAACAAGGAATTTCAGCATCTGAAGCTTGAATTATTTAAGATCCTTGTTGAAAAGACTAATGTCAGAGCTCTTATTCTTGAAGGTGACGTCGGAGGATGCGAGATTGCAAATGTATATATTCAGGGAGGAGAGGGAACTCCGGAAGAAGTTACCCGACATCTTGGATATGGAATATACAGAACAGATGAAATGTGTGAGCTCATAAAATGGATGCATGATCATAATCAGACTGCTGCTGAAGAAGATAAGGTCCGTCTCTACGGAATGGATATGCAGTATGATGAGGACAGTATTGCTTCAATAAACAGTTTTTACGGAAAGGTTGCTCCGGACAAACAGAGTAAGTTCAGCTCGAAGATGGCTGAATATCTTGGAGATTCTTATGATGCATATGATGCTTCAAAGTATGACGATATAAATGCTTTGATGGATGAAATTCAGGCCGATCTTGATAGTAATAAGGATGCCTATGCGGAAAAAACAAGCGCTGCAGAGGTTGAGATTATCAGGAATATTGCGGAGAATATTAAATATTTTATCAGCTACTGTGTGAAGGAGAATGAAACAAACAAGGCCAGAGATACATACATGAAGAAAAATGTGGACTGGATCCTTGAGGTTGAAGAGAGAGAACATAACGGTGCCGTGATGATAGGATGCCACAATGGACATATGACAGAAAATCAGTCATCGATGAATACATTTCTCGGAGTATATCTGAATGAAGAATATGGTGACAGTTACTATACTATCGGAACAGATTTCTATAATACAAAAGTTAATCTTCCGAAAGAAGATTACTCCGGAAGATTCGATCTGGATCTTTGCTCAGACGATCCGCTTGCATTGGCAGTAAAGGATATGCCGGAGAACAAGTACTTTATTGATTTCGGAAAGATCGATGAAAATACAGATCTCGGAAAGGCAGTTAACGGAAAGATGCCTACAGGTTCGGTTGGAGAATATTACACTGCCGGATTCGAAAATATGAAACCGTATTATCAGCTGACATTTGCTCCGACAGAAATGTATGATGCAATGATCCTGTTCTATGAGGTGAATCCGATCGTAGTCTGGGATAAATAAATTACCGCTCACGACAATTTAACGGCCATTTACAACAGCAAACATCTTTTAAATTCAGAATAATGTATTATTCGTTTTAGATTGAGAGAGGCTGAGAGATCTGCTTGATGGAGCATCGTTTTTAAAAACATCGGTCTTGGTATAGTATTTGCATTCCTCTTTTCGAGCAGTTTTATTATGATTACATCAAGGTCAGGTGCTGAAAAGACCGAAAAAAAAGAGGAGGTATAGAGTGCCTGCAGTTGAAAAACTGCAGAACCTCACGGCTCCTCAATGTATAGGATAATTTCAAAATCGGTACCAACAGTTGCGTTTGGCGGGATACTTTGTCTGTTTACCCTTCCTGCTTCCGATGAACCTGTTTTTTCGTACTCGATTTTGATATTATAAAACCCAATATCATTTAGCTTGGAAAAGGCTGAATCTTCCATGTGTCCCACTAAATCAGGCATATACACATATAATATTGTGTGGGGGGCTTCGGTAGATTCAGTCTTTTCTCCTTTTATATTATTGACAATGATTCCTGAGATAACAGCACCGGAGGCTATTATCAGGATCAATGTCAGTAAAATCATTTTTCTTTTCCGGCTCATGGTACAGACCCTCCGAGAGTCAGTATACCACAAATTTATAAATTGGTCACATCATGATCCGGTAAAGTCATATCTTCTTACGCCGAGCATCCAGAATTTATAGCTGAGATAGAAGAATAATATACCTATAAATGGCGCAAGTATAGTCAGGAGCGGGATGTCATCAGGCGCAAGTAGTGCCATACTTGGGTAGTATGCTATGAAGGCAACCGGTATGATAAAGGTAAATACAAACTTGAAGAAGCCGTGAAATATGGTTGCCGGATATTTTGCGAAATCCTTGAATCTGAAAAGAATTACCATGACATATCCCGATCCCTGAATCCAGAAGCAGGTTGCGGCTGCAAAATTCATGATGGATATCATGAAAAGAGATGCCGTAAAAAGATATAAAAGTAGTTTCAGAATGATCGGTACAGTAACCGGAAGTCCGATATGACTCCATGCATATATCAAAGTTCCTGCTCCGAAAGCAAACTGTCCGAGACCTTTGACATCAAATACTTCTGATATGAAATAGAAGAATATATTTATCGGTCTGAAACAGTATTTGATAAAGTCGCCGCTTTGTACGGCCATTCTGAGGCTCCAGTTGTTATCGAAGAAACACTGTACAGGAGTGAGCGCCAGAAGCGAGAAGCCGTACAGAAACAGCATGTGGTAGTAATCCCAGCCGTTGATAGTCGGGAAGTTATGAAATAGGATCATAAATGATATGAAACCTGCGACATTAGTCATTACCATACCGATTGTAGATATGATAAAGTCTGCACGATAGCTCATTTTACTCTTCAGATCCTGGACAAGGATCTTTTTATATATTGAGATGTAGAAGTGCAGACCACGGTGCTTTACCGGTTCGGAAAGCATTTCCTTAGTTATAACTGCGTTCATTGATCAACCTCCGTTAACTGTTATTTTCTTTACGGAATGATTCCAGAAAAGATTGCTGAGGATGGTGAGTATTATTGCCCATCCCATCTGAAAAGCTATAAGTGTGAGCATTCCGGTAAAGGTATCGGATCCGTTCTTTCTTAGAAGAATCGTGAGAGGTACATCATATACTGCACGGAAAGGCAGCATATCTACTATGTGCCTCAGAGTTTCCGGGAAAAATGCGAGTGGGATTGTAGCTCCTGAGAGAAGCAGGACAATAGTCTCCTTCACTATATTGATACCCCAGGTTGACTCTGTATATAGACATATCGTCGCAACAAGCATTTCTATGTTAAAGTTTACAAGCAGTGCAAGTACAGTCGATACGGCAAAATATATAAGATTCAGCCCTATCGGAATAGCACCGTGAGTGAGCCACATAACGATCAGGAAGGTTGGGGTAAATGTAAGTACAAAAGATATTACATGCGATCCCGAATAATTCCAGAACATGAATTTGCGGAAGCTCATAGGTTTAAGAAGATCCAGTATGATTTTTCCTGACTGGATGCTTCGGCTAAGATCCCATACCATAAACATTTCCAGAAAGTTGAAAAGTGCAGTGGCAAGGATCAGATATATTATCGTATCTGTAAATGTCATGCCGTTTACCATGTTGGTTCCTGATGAAGCATATATAGCTTTCCACAGATGGTAGACGAGCACAAGATATGTCAGATTTCCGAACAACGTGACGAAGGTTCCCAGACGAAAATGCAGGCTCTCCATGATTCCGACACGTGTCAGAGCAAGACTTTTCTTTATGTTCATGATGCTTTCTCTTCTCCTTCGTATATTTTCTTGATAACTTCTTCGGTTGAGATTTCGAGAAGCTGTATATCCTCAACCTTCGTTTCGGCACTTCTTTTCATGATGATCTTCATGATGTCTGTGTGCTTCTCATCTATAAGCTGCTCTTCCCAGACACCGCCCTTTGTCTTGAGTCTCAGTGTCCTGTATGAACCGAAATAGTTTTTCAGATGACTGATATCATTGTCATATATTTTCTGTCCCTTATCAATGATAACGATCCTCTTGCAAAGTGCATCTACATCACCCATATCATGAGTTGTAAGGATTACGGTTGTGTTCTTCTCGTGATTGAGTCCGTTGATAAGAGAACGTATCTTAGCCTTCATGGATACATCGAGACCGATGGTTGGTTCGTCAAGGAAAACGATCGATGGATTATGAAGAAATGCAGCGAGTATATCACTTAAGGTTCTCTGGCCGAGAGACATCTGTCTTACCGTCTTATGAAGGATCGGTGACATGTCGACCAGCGAACTGTAAAGCTCAAGAGTATCTTTATATTCCTGTTCGGGAACCATGTATATATCTCTGAGAAGTTTAAAAGATTCAATCAGCGGAAGTGACCACCAAAGCTGGCTTCGCTGCCCGAAAACTACCCCGATATTTTCAGCGTTCTTAGTACGGTTTTTATATGGAACTGTTCCGTTTACAAGGATCTCGCCCGATGTCGGTTCCAGTACTCCGGTCATTATCTTTATTGTTGTGGACTTTCCTGCACCATTAGGTCCGAGATAACCGATAATCTCGCCACGGTCTATGGAAAGGGATACATTTTTTACGGCAGATACTGTTTTATAATCTCTTGAGAAAAGATCCTGTATACTGCCTTTAAGTCCTTCATGTCGGTTGAGGACTTTAAAGTCTTTGCAAATGTTATTCATAATAATTGCTTTTTCAGCCATAAATTTTTCCTCCGAATAATTTTCATCTCACAGTCTGTTTGACAGAATTTATGAAAATAATTAAGTAACAAATCATTTTTTGGACGTCCTGAATTTGTACTTGATTTATCTTGATGGTATAAGTATATTGTACGTAAATAGAAAAAAATACCCTTGAAATCCCAGACTTTTATAACAATATTACACAGGTGTGGAATATTGTTATAAAATGATGGAATATAGTTGAAGGTCGGATTCTATGACAAAACGGTAGTGAAGTCATTTTTTTTCAAAAAAATAAAACAAAGGAGTACAACATGAATCCTGAAGTAAGAGGCTTGATCGTAAAACGTGAAGACGGTTCTGAAATAGTAAATTATGACAATCCGACGTTCCCATCTTATATATATGATGGATGGGTTGCGCCGCATGTAACGTGGGAAAGGGTTCCCCATTTTCATGAGGATGTGGAAATAGTAGCGGTGAAATCCGGGAATATGGCTTATTCGGTAAACGGAAGAACGGTAAATCTTCGTCCGGGTGATACGATCTTTGTGAATTCCAATCAGATACATTACAGCATATGCGTAGATGATGAAGTTGCGAAATATGTGATATTTGTAGTTCATCCAAGCATCCTTCAATCTTCTGTATTGGTTGAAATGCAGGCAATCAGACCGATCATTGAAAACAAGGATCTGGGTTATATACGTTTTTTTAAAAACAATGAATATGCTGAGGATGTATTTAATATAATGATGGGACTGCCGGAAATAAGAGGAGATGCTTTTGCGGTAACCAAGAATTTATTTATGCTATGGGATTATATTCTTAAAGGAGCTGCACGTTATTACATAATCGAAGAGGAACAGACAGTGGATCCGAGGATGCATCTTTTCAAGAGTATGATGTTCTTTATTTCAGAGTCATACAAGGATAATATTACACTGTCTCAGATTGCCGATAGTGCACATATAAGTAAATCACTTTGCAATAATCTCTTTAATCAGTTCGTTGGTGAGTCCCCGATAAATTATGTAATGCATTTCAGATGCCGGAAGGTTGCGGAGTATCTCAGGTCATCAAATATGTCACTCTCAGATATCGCGATGATCACCGGATTTAACGGCGTCAGTTATATGTCGGAGGTGTTCAAAAAGTTTTTTGAAAGCTCCCCGACCGAATATAGGAAAAAATGGGCTTCTATCTGATGTATTCGTGCATTTTTAGTGGAAAGATGAACATATTATCTGTATAATTATGAATAGGTGTACGCATTTTCACTTTGGAGGGGTTCTTATGTTGGGTGAGAATATCACAAATGAAAATCTGAATGACGGTAAATACATCGAAATTGCCAGAGCACTCGCGGATAAATATGAGGTTATTTATTACGTAAATATGATAACCAACGAATATGAGGAATATAGTGCAAGCATGGAATATGCGCGCCTGAAGATCAGCACGATCGGTAAGGACTTCTTTAAGGAAGCGCAGGAAAATATGAAGCGTGACATTTATTCCGAGGATTATCCAATGATGGCTGAGGCTATGAAGAAGGAGGCTGTTCTGAAGGGAGTTGAGGAAACGGGCAAGTATTTCCTCAATTACAGGCTCATGCTTGATGGCCGGCCGCAATATGTTATTCTCAATGCTGTTCGTGCAGGAGATAATCCTGACTATATGATATTTGCGGTTACCAATGTAGATGCAGAGAAACATAAGGAATCGGACCTCAGGGCTGTTGCAGATGAGGCTATCTCGCTTGCAAATCATGATTCGCTTACCGGTGCAGGAAATAAGAGATATTTCTCGCAGAAGGAAGAAGAAATTGATAAGCGGATTGCCGATAAGTCACAGAAGGAATTTGCTCTTATCGTATGCGATATCAACGAGCTGAAAAAGGTTAATGACAGTTATGGCCACAGCGCGGGAGATGCATTTATAAAGAATGCCAGCAAGGTGCTGAGTGACGTTTTTACCCGGAGTGATGTTTATAGATACGGAGGAGACGAATTTGTTGTAATCCTTGAAGAGGATGAATACGAAAACCGCATTAATCTGATAAATGAATTTGACAGGATTCAGGCTGCCAATCTGAAAGACGGTAAATCTACAGTGTCATACGGAATGGCTGAATTTGACCCGGATAAGGATAAATGTCTGAATGATGTTTTTAAGCGTGCAGATAAGGAAATGTACGCAAACAAAAGGGATGTTATAAAGAAGGCTGAAGAAATCAGGAAGGATTCACTGAATAATCCTGAAAATTCGGAAATGATCGACGGCAAAGTTGTTGAATTCTACCGACTATTTTCAAGACTGATTTCTGCCATGACAGATCTGGAAGAAGCAGATGTTACGCTTATTGAGAGTATTCTGAAAGAACTGTGTTTAATGTTCAGAGTGTCAAAAGCCGTAACGCGTGTTTTCAAAAATCCGGTTGAAGAATCTGATGATGGAGGGGAAACCATATGCTGTTATGATTCAGGAGCAGAAGGGGTAGAGGTGATGACTCTCAGATCCGTCAGCAGCGTTCAATCCGTTGTAGCTATGCATATATATATGTTACCGGATGAGAAGCCTCTTACAGAGGATGAAAGATGGAGAATCGATCTCATAATGAGGGCAACATTAAGCTATATCAATCGTAATCGATTGAACCGTAGAGTTGAAGAGCTGACCTTCTATGATGAGAATGGATATATGAATCTCCGAAGCCTGTATAAATATATCATGGCAGAGGAAAATCGAAACAATATGGCAGGAAAAGCTGCCATAAGATATAATCTCAGACATTTTACCCTTGTAAACAGTGAAATCGGCAGGATTCTCGGAGATAAGGTAATGAAGAGTCATTTTGATACCTTGACGGATATCATAGGAGATGAGGGTATTGCCTGCAGACTCGGTGGTGATAACTTTGTATGTATCTGCGGAGAAAGACAGATAGGAAATGTGCTCAATTTCTTAACTGAAGCAAATATTGTATATGATTCTTCAGAGGGAAAATGTGTGAGTGTATCTGCAAGTGCAGGTGTTTTCAGGGTGCCGAAGGGTTATGTGATACATCATCCGAGTGATATTATGGGTAAGATCATAACCGCATATCAGACGGCACAGAACGGCGGTAATCAACGTATAGTATTTTATGATAATGAGCTTCTTATGGACAAAGAGAAGAACATGAAGGTTCAGCAGTTGTTCCCTGAGGCTCTGAGAAATGAAGAATTTGAAGTTTATTATCAGCCTAAGGTAAATATAAAAACCGGTGAACTGGTTGGTGCGGAAGCTTTATGCAGATGGAATCATGGCGGGGAGGTCGTTTTTCCTGCTGATTTCATTCCGATGCTGGAGGAAACGGATGATATCTGTAAACTGGATTTCTATATGATAGAACATGTCTGCAGAGATATTCATAAATGGATGAAAGAAGGAAGACATGTAGTCAGGATTTCGATCAACCTTTCCAGAAAGCATATGATCAACAGAAATCTTCTTCAGTCAATACTGAAGATCGTTGACAGGCATGAGATACCGCATAGCTGTATTGAAATTGAACTAACGGAGACAACATCAGATGTCGGCTTCAGTGATCTGAGAAGAGTTGTAAACGGACTTCAGACTTATGGCATTTTTACGGCAGTGGATGATTTCGGTGTAGGTTATTCATCACTTAATCTGCTCAGAGAGCTTCCGTGGAATGTTATAAAGATTGACAGAAGTTTTCTTCCAACAGGAGAAGATAAGGATGTAAGTTCAAGATATACTATGTTTAAATATGTGGTCGCAATGGCAAGGGAGCTCGGAATGGAATGTATTGTTGAGGGTGTCGAAACCGAGCAGCAGCTGAAGATGCTGCTTGATAACGATTGTGATTACGCACAGGGGTTTATGTACGACAAACCGCTTCCTAAGAGGGAGTTTGAGAAGAGGATAGAGAGAAGATATTATAATATAAAAGGAGAGTAGCAATGGGTTTAGAGGATCACGAGCGTAAGCATAACAGGATAATGAGAAGATTCGGTGCTGAGTGTGCGGTTCTTCTTAAGAAAGACGGACATTTTCCACTTTCCGCATCTTCGGATATTGCATTATATGGTAACGGAGCACGAAATACTATAAAGGGAGGAACCGGTTCGGGTGAGGTGAATTCCAGATTCTATGTTACCGTTGAGAAGGGACTCGAACGTGCGGGCTTCCGAGTAATAACCGGTGAATGGCTTGACAGATACGACGAGGTAGCAGCTGCAGCGAAAGAGGAATTTCTTGAGAATATCAAGAAAGAAGCAAAAGAAAATCATGCGGATGTTATTAACTTTGCTATGGGACGCATAATGACTGAACCGGAATATGAGATTCCGATCAACGCTGAATGTAAGACTGCTATATATGTTCTTTCGAGAATATCCGGGGAAGGCAGTGACAGAAGCGGAGTCAAGGGCGATATCCTTCTGACTGATACTGAAAAAAGAGATATTGCTATATGCAATGAGAAATATGAGAACTTTATGCTCGTGCTCAACACAGGTGGTGTGGTTGATATATCGGAGCTCGGTTATGTGAAGAATATATTGATCCTTTCACAGCTCGGAGTAAAGATAGGTGATACCTTTGCGGATATTGTTCTGGGAAGATCAAATCCTTCAGGAAAGCTTGCTACTACATGGACTGCATGGGATAAGTATCCAAGGATCGGATCATTCGGCGAGAAGGATGATACGGAATATAAAGAAGGTATCTATGTCGGATACAGATATTTCGATACGGTTGGAGAAAAACAGCTTTATCCGTTCGGATTCGGACTTTCGTACAGTTCATTCGAGATTGAAAAGCCTGAAATATCTATTGCAAAGGATGTCGTAACTGTTGATACAGTGGTTCGGAATACAGGAGCCTTTACAGGTAAAGAAGTTGTACAGGTTTATGTATCGGTTCCGGATGGAAAACTTGATCAGCCTTACCAGGTTCTTGCAGGCTTCGGAAAGACCGATGAGATTCTTCCGGGTGAGAATGAGAAGGTATCGGTCAGCTTCTCAATGAAGGATATTGCATCCTACAGTACAGAGGATGCTGCTTACATACTTGAGCCGGGTGATTATATCCTGAGAGTCGGAAATGACAGCATAAATACCGTGAAAGCGGGAGCGGTAAAAGTTGAGAAAGAGCTTGTCGTTAAGAAGGTAAAGAATCTCTTTGATAAGCCTCAGTTTAATGACTGGAAGCCTGAGAAGAAGATAGGATACGATGATGATATCTGGAATCTGGAGGGCTTAAAGATCGTAACGCTCAGTCCGGCAAGCATTTCCGAGGTTTCAATCAATTATGAGAGAAGTACGGAAATTGATGAGAGCCTGCGAGAGCTTCCGATGAAGGAAGTCATAAATCTGACACTTGGTCATTACAATTCCAAGAATGGTCTTTCAGCTATTGTAGGAAATGCAGGCTTCACTGTAGCGGGTGCTGCAGGACAGACAGCAATGGGCTTTGAGGATAAGGGCATACCTACGCTTTGTATGGCAGATGGACCGGCAGGTATCAGAATCAGCAAGCATTATACAAAGGACGATAAGGGTGTTCACGTAGTCGGTGATTCGGCGCTGCTTGAATCAGTACGTGAATTGATGCCGAAGCCGGTATCCAAGATTCTCAGTATGTCATCAAGACCTAAAAAGGGTGCGGAAATATATCATCAGTATGCGACTGCAATACCGATCGGAACGGCTATCGCGCAGAGCTTCAATGTTGAGCTTGCAGAAGCGTGCGGCGACATAGTAGGAGAAGAAATGGAAATGTTCGGTGTTCAGCTCTGGCTTGCACCTGCACTTAATATTCATAGAGATATCAGATGCGGAAGAAACTTCGAATATTATTCGGAGGATCCTCTGATCAGCGGACTTATGTCAGCAGCTATTACAAAAGGAGTCCAGAAGCATAAGGGCTGTGGAGTTACTATCAAACATTTCGCAGCAAACAATCAGGAATATAACAGATTCCAGAATAACAGTGTACTTAGTGAGAGAACTCTCAGAGATATATATCTGAAGGGCTTTGAAATCTGTATCAGAGATGCTGCACCAAAGGCAGTCATGACTTCTTATAATCTTGTTAACGGAGTACATACTTCACATTCCAGTGTACTTACAGAGGATGTCCTTCGTACAGAATTCGGTCATGAGGGAATTATCATGACTGACTGGGTTGTTCGTGCCGCAGGTGCCGATGATACATGTAAATATGACATTGCTCATGCACCGGATGTTATCGATGCCGGAGGAGATCTTTTTATGCCGGGTTCAAAGGCAGATTATGATGATATTCATGATGCAATTAAAAAAGGAAAACTCAGTGAAGAGAAGGTGCTTCAAAGTGCAACAAGGGTTGTAAAGATGGCGAAGCTCCTGGGAGAGATAAAGAAAGAGGAAGCTGAGTAGGAATGTGAGACAGCATTCGTTCATCAAATGAAATAAGGAGTTTACAGGAAGTTATATGAAAATCATTGATATTTTGAACAAGAGAAATATGTCTTTATCGTTTGAGGTATTTCCTCCGAAGAAGGAGAGTACATTTGAAAGTGTGGTAGAGGCAACGGAAGAGATTGCGGCATGCCATCCGGCATTTATGAGTGTTACATATGGAGCAGGTGGCGGAACCAGTAAGTATACTCTTGAAATTGCAAAGAATATCAAGGAAAAATATAATGTACCTTCGCTTGCGCATCTTACATGCGTATCTTCAAGCAGGGCGACTATAAAAGAGAAGATCCTTGAAATGGAAGAGATGGGGATTAAAAATGTTATGGCACTGCGAGGAGATCTGACTCCGGAGCTTGAGAAGACTGATCCGTCTACGTGGGATTATAAGCATGCGACCGAACTTATAAGGGACCTGAAGGAAAGTGGCGGAGATTTCTGCATAGGTGCAGCCTGCTATCCCGAAGTTCATCCGGACAGCGTGAATCAGAAGGATGATCTGATTCATCTTAAGGATAAGGTGGATGCAGGTGCGGAGTTCCTTACAACGCAGATGGTATTTGATAATAATCTCTTCTTCAATTTCATGTATAAGATCAGAGAGATAGGAGTTACGGTTCCTATAATTCCGGGAATAATGCCGATCACAAATGCAAATCAGGTTGCACGCGCAATAAAGCTTTCGGGTTCTTTTATGCCGCAGCGTTTTAAGAGTCTTGTGGATTATTTCGGAAACGATCCCGAAGCTATGAAGCAGGCCGGTATAGCCTATGCTACAGATCAGATAATAGATCTTTACGCAAACGGTATTACAAATGTTCATGTTTACTCGATGAACAAGCCGGATGTTGCAAAGACCATAATGCAGAATCTGTCCGATATACTGGGTAAGGATTTTGCAAGATAAAGGAAGTTGTATCGGCGTGTTGAATTAACAGTATGTAAGATTAAACAGATTAAATTATAAATGTATGGTGCCGGGCACTGCTGAGGATACTGTGTTGACAGATGGTTTTGGCGGGTCCGGCACATTTTGAAAGGAAGGGCTATGAGGATTCTGGTCGTTGAAGATGAACGGTCTCTCGCTGAACTTGTGGCGGACAGACTAAAGAAGGAAAGATATGTGGTCGATATCTCCTATGACGGAGAGGACGGTCTCTATAATGCTCTGACGGGTATATATGATCTTATTCTTCTGGATGTTATGCTTCCGAAGAAGGATGGCTTTGAGGTGCTTTCGGAAATCAGACAGGAAGGTATCACATCCAAGGTCATTATGCTGACTGCAAGAGGAGAGCTTGATGATAAGCTGAAGGGTTTCAGTGAGGGTGCAAATGACTATGTACCGAAACCTTTCCATATTGATGAACTGATTGCACGAGTAAGTGCACAGCTGAGAATCGAAAAGACGGTTAAAGACTCTCTTGAAATAGGAAACATGCTTCTGGATTTTAAGGTCCCGGCACTTGTGAATAAGGAGACGAGAGAGAGCATTAAAATAAACAATAAGGAGTTTCAGCTGCTTGAACTCTTTATGATGAATCCGAACCAGGTTCTTTCAAAAGAAAGGATATTCGACAGAATCTGGGGCATGGACAATGATTCGATGTCCAATAATCTTGAGGCATATATATCATTTGTCAGAAAGAAACTGAAGCTGCTGGAGGCTGATGTGACTGTAAAAGCAGTAAGAAATATGGGATATAAGATAGAGCAGGTTGAGTCTTAGGGGAATTTAAGCGAGAGTGTGTGGAGTTTTAGGAAAATTTAAGCGAGAGTGTGTGGAGTTTTAGGAAAATTTAAGCGAGAGCGTGTAGAGTTTTAAGAAAAAATAAGCGGGAACGGATATGAAAAAACTTGGAAGAAAGGTCTTTCTAACGATCTTCGGAATACTGACATTTTTTCTGATAGTCAGTCTGGTGCTCATAAATGTTATGAGTTACAGAAGAGAGCTTGAAAGTGTCCGCCAAAATCTGAATATTATTGATGACCGGGGCAACTGGGCACGTCCGGGAAGGAGATTTTTCGATGAACCGAGAGATGACTTTATGGATGAAAACAGACCGGATGATGAAAACATGATGTTCGGTGAATGTGAGGTATATGCTGTAGACATCGAGAGCGGCCTGATAATTCAAATGTTCGATAATGGTGAACAATCCGATTTTGATCCGATCGGGGCGGCCGAAACGATTATCAACCAAAATGATACTGATGCAGTGACAATCGGCAACCTTTATTCAGGAGGGTATTCCTATAAATACATTTACGGAAGATCAATAGTTATAATCAACGATGAACTTATTTCAATCAAACTGAGAAGGCTTCTTATTGAATCTATAATCATATTCATCGTTATTGATATATTGATAGCACTTGTTTCGAAGCTTGTCACAGGCTGGATTACAAAGCCTGCAAAGGAAGCTTTTGACAGACAGAGAGAATTTATAGCAGATGCTTCACATGAGCTTAAGACACCGCTGGCAGTAATTATGGCTTCATCGGATGAACTTAAGGGAAATGAGGAAAATGCGAGATATATAGATAATATCAAGTATGAATCCGACCGGATGAATAAGCTGATAACAGGACTTCTTGATCTTTCGAAATTGGAAGATGGCGTATCACGGGAGAACTTTAAGGACGAGAATCTGTCGAAGATCATAGAGAAGACCTGCCTTGTGTTCGAGGGAGTGGCCTATGATCAGGGTATCGATATAGAAACCGATATTGAACCGGATATCAGAAGAAACTGCAGTAAAGAAGAGATTGAAAAACTGATTTCAACGCTTGTAGATAATGCGGTAAAGCATAGCGAGAAGGGCACTTCGGTTCTTGTAAATCTGCATCGCGGTAAAAATATTATCATTGAAGTTGTAAATACCGGAGAACCGATAGCTCCGGGAGATGAGGAGAAGATATTTGAAAGGTTCTACAGAGCTGATAAATCCCGTAACCGAAATGAAAATCGATATGGGCTCGGACTAGCGATTGCCAAAAGGATAGTTTTAAATCATGATGGTATGATAAGGGCTTATTCAAGAGACGGAAAGACTGTCTTCCATGTCGAACTGTAGTGAGGGATTACCGTATTAGTCGAACTGTAGTGCAGGACTGCCTTATAAGTAGAACTGTAGTGAGGGATTACTATACGAGTCGAGTAGAAGTGAGAGGTTGATGTTCGAGTTGAATCAGTGTACGAAGTATTGAAGAATTAATAATATGTATGTAAGAAAAGATGTGTCAAAAAAATTTTTGATGCATCTTTTTTTAATTTTCATTTAATATTCGCCCTATATTATTTCATCAGGATAACAAAATCATAATTAAGGCAGGTGAACAAAATGAGCGAATATATTGATGTTTTTAAAAGAACGGAAATAAAATACTACCTTACAAGTGAGAAGTATAAGATGCTTCGGGATTTTCTTTCTGAGTATGCAAGAGTAGATGATTACGGAAAGACACGGATCAACAATATATATTTTGATACACCTGACTACAGAATGATCAGAACTTCACTTGATAAGCCTGTTTATAAAGAAAAACTCAGACTTCGTACTTACGGAGAAACAAATGATCTTACAAATGCATTTATAGAAATAAAGAAGAAGTATGACGGAATAGTTTATAAACGAAGAGTTGCCGGACCTTACAGAAGAGCTTATGACTATCTGATAAACGGAGGCAGACCTCTTGACGATTCACAGATATCAAGAGAAATCGAAGGGCTTAAGCAATTGTATGAAGAGATGATTCCGGCAATGACAATATGTTATGACAGGATAGCGATGATCGGGTTATATGACCCGGCCCTCAGGATAACATTTGATACAAATATCAGATGGGATAAGGAAAGTACAGATCTGAGACGGGTTAATAATGGAAATATAATAGTTAAGGACGGGAATTATCTGATGGAGATAAAAGTAGCTGATGCGATGCCTATATTTCTTGCAAGAAAGCTGAGCGAACTGGAAATCTTCCCCGTATCATTCTCCAAATATGGCAGAGCATACATGGATATGACGGGAATATATGAAATGTCAGGAATAATCGAAGCAAATGATGCTTCTCACGGAATTTCGAATGACAGAGTAAGGATAAATACAGATATAAATAAAGATAAGAATTCGGAAAGAGAGGTAATGGCATATGCTTAATAATATTTTTTCATCAATAATAACAAATGGAAGCTTTACTGCTGCACAGCTTGGAATTGTGACGGTGACATCGCTTATATGCGGACTGATAATCTCGATGGCATATTCGATAAGAAATAAGTGTTCCAGAAGCTTCACTACTACACTTATAATGCTTCCGACAATAGTGGAGCTGGTTATAATTCTGGTTAACGGAAATATCGGAGCCGGTGTTGCAGTCGCGGGAGCCTTCAGCCTGGTTCGTTTCAGATCTGCACCGGGAAAAGGTCAGGAGATAACAGGCATTTTTCTTTCCATGGCAGTCGGACTTGCCACAGGAATGGGGTATATAGGTGTAGCAATTCTTTTTACGCTGGTTATATCGGCTGTCAATCTTATGCTTAATATGATGAATATCGGAGGAAATGAGGAGCATCATCGGATACTGAAGATTACAGTTCCGGAAAACCTGGATTATGAAGGAAGGTTTGAGGATATCTTTGATAAATATCTTTCAAATTATACATATGAAGAAGTGAAGACCGCAAATATGGGCAGTCTCTATAAGCTGACTCTCAGTGTAGCACTTAAGAGCGGAGTTTCAACGAAGTCGATGATAGACGAGATAAGAACAAGAAACGGTAATCTCGATATAAGTCTTGGAAGACAGATAGATAACGTGGATAGTTTATAAGGAGGATGGATTATGAGAAATATAAAAATGAGAAGATTATATATTACATTTGCGGCGATGGTTATGGCGGGATTTATGACTGCATGTTCCGGAACAGCGGGAATCAGCAATGCGGAAACAGTCAGGACGGAAAGCAGCACGGATGCAGCCGAACGAAATGAGATCGGTACAACAGAGAACTCAAAATCCGAGGATAGAAATGATAAAGCGTCGGAAAATGACGGCGGAAAGAATGGAGAATCGGAGAAGAGATCTGAAAATGATAATGTAAAGAGTGAAAGTTCAGATGAAGAAGAGACAAAAACAGCAGACGGAGATCAGGAGATATTCACCGATAGAGATCTCGAGCAGACAGCGGAGCTTGAGGGAGCAGAGATGATCACGCTTACGAGTGATCAGGACATTTCTGTTACGAAGGAAGGTGTATATGTACTTTCCGGAGATGCGTCAAATGTTACTGTAACGGTTGATGCGGGAGACGAGGATAAGATTCAGATAGTTCTTGATGGTGTTTCCGTAACGAATGACAAGAGACCTGTAATATATGTCAAAAGCGCAGACAAGGTATTCGTTACAACCACAGAGTCCGAGAATACACTTGAGGTCACCGGAGAATTCGAAGCCGATGGAGATACGAATACCGATGCGGTTATCTTTTCTAAAGATGATCTGGTGCTGAACGGACTTGGAACTCTTAGTATATCATCTTCTGATAATGCGGTTTCGAGTAAGGATATACTTAAGATTACAGGAGGAAAGGTGAATATAAACTGTTCGGGTAATGCTTTTGAAGCTCATGATGCTATAGAGATTGCGGATGGTACGATAACAGTAACGCAGTGCAATGACGGACTTCATGCAGAGGATAGTGATGATGATTCTATCGGAGCTGTCTATATCAGCGGCGGTACATTTAATATAAAGGCTGAAGACGATGCAATCCACGCAACCACAACGATTGATATCAAGGGCGGCAGCTTCACGCTTGAAGGGGGCGAATGTATAGAAGGAACATATATAAGGATAGATGACGGAAAGATAGATATAACAGCATCTGATGACGGTATAAATGCAGCAGCAAAGTCAGGGCAGTATACACCTACGTTTGAGATGAACGGCGGTGAGATTACCATTAAAATGGGAGTCGGAGATACCGATGGAATAGATTCGAACGGGAATATCGTTATAAACGGCGGTACGATAAATATATCGGGGCAGTCTACCTTTGATTATGATGGAAAAGCGGAATATAACGGCGGAACAATAATTGAGAACGGTGTTGAGACGAATTCCATATCCAATCAACAATTCGGCCCGGGCGGTAAAGGCCCGGGCGGCGGTATGCAGGAATTTGATAATATGAATCCTGAAGACGGGTTTAATTCGGGAGATAACTTCAGGCATAATGATAATTTCAATCCGGATGACAGTTTTAGACCGGATGGAAATTTCAATCCGGATGCCGGCTTCAGACCGGATGATAGTTATATTCCTGATGGCGATTTTGATCAGCTGCCCGAAAATAATCGCCGTGATAGAAAAAATCAAAAGAATTCAGATGAAGATGATTCAATCTGACACAATGCATATGCGTTATGTTCAGATAGTATTGCCGTTTGAAAGATGAATAACGATTCTTCCTTCGATTTCAGCATTCTGATGCTGACCGGCTGATAGGATTTCTTCGATAACAACACGGCAGGAGCTTGCAACAACCCTTGCCTTTTTGATCTTTTCAACCTCCTCAAGATTAAGGTTGAAGGAGTCCTTCATGTTGTTAAAATGGTATTGCTGAAGTCCTATGCTGAAAACTCTGTCATCTTCCACGGGCACTCCTTCGAAATCAAACTTTATAAAGGAATGTGAGCTCTGATCATATTCGACTTCAAGACCTTTGGAAAGCTGATAAAACTCGGTGTGGGCTCCGTCGAGTGTTTCATCACGGAGCATATGAGCAATTGCATGCTTAAGCTGTGCACCTGTCCAGTAAAGGAGGTGTGCGGTATCGTCATAAGGGAAGCAGGCATTTAAGTCTCCCTTAGTAACTATCGGACCGAGTTTTTCGGAACGTATGGAGCCGGATGCCATTAGGAAAATATCTACCCCGAGAGCCTCCTTCAATGTATCGGCAAAGAGGTTTCCGAGTTCTGTTTCCCGTGTTCTGGTCGGATGCGTCAGTTCTCTTATAAAGCTTGTAATGATGCGTCCGTAGATTTGATCAGTCTGATTCTTATATATATTTATTACCTGCTCTATGGAAGTGTCTTTCGGACAATTATCCGAATTAATGGGAACAGGTTTCCATGTATAGCTATCTATACAGTTATTGTCGATATCAATATTAATATCAAAACGTCCTATCTGATCAGTGCCGATTCCGGCCTGAACAATCGGGATGCCATTTACTTCGGCGGGCTCTGTCAGGAATGTATGAGAGTGTCCGCCGATTATCATGTCCACTCCCCAAGCGGGATCGAGCATTTCCGCAAGATGTTTATCTTCCTCAAATCCGATATGAGTAAGAAGAACAGTAAAGTCCACATCAATAGAATTATATGTATTGCAGATCCGTCCGACTTCTTCGGCGGCATCTTTGAGTGTTACAAAGGTTCCGATAAGATTGTCCTTTCGGCATTCAAGAAGAGTCATCTCGGTGAGTATTCCGATGAAGAGAATCTTCATTCCGTCAATTTCGATTATCTTGCATGGAGAGAAGAGTCTCTTATGGTTTGTAGTGATATACATATTTGCATTTATGATCGGGAATTCCGCACATTTTTCAAGAAAGAGAAGGTGCGCGAGACCATAGTCAACCTCATGGTTTCCGAGGGTGACAATGTCGGGACCGAGTGTATTCATTATCTGAATGGTTGATACTCCCTTAAACTCCGAATCGATTACAGAGCCGCGGAACATATCTCCCGAAATAGCGTAGATTACATTTTTCTCTTCACGTCTGACTTTGTTGATATAACCGGAAAGCATAGATACGCCGCCGACAAGCTTCTCATCGAGCTCTTCTGCGAGAAAGTCTCCGTGCAGGTCATTTGAGTGGAGCAGGGTAAGCTTTTTGATGTTCTTCATGTATAATCCTCCGAGAATATTGTGTGAACTACTTGGCAATTCAATTGTCGGAGCATCTGATGTGCGTCAGTGTCGCTCCATAGATTCAGGCTGAGTCATCTTCGCTCCGTAGACTCAGGCTGCGTCGTCTTATGACACCTATGTTCAATGATAACATAACAGGTGGTCGTGTCAATTATCTTATGATCATAGGATGCGCACAATCTGTATTTTGAGTTGAAGGTCTGAAACCATAATATTTATGGCTATTCTGTGAAAAGACAGTGTATATTTGTTCATATTTGATTATAGTCATAAATTGTTCACAATGACAGGTGTGATTTTTATAAAAAACAGCAAATTATTATAAAAGACAGAATTTTGTTTATGATAGATTAACAGCCAAAGCATAAGATGACGAAAATAAACGGGGTGCAGTAGAAAAGTCAGAAAATATTAAAAGAGGAGGTAGCGTCATGAGTGAATCTAAAGTGATCGAGAGACTGAAAGAAGCATGTAAAGAAGACAGTGGCATTCTGGCGATTGTAAGGATTGATAATTATGAAGAACTGAGTCACATAAAGGATGTGGCAGGAGATGCCTTGATCAAACAGCTCAGAGAAGAGCTGATCGGTATCATTGATGCTGCCACCGAGGTTGATTATATAAAGGCGGGTCTCGGAGATTCTGAGTTTGTGATATTTTTCTATGATATAAAGAATAAGAAAGATCTGGCTGAAATATATTTCAAAGGGGTCAAGAAGATCAATGAATCGATATCGGATCGTATAAGAGATGATGTTTCTGCATCGGTTGAAGTATCGATCGGAGCGGTCATAGTTCCGGAGCAGGGAGATGATTATCTCGAGCTTTTTACCAAGGCGGACAAGGCACTTGATTATGTCAGTTCATCAGGCGGACATAATATTGCATTTTATGATAAGGATGATGCTGATGATGAGGGCGGTGCAATGTGGCTTGATGAAAATGAGTTCCGCGTCGTTTATGATTATATGAACAAATACATCAAGACTTATAAGAGACCTGCATGTGAAATGGAAATAACTTTCTATCCTTATGATGATGAGCTGGATATAGATATCTATACGGAAATTCTATGCAGATATGTTGAAGCAGTACGTCATACACTCAGAGAAAGTGATTCAATGACACTTATCGGAAATCAGTTATGCGTGCTTCTTCCCGAAATGTCCGGTCAGTTCATACCGGGTGTTTTAAACAGATTAAAGAACAAGCTCCGGGCAGTAGGCTTCGGAGAAATGATGGATATCAGCATTTCATCGACAATGATAGGACCTGACCAGGAGAATACAATAAGTATTAATATAGCAGTGTGACATAATGAAGACTCCCTTTCATAACTTTCATTATGTGTTGAAGTTATTCGGCCGCAAATCGGAAAAATGTGTGCTGTACGATTCATGGTAGATACCTCTGCGGCCGAACGGCTTCAATAAAGCGAAGTATAATAATCAGTGTGTATGAAGTGATGGATGATCGATTTGGTCATCCATTTTATATTGTTTGAACGAGATAAATAAAATCATTTTTCTAAGAGTATTTTAATGATATAATGAATCGTGAAAATGTATCAGAGAAAACTACTTAGAGGGAGAAGGGTAAAGGAGTTTAATCCATGGATACAAACAGCATGCTTAATTACCGTCTGTACCTGCAGCGCCAGGAGGAGTTTGTCAGGGCGGATTATCATATGGAATTTAAGCAGTATAACCGTATTAAGAACGGCGATGTTGAGGGAACAAAAGCCCGTTTTGAAATAGCTCGAAGGAATTTCCTTGAGGGACGTGGGGTGCTCTCGGATGATCCTCTGAGAAATATGAAATACCATCATGTTGTTGCAGCTGCCGTAATCAGCAGAGTCTGCATTGACGGAGGCATGGAACTCGATACGGCTTATACGCTTTCTGATATTTATATAAGAAAAGCAGATGTTGCGAAGAGTGTTGAGGAGGTTCTTGATATCACCGCGGAAATGCAGATTGATTTTGCGACGCGCATGAGAGAACTAAACAAGCTTGACGCGATATCTCTGCACGTAAGGCGAAGTATCGATTATATCTACGATAATCTTCACAGAGCTGTAACGGTAAATGAGCTGGCGGTAAGAGAGGATCTTAGTCCGGGATATTTTTCAAGGCTTTTCGTCAAGGAAACCGGAATGAATGTCAATCAGTTCATCAATGAGGCCAAGGTTAAGACTGCACAGAACATGCTGTTATATTCCGAGTCATCTATACAGGATATCTCTCTTTCGTTGGGATTTTCTTCACAGAGTGCTTTCTCTGCTGTATTTAAGAAGGTTGCAAATATGTCACCAAGAACATACAGAGAGAAATATTATCATAAGAAGATGACAGAGAAGAAATAATCCGGAAGAGATGACCTGAATGAAATGATCTGGAATAAATGACCAGAAAGAGATGGCCTGAAAGAAATGATCAGGAAGAGATGGCCGAGGTCATATATTATCAACTGATTTTGGAGAGATGTAATGAGTAATTTAAAAACAAAGGATAGTGAGAATAACACCGGGGAGATCAGAAAGAATCCTATTCTGAATAATAAAATGTACCTGTATCTGACGGAGTTCTTTGCAGGTATGTCGGTTATGGCGGTAGAACTTGGCGCAAGCAGGCTTCTGGCGCCATATTTCAGTTCATCTCAGATTGTCTGGACGATCATAATCGGAACAATTATGATAGCAATGGCACTCGGAAATATCATGGGCGGACGTTGGGCTGATAAGAACCCTAATCCCGACAAATTATATGGAAGGATTATTATCGCGGCGATATGGATAGCGCTTATTCCGGTTGCGGGTAAGTATATAGTAATAGGTATATCTGCACTTCTTGTATTTACGATCAGCACGAATTTCCTTGTTATCGCTGCATTTGCAGCATGTATGATAATCTTTGTATTTCCGCTTTTTCTGCTCGGAACCGTAACACCATCACTTGTTAAGTACACGGTTGACAGTCTTGATGACAGCGGAAAGGTAGTCGGATATCTGAATGCTTCAAATACTATCGGAAGTATTATAGGAACCTTTGTTCCGACATTTATAAGTATTCCTGCTGTCGGTACAAGCATTACATTTCTTATTTTCGCGGGAATACTTATGCTTCTTGCCATAATATACTTTATAGCGGGAAAGAAGAAATCGGTAAAGGCAATAGTCGGAGTAGTGATATTCCTTCTGTCATGTATATTCGGACATGGTGATTCGTTCGCGTTCTGGGAAAAGGATCTTACTTACGAAGGAGAATCAATCTATAACTATCTTCAGGTTTATGAGGATGATTCCAAGGTTGTTCTTTCCACAAATGTTCTCTTCGGAGTTCAGTCAGTATATCGCAAAGAGAAGACACTCACGGGAATGTATTATGATTATGCAATGGCTGCTCCTTATATGGCAGGGATCAAGGAGAAGGATAATGTTGATATTCTGATCCTTGGAATGGGTTCCGGAACCTATGCAACACAGTGCAGCAGATATTTCGATAATGCCACTGTCGAAGGGGTTGAGATAGATCAGAAGATAACGGATCTTGCACATGAATACTTTGAGCTTCCTGAGGATGTCAAGGTCACAACCTATGACGGAAGGGCATATCTGCAATGCCTGAGTTCCGCTGCAAAGTCGGATGGGGAGATGAAGAAGTTTGATGTGATCATGGTAGATGCATATCAGGATATAACGATTCCCTTCCAGATGTCATCTGTTGAATTCTTCACTCTTGTTAAGGAACATCTTACCGATGATGGTGTGATGGTTGTAAATATGAATATGAAGACCGATACGGAGGGTGGTATAAATGAGTATCTTTCAGATACGATATCCACGGTATTTCCTTCGGTATATACGGTTGACGTTTCGAATAATACAAACAGAGAACTCTTTGCATCTCAGAATCCTGATATAGTAAAAAGGCTCAGTATCGGAATTGAAGCTGAGGAGGATGCAGATCTTAAAGCAATGATGGAGAAAGTTAAGGTAGGACTTAATGAGTATGAGGCGGGAAACCTGATACTTACGGATGATAAGGCACCTGTTGAATTACTCAGCATGAATGCGATTGACGGACTTATCAGAGATGAGGTTGAATATTATAAAAAGATTTATAAAGAGCGGGGACTTGAAGGATTGATGGAAAGCTTTTGATCAAAAACTTCAATATGTTTGGTTACAATGAAAAAACCGGGCTGCTTACAGCAGCTCGGATAATTTTTTCTTATAGAAGAAGTTGTGAGTCATTTTATAGTATTCCTTCCACATCGGAAGTGTTTCGCAGCCGCGTTTACGAGGACAATCATATTCCTTATCCTTAAGGCAGGCAACCGGTGCGAGTGAACCTTCCATCAGTTCTATGATCTCGCCGGCAGTATAACGTGAAGACTTTCGGCTCAACATATAGCCGCCGCCTTTGCCGCTTACGCCGCTGATCAGATCGCCGGCAACCAGCTCCTTTACAATTATCTCAAGGTACTTCTTTGATATACCTTGTCTTTCTGCAATATCCTTAAGAGGAATATAACCCTCACCCTCATGTTGTGCAAGATCGATCATAACTCGAAGAGCATAACGTCCCTTTGTTGAAATCATATTTTTATCCTCCTATAGTCTGAGGTTATAACATAAATTAGTCAATTCCTATAATACACCCTTTTGTCCTAAAGGTAAATAGGTAAATTGATATTTTTACCTATTGACACGGTAGGTAAAAGGTGTTAACATTTCATCATCAATTCAGAAAATCGTTATATAGCAAGTCTCTATAGGAGCTGTATAATAGGATAAATAATCTAAAAGGAGATGAAAGTTATGGGAAACATCTACAAGGGAACACTTGGACTTATCGGCAACACACCTCTTGTTGAGGTTGTTAATATTGAGAAGGAACTCGGCCTTGAGGCTACAGTTCTTGTAAAGCTTGAGTATTTTAATCCGGCTGGGAGTGTTAAGGATCGTATCGCTAAGGCTATGATCGAGGACGCTGAGGCAAAGGGACTTCTTAAGGAAGGTTCTGTAATAATTGAGCCTACATCAGGAAACACAGGTATCGGTCTTGCAGCAATCGCAGCAGCAAAGGGATACAGAATCATCCTTACAATGCCTGAGACAATGAGTGTTGAGAGAAGAAATATCCTCAAGGCATACGGCGCTGAACTCGTTCTTACAGATGGCGCTAAGGGTATGAAGGGAGCTATCGCAAAGGCTGAGGAGCTTTCAAAGGAAATTGCCAACAGCTTTATTCCGGGACAGTTCGTTAATCCTGCAAACCCAGCTATTCATAAGGCAACAACAGGTCCAGAAATCTGGAAGGATACAGACGGAAATGTAGATATCTTCATCGCCGGTGTTGGTACAGGCGGAACTGTAACGGGAACAGGCGAGTATCTCAAGGAGCAGAAGGCTGATGTTAAGGTTGTAGCTCTTGAGCCGGCTGATTCACCTGTACTTTCAGAAGGCAGAGCAGGTGCACATAAGATCCAGGGTATCGGAGCAGGTTTCGTTCCTGATGTTCTTAATACAGAAGTATTTGATGAAGTATTTAAAGCTTCAAACGAGGATGCTTTTGCAACAGCTAAGCTTCTTGCTAAGAAGGAAGGTATCTCTGTTGGTATTTCTTCAGGTGCAGCTCTCTTTGCTGCAATCGAGTATGCAAAGAAGCCGGAGAACAAGGGAAAGACTATCGTAGCTCTTCTTCCGGACAGCGGCGACAGATATTATTCAACAGCACTCTTTACAGAGTAATCAATAGTATTACTCCTGTTATATTTAATTTAAGTGGTAATCAAAAAGACAGATGGAAGGCGGTTCTCAATTGAGAGCCGTCTTTCTTTTGTTTTATTATTTGATGTATAATTGTATATCATTTGTTAAAAAAAGTTTTTTTGTCATACTAAACGGAAACTGACAATTTCTAATGTGTTAAATATACATATGAGATACGAAGAATCGGGAAACTGAAATTATTGAAAATTGTACAAGATTTATTTATAATTGATTGTTATTCTCATATTTACTTGAATTATATTGGCAAAAAAATATTTTTGGAGGTGTGCTTACATGACTAAACTAGATGCAGAAAGACAGAAAAAAGTTAACGGGGGAACAGGTTATTGGGATACATATGCTGCTGAATGTGTTGCATGTGATACATGCTTTTCAGGACGATCCAGAGACTTAACAAAAGCTAAAGCAGAAATGCACTATATAGTTAATGGTGGTTCGAAGGGTGGACACAGATATAGATGGCTGTAAAATAATTATAGTGTTATGAGAATACGCAGCATATCTGTTTTATTATATTATAAAACAGATATGCTTTGATTTTTTGAAAGGATTTATAAATATGACTCGAAGATTGTTAGCTATAATATTTATGTTTGCTATATTAATATCGTTTACTTCTTGTGGTGGTGATAGCTCTGGAGATTTGTCTTTTTTTTATGACGAAAACGAGCATGATGAAGTTGACCATGGGAAGAATTATTTTGAAGTTCCCATAAATATAAATGGTGCTGGTACGGTAAAGGATTACGTAGTTGAAGAAGGGAATATATATATATTATTAAAGATTGATTCAGATTACACTATAAAAACATATTGTATTGATAATGCAGAAGAAAAAAATATAGATGTTGAGTGTGAAGATGATATCAATAAGATAATTGTTAATGATAATGATATTGTGTTGTTTTCAAAGAATGAGATAAACAAAATCGATAAAACGGGACAAGTGACTAAAACGGGAAATATAAAGGATATAGTTTCAAAAGATGAAGTTGTAATAGAACCATATATAAAAAACTATAAAGATGGATATGTGGTTTTTACTGATAAGAAAATTTATATAGTTGATTACGATTTTAGTGTAAAAGATCAAAAGGAATATGTTGAGGGTGGCACATTTAAAGATGCGTCAATTACAAATAAAGGAGATTTGATTGTTGCATTTGAAGATAATGGCGCAAGACAGTCGATACGAATATGTAAATATGAGAATAACGAATTCACTGAATTATATAGTGCTGATATAAGTGTTGATAATTGTCTTTTGGATGGAAATGAAGAGTGCTTTTATTTGAAAATGGAGGATGGTATATATTCCTATTCAGAGGATAAAAAAGGCGTCGAAAAACTAATTGACTATAGCACGTTGGGATTGACGAAAGAAGATGTGACAAATATTCAGTCGTTAAGTGATAAGAAGTTTATTAATTTGTATGGAAAAGATATTTCCGGCTTTACAGAAATATATCCGGATGAAAAAAACACACCAAATATAATTAATGAAAACAAAACCAAAATACTTATAGGGAGCTTTTCTCCATCTGTAGAACTCTATGGAGTGGTTAATAAATTTAATAAATCAAATAGAGATTATTATGTGGAAATCAAAGATTACAGAAGATTTAGTGATCCATATACACAAATAAATCTTGATATTGCATCAGATAATTGTCCGGATATTTTTGATTTATCATATGGACATTTTCTAAATGATTATATTAATAAGGGCTTATTAGCAGATCTATCAGAATATTATTATAGTGACTCAGAAATTAATCCAGATGATTTAATTGGTTCTGTAAAAGATACAATTGAAAAGGATGGAAAAATATATTATGTTGCATCTCATTATTCAATAATAACCGCATACACTTGTTCGAAAAAACTGAAATCATATGATCAGTGGGATTTTGATCAGTTTATTGAATGTGTAAAGGATATAAAACCAGAAAGATTGACTGGATTAGATTCTAGTATGGATTTATTGATGGAAATTGGAGTGTATTCTTTAAGTGATTTCACTGATAAAGAAAGATGTATGAGTTTTATTACTTCAACTCAGTTTTCGGATTTTATAGATATGTGTAAATCATACGGACAAAAAAATGAAAAGCTTTATGCAAATCTAAATGATGAAAAAGAAATGTATGATCAGCTATTAGATGATGTGGATGATTTCAGAAAAGGGAAAATATTACTTCAGACTACCGAAGAATTGGATATTGATATGTTTCAAGCTAATGAGAAAATATATGAAGATGTAAACTATATAGGATATCCGGATATAGATGGTGGATCATATTTTTCTTTTTCAAATATGTATGGTATATCTGCAGCATCCAAGAATAAAGAAGTAGCATGGCAAATAATCAGAGAATTTATGACAGAAGACTTTCAATATGAACATATGGAATATAATATGCCAACACGTCAGGATTGTTTTGATATGAAAATGATGGAACTTAAAACGGAAACGTCATATGAAGATAAATATGGGAATACTATCGAACCGAGAAATTATGAATATAATGCATTTGGTGTAGAGGTAGAATTGAAACCGATTACAGATGAAGAGGAGAAAGAGTATATTGAATTAGTAGATAGTATCAATAAGATAAAAGACAGTGATACAGAATTGCTCAATATTATTATAGATGAATCTGAATCGTATTTTAATGGTGATGCTGATATCAATCAAACAATGAACAATATAGAAAATAGAGCATCAGTATATTTGGATGAAACGTACTAAAAGGTGAAATACGATATGAAGAAATCATTTGTTATGCAGCATGATGAAAAGGATTGTGGTGCAGCATGTTTTTCAACTATATGTCAATATTATGGATTAAAACTTAAGTACTCCTCATGCAGAGATTTAGTTGGGGTAGATATACAAGGCACAAGTGCCTTCGGTATAATCGAAGCTGCCAAAACCGTTGGCATGAAAGCAGAGGCCTATGGATGTGATATAAAGGAATTGGTTGATGCTGTAAAAAATAATGAAATAAAACTTCCTATAATAGCTAATATTCTAAACGAGGCATATTTGACTCATTTTGTTGTGGTATATAAAATTACGGAAAAGCATATATTCCTCGCTGATCCGGCAGTAGAAAAGATTAGAAAAGAAAGAATAGAATACTTTGATAAAATATTTTTGGGATACATAATTACATTTGAAAAAAGTTCACTTTTTGAAAAGAAGAATGAGAGAAAAGGTGACTATATATACTATCTGAATTTTATATACTCGCAAAAAGGTAAGTTGATAACTTCATTTATATTAACAATAATAATCATTCTTGTTAGTTTATCGTGCATTTTAGTTTTGCAAGGCATGTTTAATGAAAAAAGTATAAATGATTATTATCAAATGATCTTGTTTAAGAAGATTTGTGTAGCATTAGGAATTATTACAGTTTTTAAAATGATTATACAACAGGTTTTAAATGTTTTATTGATGAGAATATCAAATAAAATGGATGTTGGTATAATTGATAAATATTTAATTCATATGTTTAATAAATCTCTCATTTTTTTTAATGGTTATAAGAATGGAGAGCTTGTCTCAAGATGTAATGATATTGAAGTTTTAAGGGGATTGCTGGTTAGCTTAGCGAATGTTTTTATTGTTGATTTAATACTATCTATTTTTTGTCTGATTTTGTTGATTAAGCTTAATATACAATTAACTTTTATTGTTATAGTTATGATTATGTTTATGATGATGGTAATCTGCTTATCTTCAAATAGAATGGCATCGTATGAGCAAATGACATTAGTTAAAAGAGCAAGTTTTGCGTCGCGCATAAAAGAATGTATAGAATATATAGAAACTATAAAAGCATATAAATCAGAAAATGTAGTAAGAAAAAAACTATATGATGGTTATAAGGAATATGTAAAGTCAAATTATAGATTGTCTATTTATGGAGGATTTAGGGATGCTATAGTTGATTTGATTTCGACTATAGGTATTATAGTGCTGTTTTTTGTTGGTATTGATATGTGTTTTCACGATAAGATAGCACTATCGGATTTTTTTTCTTTTTATTTTGTTATGGGATATTTTATTTCTGCTTTTATTGGTGTTTTTTCAATTGTAGCAGATATACCTAAGTCATTGATTTCTGTAGACAGATTAAATGATATTATGATTCATGATGATAATACTGACAGTTCTAAAACAATGGATGATGTTTCGAATAATGAACTTAGTATAAATGATCTTTGGTTTAAATATCGAAATGGAGATTATATTTTAAAGGGAGTAAATTTAAAAATTAGAAAAGGAAATACGGTGGTATTAATTGGGGAAAGTGGCAGTGGAAAAAGTACACTAGCGAAAATAATGGCAGGATTCTATTTACCAGATAAGGGTAAATTGATAGGCTTTCCTCGTAATAGTTTAATATATGTAACACAATCACCTCCATTTTTTGAGGGGTCTATTTATGAGAACTTGACTATGTGGGATGATAACATTTCTTCGGATGTGATTTTTGAAGCTATAAAAAAGTGTAATCTAGATGATATGCTAAATAAGCTGCCTAATGGATTGGATACAAGAATTGGAGAGAATGGTAAAGGATTCTCTGAAGGAGAAAAACAACGGTTGGCGATAGCAAGAGCGTTGATACGTGAACCAGAAGTATTGATATTTGATGAAGTGACAAGTAATTTGGATATGAAAAATGAAAAAATAATAAAAAATCTTATTGCTGATATTTCAAACAAAGTAACTTGTATTATGATAACACATAAAAAAACATTTGAGGAAATAGGAGATGAAGTATATAGATTATCAGATGGTATACTAATAAAATGCAAATAATTGATATACTTTTCAACAATTGCATTCAAAAATTCAGTCTGTTACAATAGCTTTTGATGATATACGTAAACTTTTGGGAAAGGGGCTTTAATCTTATGGAAAGACTCGATAAAGAAAAGGTTTATAAGGACATCAGTGATTTTATATATAAGTATACCCATGACAGTGCGCTTACTTATCCTCTTCCGGAGGATTATGTCGAATTATCGAAGGATATGCATTTTGCAAAGAATATCCTCAGGATTACATTTCCGGAAGGCGAGCATGTGAGAGGTGGTCAGACGATTGAAAGAGTTATCTATGATTCGGGAAGACCGATGGGAAATGAAAGGGCATACAATTATAAGGTATCTCTGGGTGGAGATATCGAAGTTGTATATTATCTTGACGAAGGCTTCGAGCCTAATGAGGAAGAGGAGAAAGTATATCAGTGGATATGCGATCAGATATTCCTGGTATATGGCAAGCAGCAGGTTGTAGATGTGCTGAATCTTGTATCAAAGGTAAGGCGTGACGAAGGCTTACACAGATCGGAAGCACCGACAGAGGTACTGAGGGCGGATATGGATGCACAGCCAAATGCACAGCAGGATGCTCAATAGTCAGGGTAGAACACTTACTTTTTTAGAGATGAGGAATAGTAATGGATTTAGGTAAATGGAACACACTTCGTGTGGATCGAGTGAAAGAGGTCGGAGCATATCTTACTGACGGAAGAGAGGATGTTCTTCTTCCGACAAAGCAGGTTCCGCGTGATATAGAGGTTGGTGACAGTATCAGAGTATTTGTATATAGGGATTCAAAGGACAGACCTATAGCAACTACCAGAGAGCCGCTCATCACTGTAGGTGAGATAAAGAGACTTAAGTGTAAGAGCGTCGGAAATATCGGTGCCTTCATGGATTCGGGACTCGAAAGAGATGTGCTTCTTCCTTTCAAGGAACAGACTACACCTGTGAAGCAGGAGAAGTCGTACCTTGTCGCAATGTATGTTGATAAGACCGGACGTCTTGCGGTTACAATGAAAATAAGTGACAAGCTTCGTCCAAACGATAAGTATAAAAAAGGCGATATGGTCAAGGGTACTGTTTATCAGGTGAAGAAGGATTTCGGAGCCTTCGTTGCGATTGATGACGAGATGACAGGACTTATACATGAGAGTGAGATATTCGATTCAATCTATGTTGGTGATGTGGTTGACTGCAGAGTCGTAAAAGTTCGCGAGGACGGAAAGACTGATCTTGCGATGAGACAGGAAATACCTGTACAGATGATCGAGGATGCCGAGATGGTATTTGATATCATCAAGAGCTACGGCGGTAAGCTTCCGTTCAACGATAAGGCTTCGGCAGAACTTATCAAGAAAGAGTTCGGACTCAGCAAGAATGCATTTAAACGTGCGGTGGGACATCTCTATAAAGAGAAGAAGATAGAAATCACCGACACTGGTATAGTTATAAATGATAAATAAGCTATTGAACAGTAGCTGTGAATGTGCTATTTTTCAGTTATACATTTATAGATAGCCATGTACGGCTTGAGAAATGCATGGCAGATGACCTATATATGGCGGATAAACTATATATGGCAGTTGAACTATATATGGTCACACTTGTAACTACAATGGAGGAAATATATAAATGAAGACTATTATTGCAACAGATAAGGCACCAGCAGCTATCGGACCATATTCACAGGCTGTTAAGGTTGGAAACCTTCTTTTTACATCAGGAATGATTCCGATCGATCCTGCAACAAATACACTTGTTGAGGGTGGCATTGAGGTTCAGGCTGAAAGAGCTCTTATGAATGTTAAGGCTCTTCTCGAGGAGTCGGGTTCATCACTTGATAAGGTGGTAAAGACAGTAGTATTTATCAAGGATATGAATGATTTTGCAAAGGTAAACGAGATTTATGCGAAGTATTTCACAAAGGATTTTCCTGCAAGAAGCTGCGTAGAGGTTGCAAGACTTCCGAAGGATGTTCTGATCGAGATGGAAGCTATCGCAGAGGTTGATGACTAGTTCTATAGTCGATGATTATTATTTATAACAGCTGGTTCTATAGCCGGTGATTATTATTTATAATTGCTGGTTCTATAGCCGGAGATTATTATTGATATTTGTTGACGAATTAAAGAATTTACACTAAATAATCTATTGAGAGAAATGATGGAGGTATCAAAATGAAGAAGAAAATTATCGTAGCAGGGCTTCTGCTCGGGCTTATGGCAGGACTTACCGCATGTGGCGGTGAAACTGCAAGAAATATTCAGGAAAATAATGAAATATCTATGGGTGTCAACCTTGAGAACCAGGCAAAGGATCTGGTAAATCAGAATAATGAGACAAACCAGAATATGGATGATTCACTGGATATCTCAGGAGAAGAGTAAAGATACGCTTGATTTATTCAATGTAAGTGTTTTATTATTCCAAATTTAATTAATGAAAAGTGTTTGAGCCGGGTATTTGATCTAAATGATCGATACCCGGCTCTTGTTGGGATTGGGTAACTGTTCGGCTCAATGGAATTTACCGAACAGCCAAAGGGCTAAACAAGTTTGATGCTTTCAGCATCAGCTGCAGCGAATGGTCCCGGAATTGATGAAGATTCTCTCTTATTTCCGAAGTAGTCGGTATCGAAGATGATATCGCTTCCGTCAGGACTTTCAAAACGCTGCTCAGGTTCAAATGCGCGTCCGAGATCTTCGGTGCACATTATCTTATTTTTATAATCTCCCAGAAGTGAGATAAGGTTAGTATCAAGTGAGTAGCTGTCTCCGTCAACAACTATTTTTGCATAAGCCTTATTCTCTGAATCAACAAGCATGTCTTTCTCATGCTTACATACGGTAGCACCGTTAAAGTATGCATTTCCGCCTACCCATACAGGAAGGTGTCCGAAATGTGCTGTAGCAAGTGCGCCCATATCAGGTTCCTTAGAGAAATCAAACTGTGCAATCCATTCATCATATGTTGGGAAGATATCAAACGGTGCAGTTCCGACAACTTCATAAGCGGCATCTGCTGCAGTGAGAGAATCATTCTCAACAGGCTGATTCTGGATGAATATATTGTTATAAAATCTGTCGTCGCCATGAAGGATTGTCATAAATCCGGCAACTTCAGTCCTATGTCTTATATGATAAGGTGTGTATCGAGGTTCACGCTGATTGTTAACGATTGAATCTACGCCTGAATTGATAAGACTGAAGGATCCTCCGATAAGATTGTTTATAACGGCTATTCCTTCGCTCGGTATGGTTATAGAAACCTTTGAAAGAAGGATGTTGTTATCTATAAGTGTTGGGCCATGTCCTACTTCGATGAAAACATCGGTGCTGAACATAGCACCCTTTGCTTCTGTAGAATCCTTTGGACGCTGATTGTCGTGCATGAGATTTCTTGTAACTCGTGCACCCTGAGCTTCCCAGTCAAGCCATACTCCCATGATACAGTTATGTATATGGTTTCTCTGAATTGTTACATCTATTGCAGCATGAAGCTTGATTCCTGCGGTTTCTGCACCGCCAAGCTGCTGTGAATTACATACATGATGAATGTGGCAATCCTCGATAGTTGAGAATACTGCACCCATTCTTCCTACAATACCTGTCTGCTCACAGTGATGAACATGGCATCTTCTGATGATGTGACTTCCGATATTTTCCTTCAGCCATCCGTGATACTGACCGCGGCAAACTGCGTCACGCTCCATCTGTGTAGGACTCTTAACCTGCTTTGTATAGAAATACATATCATTTTCCAGATCACGATATTTTCCGAGAGAAATACCACAGCATCTGCTGTTGCTTACCTCACAGTCTTCAATGATCCAGCCTTTGCTCCAGTGTGGGCCGATAAGTCCGTCCTGATAAGCAGCAGGAGGAGCCCAGGTAGGAGCACCCTTTGTAATTACAAAACCGCTTACGGTTATAAAGTTGATTCCGTTCTCTGAAGGCATGAATACATTTCTTCTTACACTGAATTCAACCTTCTCTTCATTAGGATCAAGTCCTCCGAAATTAGCATAGAGAACAGTCTCGTCACCGTCCTGCTCTGTGTACCACTTAAGCTTGGATTCTTCATGGTTCCATGCATTTGAATCTGCTTCACCTGCGATACATTCGTCAAGTGTTACAGTCTCATACATCATGACATCGTTGAGATATACAGAACCTGTATGACGTACGGTAGGTGCGAAGTACCAGTCGCCGCATACATATTCTTTATATGGATTATATTCTCCGAATATAGAATTGTTTACACGAACGGTCCATACATTTCCTTCGTGCTTGGTCCATCCTGTTATAGGATCTGCACCTGTAATGATCGCTCCGAGAGGCTGCTCTGATCTATAAGATATAGGCGCGTCTTCCTCACCTGCATTCTTTGGACATACCCATTCGCGGTAGATACCCGGAGCAACGAGCACCTCATCTCCCGGACGAGCTATAGCTGCTGCATCATTAATCTTTGCGAATGGCTTTTCTTTAGAACCATCTCCTCCGGCAGCTGCAGCACTGTCAACATAGTAAACTGTTCCTGATTTCTTAACGTCTGACATTTTCCTTCTCCTTTTTAAAATTTTGTAGGTCGAAACTGTACTGTCCGAGAAGAACAGACCCCCTTGTCCCAGACCCCTTATAGTCGGTATTCTATCACACGAAAAATGATAATACTTGTTATTATTTGCACACTTTTAATCAATTTTTGCGACACAATAGGTGTTATTCATAGTTTGAAAAACATCAACTTGAGATTCCTGGATGAAGTACTAACAATAATGCCGTTCTCTCAGAATTGTTAGTAAACATCAACGCTTCAAGGTCGCTTCAAGGTCGCTTCAAGGTCGCTTCAACCTGAGATTTCTGGATGAAGTACTAATAATAATGCCGTTCTTCTATTTCTGTTAGTAAACTTCAATGCATTGTCGCGGGCTTTTCGATTGAAGTACTAATAATAATGCCGTTCTTCTATTTCTGTTAGTAAACTTCAATGCATTGTCGCGGGCTTTTCGATTGAAGTACTAATAATAATGCCGTTCTTCTATTTCTGTTAGTAAACTTCAATGCATTGTCGCGGGCTTTTCGATTGAAGTACTAATAATAATGCCGTTTTCTCAATATTATTAGTAAACAACAGATCTTCGACGCGAGAAATCCGGATGAAATACTAATAATTTTGCGATTTTCTCAATATTATTAGTAAACAACAGATCTTCAACTTGAGAATTCCAGAAGAAGTACTAACAATAATGCTGTTTCTTCGAAATTGTTAGTAAACATCAACGCTGTTCCTCGTGCCTTCGGCTTCACCGCGTCTGGCAAGCTAACCATCCCTCTATATTTCATGTATTGGTTAGCTGAATTCAGCTATTTTCAGGATTCTTTACGCTTAGCCGGCTAACCGGAGGTGTAGAAAAGCCAGAGTGGTTAGCCGAAATAAAGAAAAGAAGGGTAATAACAAGATCAAAAAGCTAACCGGAAGGACGGAAAAGCCAGAGTGGTTAGCCGAAATAAAGAAAAGAAGGGTAATAACAAGATCAAAAAGCTAACCGGAAGGGCGGGAAAGCCAGAGCGGTTAGCCGAAATAAAGAAAAGAAGGGTAATAAGAAGATCAAAAAGCTAACCAGAAGGGCGGAAAAGCCAGAGCGGTTAGCCGGAATGAAGAAAAGAAGAGTAATAAGAAGATCAAAAGCTAACCAGAAGGACGGAAAAGCCAGAGCGGTTAGCCGGAATAAAGAAAAAAAGAGTAATTGCTAGATTGAAACAGTATTTGTTTAGAATTACTAGCATTAATAAATTCAATTTTCAATTAAAAAATCATTTTTCAACAATTTGCAGGAGTTACAATTCACAGTTACAAAAAGCCATAGGTGGTATGCTTACTCGTAAGCAAAACTGCCTATGGCTTTTTGTAAACTGATTAGTTGAAACTTCATCTGTATTGGTTGGCAAATTTCCTGATCTCTTCCACAACTCCCTCACGATTATCCAGATGTAAATAATGTCCTCCCTTCAGTATAGTGACACGGCTTGAAGGATTAACTATTACTTCCTTATGAATATCATACCATTCGGACATCAGATTGCAGTTATCCTCGGAGAGAAGATAGAGGACCGGAATCGATTCGGGGAATTTTTCGTTCAGGCAGGCTTCGGAGTTTGCTCTGAGCGATTTCATTTCACGAAGCTGAGTAGGGCGAAGCTGATCTGTACAATACATAGCGAGAACGATAGGCTTTTCATCATTAGTAATAGTAGGAATACCCTTCAGATATTCATCGAAGGACAGTTCGGTAAAGAATCTGTATATACCTGTGTTGACCAGCAGATATTTCAGTATTTTATCCTGCTTATACTGATTTTCGGGAAGTGCAGCCTTGGGGCATATTTCCCACTGGCGAGGAAGAGTAGCATCTATTCCTATGAAGGCCTCGACTTCATTCGGATATCTGTTTGCATAGTCCAGAATGTATACACCGGATATAGAGTGACCAAGGATGGTATAGCTGTCAAAACCCAGATACTGCATGAGTCCGTGAAGTTCAGAACAGTAATTTTCTACGGAACGGTCTCTGTCGGTTTCGTCACTGAGACCGACACCCAGAGGTTCGACTATTATAACCTTATATAGGTCAATCAGGTCTTTGGCAAGTGCATCAAATTCATAATGGGCTGATGAACAGCCGAAACCTGGGAGAATTACCATAACCTTGTCAGAGCTGCTGTCATATATGGTGTAGTTAATTCTTTCACCCTCCGGTGTGGTATAGTACTCGCCATATGCATCGGCGAAGAGTTCCCTGTCGGATTTACTCTTAAAGTGGTGTCTTATTGAAAGCACCGTAATAAAAAGTGCAAGTGCAATAAGTATTATTCTCAGTATCTTCAGTATTCTTTTTTTCATGGTTATACCCTTTTCTTAAATGATATTTAGCCAATATCAATTCCGAGAAGAGCGAGCATTGTTTTATACATTGCATTTATCGTGGTTTTTGCATCATAGGAATCAGTACCCATTTTTTCTTCAAGTGTATACTGGAGCTGAATTCCCTTATAAATAGTGAAGAAATAATCTATAAGCTTTTTCGCGGGCATGACTGGATGAAGCTTTCCTGATTTTGTTTGATCCTTTATATATTCATACATATTTTGCATGAGGTACGAGAAGTTGTTATTGGGTATCTCGGCCTTTGCAAGCATTTCCTTAACCCTTTCAGGTTCATGGATGCAGAATATATCGAACTGCAGACTCAGCGAATGTATATCCATTTCGCGGGATGTGAGATAACTGTACAGAAAATCACACACCCTTTTTAGAAGCTTATCGGGAGATAGGGAATCCTGCCTGCTGAATATTTTCTGCACCTCTTCGAGATATGAATTATCATGGTTGATCTTCTCGATAAGTGATATCAGGACATCATCGAGGCTATTATAGTATCTGTAAATGGCACCTCTTGCCATTCCGGCTTCCTCTCTGACATCCATCAGAGTCATGCTGCTTATAGACTTACGAAGTGCAACGCGATAAGCGGCATCTATTATCTCCAGCTTTTTTGCTTCGAAATACTCTTCTGAAACTTTTGGCATAGTTATTCTCCTTTTATAATAAAAATGAACCCGGGTTCACTAATAAAAGTGAACTGCGGTTCATTTTAATTCAAAATATCCGATTTGTCAACAAGAAATGTAGGAGTCTGGATAAAAGTGGTGTCAGTTCTATTGGACACCTATTGGAGTATTCTGAGAGTATCAGAAAAATGTGAACCGGGAGGGAACAGAAATGGAAAGAATAAATGATATTCTCTACAGAATGCATAAGACAAGTTATTACTTTATGATGGGCGCTTTTACTTCTTATGGCGCAACAGCTCTGGCACTGGGAATCTGTTTATGTATTATCTTCGTTACGGGAGCATATACGGAATCACTGCTGCTGGTGATCATGGGAATCTTCGGGCCATTTGTTGAAGCGAGGGCAATCGTAGAGGTTTATGATGAAGGCAGAAAGCTTGCAAGAAGACGTAGGATCAGAGAAAGAAGAGACAGCTTCAGAAGAAGTGATTTCGGAAGAAGCGATTTCAGAAGAAAAGAACTTTATGTATAGTATATTTTGTAAATAATCTTCGATATTATATTTTGAGTATATATGATTATCACATGTAAAATGTTATTATTCATTTGATGTTGCGGATTATGTTATGATAATAAAGATGCGAACTGATATTATCATATGAGATTGAATATATAACGGAGATGGGAAATAGATGGAATATACAAACGAACCGATAGAAAAGGTTATTCTGGTCGGAACCGACAGCTATGAGGCTCTGGATGAGCTGCGGGAGCTGGCAGAGACTGCAGGTGCCGAGACGGTTGCTACGATGGTTCAGCATATAGATACCCCAAGCGTTTCGACATACCTCGGAAGTGGAAAGTTGGAGGAACTGGCGGCGGTTATAGAATCAACCGAAGCTACCGGAATTATTTGCGATGATGAGCTGACACCGATCCAGATGAGTAATCTTGAGAGAATACTTGATACCAAGGTAATGGACAGAACCATGCTGATACTTGATATTTTTGCTCAGCATGCTGTTACCTCGGAAGGAAAGATACAGGTTGAGCTGGCTCAGCTTCAATACAGGCTTACCAGACTTACGGGAAAAGGACGTTCGATGTCCAGACTCGGAGGAGGTATCGGAACCAGGGGACCGGGTGAGAAAAAGCTTGAGCAGGACAGACGTGTGATCAGGACCAGAGTTTCCCAGTTGAAGAGGGAACTTGCGGAGGTTGTGAATCATCGTGACCTTACCAGAAAAAGGAGAGGCGAGAATCCAATACCTGTATTTGCAATAGTGGGTTATACAAATGTAGGAAAATCCACGCTGCTTAACAGGCTTACCGGATCTGATGTACTTGCAGAGAATAAGCTCTTTGCAACGCTTGATACAACTACAAGAAGCATAAAGCTCGAAGGCAAAAAGCAGGCACTTCTTACCGATACGGTTGGATTTATAAGAAAGCTTCCGCATAATCTGGTTGATGCGTTTAGAAGTACACTTGAAGAAGCTAAATATGCAGATTATATAATTCATGTGGTGGATTCTTCATCCGAAAATGCTGAGGATGATATGCGAGTTGTTTATGAAACTCTGGATATGCTCGGAATTGAAGGCAAGAAGATACTCACGGTATTCAATAAAATTGATAAATTGAATTCGAAACCGGTGAGTAACGCATGGGAGACCAATGAACAAGAGAGTTCAGACGAGGTTGAAACACATATAAGGGATGCCCGCGCATATATGACAGTACGGATTTCAGCTAAAACCGGAGAAGGAATCGAAGAGCTCATTAAATCTTTGTCTGAAATGATCGGACAGGACAGAAAATATCTGAAGAAGCTTTTCAGTTATTCGGAGATGTCGGATGTTGCGGAAATCAGAAACTCGGGAAGCGTCATTACGGAAGATTTCAGAGAAGACGGAATATATATAGAAGCCGAGGTTCCACTCAGGATATATTCGAAATATAATAAATGAAAAATGCTTACGTGGGAAAATACGTGAAAAAGTCCTTTAAATAAAAGAAAAAACGCTTGACGCACGGGTATTACTTTGATATTATATCTGTTGCGCTTGGTATTCGCGGCTGGATACCATGCAATATCGATTTCATATGCCCGGTCGGCAGAAGATATATTCCGTCACTGCCTGTAAATCCGAACGTGTCTTGGCTAAGTGAGATCACAGAACAGAATCCCTTGTTAAGGGAAGATTATTGATTATTTCGTAAAATTCCGGAGGTAAAGAACAGTGGCTAATATTAAGTCAGCTAAGAAGAGAATTCTTGTAAGCAAGAAGAAGGAAATGAGAAACAAGGCAATCAAGTCTAAGGTTAAGACTCTTGTAAAGAAGGTTGATGCAGCTATCGCTGAGGGTAACAAGGCAGAAGCTGAAGCAGCTCTCCTTGTAGCAACTTCTGAGATCAGCAAGGCAGCTTCAAAGGGTATTTACCACAAGAACACAGCTGCAAGAAAGATTTCAAGACTTACACTTGCTGTAAATAAGATTGCGTAAGTATATTTTATAATTCTATGAATTAAAAACAGTGTCGACGTATTACAGGTTAATACGTCGACATTTTTTTGTCTGATGTGTATTTATCAGGTTAGATCTAATACATAGTTATCAAGTAAAATATAGAAAATAATTGTGATGTCGGGCCGGATCTTTCAAAGAATCACAGCAGGTCGAGGATCAGCTTCTCGGCTGAGTTGATGTCCGACATCTGACCGCTTTTAACGGCAAAATCGGCTGCCATACATAATTCTGATTTTCTGAGCAGATCTGCGGTAGTCTGATTATTCAGCTGAGGCAGATATTTATTTACCGCGAAGGACTTTATTCCGAGAAGTGCCGCTTTATCTTTTGCGGCCATTTTCTTATCCTTTCCGGACTGGATGAAGCTGAGCTGTGAAAGTATTCTGAAATGCCTCGATATCATGCTGATTATCATCATTGGTGAAGTCTTGAGAGCAACCAGATCATTATAACGTGATATAGCTGTACGGCTGTCGTGGCGGCCGATCGCATCACACATTTCAAATATCTTATCTTCAATCTTGCTGTTACAGAGAAGTCCGATATCTTCAAGCGTTATCGTTCCCTTATTCATGGCATAGCAGGAGAGCTTCTCCACTTCGTTGGAAAGGTTCAGCATATTTTCTCCCGCAACAGAGACCAGCATTTCCGGTACACCGTTCTGTATTCTTATATTATCCTTTGTGAAACGTCCGATTACCCATTTGATGAGATCATCCTCGCTCGGAGTGGCAAACTCGAGAACAGTGCCGTATTTCGCGGCGGCCTTGTAGGTTGAAGTTCTCTTATCTACATTCATTTCACTGAAGATCAGAATATTCTGTTCACCTATTTCAGGTATCATATCCTTTATTTTATCGTTTGAAGAATTGAAATATCCGCTGTCTTCGATGAGAGCAACCTTGAATTCGTCGAAAAATGGCATGGTAACAGCATCCGAGCAGATGGAATTTACATCGCATTTGTCGGAAATGTAATGTGAAAAGCTCATTGAATTCCTGTCCGGCATGACTGCATTTACAAGGTTATTCACATATTGCTTTATCAGATACTGTTCGTCGCCGAAGAACAGATATATACGACTGAAGCTGTGCGAGTCGATATGGCTGTTTACGACTGTTATGGGATTCTGATTTTTTTCGCTGTCTGCCATTATTATGCTCCCGTAAAATTACATGGATTACCAGTCCAAAGTGAATAATAAACTATTTCGGCCGATAGATTCTGAACTGTCCGGAATGAAAAAATAAACTCATTCGGCCGATAGATTCTGAACTGTCCGGAATGAAAAAATAAACTCATTCGGCCGATAGATTCTGAACTGTCCGGAATGAAAAAATAAACTCATTCGGACGATGATTCGGAACTGTCCGAAATGTATAAATAATCTCATTCAGACGCCGGTTTCGGAACGGCCTTGAAACCGCCGAATCGTCTATGATTATACTGAATTAAACAGTTTCATTCAATGGTAAATTGTGGTATCATGAATTTAATTATTGGGTAAAAAAACAGTCCGTTTGTTATACGTTTTTTCGGGCGAAAAAACATGTAGGAGGGTTACATAAATGGATGACAGATTACAGAACTGGATCAATTGGATCTTATATGATGAATTGATCGATGGCAAGATAAATGCCCCCAAGCATCTTCTAGGTAATCATGACTTCGGTGAGGGACAGGTCATCACCTGCTATAAACCTCATTCGAGCAGCGTTTCAATTAAATCCCCTAAGGGCAAGAATTTAATACCTCTTGAAAAGATAAGTGATGAGGGCTTCTATGGAATATATTTTCCGAAGAAGAAGTTTACCGGCACCGCTTATCGTTTTGTTACGCAGTATTATGATGGAACAACCGTGGAGACTGCAGACTGCTACAGCTTTGACGGCATTTTTACGGATTATGATGCATATCTTTTTGCAGAAGGCAAGAATTACGATATATATGATAAGCTCGGAGCTCATCCGATGACAATCGATGGCGTAAAGGGTACATATTTTGCGGTATGGGCACCTGATGCACGCCGTGTTTCGGTAGTCGGTGATTTTAACATGTGGGACGGAGCACTGAATCCGATGCAGATTCATAATGTATCGGGTGTTTATGAGCTCTTTATTCCTGATGTTGAGCCGGGTGCGGTATACAAATATCAGATACTTACAAGGTACGGGGATGTCCTTTATAAGGCCGATCCGTATGGTAATCAGGATCAGGTTCGTCCGGATAATGCAAATGTGGTCGCAGACATTTCAAATCTTAAATGGACTGATTCTGCGTGGATGGCAAACAGAAAGAAGCAGGACAGACTGGCACGCATGAAGCAGCCTATGTCCATTTATGAATGTCATCTTGGATCATGGAAGAAGAAAATAGAGGATTCGGATTTCGGATTCTATAACTATAGAGAATATGCGGATGAGATAGGACAGTATCTTGTTGAAATGGGTTATACGCATATAGAGCTTATGGGAATTGCCGAATATCCTTTTGACGGTTCATGGGGATATCAGGTAACGAATTATTATGCACCTACATCAAGATACGGAAGTCCGGATGATTTTGCATATTTCGTAGATCATATGCACTCACTCGGAATAGGAGTTATCCTTGACTGGGTGCCTGCACATTTCCCGAGAGATGCACACGGACTCGGACGCTTTGACGGAATGGCTCTTTATGAGCATGAGGACCCGAGAAAGGGTGAGCATCCTGACTGGGGAACATACATTTTCAATTACGGAAGAAATGAGGTTGCGAACTTCCTTACTGCAAATGCACTCTTCTGGGTTGAAAAATATCACGTGGACGGCCTCAGAGTTGATGCGGTTGCATCGATGCTGTATCTGGATTACGGAAAACAGGATGGACAGTGGGTTGCAAACAAGAACGGCGGTAAGGAGAATCTCGAGGCTATCGAACTTCTGCAGATTATAAATACGGTCATGGAGGAGAGAAATCCGGGAGCGTATCTGATAGCTGAGGAGTCTACCGCATGGCCGGGAGTTACAGCACCTGCAGATATGAAGGGACTTGGATTCCTTTTCAAATGGAATATGGGATGGATGAACGACTTCCTCGAATATATGAAGCTCGATCCGTATTTCAGACAGTTTAACCATAACAGGCTGACCTTCAGTCTGTCTTATGCATATGCAGAGAATTATATACTTGTTATCAGTCATGATGAAGTAGTTCATCTTAAATGTTCGATGTTCAACAAGATGCCGGGACTTGAGGGAGATAAGTTCGCAAACCTTCGTACCGCATACGGCTTTATGTGTGGCCATCCGGGTAAGAAGCTGCTTTTCATGGGTCAGGAGTTTGCACAGTCAAGGGAATGGAGTGAGGCTCGAAGCCTTGACTGGTATCTGCTGGATAATCCGCTCAACAAGGGTATGCAGGATTATGTGAAGGATCTCAATCATTTATATACAAAGTATGATGCTCTCTACTACAACGACAACGAGCCTATAGGCTTTGAATGGACGAAGGTAGACGATGAAGAGAGCGGCGTGGTTGCATTTATAAGAAGAGGAAAGACCGCAAAGGATCAGATAATGTTCATCTGTAATTTTGTTCCTGTTGAAAAGAAGGGTTACAGAGTAGGTGTTCCTTGTCTTACAAACTATACAGAAATCTTATCGTCGGATGATAAGAAGTACGGCGGACTCGGAAGAAATAATGTCGGAAAGAACGGAAAACCTGTTAATCTGAAGGCTGAAAAGATACCTTGTGACAGATGTGAGAATTCTATTGTCCTTGATGTACCGCCGCTTTCGGTGACGGTACTCAGGTATGATTACAAAGACTGAAGAAATATTTTACAGTCCGAATATATGGTTTTAATCTTTGGTGGGAAGTAAATCATATTCAGGAAGGTAGTATAAATGTCAGAACTAACTGAAAAACAAAAGAAAAAGAATGAAAAGAAAAGATTAAAGAACGAAAAGACTCTTCGGAAAATGAAGAAGAACCGTTGGTGGGGCGGATTCATCGGATTTATCTTATTCTCATCGGTCATTGCAATAACACTGGTCGTACTTATTGCATGGATGTTGACATATGTTGTGGAGAGTAAGCTTGTAAAGGAATCATCAAATGCGCGTCTGATCGCTCAGTTATATTCGGATAAAATGTCCGGTAAAGATGAGATGGACAGAATGCTTGATGCACTGGAGCTTCAGAGAGATTATATCGTACTTGATAAGAACGGTAATCAGCTGGAAGTCAAAGGAACCGATACAAGAAACGGAAGTAATACCTTAAACTATACGACATCGCAGCTCGGTAGTGTTGTTATATATCAGGATATTCATGGACAGTTTCTTAAAATAGATAATGACAATTCGGTTGATATTGATTTTAAGGGATTATTTGATAAAAAGCCTTTGGCAGCCGGCGGGAAAAGATATATCGAGGAAGAGGACCGTCTGATCGTTCCTTTCTGGATGGGCGTCGAGGTGCCGGACAGTGACAACATGATCTTCGTTAAATCCTCTGTGGATATGGATGAAGGCGATGTCATATTTATGGCTATAGTTATAGGTGGTGTCGCACTTATCCTGCTGGGCGGATATGTTATCATGATCATTAATCTTGTCAGAGGAATAGCCAACCACAGACGTGTTAATACGATGCTTTTTACAGATCCGGTCACAAAAAATACGAACTGGACCTGGTTCAAGGCAAAGGGCGAACAGCTCATATCATCGAGAAAAGGCGCATCATATAATTTTGCAGTTACAGATTTTGATTTTGTTAAATACAGAAACTTCTGTATAGCGCATTCGGTAGAAGAGGGCGAAAGAGCACTTAAGGATGTCTTTGATGTGATCAGTGCGAACCTTTCCGATAAAGAAATATGTGCACATTCGGCAAATGCACATTTCGCAGTGCTTCTTTCCTATGTGAATGAGGAAAATCTGGATTCAAAGATAAGGTCGATTCTCTCAAAGCTGGAGAAGCTTTATGTTGAGCATAAACTCGCTTTTCATGTCGGAGTTGCGAAGAAGGGTGTTAAGCTTGACGACAGAGGAAGGGCTATACGAAGAATCGATGCGGATATTGAACAGGATTATTTCAATGCCTGTGCCGCGGCAGAGGAGCTTTCTGAAAGCGATGATTCGGGAATATCATATTTTGATGAACTACTTGTTGAGCAGCAGAAGTGGATCGATACGGTTAATGATAATCAGGAAGCCGCAGTGAAAAATGAGGAGTTTCAGGTGTATTATCAGCCGAAGTATGATCCGAAGACGAATAAGCTGGCGGGAGCGGAAGCTCTTATCAGATGGATATCACCTGAATATGGTTTTGTGTCGCCGGGTAAGTTTATACCGATTTTCGAGAAGAACGGATTCATTACGGAAATCGATCACTATATGATAACTCATGTGGCACGTGATCAGAAAAGATGGCTGGATCAGGGATATAAATGTGTTCCCGTATCGGTAAATGTATCCAGAGCACATTTTGTCGAAGATGATCTCGCAGAGCAGATCAGGGATATGGTCGACAGGGAAGGTGCTCCGCACGATCTCGTGGAGATAGAACTTACAGAGAGTGCATTCTTTGATGATAAGAATGCAATGATCACAACTATAAATAAATTGAAAGAATATGGTTTCTCGGTTTCAATGGACGATTTCGGTGCGGGATACTCATCACTTAATTCGCTGAAGGATATGCCGCTGGATGTTCTGAAGCTGGATGCCGAATTCTTCAGGGGTGAAAACGAGGGCGGTCGTGCCCAGATTGTAGTGTCCGAAGCAATAAGACTTGCGAAGCAGCTGAACATGCGTACGGTTGCGGAAGGTGTTGAGGACAGAGAACAGGTTGAATTCCTCGCCGAGCATGACTGCGATATGATACAGGGATATTATTATGCAAAACCTATGCCGCCGGCAGAGTATGAAGAAAGAATGCGTGCCGGCTTTAAGGATGTTGAAGCAGAGAAGGCGGCTATAGCGGAGAAAAAGGCAGAGAACAAAACAGAAGGTGCGGCAGCACAGACTGCGACAAACTAAACTGAAGAGACTGAAGATGCACAAACTGTGACAGTATAATGCGGAGACTGAAACAACGCAGACTGCGACAGTATAATGGGTTGTTAATGAATCGAACAAGATTCAAGGGGATATAATGTATTAAAGGAGGCTATTCTATGGACAAGTATGTATGTGTATGTGGTTATGTGTATGATCCTGAGGTAGGAGATCCTGACAGCGGTATCGCTCCGGGAACAGCATTTGAGGATATACCTGATGACTGGGTATGCCCTATCTGTGGTGTGGGTAAAGACATGTTTACCAAGGAGTAAATGCTGCCAAGGAGTAAATGTTAGACAGATTAAGTCGAAATATACAGATTTAGGACTACAGGGAAGATAATGCAGGAATTAATAAGCAAATTAAAGGATAACATAGGCAGCAGGTTTATAGGCAAGGATGCCGTGATCCACAATATGATCACGGCTCTTCTTGCGGGCGGACATATACTTATCGAGGATGTACCGGGTGTTGGAAAGACAACTCTTGCCAAGGCTCTTGCAGGATCTATAGATTCAAGCTTTGCAAGAATACAGTTTACTCCGGATACGCTTCCGACAGATGTTGTGGGAACATCTATATACGATGCGAAGGAAACACAGTTCCGTGTTGTTAAGGGACCTATCCATAATCAGATCGTTCTGGCTGATGAGATAAACCGTACATCACCGAGAACCCAGTCCGCACTTCTTGAAGCTATGGAGGAAGGACAGGTCACAATAGACGGAAACACATTTGTTCTTCCGGAGCTTTTTATGGTCATTGCAACGCAGAATCCGTCGGAGAATATAGGTACTTATCCTCTTCCGGAGGCAGAGCTTGACCGATTTATGATGAAGATAAGTCTCGGCTATCCCGACAGGGAAATGCAGATCCGCCTTTCGAAGAATTATCTGGACGGTGTTATGGAAGATGCGGTGCAGAAGATACTTTCGGCGGAAGACGTAGTGAATATGAAGAAGGAAGTCCGTGAAGTTAAGATCAGTGACGAGGTGCTTGAATATGCACTTGAGATAGTGGACGGTACCAGAGGACTTGAGGAACTTAAGTACGGACTCAGTCCTAGAGCGGCTCTCGATCTTCTTATGGCATCAAAGGCAGATGCCTATATCAGAGGCAGGGACTATGTCATTCCTGAGGATGTTATAGAGATGGCGGGTGTTACGCTTCCGCACAGACTGGTTCTTACGGCTAAGGCACGTATGGACAGATATACAGCTGAACAGCTTCTTACAAGGGTTACAGATAAGATCAGCAGACCGAGATAAATATGAAATTCAGCAAGATTAGGAAATTCTTTAAAGAAAAGGGATATAAGAAAAGAATACCCCTCTTAGTTTACCTTTTGATACTTGTCGGCACGGCAGTATTGGTAAGCTTTAAAGGGGGAGCTTTTTCTTATGTCCTTTTTTTCGCGACTCTGGCATATATCCCGGCTGCGGTGATCCAGATAGCATATGCCTTTACGATGATCAGAGTTTATCAGGAGGTAAATGTGCGTCTGGTCTATAAGAATTCGGCAGTTCCGTATTCAGTAACGCTGGGAAATGCGGGTCCTATCCCGATAGGTGGCCTAAGGCTGATCAGAGACAGAGAATTCACACATTTTAAAAAGGATTTCACCGGAGAGGTATTTAAGCTTCTTCCGGGAGAAAACCGGGAGATTGAAACGGACATTTCATGCAGATATGCGGGAAGCTACACAGTGGGAATAACAAGTCTTTCCGTAACTGATATTTTCGGAATCGCAAGGATAACCTTCGACATTCCGGCTCCCCTCAGACTGCACGTGCTTCCGACCGTTACGGATATAGCGGCGGCGGATATCGGCAGACTCTATGAGGAGAATATGAATATCAGCAGCATTTATAAGATAGACAGGAAGGAGGATTTCCCGGGCAATGAGCTGAAGAAGTATACGCCGGGCGATCCGCTGAAATATGTTCATTGGAAGAATTATGCGAGAACAGGTGAAATGTATGAGCGAATGCCTGACAGACAGGATTCGGAAATGATGACGCTGGTTGTAGTTAACGAGCATGAGCCGACGGTTGTGGAGAGGGATTATCTTCTGGAATATGTTGTATCCGCTGCCAACTGGTTTGCGGGTCAGTCGAAGCCGGTCAAGTTTATGTACTGGTGTTCGGGAGTTAAGGATTTCCTGATAGACGGCTATGACAGCTTCAATACATTTTACTTTGAAAAGCTTAGAGAGATAGGAAGAGAGACGCTTCCGGATACGGAAGAAAAACTTATGGCATCACTGGAAAACAGCGGCGGAATAGCTGCGATATTCAGTGAGAAGAAGGGCGAGATAAGCCTCAGAAAGGACACATAGGATAAGTGACTGAGAGAAGCAGACGAGTATTTGAATATCTGCTGATACTGCCGATGTATATAGCACTTTCAGTGCCGATAGGTATTATGCTTAACGGCCTGGTGATAAAGAGCGTTGTTGTGCTTTTTTATCTATGCTATCTGACGGTCAATCTTATGATAGGAATGATCGTACATGCGGCAGGCAGAGAGAAATGGGATATCCTCTATATATTTATAGCGGATGTTATTTTCGTGCTGCTTTTCAGAGACATGATACTGACAATCAATATAGCAGCAGCCTTTGTTGCATCGGCTATAATTGCGATACTCAATATCCGGAAGATAAAAAGATTCGGATGGGCAGTTGCTGCAGCTGCGGAGATTACGGCAGCACATCTTATATTTGATACGACGCTTCCTAAGTATGCGGCTGTATGCATAGTTATTCTTACTTTTTACGGTATTGCGATTCTTCTTAAGAAGGACATCAGATACTATTCTGCGATTCCGATCATTATGTGCATCGTAGGTTTCCTGGCACCTGTTAGCGAAGAACCTTACAAATGGGATTTTGTGAGAAAGGCAATCGACGGAACGGGGAAATTATTCGGCAGACTTATGGATGAGACGATTTACTTCTTTGATGGCTTCGGTTCGGGAAATCTGGGTTATACGGGTTATACCGGAACGGGTAAGATTTCGGGAAGGATTGAAAGAAATGTTAAGGAAGAACTGAAGTTTGAATTCAGCAGTAAGAGTCTTCCTGTATATCTGAAAGGCCGCAGCTATTTAACATTTACGGATAAGGGGCTGACGAATCCCGAGATTGAAGAGAATTTCAACGACTGGTTTGCTGTATATATGAATGCACTTTATAATGCCGGAGTGGATTACAAGGAATCAACTTATTTCTCCAAGATGATGATAGCGGATGTCATATATAAATATCTGAGAACGGAGGATGTTATAAGACCTCAGACGGTACTTAATATTACTTACGTGGATAAGGTGCCGAAGAAAAAGAAGAAGGGCTTCGGTTACAGAGTCAGATATCTTGCACTGGATACGGCAAGTCCTTACTTTGTGAGAGTGCTTAACAGTGTTGATAAGGAAGCGGAACCGCTCAGCTATAAGGAGATGATTGACTATGTAATGTCAATCTACAGCATCGACTTCAGAACAGTCATGACTGAGGAACAGTATAATGCGGCTGTTGCACCGAAGGATATGACTGCATATCTTGATACCTCGATGGCAACCGACAGAATGATCGAGCTGACAAATGAGCTGACAAAGGACTGCGGAAGTGATTATGAAAAGGCGCTTGTTATAGAGGATTATCTCAGACATTATGAATACAGCACAGATGTTGATCTTACGGGATATGATAATTATCTGGATACATTTCTCTTTGATGAAGGAAGGGGATACTGCGTCCATTATGCCGGCGCGATGGTGATGATGCTCAGGATAGCGGGAGTGCCCGCAAAATATACCGTCGGATATAATCATTATGAAACTGAATCATCGCTTGTTTACAGTTCAGAGGCACATTCGTGGCCGGAAGCATATATAGACGGCTTTGGCTGGATTTCCTTTGAACCGACTGCAGTATTTAAAACTGCCGCCGATACGACATGGGGATTGGGAGAAGACAGCAGTAAAAATACATCGACGTCAGGGTCAATGCCTTATGATGATGAATACTGGAAGCGGTATGTTCCACAGGGAAATGATCAGCCGATTCCGATTGACGTGCAGATTGAGCAGGACAGAAAAGAAGCGGATTTCAGAACAGGAACAGTTCTAAGGTTCCTGGGATATATCGGCGTTATGGCTGCAGCATTGGTGATATTTATTCTGGTTATAAAGCTGATAGGATATATAAAGTATCTGAGACTTTCTCCGGAAGGCAAGATAAAGAACAACATGGTACATATTTTTGATCTGATTGACGGAAATAAAAATGTAAAAAAGAAGAATCGGTCTATCTTCGAATATCCGGAGCTGATAAAAGATGGAGAAATGCGTGATAAGCTGAAAGAACTGATCGATATATATATCAGGATACGATATAGAGGAGATGAGGCGGAACCTGAGGTTATACATAACTCAAGGGAAATGTTTAAAACGGTAAAAAGAGCTTCAAAGAAGGTGGTACGCACAGACTGACATAACCTCGGATTTGTTTACAAAGAATGCCTGTTATGGTAAAATTTTATTCGGTTTGCGGCTGTTCGATCGGAATATTGTTGGTAGGTGTTTATAGTTCGGACAGTTTCAATACAACTTAATATCAGGAGGTATAAAATGGGAGGACTAACTGTAGCTCAGATCGGTATTATCGTATCAATTTTTGTGTACCTTGCGTGCATGCTTCTGATCGGTTTTATCGCATCTAAGAACACAAACGATGTCGGAGATTTCTATCTGGGGGGAAGAAAACTCGGACCATTTGTAACAGCCATGAGTGCCGAGGCATCGGATATGAGCTCATATCTTTTGATGGGAGTTCCGGGACTTGCGTATTTCTCGGGTATTGCCGATGCGGGCTGGACAGCAATCGGACTTGCTGTGGGTACTTATCTTAACTGGCTTTTTACAGCCAAGAGACTTCGTAATTATACGGCGAAGATCGATGCGATCACTCTTCCGGAGTATTTCAAGAAGAGATTCCGTGATAAGAGTAACGTAACTCTTCTTATCGGAGCTATTACGATCATAGTATTCTTCGTGCCTTATACGGCATCGGGATTTTCTGCGTGCGGAAAACTCTTCGCTAAGCTTTTTGAGGTAGATTATCAGCTTGCAATGGTAGTTTCGGCTATAATCATTGTAGGTTATACGACCACCGGAGGTTTCCTTGCCGCATCGAATACAGACTTTATTCAGTCTATAGTAATGTCGATAGCACTGCTCATAGTTCTGGGTTACGGTATCGGTAATGCGGGAGGACTCGGAGCGGTAATAGACAATGCAAACAGTCTTAAGGGTTATCTGGATTTAAATGCGACTTTCAATAATTCAACGGGAGGCGCCGATCCGTACGGACTGTTTAATAAGATTACAATGTTCTGCTGGGGATTGGGATACTTTGGTATGCCGCACATTCTCCTCAGATTTATGGCAATCAAGGATCCGAACAAGCTGAAGCTGTCGAGAAGAGTTGCATCTGTATGGGTTGTTATCTCTCTCGGAATCGCAACGTTCCTCGGAGTTGTAGGACGTGCTATGACACAGTCGGGAGCACTTGAGAGTCTTATAGAAGATCCGACAAGTACATCAAAGTCTGAGACTCTTATCGTCGTACTTGCAGATCACATAAGCAGGAACGGATTCGGTTATGCGCTTATTGCAGGACTTATAATTGCCGGTATTCTTGCATCGACAATGTCAACTGCAGATTCACAGCTTATTGCTGCGTCATCTGCTGTTTCGGAAAATATATTCCAGGACTTCTTCAAGATCAAGTTTTCTGAGAAAGCGGCTATGCTTACTGCACGTATAACACTTGTGGTTGTTGCTGTTCTCGGAGTGGTTATTGCATGGGATCAGTCAAGCTCGGTATTCAATATCGTTTCCTTCGCTTGGGCAGGTTTCGGTGCGGTATTCGGACCGGCAATGGTAATGTCACTCTTCTGGAAGAGAGCCAATGCGGCAGGCACCGTTGCAGGAATGATCTCGGGAGCGGTTATGGTATTCGTTTGGAAATACTGTGTTCGCCCGATGGGAGGAGCATGGGATCTTTATGAGCTTGCTCCGGCATTTGCGGTTGCACTCATAATGATCGTTATCGTAAGCCTTATCACAAAAGCTCCGGATGAGGAGATCACTAAGGAATTTGATGAAGTAAAGGCTATGTAAGAAATAGAATAATAATAGAAAATGATCGGCAGGTTGGACTTTTCAACCTGTCGATTTATGTTAACAGTATGTTTACAATTTATTTTCAAACTCTTAAACACTTACATATAGGGTTGTAGTAATATACAGTTAAGCCAATTGAAGAAGCGATAACATATTTCTCTCAAAGGTTTATAGATTAATAGTGTAAGAAGAATTAAGCACCTGAAAAGGTGCTTAATCTTATTTATGGGATTTATTATATATTTAATCGGATAGCTGCCTGTGGCAGCACGCGTAGGGTAAAGAGCATGTCGAAAAGACATGCTTATTTTATATTCTCTATCTGCCAGTCTATAGGTTCTGCTCCGTTCGCTGACAGGAAGTCATTACATTTCTTGAAGTGACCGCAGCCGAAGAAGCCTCTGTATGCAGAGAGCGGACTCGGATGAGGTGCTTCGAGTATAAGATGTTTAGGATTATCAAGCATAGCTTTCTTGCTTCTGGCAAAACTACCCCAGAGCATGAAGACGACCGGAGCATCTTTCTTATTTACTTCTCTTATCACCGCATCGGTGAAATTCTCCCAGCCCTTATTCTGATGTGAAGCTGCAGCATGTGCGCGTACGGTCAAAACAGCGTTCAGCAGAAGGACTCCCTCCTCGGCCCATTTTACTAAGTATCCGTTGTCCGGAATGTAGCATCCCAGTTCATCCTGAAGCTCTTTATATATATTCTGGAGTGATGGAGGTATATCCACGCCCGGCTTTACGGAAAATGACAGTCCGTGAGCCTGTCCCGGTTCGTGATACGGATCCTGACCGATTATAACTACCTTAACCTTTTCGTAGGGGGTGAGATGGAAAGCATTGAAGATATCATCTCCCGGCGGATATATCGTATTTGTTGAATATTCGCGCCCTACAAAATCAAAAAGTTTTTTATAATATTCCTTGCTGAATTCGGGACTCAGCTTTGCTGCCCAGTCGTTGGATATTGCCGGCATTGTCTGTTCCTCCGGATTATGAAATGATGAAAACATTTTACATTATTGTTCATATTAGTTCAATGATTCTTGCTGTGTGAAGTCTTGCACGACTACATATTAATTCAATGATGCTCACCATATGAAACCTTGAATGAATAAGTCACGAGTATGCATCGGAAATCTGCCGATACCATACATGAAAATTCTGTAATATAATTGTTGAAGAAATGAACCGTCCTGTGCTATTGTGACAATATATTAAAGAGCAGTTTCGATTCTCGGGTTTCAGGGACCGGGGGCTATATTATATGTGTGAGGGTAGTTTTAATGAAGAAAAGATTTTTGGCATTTGCACTTGCGATGTCTATGGCATTTTGCGGACTTTCGACTACGAAGGTCAGAGCTGATGAAGAACAACAAACGGAAATAACATCGGAGAATCCTGAAAACTCAAATGATTCTGAGAATTCAAATAATTCTGAGAACTCGAATGTTTCTGAGAACTCAAATGATTCTGAGAATTTGAATGATGCGGAGAACACTGCATCGAAAACCGATGCCGAAGAATTAAAGGAAGATATTCGTCCGGTAGAAAGTCCGGTAAAGAATAATGAGGCGCCGGTTGTTGAGGAGCCTAAGGCTCCGGGCAATATATATGAACCGTATCGGAAGGTTTTGATAGGAGAGTTATATTCTAACGGAAGACTTTCAATTTCCGATAAACTTAAAGCTGATTTGATTGAAGAATCATTAACCGTAAAAGGAAGCGGGGCTGATATCGGGTCAGCGAGAATTGTTCTGGATGATACATTTAAATTTGACGGCAATCCGGTCAACAGAATATCCGTAAATGCACTCGTTGAAGGGGATGTTACCGGATATGTTGATGTATATATAGATGATGAGGATATTCCGATCGTCAGTATTCCGGCAGACGGTGTAGATGAATCAAGTCGTGTCGCCGGTAGAGAACTTACAGGGGAGCATAAGGTTTCACTCGGTTTTACGATTGATGATGCTTTGGACACAGAAAATTATTCTATCACAATACAAAATGTGGAATTCGCGGAAAGCTCGGTCCCTGTTCTATATATAAATATTGATGAATCTTTGGGAACTGTTAAAGATATGAATGAAAGCCGGGATCATTCGGCAAGATGCTATGGTTCGATCGATATTGAGGTTCCCGAAGAATATGTATCCGAATATACCGGAAGCACAGTAAGTGATTACAGCAATCTGAAGCTTGAATATATAAGAGGACGTGGAAACTCTACCTGGTACCTGGATAAGAAACCATATAAATTTAAACTTGATAAGAGTACCGATCTTTTCGGAATGGGAAAAAACAAGCATTGGGTACTTCTTGCGGATCGTTATGATAATACGCACTTGAAGAATCGCCTGACTTATTGGCTTGGAGCTGAGATCGGAATGGATTATACACCTCAGATCATTCCGGTTGAAGTGGTTATGAACGGAAAATATTATGGTACGTATTCTCTTTGCGAGCAGGTTAGGATAGGAAAGAGTCGAGTTGATATTGATGAGCTGACGGATGAAGATTATGACGATCCGATCATCACGGGCGGATATCTTATAGCTATGTCACCTTATCCTGACGATCCCGATGAATCTAAATTTATGACGAATCAGGGATTTGAATTTCTGAATGATTCTCCTGACTTTGTCGAAGAGGGAAATGAAAGTCAGAAGGAATATATAAGGGATTATGTAAGTAAGACCGAAAATGCCATTTACGGTAAAGATTTTAAAGATGAGAATGGCAAAAGCTATAAAGAGTATATTGATATCGAATCTGCGGCAAAGTACTGGTGGATCCAGGAATTTACGATGAACAGAGATGCTTATCGTACCAGCAGTACATTTCTTTATAAGCCGAGAAATGATAAGCTTTACTGGGGGCCGCTCTGGGATTTTGATGCTGTCGCATGGGGAAATCTCAGATATATAGTGATGGATGTGGAAGGCTTCGGGATTGGGAATCCGAGCTGGCTTGACAGGATGAAAACCGATCCGGAGTTTATCGAGGAACTTAAAGCCGAATGGCCCGCTATTGATGCGAAACTTGAAGAGATGACGAAATCGGGCGGAATTCTGGATCAATACTATGAGGAACAGAAGATTGCCGATATTTACAATCTCGAAGTATGGGGATATATGTTCGATAATCTTGGGGATTATTCAAAAGAGATTGAATTCCTCAGGAAATGGATAGATCAAAGAAGACAGTGGATCAATGAGAATTTAGATCAATTGGATCATCTGGTTTGTCATGTTTCATTTTATATAGATGATGAGCTGTACTCGGAAAGAGACGTGAATAGCGGAGATTCCATCGCAAATGTACCGAAGGAAAAAACGAAGACCGGATATGTGTTTGACGGATGGTATATGGAAGATGGTTCTAAGTTTGATGTTTATAGTGACTGCGTTCTCTCGGATATGAAATTATACGCTAAATACGTCAAGAGAGATAATGTCAAAGCTGCTGAAGAAATCTTCTTAAGGGATAAAAAATTAAAAATCGATCTGGATAAAACGACTTTCAAGAAGTTTGCTTATGTAGTTTATCCCGAAGAATATGAATATGGCAATATTACATGGACATCTTCTGACGAGTCGGTTGCTGTGGCGGGCTTACCGGGATATATATATTTTATAGCACCCGGAAAAGTTACAGTAACAGCGAGTTTGAGCACCGGAAACAGCAGTTCGTGTGAAATTGAGGTTGTCAGTGGTTCTGATACAAGTCTGGATCCGGAAAAGATTTATTATTCGGAAGAAGTTGTGGTCGGTGTAGGAAAACATAAGCAGGCTGTTCCGGATACCGAACCGGAATTCAGCGATGCAACCTATAACTACTGGATTGATGACGATAGTATAGCCACGGTGAATTTCTATGGAGTAGTTACGGGAATTAAGCCGGGCGAGACGCATCTGCATGCTAAATGTAGGAATACAGGTGAGGAAACCGATTGTAAGGTGATCGTTACTGACGGCTCTGAAGCAAAAGCTCCTGAATATAAGTTTATAAAAGGAGCGGGTGCATCCTGGAAACCGGGAAGCAAGGAAGGACTTGAGGCAGTAGTTCAGCTTGAGGGTGATAATGCATCCACTTTCAGCCATTTCAAGGGCGTCGAGGTTGATAGAAAAGCTGTAGCGGCAAATAACTATCTGGCCGAAGAGGGAAGTGTTAAGCTGACACTTAAACCGGAGTATCTGGAAACTTTATCTTCCGGTTTGCATGAACTGGCACTTATCTTTGATGATGGGAAAGCTGAAAGTACATTTAATGTGCTCAGTGGTGAAACTGAAGAAAAGACTGAAGAAAAGACTGAAGAAAAGACTGAGGAGAAGACTGAAGTAACAACTGAAAAGCAAACGGAAGCTTCTACTGAATTAACAGATGGAAAAACTGAAGGTAAGGCAGTTGTAACAGATGGAAAGAAGAGTGACAGATCGGCTAATACGGGCGATGAATCATATATACTGATCATTACGATCCTTATGCTTATGTCATTTGCAGCGGCTGTTAAGATATATATTGTAAAGAAAAGAAGGTAGAATATCCTCAATATTGCCAATCAGCGGAAATAATAGTACAATAAAAGTTGGTCTGCGTTTGACGCTTGAATCTTATGATGAGCACATACTCGGAAAGAGTTCAGATGCAGTTCAATAAAAAATTGACCGGGATCTGCCCGGCAAGGGATGAAAATGGCAAAAAAAAGAGTAACTGAAGACAATGTTATAGAAATGGGTGGATCTGCCGAACTTGAGGCGGCAAATGAAGAGAGCCGCGCCAGATACAGTCAGGTCAGAACGGGATTTATAGTACTGATCTTTCTGGCAATCGTAGTAGCGGGAGTAATGCTCTATGTGCATTTCAGCATGGAAGAATTCAAGGGATATAAGGTCCTTTATTCTGCAGAAACCGTATTTGAAGCGAATGCTGACTATCTGGAATTCGGTGGAAATCTGCTCAAGTATACTCCGGACGGAGTTTCCTATATAGATAAGAGTGGAAATGTTGTCTGGACAGCAGGCGTTGATTTTAGCGTACCTATTGCAGCCAGCAGGGGCGACTATGCGGTAGTTGCCGACAGAGGCGGAAATAAGGTATGTGTATTTAATCTTGAAGGTATGGTGAGTGAGAATACCATGCCTTACAGTATATGCAGTATAGATGTCGGTATACAGGGAGCCTTTACGGTTATACTTGAAGGTGAGGACACCAACTATATCAATATGTATGATGCGAACGGTGAAGAGGTTTATGCCTTCAGGACATCTATAGATAAGAGCGGATACCCTCTTGATATAACCATATCAGAGGATGGAGTAAAGCTTTTTACAAGTTACTTTAAGCTGGACGGAGTTAACTTCAGGAACAATCTTGCTGCGTATAACTTCGGTGAAGTCGGACAGAACTCCGGTGCTGACAGAATCGTGGGAGGATATACCTTCGAAGACGAGATGGTAACCAGAGTCAGATTTGTCACTAATGATATAGTGGTTGCATTTTCCGACCTTGGATTTACACTCTATGACTTTAAGGAGAAGCCATCCCAGAGAGCAAGAGTAGAATACGGTTCCGAGATATATAGTATTTTCTACAATAAGAACTATGTCGGTTTTATAAAGAAAAATGAAGGCGAATCGGATAATGCCGGATATGTTCTGAAATGCTATGACCTTTCGGGAAAAGAAATGTTCAGCTATCCTTTCGATATTGAATATGACAATATTTATGCCGCAGATAGTGAGATTATCATAACCGGCGGCAACCAGTGTCTGATCATATCAAAGAAGGGAAGGACTAAGTTTTCGTACGCATTTCCCAATATGATCAAATCCATGATTCCGTCATCGGGATCTAACGAATATATAGTTACGTTTGAAGGAAAGACGGAAACTATCAAACTAAAAGCCGAGGATGATTAAATGTATTACATGTTATTTTGCTGCGGAGCCATAATGCTCCTTTCGGTGATAATAGGCTTCAGAAGAGGGCTCTTAAAGAGCCTTCTTCGCGTTATAGCTATTATAATAGCCGTGGTTGCTTCGTTTCTGCTGTCCCCTATGGTAGTGAATCTTCTGTATGAAAATACGGATTGGGATGAGCAGATAGAACAGCAGATCTATACAAAGATAGAATCAGGCATTCATTCGCAGGTAGTGGATGTACTGAAGGACAGCGGCGTGAAACCCGAAGACATTGCAGAGGTTGCGGAAAAGGAAACCAGAAGTATCATGGAAGACGGCACGGATAAGGCGACTCAGATGGAAATGATACGTTATATGAAGCTTCCGACTGCCTTGAAGAACAAGATTATAGAGAATAATAACGAGGAAATGTATAATAAACTGAATGTTTCCGGATTTTACAGATATATGTCTGCTTATCTGACAAAGATAATCATGAATATAGTCGGATCTGCGGGTACATTTATTGTAATTCAATTGATACTCCTCATTATATGTCTGATCCTGGGAGCGGCAGTTAAAGAAGTTCCGATCCTTTCCGGTATAGATAAACTGGGAGGAATAATTCTCGGGGCGGTTGTAGGCCTTGCGATAGTTATGGCATTTATGGCTATTGCCTTCGTTGTGATCAGAGAGAACTATTCTGAAATGGTAGGCGATAATCCTGTTCTGAAATTACTTGATGAAAATAATATATTCATTAAACTGCTGATGAATATAAAATAAAATCATTAAAAATGTACGGCGCCGTCGGTAATGACGGCGCTGATTTTTACTGTAAAAAAGCTCTTAAAAAGGGGTCGAAAAAATTTTTTGAAAAAATTTCAAAAAAGTTGTTGACATTACAAAACTAAAGTAGTATTATGAACAAG
>CAMJHQ010000014.1 GCA_946405625.1 uncultured Lachnospiraceae bacterium | reverse complement strand
GGAAAGACAAGAGCAGACCATGCTGCAACAATGAACCAGTTGTTCTCTGCTTATGCCCGTGGTAAAGAAGCTAAGGAACTTATGGTTATCCTTGGTGAAGCTGCACTTACAGATATCGATCTTCTTTATGCTAAGTTTGCTGAGGAGTTCGAGAAGAAGTATGTTTCACAGGGATATCAGGCAGACCGTGATATCCAGGAGACACTTGATATCGGTTGGGAACTGCTTAGAATTCTGCCACGTTCAGAGCTGAAACGTATTAATGATAAGTTCCTGGATATGTATTACAATAAATAAGGAATTATTTATCGTTGATGATAGAGATTAAGGATTACGACAGATTCAGAAAAATACAGTTTTATATTTCAGTCGGTTTTTGTATCGTAATAGTTTTAATCATATTATTATTGCAACTGCAATTTCCAACTTATGAACAATGCTTAGGGTGATGCGGAATTACCTGTTTAATCACTATGTAAAGAGTAAATAGTAAATTAGGGAGAAAGGAAAAAATCCGATCATCAAAACCGATAATTGGATTATACGTGTTATATGGCAACACAGAACATAATTCCAACACGAATGGAATTAACCCGTTTAAAGAAAAAACTTAATACTGCCGTAAAGGGTCACCGACTCCTAAAGGATAAACGTGATGAGCTTATGCGTGAGTTCCTGGATCTTGTAAAAATAAATATGGAGCTTCGTGAGAAGGTTGAGAACGGCATCAAGAATGCCAATAACAATTTTGTTCTCGCAAAGGCCGGAATGTCTGATGAAGAGCTTCGAAGTGCTCTTATGTCTCCGAAGCAGGAGATCAGCCTTGTAACAGATAAGAAAAATGTAATGAGTGTTGATATTCCTATTTACGATTTCAAGACTAAGACGGCTGATTCGAACGATATCTATTCCTACGGTTTTGCATTTACTTCGGGAGATCTGGATTATGCAGTGGATTCACTGCAGGATGTCTTCAAGGATATGCTTAAGCTTGCCGAGGTTGAGAAGTCCTGTCAGCTCATGGCCGCTGAGATAGAGAAGACCAGACGTCGTGTTAATGCTCTGGAGCATGTCATCATTCCCGAGACACAGGAGAGTATTAAGTATATAACAATGAAACTTGATGAGAATGAAAGATCTACTCAGGTCAGACTCATGAAGGTTAAGAATATGATGCTTGAACAGGCTCATAAGTATAAGGAAAAAGAAAAGGAAAAGCAGTGATTCTTGCATATGGAGGTATAACTCATGGCAGATGGAAAGAAAGACAGTAAAGATGCTAAGTATACGGTTGCTGAAAATGCGAGTTCCGGTATAGTTCAGATTGCTGATGATGTAGTATCCAGCATAGTTGGACTTGCTGTTACTGAGGTCGATGGTGTTGCCAGACTTACAGGCGATATCACAAGGGATCTTGTTGCAAAGCTTGGAAAGAAGAATCTGTCCAAGGGCGTTGTTGTTTCCTTCGAGGATGCGGAGGACGGCAGTAAGAAGATCAGAGTGACCACATCCATTCAGATTAAATTCGGATATAACATTCTTGAGGTTTCCGAAAATGTACAGGAGAAGGTTAAGACTGCACTCCTTACTATGACAGGCCTTGAGTGCTTAAGTGTTAATGTTAAGGTATCCGGTATAGAATTCGGAGAATAAAAAATGACAAGACACGAGCTTAGAGAGTATATTTTTAAAATTATCTTTCAGATTCCTTTTTACGGTGCTGAAAAGATGGATGAGCAGACAGAAGATAATCTTGATGCTCTGAAGCTTCTTATAGCAGAACCGCTTGAGGATGAAGATAAGATCAAGCTTACCGAGAAGGATGAAGCATATATCACTCAGAAGGTGAAAGGCATTTTATTTCACCTGAATGAGCTTGATGAAGTGCTTCGCAGCAGTTCACGCAACTGGGAGCTGGAGAGACTCGGCAAGGAAGAGCTGGCAATTCTGAGACTTGCTACATTTGAAATCCTTCATGATGAAGAGATTCCGAATGCGGTAGCAATCAACGAAGCAGTTGAGCTTGCAAAGACCTATTCGGGAGAAAAGGCATCCTGCTTTGTTAACGGTGTACTTGCGGGTATAATCGAGAATCAGAAATGATCATAGATTCATTTCACTACGAGGGTTGACCTGATATGAAGGAATATACTGTCAGCAGACTGAACAATTACATAAAGAATTTGATAAGCAGCGATTATATCCTCCGAAATGTAACAGTTATCGGAGAAATATCAGACTGTAAATACCATAGTATGGGGCACATTTACTTTACCATAAAAGACGAGGAGAGTTCTGTGCCCTGTGTTATGTTTAAGGGGAAACGCGAACGCGGACTCAGATTCAAAATGGAGACGGGACAGTTGATCAGGATCAGCGGTTCCGTTGAGGTGTATGAGAGGGACGGAAGATATCAGCTCTATGCCAATACCATTTCTCTCGCAGCTGACGAAAAAGGAAAGCTGTTTGAGGAATTTGAGAAGCTTAAGCTTAAGCTGTATGAGGAAGGGCTTTTTGATTTTGAAGTAAAGAAGCCTATTCCCGAGCATCCGAAGAAGGTCGGTATAGTTACGGCCTCGACCGGTGCGGCAATTCAGGATATAATAAATGTATCCAAGCGCAGGAATCCCTATGTACAGCTTTATCTCTATCCTGCAAAGGTTCAGGGCGAGGGCGCTGCTGCAACTATCGTAAAAGGTATCGAGACTCTTGATAAAATGGGACTTGATACCATTATTATCGGACGAGGCGGCGGAAGTATAGAAGATCTCTGGGCTTTCAATGAGGAAATCGTGGCAAGAGCGATCTACGCTGCAAAGACTCCGATTATTTCGGGAACAGGACATGAGATAGATAACACAATTGCGGATTATGTGGCGGATCTCAGAGCACCGACACCATCAGCGGCTGCAGAGCTTGCGATAGACAATGTTGTCGAAACTCTGAATAAGGTCAGAAACTTTCGCACATCTATGGATAGAGCGATGGATTCGAGAGTGAGAGAGGCTAAGTTCTCGCTTGAGAAGCTGAGGAATGCACTAGAAAGATTAAGCCCTGAGGCTGTTCTGAGAGATAGACAGCTCCTTCTTGCACAGAGTGTAGATAAGCTTCAGAGACTTATGGAGGATAAGCTGAGCCGTGTAAAACAGAGACTTGAAGTAGATATAACAAGACTTCACGGACTCTCTCCGACGGCTAAACTTGTAAACGGCTTCGGATACATTTCCGGTAAGGATGAGAAGCCTGTAACATCCGTAAAGTCAGTTACGGAGGGCGACATTCTGAATGTAAGAGTGCATGACGGAACTATAGATACCAAGGTTATTGGAACGAATGTTTAAGAGATAAATGCTATGGCTAAAGAAAAGAAAAAAGAGGAAGAATTCTCAATAGAAGATGCTATGAAAAGAATCGAGGAGATTAACGGACTTCTCGGTAAAGAGGGTACATCACTTAAGGATTCTCTGGCTCTCTATGAGGAGGGGGTTCTTCTCTCGGAAAAATGCAGAAAGAGTCTTGAGGGTATTGAAACTCAGATTAAGATAATCGGTGAATCGGATGAAGACTGAACTGGTTGAAAAGATAAATAAAACTGTTATGAGCTTTATGCCGTCGGGCGCTGTAATGCCTTCAAAGTATGTTGAGGACGCTATGTATTATGCTATGTCATCGGGTGGAAAAAGAATCCGACCAATGATAATGTATCTTACATATAAGGCTCTATCCGATAATCCGGAAGAGGAAATGATCCTTAACCGTTTTATGGCGGCTATGGAGATGATCCACACAAGCTCGCTTATACATGATGATCTGCCGGCACTGGATAACGACAGTCTCAGAAGAGGAAAACCTACAGTTCATGTAGAGTTCGGAGAAGATGTAGCCATCCTTGCGGGAGACGCACTTCTTAATCTCGCTTATGAGACAGCAGTTCTCTCAATGCTTGATAAACCGGGTGATGTAAGGCTTGAAAAAGCGCTTATGGTTCTTATGCGTAAGACCGGAATTACCGGCATGCTCGGTGGCCAGAGTGCCGATGTTGTGATGTCGGGTAAAAAGCTCAAAAGCGATGAAAGAGATTTTATATATGAATGTAAGACTGCGGCTCTTATAGAGGCATCCTTTATGGCAGGTGCATATCTTGCGGGAGCTGATGATAAAACAATCGAGCTGCTCGAAACCGCCGGAAAAAACCTTGGACTTGCATTCCAGGTTCAGGATGATATTCTGGATATAGTATCTGATGCGGAAACCCTGGGTAAGGAAGTAGGCCAGGACGAAAAAAATGATAAGAATACTTATGTTGCCGAATATGGTATGGAAGAAGCACGTAAGTTTGTAATAGAAAAAACAGAGGAAGTAATCAGTATTCTTGACAGAACACTGAAGACTGATAGAGAGGAGGCTGTTCTCCTGAAGGAGCTTGCAAAGGAGCTTGCGGGAAGAAACAGCTGATGTTTATTATGGATCTGCTTGATAAAATTAATAAAGTAAATGATATAAAGAACATAGATGTGGACAGTCTGGATTCACTCGCAGGAGAGATCCGTTCCTTTATCGTGGGAAATGTGAGCCGTACGGGAGGCCATCTTGCTTCGAATCTCGGAGCAGTCGAGCTTACTATGGCACTTCATCTATGCATGGATTTTCCTGAAGATAAGCTGATATTCGATGTAGGACATCAGTCCTATACCCATAAGATACTTACGGGAAGAAAGGATGATTTCTATAAGCTGAGACAGTTCGGTGGAATCAGCGGTTTCCCTAAATCCTCAGAGTCTGACGCGGATGCTTTCAATACAGGACACAGCTCCACGTCTCTTTCTGCTGCAATGGGACTTGTTGCTGCGAGAGAGCTGAGAGGTACCGATGAGAAGATATGCGCCGTTATAGGCGACGGATCTATGACAGGCGGAATGGTATATGAGGCACTTGATCAGATGTCAGAGCTTAAATCGAATTGCCTGGTCGTTCTGAACGATAATGAGATGTCTATTTCCAAGAATGTTGGAGGACTCTCAACCAGCCTTAACAAGCTTCGTGTCGGAAAAACATATAATGAACTTAAGTCCAATGTTGAAAATGCGCTCCTCAACATTCCTGATGTCGGTCTTAAAATGGCTAAGGGAATCAAGCGTTCGAAGGATTCTATCAAGAATCTTCTTATTCCGGGCTCGATGTTCGAGGAAATGGGAATTACTTATATAGGGCCTATAGATGGTCACAACATACAGGAGATGGTTAAGATCTTCAAGGATGCCTTCAAGCTTAATAAGCCTGTTATTGTGCATGTTAAGACTGTAAAGGGACGCGGCTATTCGGTTGCGGAGAGACATCCTGAATATTTCCATGGAGTTGGTCCTTTTGATATTGATACGGGAAAGCCTTTATCTATGGAGAAGGTCGTTACAAATACCGATGTTTTTGCGAGAAAGCTCATAGAGATTGGTGAGAAGAACGATAAGCTTGTAGCTATAACTGCTGCTATGGGAAGCGGAACGGGAATCAGGAAATTCAGTAAGAGATTCCCGGACAGGACATTTGATGTAGGAATAGCTGAGCAGCATGCTGTAACCTTTGCGGCAGGCCTTGCGAAGGGCGGTTTTATTCCCGTTGTTGCAATATATTCATCATTCCTTCAGAGAGCATACGATCAGATGATTCATGATGTATGTCTTCAAAAGCTTCATGTTATTTTTGCAATTGACAGATCAGGTATAGTACCGGATGACGGCGAGACTCATCAGGGTATTTATGATACATCGTATCTTAGGAGCATGCCGGGACTTACTGTAATAGCTCCGAAGGGAAGACGTGAACTTGAAGCAGCACTTGATTATGCAATGACTCTTGATGGTCCTGTTGCCATTAAATACAGTAAGGGACGCTGCTTCTCGGATAATGATGAAAAGGCAACAAGATTTATAGACGGACGTGCTGAAGTTATGAACTTTGCATCGACTGTCGGAAGCTACAAGGGACCTAGTATCGCACTTATAGGTGTAGGGGACATGGTCGAAACTGCCGTAAATGTACGCGACAGGATAAAGGATAAGACAGGTATGACACCGGCTGTAATAAATCTGAGATTTATTAAGCCTCTTGATAGTGAGAGGATCAGGGAAACAGCCGAAAATTATGATATAGTTGTACTTCTTGAGGATACGGTGAGAGCAGGAAGTGTCGGTGAAGAGATTTCTTATATAATCACAGAATCAGGCGCAAGATGCAGATTCATACATTTCTGTGTAAAGGATGAGAGACTTCAGCACGGAAGTGTTACAAGACTTAAGGAAACACAGGGACTGGATGAAAATTCGGTCTATAATAGAATCTCTAAGGAAATGGGGATATAATGAGCAAGAAGAGACTGGATGTCCTGCTGGTGGAGAAAGGTCTTGCCGAGTCGAGAGAGAAGGCAAAGGCCAGTATAATGGCGGGAATCGTATATGTTGACGGAGAAAAGGAAGATAAGGCCGGCAGTACATTTCCGGAGACGGCGGAAATAGAAGTCAGAGGTAAGACTCTGCCTTATGTGAGCCGTGGCGGCCTTAAGCTCGAAAAGGCAATGGAGGTTTTCGGGATACGCCTCGAAAATCTTGTATGCATGGATATAGGTGCTTCGACAGGTGGATTTACGGACTGTATGCTGCAGAACGGCGCTTCACTTGTCTATGCAATAGATGTAGGATACGGACAGCTTGCCTGGAAGCTGAGGGAGGATGAACGAGTTGTCTGTATGGAAAAGACGAATATCCGTTACGTTAAGCCGGAGGATCTGGACAGAAGACCGCAGTTTGCGTCTGTCGATGTATCCTTTATATCACTTTCAAAGGTGCTTCCAGTAATGAAGGAGCTCCTTACCGATGACGGAAGAGGCGTATGCCTTATAAAGCCTCAGTTCGAGGCAGGTCGTGAGAAGGTCGGTAAAAAGGGAGTAGTCAGAGACAGATCGGTGCATGAGGAAGTTATCAAGGCATGCACGGGATATGCGGAAGCAGAAGGCTTCAATGTCTGCGGACTTGATTTTTCACCGGTCAAGGGACCGGAAGGAAATATCGAATATCTTATGTATATTTCGAAGACAGATGATGATAAGATTGATTATGATATTCATCAGCTTGTCGAAAAGAGTCATGAGACACTGGATAAATAGAGAAATAAGATAACCCATACACCTGTTTTATAAAGGGTGAGAGCTATGAAAAAATGCGAAAAGTTCATCATAATTGCAAATGAATTAAAAGATACGGATCTGAAGCAGTCCGAAATGCTTGCCGATTATATAAGATCAAAAGGAAAGTCGGTCAGTATTTTCAGTGTCAGAGATTATAATGAAGAAGCAGGAATAACGGATGATGACTTCGAATCTGCAGATATGGTCATTGTAATGGGCGGAGACGGGACAATGCTGAGGGTGTCCCATATAATAGAGAATCATGATATTCCGATGATCGGTGTTAACCTCGGAACAGTAGGGTTTCTTACTGAGGTAAATGTAGCCGATGTAAAGACCATGGTTGACAGGATGATCGAAGGCGATTACAGGATCGAAGAGAGAAGAAAGCTTAAGGGTACTATCCTGAGAGATGGTAAGGTGATTGCAGATGATATTCATGCGCTGAATGATGCCGTCCTCGGACGTGAATCCATGCTTAAGCTGATAGGATTTAAAATATATCTTAATGGTGAATTTTTCGATGAATGTGAGGCGGATGGTGTTATAATAGCTACACCGACCGGTTCAACGGGTTATAATCTTTCGGCAGGCGGTCCGATAGTTAATCCGGGAGCAAGTCTGCTTGTTATGACGCCGATATCACCATATTCACTTTCTATGAGAAGTGTTATCTTCGGCGATGATGATGAGATTTCTCTTGAACTTGTCGATAAGCGCCATAACGGACAGAACAGAGCACTTATTTCCTTCGACGGATATATGAATGTTACGATGAATATCGGAGATATAGCAAGAGTCAAGGTTTCGGATAAGAGTCTTAAGATCGCAAGACTTGATAATGCTAGTGTTTATGAGATACTTAGGCGTAAGCTTGGCGGTTGAGCCGGGCATCGTCGGAGGATTGTAAATGAATAGAAATGACAGACAGAAGAAAATACTTGAGATAATTAATTCAAAGGAAATTGAAACTCAGGAAGAACTCATGAATGCCCTTAAGCAGGAGGGATATGAGACGACACAGGCGACTGTTTCAAGAGATATAAGACAGCTGGGACTTCGAAAGATCAGTGCGGGAATCGGCAGATTCTATGTTGCAGGTAAGGCAGCACATTCTGTTTCTCCCAGCACAAATATTCAGTCATATAAGAATGTACTTGAAAGCGGAGTCCTCTCGGTGGAAACGGCAGGTAATCTTGTGGTTATCAAGACTGTATCGGGTATGGCTATGGCGGTCGGAGCGGCTGTGGATAATCTCACGATAGAAGGAGTAGTCGGATGTATAGCGGGTGACGATACCGTTTTTGTTGCTGTCAGAGACAGCAGGGCGGCTTCGTCTGTTTCAGCTGAGATCAGGGGGAATTAATCACTAACTATGCTTGTTAATTTACACATTTCAAATATAGCATTGATAGATGAACTCGATATAGATTTTTCCGAAGGGCTTAATATCCTTACGGGAGAAACCGGAGCCGGTAAGTCCATAATTATCGGTTCGATAGGAATCGGGCTCGGCGGCAGATTCGATAAAAGCCTGCTTCGTGACGAAACGAAGGATGGCATGGTCGAACTGCTTTTCAATGTTGATGAAATAATGGTCGAAAAGCTTAGAAAGCTTGAAATCGAGGCCGGTGATGGCGAGGTTCTTATCTCCAGGAGGCTCGCAGGCAATCGAACGATCAACAGAATAAATAATATGACAGTTACTGCGTCGGTACTGAAAGAGGCGGCAGGACTGCTGATAAATCTTCATGCACAGCATGAGCAGAGAACTCTCTTGAAACCGGAAATGCATATGGAGCTTCTGGATTCATCAGATGAAAAGCTTGCTTCGATTAAAGAAGAAGTAAGGAAACTTTATAATGAACATAAGGATGTAGTTGAGAAACTTGAAAGCATGCAGGCTGATGAAGCTGAACGTGCAAAGAAACTTGATTTTATCAGCTACGAGATTAATGAGATAGAGCAGGCAAATCTGAAGCAGGGCGAAGATGATGACCTGGAAATTCAATTTAAAAAGGGAAGTAATGCAAGAGAGATTGCAGAAGTGACCCAAGAGGTGTACAGTATTACAGGATACGATGACGGTCGTTCTGCAGGAAATCAGCTTTCCCGTGCGGTACGTGATATACAGTCGCTTCCAAAGCTTGATGAAGATTCGGCTCAGCTTTCCGAGATGCTTTCCGAAATCGATTCACTTCTAAGTGATTTCAACAAACAGTTGAAGGATTATATGAGTGAAAGCGAATTCAGTGAAGAAGAGCTGACTGAGATCGAAGCAAGACTTAACCTTATCAATTCACTTAAGGTTAAATACGGAAGAACGATTGATGATATAAAGAATACTCTTAAAGAGCTTAAAGAAGAGCAGGAAGAGCTTCTCAGCTATGATGAGACAATTTTCAAGCTTTCCGGAAAGGAAAGTGAGTTGAATGATAAGATGCTTTCTGTTGCAGCAAAGCTTACCAAGGCACGTCACAGTGCAGCTGATAAGCTCTGCAAAGCTATATCGAAGTCTATGATGGAACTCAACTTTAACAGAGTTGACTTCTCAATGCATTTCGAAGAGCTTGAAAAATGTACTTCCGGTGGAAAGGATAAAGCGGTTTTCTATATTTCGACAAATATAGGAGAAGATCCGGGACCTCTAAATGAGATAGCATCCGGCGGTGAACTATCGAGAGTACTTCTTTCAATCAAGTCTGCTATATCAGAGAAAGGCGGAACACCGACTCTCATTTTCGATGAGATCGATTCCGGTATAAGCGGTGTTACCGCACAGAAGGTCGGAAAAATGATGAAGAAGCTGTCAGGCTCGCATCAGATAATCGCGATAACGCATCTCCCGCAGATAGCGGCAGAAGCAGATACCGCCTTTGTTATTGAGAAGACCGTCGATACCGGCCGTACCTACACCAACATCCGTTCACTTACAATGGATGAAAGGGTAACTGAAATTGCTCGACTCCTTGGAGGCGAGAATATAACAGACAGTGTAATTTCAGCTGCGAGAGAGATGGTCGGTATAGAATAGTAGTGAGATTCATATTATCAGCACCATCTGTCTGTGAGGGGCCATGTAGTGATGTCGGTTCTTTGCCCACAGAATACGCCAGTGTTATGGGGGCTTAGAACCGTTACATCACGGTTTGAGGCGCGAGCCGAGTCCCGAACAGACATGATGGTGATGATTAGTATTGATTATTATATGGAGGAACAAGGCATGAGCAATGTAAGAAGAATCTATGTTGAGAAGCGCCCTGACTATGCGGTCAGAGCCGACGAGCTGACGAAGGAGTTCAGAAGTTACCTGAATCTTAAGGATGTTAAGGTAAGAGAACTTGTTCGTTATGACGTGGAGAATCTCAGTGATGAGGTATTTGAGAAGGCAATCGTAACAGTTTTCTCAGAGCCGCCGGTAGATATTGTTTACAGAGAGGATTTTCCTCATACGGATGATGAATTTGTCTTTTCAATGGAAGCTCTTCCGGGACAGTTCGATCAGAGAGCTGATTCTGCGGAGCAGTGTGTTAAGCTTCTTGATGAGAATTCAGAGCCGATCATCAAGTCAGGAATTACATATGCTATTACAGGTACATTAACTGATGAAGATAAGAAGACTATCGAGGAGTATGTAGTTAACCCGGTAGATTCGAGAATTACAGATCAGAGTAAGCCTGAGACACTTGTTCAGACATTCCCTGAGCCGGATGATGTTATGATATTCGACGGTTTCAGAAGTATGGCAGATGCCGATTTTAAGGCACTTTATGATTCACTCGGACTTGCTATGACCTACAAGGATTTTCAGTGGATCAAGAAATATTTTACAGAAGAAGAAAAGCGTGATCCTTCCATGACAGAGATCAGAGTACTTGATACATACTGGTCAGATCACTGCCGTCATACTACATTTGCTACAGAGCTTAAATCTGTAAGCTTCAATGATGGTAAGTTCAGAGCTCCTATCGAGGCTTCTTTTGAACAGTATAAGGCTGATGCCGCTGTTATCAACAAGGGAAGAGACGATAAGTTCACATGTCTTATGGACATTGCTCTTATGGGTATGAAGAAGCTCCGTGCAGACGGAAAGCTCGATGATATGGATGTATCAGATGAGATCAACGCTTGTACTATAGTTGTTCCGGTTGAAATAGACGGAAAGACAGAGGATTGGCTTGTAAGTTTTAAGAATGAGACACATAACCATCCTACAGAGATCGAACCTTTCGGTGGCGCTGCTACATGTCTTGGTGGTGCTATCAGAGATCCGCTTTCAGGACGTACATATGTATATCAGGCTATGCGTGTAACAGGAGCAGCAGATCCTACAAAGTCACTTAAGGAGACTATGCCGGGTAAGCTTCCTCAGAGAAAGCTTGTTACAACAGCAGCTGCAGGATATTCATCATACGGAAACCAGATCGGTCTTGCAACAGGTATAGTTCAGGAAGTTTATCATCCAAACTATGTTGCTAAGCGTATGGAGATCGGAGCTGTTATCGGTGCTGCTCCAAAGGATAATGTTAAGAGATTTTCATCCGATCCGGGAGATGTTATCATCCTCCTCGGCGGACGTACAGGTAGAGACGGTATCGGTGGTGCTACTGGTTCATCAAAGGCTCATAATGTAGAAAGCCTTACAACCTGCGGTGCTGAGGTTCAGAAGGGTAATCCTCCTACAGAGAGAAAGCTTCAGAGACTCTTCAGACGCCCTGAGGTTACAACACTTATCAAGAAATGTAACGACTTCGGAGCAGGCGGTGTATCCGTTGCTATCGGTGAGCTTGCTGCAGGACTTCGTGTAAATCTTGATCTTGTACCTAAGAAATATGCAGGTCTGGACGGTACAGAGCTTGCTATTTCCGAGTCACAGGAAAGAATGGCACTTGTAGTAGATGCTTCAGATGCTGATAAGATGATAGATTTTGCAAGAGAGGAAAACCTTGAAGCTGTTAAGGTTGCAACAGTTACAGAGGAGCCTCGACTTGTTCTTGAGTGGAGAGGTAAGGAAATCGTAAATATAAGCCGTGCCTTCCTCGATACAAACGGTGCTCATCAGGAAACTGATGTAGTATGCGAGATGCCTGATGAAAATGTTGATCCTTTTGAAGGAATCGATGCAGGCGAGAAGGATGTTAAGAAGAAGTGGATAGATGTACTTTCAGATCTTAATGTAGCATCTGAAAGAGGTCTTGTAGAAATGTTCGATTCCACTATCGGTGCAGAGACGGTTACTATGCCTTATGGTGGAAAGTATCAGCTTTCACCTAGCCAGACAATGACAGCAAAGATCCCTGTTCTTAAGGGAAAGACAGATACAGTTACTCAGATGAGCTATGGTATCGATCCTTATCTTCTGAGCTGGAGCCCATATCACGGAGCTATTTATGCTGTAATTGAGTCTGTTGCAAAGATTGCTGCATCAGGTGGTGATGCTTCAAAGATCAGACTTACATTCCAGGAATATTTTGAGAGAATGACAGAGGACGCTACTCGTTGGGGTAAGCCGCTTTCAGCTCTGCTCGGATCATACTCAGCTCAGATCGGACTTGGACTTCCTTCAATCGGAGGTAAGGACAGTATGTCAGGTACATTTAATGATATAGATGTTCCTCCTACACTTTGTTCATTTGCAGTTGATGTAAATAAGACACCTTACGTTATTACAACAGAGCTTAAGAATCCGGGTAATCTTATCCTCAAGATGGATATCAATAAGGATGAGTATCTTGTTCCTGACTATAATGATGTTATGGAGAAGTATGCAGCATTCAGACGTGCCGTAGAAGCTAATAAGATTGAAGCTGCTTATGCAGTTGGATTCGGTGGTGTTATCGAAGCAGTAAGTAAGATGGCATTCGGTAACAAGCTCGGTGCTGAGATCGATAAGGCTGTTATCACAAAGGATGAGCTTGCTCGTAAGGATTACGGTTCAATCGTATTTACTATCAGACCTGAAGCCCTTAAGGATATAGTAGAGCTCGGAATTTCAGCAAAGGTTATCGGTAAGGTAACAGATACAGGTTACTTCACATACGGAAGCCATAAGATTTCCGTTGATGATGCTATCGAGGCATGGACAGGACGTCTTAAGAAAGTATTCCCTACAGACAGCGGAATCGAGAAGAAGACAGTTGATACACCGATCTATAAGGCTGGTTCAATCTATGTATGCAAGAATAAGGTTGCTAAGCCACGTGTATTTATTCCTGTATTCCCAGGTACAAACTGCGAGTATGATACAGCAAGAGCTTTCGAGAGAGCCGGAGCTGTAGCTGATGTAGTTGTACTTAACAACATGGATGCTGAAGGAATCAGAGAGTCTGTTGAGGCATTCACAAAGAGTATCGCTCAGGCACAGATCGTTATGTTCCCTGGTGGATTCTCAGGTGGTGATGAGCCGGACGGATCAGGTAAGTTCATCGCAACAACTTTCCGTAATGAGAAGATTAAGGATGAGATGATGAAGCTTCTCAACGAGAGAGACGGTCTTGTACTCGGTATATGTAACGGTTTCCAGGCACTTATCAAGCTTGGTCTTGTGCCTCACGGTGAAATCGTAGAGCAGCAGAGCGACAGCCCGACACTTGCACGTAACTCAATCGGACGTCATCAGTCCAGAATGGCATATACAAAGGTTGTATCCAACAAGTCCCCATGGCTCAGCCAGGCTGAACTCGGCGGAGTTTATACAATTCCTATGTCACATGGTGAAGGAAGATTTGTTGCTTCAGAAGAGTGGCTGAAGAAGCTCTTTGAGAACGGACAGGTTGCTACTCAGTATGTTGACGTAGACGGAAATCCTACAATGGATGAGGATTACAATATCAACGGTTCATATCTTGCTATTGAAGGTATTACAAGTCCTGATGGACGTGTACTCGGAAAGATGGGTCACTCAGAGAGACGTGATACAGATGATTACATCAACATCTTCGGTGAGAAGGATCAGAGAATCATGGAGTCCGGAGTAGAGTACTTCAAGTAAGATCGGTGAGTGAAATAAGGAATATAAGGAAGGGGACGAAGTATGGGACTTTTTGATGGAAAAGCACCGTTTGATATAAATGGTGACGGAAAAATGAGTGCGTCCGAAAAGGCGGCAAGAGATTCTTATTATCTTCAGATGCTCAGCGAGATGGGCAACGAGAAGTCTGAGGGATTCAATGAAAAACAGGAATTCGTTCAGAGGCTTCTTGATGCAAATCTTGATATCAAAGAGCTTGAGTGGATGGATAAGGAAACTCGTGACAATGCTCTTCGTGATGCTGAGATTGACCCGAACGAATGGGAAATGTATATGTTTTAATACTAAGTTCATGTATGACGGATGTGGAACTATGTTTCACATCCGTTTTTATGTTGTGGCAAGAAAAAATTTATTATCTTTATTAGTTTACATAAGATAATAAGATATTGAATATGATTCATTAGTTTTGGCAGATAGTATGATATAATTGTCTGGACTTTATATTTTAATGGGAGATATGAATTATGTATTTTGAAATGTTACTGTGGGATGACGAGGCGGAAGTAGTTGAAATGTCTGAAATGGCCACGACTATCATTAAGGATTATTACGATCCGATAATCGGACCTGAGCAGAATGATTATATGATCAAAATGTTCCAGTCGGTTGATGCACTGAAGGAGCAGCTCGAGAAGGGTTATAGATATTACTTTATCAGAGAGGATGATAGAAATATCGGCTTTGTTGCATTCTATCCGAGAGATAAGGCACTTTATCTAAGCAAGCTATATCTTTATAAGGATGAGAGAGGTAAAGGTTATGCTAAGGGCATTCTGGACTTTTTAAAGACTCAGGCATCTGAGCTTGGTCTCAGCAGGATAGAGCTGAATGTAAATAAGCATAACGATACCAGGTTCATATATGAGAAGCTGGGTTTTGAGATAGCATGGGCTGAGAAGAATGATATAGGAAACGGCTTTTATATGGATGATTATGTATATGCGCTGGAATTCTAAAGTATTTATATATTCAGGAAAATATACAAATTCCTGAAAATCTCGGAAAATTCCGGAAAATAACAATCGTCTTGTATAATTACATTTTTTAATTGACATCTTATTATCATTATGATAATATGATAATATCAAAAGGATAATAAGAAAATATACTTGCAGAATTTTAAGTATATGAGGAAATGAAATTATGGAAGAAAGAAAATCAAACAATTTAACTATTGCAATGGTAATATTGCTTATACTTCAGGTTGTAACGATATCGCTTACCTTTGCTTATGCTTATCTCGGACGCTATGATCACAATAAGGCGTCAAATATCTGGTCGGTCATGTGGCATGAATTCATTCCGATGGTCGGCATAATCAGCAGTGTTTTATCACTTGTAGCAGGCATTATGGGCATGAAAGAGAATAAGGTACTGGGAGTTTTATTGATCATTTCTTTCTTTGTCAGTGCATTCAGTGGTATAGTTGCTATCGGATCGCATTTTTAAAAGTAATTATGAAAGGTTGGAGATAATATGATTAAAGCAGCTAAAAAAATGTCAAGTTCAGTTATGTTGGCAGGTATTATAATTCTGATGATCAGTTTATATTATGGTATGTTCAAGGCAGGAATTCCTTATCAGGATCCACCACTCGATCTTCAGATTGAATATGCGATTAACAGCGGAATCGGCTCGAGGCTTTTCCTGGTCGGAGGAGTGATGGCGGTACTTGGGATGTTTGTATTTATAATAAATAAATTAGCTGAAAAAGTGATGAAAAAGCAGCCTGATGATAAATAGAATGATAAATATAATGAAAATATATTGAAAAAATAGATATTCAATGCCCGTTTATCAGGGATTTTAAGGATGTGGACAGTTTGTCCGCATCCTTTTTTGATATGTCAAATTCTGGTATTTCTTATTTTAGTCGTTTATTAAGAGTAAATCATATGTTTAGATAAATAATGAATAAACATAAGGAAATAGTGCATATACCCCTATCGGTGACTCATGTTAGAATGGCGTCATCAGAAGTCCGTAGTGTGTCGGATATTATAAAAAGAGAGGTGGACTAATATGGAACTTAGAACCGCTGCATCTCCAAGAGATGTAAAGAATTATACTACAAAGAGACTCAGAGAGGAATTCCTCATCGAGAAGGTATTCTTTGAAGATGAAATCCGTCTGGTGTACAGCCATATAGACAGGATTATCACAGGCGCAGCTACACCGGTTAATAAGGTGCTTAAGCTTGAGGCAGGAGATGAACTCAGAGCCGAATATTTCCTTCAGAGAAGAGAAATGGGTGTTATCAATATCGGCGGAGACGGAATTATCTATGTAGACGGCAAGAAATATGAAGTAGCACACAGAAACGGAATGTATATCGGAATGGGTAAGAAGGACATTTCCTTCGAAGCTGTTGATCCGGCAAATCCTCCGAAGTTTTATATCAACAGTGCACCGGCACATGCTGAATATCCTACAAAGCTTATCAAGGTTAACGGAGAACCTGAAGAAGATGTTGTTATCATCAAAGATGAGAACAAGAAAGAACTCGGATCGCTTGAACAGTCAAATTACAGAACTATCTGTAAATATATTCTTCCGGGACAGGTTGAGAGCTGCCAGCTTGAAATGGGTATGACACATCTGGAGCCGGGAAGCGTATGGAATACCATGCCATGTCATACACATGACAGAAGAATGGAAGTATATCTGTACTTTGAAATCCCTGAGGATGCTTTCGTAATGCACTTTATGGGCGAGCCGCAGGAGACAAGACATATAGTAATGAGAAACGAGCAGGCTGTTATATCACCAAGCTGGTCGATCCATTCCGGATGCGGATCACAGAACTATACCTTCATCTGGGGTATGGTAGGCGAGAACCAGGATTTCGATGACATGGATGATGTTAGAAATCAGGACCTTTTATAAATGATAAATATAGTCAGGGTCTGCTGCAGCAGAATATGAGGCAGACACTATAGATATAGAAAATAGGAGGAGTGATCATGTACGATTTTCTTCAGAAGTTTGCACTTACGGGAAAGGTTGCCTGGGTAACAGGTGCATCCTACGGACTCGGATTTGCATATGCAAAGGCTTTTGCCGAAGTTGGGGCAAAGGTTGTATTTAATGATATTAATCAGGAATTGGTAGACAGAGGTCTTGAAAACTATAAGGAAGCCGGTATAGAAGCTTACGGTGCTGTATGTGACGTAACAAAGGAAGACCAGGTAAAGAAATTTGTTGCCGATGTAACAGAGAAGGTTGGACCTATAGATATACTGGTAAATAATGCGGGTATTATCAGAAGAATACCTATGCATGAAATGTCTGTCGAAGACTGGAATCTGGTTATAGATATAGATCTTACCGGACCTTTTATCTGCTCGAAGGCTGTTATTCCGAGTATGATCGAAAGAGGCGGCGGAAAGATCATAAATGCATGTTCAATGATGAGTGAGCTTGGACGAGAGACAGTATCTGCATATGCTGCAGCTAAGGGTGGTCTCAAGATGCTTACAAGAAATATCTGTTCCGAATACGGTCAGTATAATATCCAGTGTAATGCTATCGGACCTGGCTATATTGCAACACCGCAGACAGCTCCGCTCAGAGAAAAGCAGAGCGATGGATCTATGCATCCGTTCGACCGTTTCATCCGTTCAAAGACACCTGCACAGAGATGGGGACGTACAGAAGATCTCGAAGGACTTGCTGTATTTCTTGCATCTCAGGCATCCGACTTCATTAACGGTCAGGTTATCTACATAGATGGCGGTATTCTTGCTTATATCGGACAGGATCCGAACAACCTCGATGAAAGCAAGTTTGCCGATGAAGTAGAAGCAGATACTGATGTAAAAACCAATGATCAGTAAAGCTTTATTAATTAATATGTATTACGGAACTCGTATCTGTTACTGAGATACGGGTTCTGTATATATCATGTTTCCAGCAGGTTCTTAAACGTGAATCTGTGATAGGTATATTTTCGATTTCAAGGAGCTTTCCGCCTTCGATTGTAAGAATTCCCAGAGTTCCGATATTCAGAGTTAAAATGTTATCCTGTTCAGAGGCTGTGACAGGTTCATATGTCATAAGGCTGAGAACGGCATCTGATCTGTCGGGTTCTGAAAAGCTGTAAGTGTCGGTTATTACTATTTCTTTTCCTTTTATGAGGCGGGCACATCTTATAAAGGAATTGATACCCGCATCTGAAGGGTAGGCGTGAGCAAGCTCCATGCTGATCGAGCTTTCGTCTTTGGAAAATGTATAATTTACATATTCTGCACGGAAATCGCTTCCGTCTTTCTGCATTATACCGTTAATGGTTGGCAGGTTATGATAGGCTGACTGCATAGTCCATATATCATAACGATCGGGAGAAAAAGTTTTTTTGGTATAATTTTCAACACCGACATCGATCAGCAGAGGCTGTCCGGATTTATATACTGTAATACTACCGGTGTCATTATGATTATGACTATCGTCGTTATCACCGGCCTTTGCTGCAAGATACAGGGTGTTGTCACATGTTATAAATACACCTACACTTGGGTAGTATATATCACGATCTGTACTGGCAGACTGTTCTTCTTTGCTGATTTCTTTAATCTCATTAATTGCATATGCATTCTGAAGCCTATAGTAGAGATTACTCTCGTTCTGTAGCAGTAATGTCTGCTTTACTCCTGCCTTAAAATCTTCAGCTGCATAATGCATCATATCCGAATTTTCGGTTTTTTTGGCGAACAGGTATTCCCTGACTCCTGAACGTCCTGCAATAGGAGAACAGTCTGCAAAATTCACATAGTATTCCCCTTCAACATGAACATTCATAATATAAGAAGCTATATTTCTTATGATCTTTTCTTTATATAAAGAGCTAAAGTGGCCATTAGTCACTGAATTAAGTACTTCAATAGTACCGAAAAGACAAAGCCCTGCGTGACGGTAGTACTGTGCACCTTCATCACAGCATCCGTCTTCCCCGTACTCATCCATAAAGTAATCTGCACTGCGGCAGGCCTTCATAAATACATTTCTCAGGAACTCGCTGTCCGTACTGTTTAAAAATGAAGCTATGAGGACGTTCTGTGTGCACCAGATAGTCCAGTTGTTCATAGGCTCTTTTCCGTTTCCCATCCACCAGAAATGTTCATTTAAATATGGTGTGAAAACCCTGTTCTGTAATTCGTAATGTATACGTTCTGTGATAAATGGACTGATAAGGTTCAGTTTATCCGATAGAAGATAGGATGCGGTCGCAAGAACTGCGCCTGTTTCGCACGCAAAAAGATCCAGTACCGGATGAGTTATATCCGGCAGTGGAAGCTGAGGAGTATCTCTTATATATGTATTATGGGGCGGAAGCTGCCAGCCGCTTTCTTCGCATATCGAAAAAATACCGTTGATTATCTGATCGGTAAATCGTCCGCTGTCTTCAACGCATTCCGCCAGAACGAGTGCATTTAGGGCATATCTTTTTCCGAAATATGACTCTTCATATCTTGTCCGGTTTCCGGTTCTGATAAAGTCCATGTAATCGGTTGCGGATAAAGAAGGATATTTATAATCGAGAAAGGTCTCTGCGAGCTTTATGGTCTCTCTTTTCCATTCTTCATCCAAAGCTGTCCAGTAAGCCCTTTCAGCTATTGCAGGATAAGGATGAAATGGTATAAATTCATTATTATAATTCTTTGCTAATTCGGTAAACATATACAACCTTTCAACGGAGTTTATTTAACGATTGAATTTCCGGTAATATAATTCTTCGGAGATATTCCCGTAATCTTCTTAAATACGCGGCTGAAATAAAATGCACTTTCAAATCCGAGTTTATCGGATATTTCATATATTTTATAATCGCCTTCGGTAAGCATCCTTTCGGCGACTTCAATCTTACATTGATTTATATAATCAGTGAATCCCACATCGTTATATTTTGAGAAGAGTACGCTCAGATAGTTTGGGCTGATATTGAATATTTCCGCGACAATATTGAGAGACAGCTTCTCGTGTACATGATCCTTTATGTATTTCTTTACATTTTCCACAATCTGATTTTTATGGCTCTTGTTCTGAGACTCAAGAGTCTGACAGAGTCCGTCCCGCAGAACTCTCAGCCATTGCATAATCTGTTCAACGGTAGTCAGCTCATATAGAGAACGGTAGCCGTTTGAATTGTCTGAGAAAATGGATGTTACGATCTGCTCACCATTATTTAAAAGTGAAAGAGACATATATAAGATACTGCTTGCTGCATCAAGAGCCTGAATATAATGAGGTGTCTGACCTTCAAAAAGCTCAATGATGGAGTTGAAAATATCTTCAAGTGCATCTCGGTCGTATTCTATATAGGCTTTTCGGATGTCTTCTTTAAAGAGGGACAGATTAAATACATTTGTAAATGTCTTGTTATCCGGCATTTCATCAAAGAAGAGTATCTTATGTTCCTTATCCAGCTGGGAAGATATCTGTTTTGCGTCCTGATATGAAGAAGATATCTGAAGCGGTGAAGCGACGATCGAACCGATTGCCACGGTAATATTTACGTTATAGTAGTTATAAAGCATTACGGATACGTGATTCAAAGCATTTTCGATGATGCTTTTATATTCCTCCGGATCTTTATCCTTTAGGAAGAATATTATATTAAGACAATTGATATCTTTGGCAATTACATGGCAGGAGACATACTTGGAAATAAGCTCTGTTACAACCTGCATGCTGCTGGTATATAGATTAAGATTCTTCGCGGAATCCGAAGAATCAAGTCTGTCGCTGTTTATAGTCAGATATCCTACGGCAAAAGCATCATAATCAAAATCGATGCCGAGATTATTCCTCTGTGCTTCAAACTGGACATTTGATTCAAAAAGATTGAGAAGAAGCCGTGTGTAGAACTGATCCTTCATCAGATATAAGCTGTCTACGGCAGGAGCTTCACTTTGACTAAGTTTTTTCTGTACCTCCTGTAACCTGGTAACCGCGATATTTAAGCTTTCTATAAGAGCCTCGGGTGTCAGTTCAAGTTTTATCAGATAGTCACTTGCCCTGTAAGTCATTGCTTCTTTTGCAAATTGAAAATCTTCATAGCTTGTAAGAAAGATAAATATAGGAAGATCTCGTTTTTCGTCACGGCATTTTTTGGCCAGTTCAAGCCCGCTCATAACAGGCATTTTGATATCGGAAATGATTATGTCAGGATTGAATTCCTGAATCATATTATATGCAATGGCGCCATTTGAAGCGGTTCCGACAATGCTCATGTCGAGATCACTCCAGTTTATCATAGATTTAATTCCTGCCTGAACGAGTGGTTCATCGTCGGCAATCAATACTTTGATCATAGTTCATCCTCGCATTTGATGTTTGGTAATAATACTGTTACGGTTGTATATTCGCCAACCTCGCTCTTGATGAAAAGCCCGTATTTATCACCATAATTATATTGAATTCTCTTGTTTACGTTACTGATACCGATTTCCTTGAAGAATACGGTAGAATCACTCGGCTCATTGAGTATCTTTATCATGGTTTCCTCTTCCATTCCGATACCGTCATCGGTTATATCGATATGTATATCCTTTTCTTCATCGGAAAAGATATGGATCGTTATTGTTCCTGCAGTTCCCTTAGGCTCAATGCCATGGAAAATGGCATTTTCAACTATAGGCTGAAGAGAGAATTTTAGTATCTCACATGACAGAAGATCGGGCTCATCGTTTTCAATCTTCATGGTTATTATTCCGCCGTAACGGTATTTCTGAATCGTGAAATAGTCTTTTACAAGCTCAAGCTCTCTTTTAATCGATATAGTACTCTTGGTTCCTTTTGAAACGCTCTTCATGAGTCTTGAAAGAGCAGTTGTCATTTCGGCAATACCGGGAGCATTCTGTATGGTAGCCATCCATTTGATAGAATTCAGTGTATTATACAGGAAATGCGGATTGATCTGGCTTTGAAGCATTTTATATTCATATTCGCTTTTCTTCTTTTCATCCTCGACTTTTTGGTCGACCATTTCCTGAACGGTTTCTGAAAGGTTGTTGATAGTTCGTCCGATGTCACCGAGCTCATGGTTCCATTCGGTTGATGGGTCTCTGGAGAAATCTCCTTTCTCTATTCGCTTTATTCGTTTCCGGAGCTTTGCTACAGGAACGGATACGGTTTTATATAGGAAAAGATAAAGGGCGACGGAGATGAAGCAGCCGGCGATAAGGATGAGCAGCAGCATATTTGTAAAAGATTTCTGCAATACGGTTGAAAACTCATCGGTGCTGACACATTCGGTTATGTACCAGCCGTCGATATCCAGCGGCCTGCTTATGAGAAAAACGATCTCCGATGTTTCGTTATTAAACATGCGAGTTATTTCCGTTTTATTGTTAAGAGCATAATTACTCATGTCTTCAATAAGAGTAAAGGAATCTCTGCATGGCTCGAGAGTATCGTTAACATATTTATATAAATGGCTGTCTATCCTGAAATAAAGGTTTGTATTTGATTCAGGTATGTTTTCATGTATCGGATTTGTAATTGCGTTAATCGATAGCTCTGTAAAAACATAACCGACAGTCTTATCTTCAAAAGGATGATATATAGGTTCGGCCATCGGAATCATTGAGACTTTCTTTGTGGTAAAAAATGGATCAGATAGAATTCCGACGCTGTCTTTACCGTCTTTGTTTATAAGTTTGTCAAAATAGGGCAGTGACAAAATGCTCTCGGATGAAACAAAGGTGGAGGAGTTGCTGACCTCCACAACCTGAATGATGTCACTTCTTTCATTTCCGAGTATTACGACTCTGACAAGACTCTGAGCGATACTTTTGTTGGCCCGGTAGTTTTCGAAAACAAAATCATGAGCATCTCTTTTGGTCAAAGCCGATCCGGTATTGTCATCCATCGCAAAATTTATGATCTTTCTGTTTGCTTTACATGTATATATGAAATTCATGACATTGTTGATGTTTGAGTTGATGGAGTTGCTTAAGAAAGAGACTTTTATCTCCGATGTCTGGATCATATTATTTAGAAGATTTTTGGAAACTATCTGATAACCCGCAAAAAGAATTGCAATACTGATACAGATAACAGTGGATATCGTAATGATCAGTATTCGTAATCTTATGCTTGAAGATTTTGAATTTATTTTTTTCATAAAATATGATCCTTAAAACAGTTCTGGGTAATATTTTAATATAAATATTTCGATATATTATTGATTTTAACACAGAAATCGAATTATTAAAGACTATAAATACAGGATAGTATAAAATAGTACATAAATCATAAAATAATGCATAATTTTTTAAGGAGGAAAGATAGTCTGAATAAATAGTGAATAAAAAGATAATAAATTTCATTTATAACATTTCAATAAAAAATTATACTGAACATATCAAAAAACGACCGATTACTATTCATGTTTTACAAAGGAGGTAGAAAATGAAGAAAAAGTTTTTGAGTATCTTGCTAGCGGCATCTATGATGACCGGATTACTCGCAGGATGCGGATCAGGTGGATCGGAAAGCACAACTGCAGCAGCTACTGAGGCAAAAACAGAAGCAGCTACGGCAAAAGATGATGGTGGCTCAGATGCAACTGAAGCAAAGCCGGATGACACAGGTTCTGAAGCTATTACTCTTAAATGGGCAATTTGGGACAAGGATGCTACTCCTTACTGGATAGCTCTTCAGGAAGCATATCAGGAATCTCATCCAAATGTAACTATTGAGATGGTTGATCTTGGATCTACAGATTATATGACAGTTCTTGCAACAGAGCTTTCGGGAAGTGGATCTGATTTCGACGTTGTAACAATTAAGGATGTTCCGGGTTATGCAACACTTGTTTCCAAGAATACTCTTGAACCGCTTGACAGCTATATTAGCAATGCTGGTATTGATTTAAGTCAGTACGGCGGTGTTGACAGCCAGATTTCTGTAAACGGAAGCCTTTATGAGCTGCCTTTCAGAAATGACTTCTGGGTTATTTTCTATAACAAAGATATATTTGATGCAGCCGGTGTCAGCTATCCTACAAATGATATGACATTTGAACAGTATGATGAGCTCGCAAGAAAGGTTGCAGATCCTACATTCGGTCAGCAGATCTATGGTACACATTATCATACTTGGAGAAGTGCTGTTCAGCTCTTTGGTGTTCTTGACGGAAAGAACAACATTCTCAGCGGAAAATATGATTTCTTCAAGCCTTATTATGAAATGGTTTTAAAGCAGGAAGATGATAATATCTGCAGAAATTATGCAGATCTCAGTGCTGAAGGTCTTCATTATTCAGCAGCATTTTCAGGCGGAGATGTAGCTATGCTCAATATGGGTTCATGGTTTATATCTACACTTATTTCAAACATCAAGAGTGGCGAGTATGACGCAAGCCTTTGCGGTAACTGGGGAATAGTTAAGTATCCTCATGCAGAAGGTGTAGAGCCTGGTTCAACACTCGGTACTATTACAGGACTTTCAGTAACAGCTGTTTCCGATCAGAAGGATGCTGCGTTTGATTTCGTACAGTGGGTATCAGGACCTGAGGGAGCAAAGGTTATGGCTGAAACAGGTAACTTCCCTGCACTTATGACAGATGATGCTCTTAACATTATCTGCGGACTTGAGGGATTCCCAACAGATGCTGAAAGTAAGGAAGCTTTAAAGGTTTCAAATCTTTATCTCGAAGTTCCTTATGCAGAGAACGTATCTGAGATCAATGACATTCTTGATACATATCATAAGTCAATCATGAACAGAGAAATGACTATTGATGAAGGTATCGCAGCTATGAATGATGAAGTTGGCAAAATCCTCGGACAGTAATGATTAATACATAAACTTTTCTGATGTTAGGGCTGGCTTATACCGGCCCTAATTATCAGATGAAAGGTCGGGTGTGATATGGATGATAAGAAAAGAGCAAAAGTAAAACTGCTTCTTGAAGAGATGGAAGAAGTGAAGCAGGCTATTGCAACCGAAAAGAATAATGAAAGAAAACAGGAACTGCTAAAGAAGCAAAACAAGTTGAATACAAAGATCGATATGATCAGAAACAACAAGATTCTGAGTCGTGCCGCAAAAAGAAATTTGGTTGCATATTCATTCATAGCGCCGAATTTTATAGGATTTTGCATATTTACACTTGTTCCGATCATCTTTGCTTTTGCACTTGCCTTTATGAAATGGGATGGCAATAATGAAGCAACATTTGTTGGAACCGGTAATTTTGCAAAGCTTGCTACGGATACTTTCTTCTGGGCGGCATTAAAGAATACGATAATTTATGTTATCGGTACTGTTCCGCTTACTATGGCAGCATCTTTGGGACTTGCAATGCTTCTGAATCAGCGTGTTAAAGGAAGAGGATTCTTCAGAACAGTTGCATTCTTCCCTTATGTAGCTTCACTTGTAGCTATAACCTCTGTTTGGAGTATGATATTCCATCCTTCAAAGGGACCTGTTAATTATATGCTTCTTACAGTATTCGGCGTAGATCAGAACAATCTTCCGAAATGGTTCAGCGGAAGCCTTGTTCTTCTGACACTTATCTTATTCAGTGTATGGAAGTATATGGGCTACTACATGCTTATCTATCTTGCCGGTCTTCAGGGAATATCTCCGGAACTTTATGAAGCAGCAAGTCTTGATGGAGCAAATGCTAAACAGAAATTCTTGTATATAACTTTACCGCAGCTTAGAGCAACATCGTTTTTCGTACTTGTTATGCTGACTATAAACTGCTTCAAGGTATACGATATTGCGGTAATGCTTGCCGGAGGCGGAGACGGAAAGCTTAGTACATCCGCTACGGTTCTTGTTTATTACATTTATCAGAATGCTTTCAATTATTGGGATCTTGGATATTCAAGTGCTATTGCAATGGTTCTGTTCATTATAGTTCTCGTTGTTACACTTATCCAGTTCAAATATGAGAAGAAAGTAGATGAATAATCCGGGAAAGGAGAGGGCAATATGACAAAGGCAAAAAATGTAAAAAAGACTAAAACCAGCTCTATACATGCCAATTACATCATAAGTAAAATTGTTATATATTTAATCCTTCTGATCATAACGGCAATCATGATCGTTCCTTTCTTATGGATGTTATCTGCTTCGATAAAATCCGATAGAGAAGTATTCATGATGAATCCGTTCAGATGGATTCCGGCAAAACCCAGATGGAGTAATTATATTGATATCTGGACAAAGATACCGATGTTAAAATTTATATCGAATACAGTAATTCTTACTGTAGTAGTAACATTGTTACAGCTTTTAACATCAAGTTTTGCGGCATATTCATTTGCAAAGATTGAATTTAAGCATAAGAAACTTCTTTTTATGTCTTATATAGCAACTATTGCATTACCATGGCAGGTATATATGGTACCTCAGTTCATAATGATGCGTAAGATGGGACTTAATGACAAGCTCCTTGCTATGATATGTCTTCAGGCATTTTCGGCATTCGGTGTATTCCTTATGAAACAGTTCTTTGAAGGGATACCGAGTGACCTGTGTGAGGCCGCGAGAATAGACGGAATGAGTGAATATCAGATTTATCTGAAGATCATGCTTCCGCTTTCAAAACCGGCACTCTCAACTCTTATAATCATTACCTTTGTAAACACATGGAATGATTATCTCGGACCACTTATTTACTTAAAGTCCGAAGAAAAGAAAACAATCCAGCTTGGACTGAAAATGTTTATAGGACAGTATTCGTCTGAGTACGGTCTCATAATGGCTGGTTCGATTATATCACTTGTTCCTGTTATTATAATGTTCGCATTTATGCAGAAGTACTTTGTAACAGGAGTAACCTCGGTTGGTTTGAAGGGATAGTGAATAGGGGCTGTTTGATGCAGCCCCTTCTTCAATAAAAGAAGTTCGGAGGGAAAATATGTTCGATAATATGCCGATCATAAACCGTGAGGAAATAAAAAATGCTTTGGAATTTTCGAAAAACCAGGTTGTGAATAATCTTGATACATTTACTGATATGTTCCAGAAGGCTTACAGTGAAAACGGGTTTTATCAGCCTATCGAAAATAATTATTGGACAACAGGTTTCTGGACCGGAGAAATATGGCTTGCCTATGAATGGGCGAGAGATAATAATGATGAATATACTGAGAAACTGAAGGATGCTGCATTGGTGCAGGTCGATAGTTTCTTTGACAGGATAGATAAAAAGATAGAGGTTGACCACCATGATATGGGATTCTTATATTCACCGTCCTGTGTTTCGGCATATAAGCTGACAGGCAGTGAAAAAGCGAAGCGGGCTGCGATAATGGCAGCGGATCAGCTTATTACAAGATACCATCCGGTCGGTGAATTCATTCAGGCATGGGGACCGATGGATGAGCCTGAAAATTACAGACTTATAATAGACTGCCTTCTAAATCTTCCGCTTTTATACTGGGCGTCGGAAGAGACAGGAGATGTGAAGTATAAGGAGATTGCCGAAAAGCATATCCATACAGCGGTCAAAAATGTTATAAGAGACGATTTCTCAACGTGGCATACATTTTTCTTTGATATGAAGACAGGTGAACCTGATCACGGTGCCACATGTCAGGGCTATAGAGACGGCTCAGCCTGGGCAAGAGGACAGGCATGGGGAATATATGGTATGGCTCTTGCCTATAAATATACGAAAAGAAAAGAATATATAGATATTTTTAAAGGCGTAACCGAATACTTTATGAAGCATCTGCCGAAGGATATGGTTCCTTTCTGGGATCTGGAGTTTACGGACGGTGATGATCAGCCGAGAGATTCGTCTTCAGGTTCGATAGCGGCATGCGGTATGCTTGAAATGATCAAAAATATGACGGAAGAAGAAGGCGGAGTATATAGAAAATATGCTATGCAGATCATGAAGTCGTTATATGATAATTATGCGGTCAGGGATATGAATAAATCCAACGGACTTGTACTTCACAGTACATATTCTAACCATTCACCGTATAATACCTGTAATCATTACGGAGTGGATGAGTGTAACTCCTGGGGAGACTATTTCTACATGGAAGCGCTCATGCGACTATATAAGAACTGGGAACTTTACTGGTAAATATCCGAGGATCGTCCCGAAAGAAGAATAATATAAGAGAATATCATAGGAAAATGCGGACTGACCGTAGATACCGGTGAAAATAGGAAAGGCAAGATATGAAGACAGATTGGAAGGATTGTTTAAGCAGTAAAGAAGATTTCAGAAAGCTTATGCTTTCGGTTCTTGAGCCTCTTATAGATCATTTTACCGAAGAAAAAGCCGGGATAGATCTTGGGGTGACTGCAACGACATACCCTGAGAATGTTATCAGATTTGAAGCATTCTCAAGACCTTTATGGGCGCTGGTTCCGTTCTGGGCAGGCGGAGGCAGGCATGAGGTCTTTGAAGAATATTATAATAAAGGATTTATAGCTGGAACTGATCCGGATTCGAAAGAGTACTGGGGTGAGTGCCATGCATTTGATCAGAGATTTGTCGAAATGGCGGCTATGGCATATGGACTTATACTTGCTCCGGAAATTCTGTGGAATCCGCTTTCCGATAAGGAAAAAGATAACCTGGCCGAATGGTTATATGAGATAAATAAATATGAGCTTCCGGTATGCAACTGGGTAATGTTTGCGGTTCTTGTAAATATTGCACTTAAGAAACTTGGATGCAGATATGATGAGGAAAAACTAAAGAAATATCTGGACGGTGCTGATTCCTTCTATCTGGGCGACGGATGGTATCAGGACGGAGATTCAGGACAGAAGGATTATTATATATCCTTTGCCATACATTTCTATAGCCTTTTTTATGCAAAGGTAATGGAAGACGAAGACCCGGAGAGATGCAGGATCTATAAAGAAAGAGCCATGCTCTTTGCCAAGGAATTTATATATTGGTTTGATGAAAACGGAGCGTCTCTTCCGTATGGAAGATCGCTGACCTATAGATTTTCCCAGGTAAGTTTCTTCTCTGCCTGTCTTATGGCAGGAATAGAACCTTTCCCGATAGGAGTTATGAAGGGGCTTATAGTAAGGCATATATGTGACTGGTTTAAGAAACCAATTTTTGATAGAGACGATATACTAACTATAGGATACGGTTATCCGAACCTTGTAATGGGAGAACGTTATAACGGTCCGGGCTCACCTTATTGGGCTATGAAGACCTTCGCAATACTTATGCTTCCGGATGATCATCCTTTCTGGAGTACCGATGCGGAACCACTTCCTGAACTTGATAAGCAGAAGGCACTGATGAAGGCGGATATGCTGATTCACAGATATCCGGATCATGTAACGGCATTTGTTCCCGGAAAATACAGCCCGGCGGGCCACGGTCAGACTCCTGCAAAATACGGTAAATTTGCATATGATACATATTTCGCTTTCAGTGTTGCAAAGTCTACATGTGAGATACATGAAGCTGCACCTGATTCGATGCTTGCATTTTACATAAACGGATATGTTTATACCAGAAGAATATGTAAAGAGTTTACCGTGAATGAAAAAGAAGTAGATTCTACATGGGAGTGTTATGAAGGTATAACCGTAAGAACAAGGATTATCCCTACTGAGACGGGACATGTAAGAGAACATACTGTTACCAGCGACAGGGATTGTATAGCATATGATTGCGGATTTTCCGTGGAAATAGATACTGACGGTGAAAAACTGACAGAAGAGAAGCATTCCGCAAAGGTAGAGAACAGTTTCTCTTATTGTGAAGTTAAGTCTGCTGACGAAACGGGAGAGGGAGTAGTTATAAATGCTGACCCGAATACAAATCTTCTGTATCCGATGACCCGGATACCGGCAGTACGTTACGAGATTAAGAAGGGCATAAATGTTTTAAATACGATTGTTACCGCTGAATGCATTTCATAATATGGGGTGATGAATAATATGTCGAAACTGTTTGCATATGATAATCCTATATGGGTATTTATGGGTAAGGTTGCAGATGCAATGATCCTGTCATTCTTCTGGTTCTTATTCAGTCTTCCTGTAATTACTATCGGAGCATCTACAAGTGCGCTCTATTATACGACACTTAAGCTGGCCGAAAACAGAGAAGGATATCTCTTCAAGACTTTTTTGAAGGGCTTTAAGGAGAGCTTTAAGCAGTCGACAGTGATATGGATCATTCTTGGGCTTATCGGAGGTATGCTGTCATTTTCGATAATACAATATCAGAAGGTTGGTTCTGAGGTTGCACTTACACTGTTATGGGCACTTATAATATTTGCATTTTTATATCTTCTTATCTTTACAGTTATTTTTGCTCTTAACGGAAGATTATCTACCGGAATACCTAATCTTTTTATGATGACTTTTATGGTATGCATAAAGCATTTTTCGTGGGCGCTTTTTATGACAGTTATTCTGGCATGTATGATCGCGGTTTCGATTTTTGTATTCTGGCCGATCCTCCTTATAACTCCGGGAGTTGCTGCATATGTTAACAGTATAATTCTCACGAAATTCGTATTTCCAAAGTACGGATGGAATCTGAAGGATGAAGAGGATGACATTGAAGCTGAGGTGACTTCGGAAGACTGATCTAATGTGACTGTGATAAATATGAAATATGAGAAGATTGATCTGATGTGACGGAGATAAATCTGAAATATGTGAGGGTTGTTTCTGAGTATCGGAAGATTGATCAGATGAATAAAAGAAAGCGAGATAATGATATGGATATGCTTACATTAAAGGTTCTTGATAAAAATGATAAAACAATATGTGTGAGTCACGGAGAGGACTCGGTTGATCTGGTCTGCACCGCGGAATATAAAGAGGGTGACAGAATAGTGCTTGAGACATCAAGAAAGAATATTCACGTATTTCTTCAAGTGGATGATGCTCTCGGAGCTGCATTTTGTTATATAACCGATAATGTATCTTTCTATGTTCCGTTCGGAGAGAAGCGTATCTGTTATTCTCCTAAAGTTTTTACGGGAAACAGGCATTATCTCTATGCCAGGATTGCAAGGGAAGATGAGATAGAAGCATATCGGAATCTTTCTCTGAATGTGTGCGATCAGCACGGAGATACAAATTGCTATCCGCATGCGACCGCAAATGTAGAGACTCGAGGCGAATCCGTATTTGCCGCAAGAAATGCAATAGACGGAGTTACGGCAAATCTATCGCATGGTGAGTGGCCGTATGAATCCTGGGGGATCAATCGTAATCCGGATGCCGAGATGAAACTTGATTTCGGAAGAGACGTTGAGATAGATAAGATTGTTTTATATACAAGAGCGGATTTTCCTCATGACAGCTGGTGGAAGGAAGTGACTATCAGTTTTTCAGACGGAACCGAACTGGTTCAGAAGCTTGAAAAGAGTATTAAACCGCATATTATAGAAATAGATAAAAAGAAGATCAGCTGGCTGACACTCAGTAAGCTGATAAAAGCAGATGATCCTTCTCCTTTTCCTGCACTTACCCAGATAGAGGTGTACGGAAGAGGATAATATATACATTTACTATTAATAGCAACCGTAAATGTCATATTGTTATTTACCACAGACCCTCCGGCTTGTTTTATAGATTTTCAAACGTGACTAACCCTCCGGCAAAATCTATTATAATTTACCGGAGGGTCTGACATTATTAATGAGTTGAAGTAGCTGATACTGAGTTTATAATAGCCATATGCAGTCTGCTTACGAGTAAGCAGACTGCATATGGCTATTTGTAACTGTGAATAGTATCGATCAATCATTCGATATTGATTATTACATACTCCGATTTTGTGCCTGTTTTAAAGATTATAGCCCAGTCGGAGATGCCTGAGGTTACGATGAAATCTGTCTTATTGATCTGCTTATATCCATAAGTGTTGTCATTTGCACCCATTAATTCGCCGAGATATGTGATAGGGAAAAGCTGACCGCCGTGCGTGTGACCGGATAGTACAAGGTCTGCAGATGAATCGGCTTCGTTTTCATAATCGTTAGGCTGATGATCGAGTACAATTATATATTTATCGGTATCAAGTCCGGAAAGAAGTGTATCTATGTCGGCTCTTTCGTAAGATGCGTCTTCTCTTCCAACAACATAGAATCTGTTATCAAGAAGTACATGATCATCCTTCAGGACTGTAACTCCGTTTTTTTCGAGTTCCGAGATAAGGTCAGCTTCTCTGAAATCTGAGGATTCGTTTCTGCTATAGCCTCTATCGTGATTTCCGTATGCAAAGTATACTCCATACTTACATTTAAAGCTGCCGAGAGCACTGCATGCCGTTACCATATCTTCACGGGTAGTTGAATCATCAACGAAATCTCCCGGAATAACAAGCAGGTCCGGAGATTCTGATTCGATTTTAACGAGCAGCTTTGCAAAGCCTTCACCATTAAAGGTTGTACCAAGATGAGAATCGGCTAAAAGAGCAATTCTGATCGATCCTGTTTCTTTTTCGGTAGTGAGCTTGTAATATTCCGGCCATACATTTTTACAAAGATAAAAAGCAGTTGAAAGATAAGCAATGCTGAAGAGTACTGCCAGATATAATGCTGAATATGCCGGATAATTCAGCTTAAAGACTCTTTTCAATATTCGGACTAACAGGGAAAAAATCAAAGTAAAAAGAATCAGATGCAGGAAAATGACTACCGAATTGATCACGGTGGTTATGAAACTCATTATTACCAGGAAAATAATTATAATAAGCAGCGAAATAAAGAAGCTCAGACCTCTTTTATCTTTTGAAAGCTTGAGAATAAACGGTATATGCCTGATCTTAAACATCATATAAATGATTCCCAGGATCAGGGCGAGTAATGAAATTATCAGAATCGCAATCCACATAAAAAATCCCCTAAATAATTTATAGAAATAATTATATCGTATATATTTCATTAAGAAAATACTCATTTGAAGAATTAATTGATAAGCTGTGATATAATGTTAAAGTTAAGCGGATCTGATCGAGACTTGAATTATATTTATAATTTATTCCTGTTATATTATATAATTATGTTTTGATATTTCTGTTTTGATAATTATGTTTTGATTTTTTTGAAATAGTTTTTAAAGGACTGATACTATGAACAGGATTCTTATAGTTGAAGATAATGTAGAGATTCAGGAAATGGAGACGGAGCTCCTCACGAAGAGCGGATATGAGACTGTATCTGCTTATTCGGGTACGGAAGCAATGCTTCTCGTCGAGAGAGAGGAATTTGATCTGATAATTCTCGATATCATGCTTCCGGGAATGCAGGGGGATGAGGTTTTGAAGAAGCTGAAGGGTAGGACCGATGCGGGAATACTCTGCGTATCTGCGCTGGATGCACTTGATACAAGAGTAGGAATGATGAGGGAAGGCGCCGATGATTATATAGTAAAGCCTTTTGAAAACAGCGACCTTCTTGTCCGTATAGAAGCGATATTAAGGCGTATAGGAAAAAGGGATATACCAAAAGGCTCAGACAAGATAACATTTAAGGATATAGAAATAGATATTGAAAATCATTCTGCTTCAGTCGGAGGAAAACCGCTCGATCTTACTCGTAAGGAGTTTGAAATACTCGAGCTGATGGTAAGGAATCCGAAGAAGGTCTTCACAAAGGATAACATTTATGAATCGGTATGGGGAGAAGCCTATATCCCCGAGGATAATACGGTAAATGTGCATGTCAGCAATATAAGGAAAAAGCTTGAGGCTCTCGGAAACGAGAAAGAGTATATAAAGACGGTGTGGGGAATCGGCTTTAAAATGTCCGAGTAAAAACTTTAAACTTTCTTTAAACTTTTTAAAGGATAATCTGAAACTTCTCTGTTAGATTATCTTACATAAGATAATTAATGCTTGCAGAAAGGAGCAGATTGATGGGAACAACGGTACTTGAAACATACGGACTTACAAAAAACTACGGACGTAAATCGGTTGTTGATGATGTGAATATGACCATATATGAAGGTGATATATACGGTCTTATCGGAAAGAATGGAGCAGGTAAAACAACTATCATGAAAATGGTAGGAGGTCTTGCTTGTCAGACAAAGGGTGAGATAAAGCTTTTCGGAAATGACGGAACTAAGAATGTCCTTAACCGTGTAGGATGTCTCATAGAGCAGCCGGCACTTTATCCGGACATGAATGCTGCAGATCATCTGAAGTTTTATAACAAGCTTGTCGGAATTACCGATAACAGAAATATAGATGAAATACTTGATATGATAGGACTCAAGGGAAACAGCAAGGTTACCAAGAAGTATTCAATGGGTATGAAGCAGAGGCTTGCTATCGGAATAGCACTTCTCGGTTATCCTGATTTCCTTCTACTTGATGAACCGGTTAACGGTCTCGATCCGGAAGGTATCGTAGAGGTGAGAAATCTTCTTACCAAGTTAAACAGAGAAAAGAATATGACAATCCTTATCTCTTCACACATTTTAGGAGAGCTTTCAAAGCTTTCCACGAGATACGGAATAATTGACAACGGTAATCTGCTTGAAGAGTTCACTGAAGAAGAGCTTTTCGAGAGATGCAAGAAGAACATTACTCTTAAGACCTATGATGTTAAGAGTGCGGCTTATGTGCTTGAGAATAATCTGTCCTGTACTGATTATAAGGTTGTGGATGATATGACTATTTATATCTTTGACCATCTGGATGAGGTCAGCCTGGTCAACAAGATGCTTGTAGAAGCAGGCGTAGATGTGGAGGCTATTGGTGTAAGCGGTCAGGATCTCGAAGAATACTTTATGGAGCGTATGGGAGGTAATAGTCATGAGTAATGTAATATCAAGTCAGTTTTTTAAAACAAGAAAACTTCATTCAACCAAAATTACGGGAATATCAAGTATCTGTTTTGCGGTTTTTATAGTACTGATGGCGATGGGGTTTAGTTATGAACCTGTAACAGGTGCAGATATGTTCAAGGCACTATCTGAAACATACATTTATCTGTTTATTACAGTATTTATAAATAATATAATATCCGCTGATATGACAACCTCAAGTGTTAAGCAGATGCTCGGAAAAGGTGTGGACAGAACAAAATATTGTCTCGGTACTATCTTGGTAGCCGGAATATCCACATATATATTTACAGTAATAATGCAGTTTGCCGGATTCGTAATGGGAACGCTTATCGGAAACGGTGTCGGACTCTTTGATATAAAAAGCGTAGGATTCAGCCTGCTTGGATATTTAGTTATTATATTTAATTTTACAGCTTTAATATTGTTCCTTTATACATTCATTAAAAAATCATCAGGTGTTATAATGATCGCATCATTTATGCCGATCATATCCGATGTGGGATCTATGTTTATCGGAGCAATGACACATAACGAAAAATTAGCGCATTATTCATCATATATAAATCTTATGACTGACGTAACTGTGATCAGTCCGGATCCTACGCAAAATGTGACAGCTTATGCTATACTTATCGTTATGACAATCATATTAACCATAGCAGCTATAGGAATCTTCAGAAAGGAAGATATCAACTAAAAATGTTATTAATTATCATTGCTGAGACAATTCTATTAATTCTCATGGCGGTTTATATCGTAAGGGTACATATGTCTCTTAATACCGTGAGAAAGCAGCTTCAAGCTATGAAGGGGATAAGAACCAATGCCCTTTTAAGAAATGTAACCGGGCAGGATACATTTAACGGTCTCATAAATGATATGAATGATATTCTCGACGAGGATAAAAAAAGAATAGAAGATGTGGATCGGAGCATGGTAAATATCAGAGAAACTATCTCAGAACTGTCGCATGACTTGAGAACGCCGATGACATCGGCGGGAGGTTATGCGGAAATGCTCCGCTCCGTAGATCTTACGGAGGAAGAAAAGTCCAGATATCTTGATGTTATAATAGAGAGACAGAATACAACAAATCAGCTTATCAATCAGCTCTATTATTATTCAAGACTTAAGACCGATTCCGTAACTCTTGAGCAGGAAGAGCTGGATCTGAGGCGCATAGTCACCTCAGTGATAGCTCTTTATTACGTGGATTTTGAGAAGCAGAATTCAGAGCCGGAGGTTGATATAGATGAGAAGAAGATGACGGTCGTAGGTGATAAGGACGGCTTCGTCAGGATATTCTCCAACATTATCAGTAACGCCCTCAGTCATGGAGAGGGTTCTTACAGTATTTCTCTAAAAGAAACTGATGAGGGCTACAGATTTACGATGGCAAACGGTGCTTCGAAGATGACGCAGGATGATGCTGAAAAGGTATTTGAGAGATATTTCACGAAGGATGCTGTAAGATCAAGCAGTAATTCGGGTCTGGGTCTTACCATCTCGAAGAATCTGACGGAACGAATGGGAGGAAGCATCAAAGCCTATCTGAAGGACGGGATATTCACTATAGAGGTTTTATTTAAGAAATAAGTGAAGAGGGAATTAATATGAATTTAGACAGTTTAGCTGAGGAACTTGACAGATTATATGAATTTGAAATAAGGGAATATATCGCAAGGTGCGACGAGCTTAAAAGATCGGGACTGAAGATATATCGAAATGAGGCAGGAAAACATAAGGTTGCTCTGGCCGGACAGCGCCCGAGAAAAGAGGAAGTTCAGTATGTTACTGATAAGAAGAAGGATAACTTCTTCGTAAGGGCAAAAAATTATATAGTTAACGGTTTTAAGAATATAAAAAATATGTTTAAAGCCGCAAAGTTTATCTATAAGAACAGTAAAAAAAATTAAAGATATTTTAAAGAATAGAAAAGTATATAAGATTATAATATGAAACTGAAGTTAGATAAAAATTTTATATGGTTTGCTGTATCACGTAATAGTGAAGAGAGAAAGCTGCATTTTTATGCGGATAATAAAAAGATTGCGGAACTGGATATAAGACTTGACGCTTATGATCCTGATTTCTTCTTCCCTATGGATGTCAGCAGGTTTAAAGGCAAAATGATTGATATAACCGGAGTTGACGGGACGTCGGAGGGGGCGATAAGCTGCAATGATCTTAAACCGGAGACGTCTTACAGCTTCAGACCTGAGATACACTTCACTGCGGAGTACGGATGGATCAATGATCCAAACGGACTGATATATGCAGATGGGGTGTATCATTTATATTATCAATGGAATCCTTATGGTACGGACTGGGGCAATATGCACTGGGGGCATGCCGTAAGCAGTGACCTTATCAGATGGGAACATCGCCCGACGGCTATGGAACCGGATGAATATGGAACTATATATTCGGGAAGTGCTTTCAGAGATTCGGTAAATGCTTCGGGCTTCGGGAAGGATGCTATGCTTTTCTATTACACAGCTTCCGGAGGGAGAAACGAATGGTCTCTTGAAAGAGGAAATCTCCATACACAGAGGATTGCTGTTTCTAATGACGGGGGAGAGACACTTCTTAAGAAAGAAACCATAATTCCGAATATTATCGGCGAAAACAGGGATCCGAAGGTATTTTGGCATAAGAAATCAGGTGCCTATATTATGGTTCTATACTTAGAGGAGACAGAGTTTATGATCCTTCGTTCAGAGGATCTGCTTCATTGGACAGAGAGTCAGCGATTTTGTGCGGATAAAATGTGGGAATGCCCGAATCTTATGGAACTTCCAGTACGTAAACAGAGCGGCGGAGATGACCGATATGAGAGCAAGTGGGTTTTCTGGTCTGCAGACGGATATTATATGATCGGTGAGTTTGACGGTTACCGGTTTACTCCGGAGACGGAGGTTCTCGAAGCATATGATACAAAGCTTCCGTATGCCGCACAGACCTATTCGGGAATTGAAGACAGAACTGTACATATAGCCTGGTACAGAACTGAGAATGATAAAGGCGGCTTCAGAGGAATGATGTCGATACCGACAGAGCTTTCGCTGATTGAAACAGAGGAAGGGCTGAGGATCGCTTTTAAGCCGGTAAAGGAGTTATGGGACAGGACGAGGAAGCTCGCTGCAGTCCGTTCAGGAGAAAATATATCTCTGACAGGAAGGCCGGTTGTTGCAGAAATCGAATATGATGCATTGAATAACAAATGTGATGCTGTGGGCACTCAATATGATGCTCCGGATACTGAATGTGATGTTCCGGGGTCTGAATGTGAAGGTGTTGGTACAGGTACAAAGACTCTGACATTAAGGATCGGTGATTCGGTATTAAATATCAAAAATCCAGAAAAAAAGGCAGTTCTTATAATCGATCATGGTATTATCGAATGCCTGTCAGAGGACGGACTGCGGTATACCGCAATTGAAAGTGAGGATGACATTTTAAGAAAGTCCATAAGAATAGATTCGGAGGAAATTAATGTCCGTATGAATATATTTGAAATTATATAGATAATCCATTAAACAGCATATGAACGTAAGGTAAAAAATCAGATATTGTAGGTGGAAAGCTAAATCTATGAATGATATAATATTTTACAATTGTGTTTAATGGATAATAGATTTATAAAATACAATTGATCGGAGGATTTATATTTTGAAAAAGCTAAAATGGTGGAAGGTTCTGCTGCTCTGCATCCTGCTTGTGGTTCTTGTTGCAGGCGGATATGTGGCATATGTATTTTTATCTTATTCAAGAATAGAAGATAATCTTGTTCTTCAGCCGGAAGGAAGTGTTACGGAGCAGGCAAAGGCCGGTGAAGAATATACGATAGTAACTTATAATGTCGGATTCGGTGCATATACCGACGACTTTACATTTTTCATGGATGAAGGTAAGGAAAGCCGTGCGAGATCAAAGGACAGCGTAATTAATTGTATTAACAACTGTGCTGATACGGCACTCTCATATGAACCTGATTTCACTTTATATCAGGAGGTTGATATCGGTTCGACACGAAGCCATCAGGTTGAGGAAAGAAATCTTATAAACGAGAAATATTCCGCAGCCGGAGACTTTGATAATGTATTTGCTCAGAATTATCATTCGGCATATCTTATGTATCCAATCACGGAGCCTCACGGAGCGTCGAATTCGGGAATTCTTACGGAAAGCAGATTTGATATTACATCAGCTCTCAGAAGGAGTCTTCCGATATCTGACGGCTTTAAGAAGATACTTGATCTTGACAGATGCTATAGTATATCGAGAATTCCTGTTGAAGACGGCAAAGAGCTTGTTCTCATCAATACACATCTGTCTGCTTACGGTACAGATGCTGCTCAGGGAAATGCACAGCTTGAGAAGCTATTTGCTGATATGAAGGCAGAATATGATAAGGGTAACTATGTTATCTGCGGCGGTGATTTCAATCATGATTTCACAACCGATTCAAAAGAATACTTCAATCCCGGTACGGATAAGTCTTATACATGGTGTGAACCGTTTCCGGACAGCATAATTCCGGAAGGCTTCAGCAAATGTACAGATTACGCCGAGGGAATGGTTTCAACTACACGATATACCAATATTCCTTATTCGCCTCAAAGCTTTACCGTTATTCTTGACGGATTTATCATTTCGGATAACGTTAAATGCAATTATGTTCAGAATATAAGTACCGGATATCTGTACACAGATCATAATCCGGTCGTTATGAAGTTCCAGCTTGGAGAAGCGGCTTCAGATACCGAACAGGAGTAATTATTCAGATCGGAAAGGGCATGTATGAAAACGGTTTTATGTTTTGGGGATTCTAATACTTATGGATATAATCCCGAGAACGGACTCAGATATCCATCGAATGTAAGGTGGACAGGAAGACTGCAGGCAATCCTCGGTGATGAATACAGAGTTATCGAAGAAGGCTGCAACGGAAGGACTACCGTATTTGAGGATCCTATAGAGGGCTGGAAAGCGGGACTCAGTTATCTTAGACCATGTCTTAATTCTCATAAGCCTGTTGATATAGTGATCATGATGCTCGGTAGTAATGACCTTAAGGAGTATTTTCATGCAAGTGCGGCTGAGATAGCTGAGGGAGCAGCAACGCTTGTCAGGGATATAATAGATTTTACGGATGAAAAACAGGGGTTCATTCCGAAAATCATACTTGTATCGCCGCCTGAAATAGGAGAGGAAATCGAAAGCTCACCGTTCTTTGGAAGTTTCTCTCTTAATGCAATAGAGAGATCACGGGAATTTCCGGTTGAATACCTCAAGGTTGCAGAAAAATACGGATGTATATTCTTTGATGCGGCTTCGGTTATAAAGCCTTCGGAGATTGATTCTCTTCATCTTTCGGCTGAAGCACATGGCATTTTTGCGGAAGAGATTGCAAAAACGGTGAAAGCTATAAAAGCATAAATGGTAAGAGGTTAAGAGTAATGAAGGATAAAAAAACAAAGAATTTTGCGGTCATAGCGGCTCTTTTACTGGTCGTAGTGATCATTGGTATTATTGTTATTTTTTTACAGAAGAAAAATGATGATGAAGTCGCTTCACGTACTGAGAATGTTACGGAAGCAAGCTCCGATACGGCAGCTGAAGAAAGTGCCGGAAGCGGTGCGGCTGCGGGAGTGTCAGAAGAGAATTCCGGTGAAACTACGGAGGCCACAACTTCGGAAAAGACTACGGAAGTTACAACAGAAGTTTCAACAGAAGAAGAGACCACGGACATAGCTACTCCGCCTCAGGCGGAACCTGACAGTTCGGGATATGTGGTGCTTAAGGATGATAATACATCTGTACTTACTACAGTAGGATCTAAAGAACATGAAACTAAGGTAAGCTATGAGAGGCTTAGATTTACACTTCCGGCAAACTGGGTAGGTTCAAATCAGCCTGATCAGAATAAATGTTATTTCTTCTATTCAGATCATGGAGCGCTGATGCTGAATAAGCAGTTTCTCGGAACGGGAGTTGACCTTAATGCTGAAGGCTCGCTCGAGGATTGTATAGTGGGTGTTGAAGAAGGCGGTTTCTCGAACGTTGAACATGTTCAGAGTTTTCAGGTCGGAGAAAAGACGGGTTATGTATTAAAGGGTGATGCTCCGGACGGACAGGGCGGAACAGGAAAGGGTACAGTTATTTATTGCCAGATTGGCAAGAATATATATACATTTATATTTTTAGAGGAAAACGGGTATTCGTATGAAGATGATATAAACAGTTTTATATCATCTATCGAAAAAGGAGACCCTATAGGAGAGTAGAAAATGTTTGAAATAATGTCGCCGGCCGAGGCGGTCGATCTTATCCACGACGGGGATTGTATATGCGTTAATTCATTTGTCGGAATCGAGAATCCGGTTGAACTTCATGAGGCTATATATCAGAAGTTTAAGGAAAAGGGCTCACCGAAGAACCTTACAATTATTTCGAGTGCCGGCTTCGGACTCTGGGATGAAAACAAGAATGCCGAGAGTTATATAAGAGAAGGTGCAGTCGATAAGCTTATATGCGGTCATTTCGGAGCTATGCTCAGTACCAAGAAACTTGTTCTTGAGGATAAATTTGAAGCTTATAACCTTCCGCTCGGATGTATAAGTCATGCGATCAGAGCTCAGGCGGGCGGAATCCCAGGAGCACTCTCAAAGGTCGGACTTGATATATTTGTCGATCCTCGTATCGAAGGACCGGGGATCAACAAGATTTCCAAGGACGAATCATATGTAAAGATCGTTGACGTTGACGGTGAGGAGTTCTTATATTATAAACTTCCGAAGATAGATATAGCTCTTATTAAGGGCACTGCCGCAGACAGAAGAGGAAATATATCTTTTGATGATATGTATATGTCCGGAGATGCGCTTTCTATATGTCAGGCAGCCAAAGCAAACGGCGGTAAGGTTATCGTTCAGGTAGATAAGCTTGTCAGAAAGCCGAGTCGTCCGAGAAATGCAATCATTCCGGGCTGTCTTGTAGATGCGATAGTAGTTGTTGAGCAGGAACCTATCGGAAGCGGTTATGAAGCGCTTACAGGTAGCTTTGAAATCCCATCCGGCCAGTGGGATATGTGGGTTGAGATCATAGAGAGACTCTCATCATCTCAGAGACAGAACAGTGTTGTTGCAAATATCATCGGAAGAAGGGCTACAAAGGAGCTTCATGAGGATGATATTGTTAATATAGGAATAGGTATTCCGGAGAGTGTATCAAAGTATGCAAAGGAAACGGGCATACTTAATAAGATAACACTTACGGTTGAATCCGGCGGAGTCGGCGGATTCCCTGCTTCGGGTCCGGTATTCGGTGCTATGATAGGAGCGGCTTCCGTATATGATATGGCTAACCAGTTCGATCTTTATGATAACGGCGGACTTGATATATGCTTCATGGGAGCACTCGAAGTAGATAAGAATGGAAATGTAAACGCTCACAGAGGTGAAGGAGCTTATGCAGGAATCGGAGGCTTTGCAAATATCACAGCAAAAACTCCTACGGTTGTATTCTGCCTTTCCTTTACTGCAAAGGGGCTTTTTGTAGAGGATAATGACGGAGAGGTTACGATAGTTCAGGAAGGTACGATTCCTAAATTTGTGAATAAGGTAAGCAGTATAAGCTTTTCGGGAAAAAGGGCTATAGAAAACGGACAGACGGTATTATATATTACGGAAAGATGTGTATTCCGCCTTACAGCCGACGGTCTTGAACTGATCGAGGTTTATCCGGGAATCGATATAGACAGGGATATCCTGTCACAGATGGCATTTCCTGTAAAGGTAGCAGATAATTTAAAGTAATGTATTTATTGTAAGGAGAAGGTTTAATGGTTGTAAGTGAGATAAGGGAGCTGTATTTAAAGGTTCTCGGAAATATTAAGTCGGTTATGATAGGCAACGAAGAGGTTTCATCTCTGATTTTTTCGGCGATGCTTGCGGGGGGACATATACTTCTTGAGGATAATCCGGGAACCGGAAAGACCACAATGGCAAAGGTCCTTGCGGCAAGTATAAACGGAGATTTCAGACGTATTCAGTTCACTCCGGATCTTATGCCTCAGGATATTACAGGTCTTAATATCTTCAGTCAGAAGGATGGAGAGTTCCATCTTGTAAAGGGACCGATCTTTTCAAATATTCTTCTTGCCGATGAGATCAACAGAGCTACTCCGAGAACACAGAGTGCGCTTCTTCAGGCAATGGAAGAAAGAGAAGTGACAATTGACGGCGAAACAATGACGGTAGGTGAACCGTTCATAGTTATAGCAACAGAAAATCCAATCGAAACTACAGGTACATTTCCGCTTCCGGAAGCCCAGCTCGACAGATTTGCACTTAAGCTTACTATGGGTGAACTGACTGTAGAAGAGGAAACTATGATACTTGAGAGATTCATCAACAGTGAACCTCTTAAGGAAGTAAATCCTATCTGCAATGCTGCTGATATTGTTGAAGCCGCACGCGTTGTAAAGACAGTTACTGTTAAACCTATGGTTATGAAATATATAACACTTCTGGCTGATTCAACCAGAAAATCATCAAAGATATTCTTTGGAGTAAGTCCTAGAGCAGCGCTCTCGCTTATGAGAGTTTCGCAGGCTTTTGCAGCGATTTCCGGAAGAGATTATGTGACTCCGGATGATGTAAGATTCCTGGCTCCGTATGTATTTGCTCACAGAATTATACCTTCTTCGGGAAGCACAAGTCTTGAAGATTCCAGAAAACTTATAAAAGAAGCTGTAAGCAGCGTAGAGGTTAATGTAGAAGATTGGAATTCATGATCTGCGGCGAGGTATGATTTATGCGGCTTGTAACGGCTACAATTATAATATTTCTGGTATTTATTATTCAGAAGATCGTTTATGCCAAATTGTGGGCTAAAGGTCTCTCTGCAACCTGCCGCTTTTCAAGAGATTTCATCGAATGTGGTGAAGGAGCAGATCTGAAGCTGGTTGTAACGAATGAGAAGAGTCTTCCGCTGCCTATCTTTCAGCTCAAGTTTTCACTCGACCGATCACTTAAATTCTTTGATATGGAAAATGCGGCTATTACCGATAAGTATCATAAGAATGAAGTATTCGCTCTTTCCGGAAATCAGAAGGTTTCAAGGAAGGTTGCATTTGTCGGTCAGGAAAGAGGGGTTGTTGAGATAAGCAATGTTTCGATGATCGCGAAAGATTTCTTTATGATATCGACCTATGCAAAGTATGTAAACGATTCGGATATAATTTACGTCTTCCCCAAGAAGAAGACGGACATGCCTTTCAATATGTTATTCCATGGTATCATAGGTAATATTGAAATCAGACAAAGCCTGATCGAGGACAGGCTTACTTTTCGTGGGATCAGACCGTATCAGCCTTTTGATGGAATGAGAAGCATTAACTGGAAACAGTCTGCAAAATCGCATGAACTTATGGTAAATGTCAGAGGCTATACGATGGACTGTGAAGTAAGAGTGCTTCTGAATCTGGATACAAATTCCATGGTAGAGATCGACAGACTCATGGAGGAAGCAATTTCTATCGCAAGCAGCTGCGTCAGGAGGATAATCAATTCCAAGATGGCGGTATCTCTATATGTAAATGCATGTGATGCATCGGGACGTGTTATTCCGAAGAGTGAAAGCGGAGCAGATATTTCACATGCCATAAAGATAGATAAATCGCTTACGGAGATAAAGAATTCTATCGGATTGGATGCATTTATCGAAAAACTTGATGAGGAGATCGAAGAAGCATCCGAGAATATTCATTATCTTATCATATCTTCATATCATAAAAAGGATGTTATGGACAGGGTTGATCGTCTGCATGAACTCGGAGCGGGCGTATCTATGATAGTTCCGTATTATGATGCTTATCCGTATAAGCCGGAAAAGGATTATATTCAGGGATGGGAGGTGCCTATCAATGAATAAAAAACTTGGTTTTTTTGCGATAGTTTCCAAAATGACTTCGCAATATCTGCATTATTTTCTTATCTTGAATCTGGTACTGTCTATGGGGAATTTACCGAAAGCCGGATGGATTCCTTGTATGATACTGCTCGGAGCGATAATAATATCGTATATATTCAGAGAAGTTTTCTCCAGGGCAATCGGAATTATCATTGTTCATGCACTTATGATCTTCTTGGTATGTTTAATTATTCCGGATTTACAACTAAAGATTATCATCGCCATAGAGATAGGAGTCGAAACATTATTTGCGGCAGGATATATTATTTCGGGATATGTTCTTGTTAAAGATATGGAAATGCCGTATCCGTCCTTTGTTCTTCTGGTATTTACTTCGGGTTATGCTGTTTATATGAAGGATTCCGTACTTCTTCGAGAAACTTTTATAGTCGGAATTTTCATATATCTGCTTTATATTCTGTTGATCTATCTCATTAATCTTGATGCATATATAAAGTCGACGAAAAATGTATCCGGAGTTCCTCTTGAGAAGATGGTACCGATGAATTCGGTCATAGTCCTATGCATCTTTACGATTATGACAGTTGCTGTAATTCTTGCGGACAAGCTTGGATTTGCCGATGCAATCTGGAGATTTATTAAAGCATCGCTTAAGGTGCTGTTTATTATATTCAAACTGATCTCGGCGTTTATAAAAATAATCGGAAGCCTGTTCGGACCGGAAAGAGGAGACTCTACGGGATTTCAGCGAGATATGATGATAGTTCAGGAGACTGTCGAAGATTCGAGCATTCTTGATGATATAGTTACTTTCCTGCTTAAGGTTATAATTCTCGCTATTGCTATTTATCTTATAGTAAGGCTGTTCAGAGCATTTTACAGATATCTTATTGTCAGAAGACAGAAGGCATCGGGTGATGCGATAATTAAGATTTCGAAACCGGATATGTCAAAAACGAAGGTCGAGAAAATATCAAAAGAGAAGAAGGACAGCTACTTCACACCTGAGCAGAAGGCCAGACGTATTTATAAAAAGAAGGTTGAGTCTGTCAGGAAAAAATATATTCCTGCCATGAACCATACGGCAGGAGATATTCTTGAAAGATATAATCGGGCTGAATTGGATCTGAAGCCGGATAATCCCAAAGACTTAACAGAGGTTACGAAACTTTATGAAGCTGTAAGGTACGGAAATGTTCATCCGGATCAGAAATATCTGAAGAAAATGCAGAACAGTTAAGTATATATTGATTTAAAGCAGAACAGCTAAGTTTATATTGATTTTATGAGGTAACGGGAAATGAGCGGTATAAAGAAGTTCCTTACATATCTACTCTTTATAGCATGCGGAATAGGTGTGGTTGCGTTAATTCTTTTTTCAATCAATTATTTCGGTGATAAATATTTTATAAAGGATAAAGAAGAGGCGGTAACAGAATCGCCGAGTCTTTCTTCCGGAATAGAAGGAGATTTAACAGAAGAAGCTTTAAAAACCGAAGAGGAGACAACTGAAGAGGAAATTCAGCTTACTCCCGAAGAAATGGAAGCAAAGTACTGGGAAGAGGAATGGACTAATCCTATAGCGACACCGGCTGATGCAACATTTAAGTATGAATATCATTCTTTTGAATATACTGATAATACTGTAGAACTCAGACCATATATGGAAATATTCGAGGAGAAGAAAGCCTATATGGAGTCGCAGGGTATAGAGGTAATTCTGGCTGATGATAAGGATGATGAGGAGGAGACTACGGAGATAGGTCCTGACGGAGAACCTATCGAGAAACCGGAACCGAATCTGTCAATCTATAATCAGCTTAGACTTGAATCTCTTCCGGATGCCGCAAATCCTTATATCGAAGGTGAAGTCATAAGTCCTGATGATATCGAAGGGGATTATGAACCGGGTGTAAAGGATGAGATTGCGGAATCAGAAATGGATCCGGATAAGATGAATGCTGTATACAGTACAAATATTATCCTTGTGGATCTTGATACAGATGAGGTTATAGTTTCAAGAGAATCTGATAAGGTTCTTTATCCCGCATCTATGTCAAAGGTTTTGACTGCTATCTGTATGGCGGATTATCTGACGCCGGGAATGCTGAGCCGTGATTATAAGATGGGCAAGGCTGAGATACAAAAGACCAAGGAAGAAAACTTCAGTGCGGTAGGTACGACTCCGGGAGATATACTTCCGGCGAAGGATCTTTTCTATGGAATGATGGTATGCTCAGGGGCGGATGCAGATTATGCACTTACCAAAATGCTTGCCGGAAATGAAGAGAATATGGTAGAGCTCCTGAATAAGAGAGCCTGGGAAATGGGTATCAGCGATACCGCACATTTTACAAATGTTATTGGTGCTTTTGATCCCGATCATCATTGTACCGTATATGATATAGCAGTGATCATGTCGACAGCTGTACAGAATCCGCTTATTCTGGATGCAATGTCGACCGAACAATATCGTACGGTTCCGACTCAGAAGGATGAAGAGGGCGTTGATATATCGAACTGGTTCCTGAGACGTATCGGAACCTATGAGACAAACGGAAGAGTGGTTGCTGCAAAGACCGGATTCATATCAGAAGCCGGATTCTGCTGTGTAAGTTATCTGGAGACGTACAGCGGAAAACATTATGTATGTGTGACTGCAAATTCAGACGGTAACTGGAGAACGATATTCGATCATATTTCTCTCTATCGTGCGTTTACAAAGTAACCGATAAAGGTTATAATCAACATAGTTTTTGTGTCAAAAAGGGGTAGCAAAACTATGAAGAAAATATTACTTTTTATGTTCCTTTTGGGGTTGATAGGACTGCTTGTTTATACTTTCACGAACCCGGTGGATATGGGTGCACTCGAGGGGTATACGCCTTCTTTCTATGCGGAACCCATAGCACTTCTTCCTCCGGTAATTGCCATAGTTCTGGCTCTTATCACGAAGGAAGTATATTCATCGCTCCTTATCGGAATAATAAGCGGTGCGCTTTTATATTCGAATTTCAATCTTGAGCTTGCAATCAATACGATGTTCTTCAATGAAGAAGGCGGAATGCTCTATAAGATTTCGGATACCTTCAATGCCGGTATTCTTGTATTCCTTGTTCTGCTCGGAATCCTTGTAGCTTTGATGAATAAGGCAGGCGGATCCGCAGCTTTCGGAAAATGGGCATCAAAGCATATTAAGACTAGAATCGGTGCTCAGATTGCGACGATAGCACTCGGAATGCTGATTTTCATAGATGATTATTTTAACTGTCTTACAGTCGGAAGCGTTATGAGACCAGTAACTGATACTCATAAGGTTTCCCGTGCAAAGCTTGCTTATCTTATTGATGCTACTGCAGCACCTGTATGTATCATAGCTCCGATAAGTTCCTGGGCAGCGGCTGTAACATCATCAGTTCCTGAGGACGCCGGACTCAATGGTTTTCAGGTGTTTATCAAAACGATACCGTATAATTTCTATGCGATACTTACAGTTATAATGATGTTTTACCTGGTTATCAGAAGACTTGACTATGGTCCGATGAGAAAACATGAGCTTAATGCTTATGACGGTGACCTCTTCACATCCGGAACCGATGAATCAAGAGAGAAAATGGTAGAGGAACAGGTAAGTAAGAAGGGTAAGGTTGTTGACCTTGTGCTTCCGGTACTTTTCCTCATAGTTATATGTATATTCTCAATGGTCTATACAGGCGGCTTCTTCAGCGGAGTTGATTTCGTAACTGCATTCGGAGATGCTGATGCGTCTGTAGCACTTGTTTTCGGCGGATTTATAACACTTTTATTCACATTTTTCTTCTATCTGCTGAGAGACATTATCACATTTGAGGATTTTATGAAATGTGTGGCTGATGGATTTAAAGCAATGGTTGCACCAATCCTGATTCTCACATTTGCATGGACGCTTTCGGGAATGACAAATCTTCTCGGAGCAAAGTACTTTGTAGCAGGCCTTGTGGAAGGAAGTGCTGCAGGACTTCAGTCAATGCTTCCGGCAGTAGTATTCCTGGTTGCACTAGGACTTGCCTTTGCGACGGGTACATCATGGGGAACATTCGGAATACTCATTCCTATCGTGCTCGGTGTATTCCCGGGTGGAGAGATGATGGTTATATCTATAGCATCATGTCTTGCGGGTGCAGTATGCGGAGACCACTGTTCACCTATATCTGATACAACGATCATGGCTTCGGCAGGAGCTGAGAGTAATCATATAAATCATGTGTCGACACAGCTGCCTTATGCACTTACATGTGCGGCGGTTTCTTGTGTGACATACATTATCGCAGGATTCACTAAGAGTCCGGTCATCAGTCTTCCAATCGGAATAGTATTGATGATCGTTACCTTATTTATCATAGAGAAGATAGCCGGAAATGAACCGGTTGAAGAAAAAGCCTAGTCAGGAGGGACATTATGGGAGCAATACAGATTACTGAAAATGAATTTGAAGAGGTTGTTCTTAAGAGCGATAAGCCTGTTGTTGTTGATTTTTGGGCAGAGTGGTGCGGACCATGTAAGATGCTTAAGCCTATACTCGATACAATGGCTGATGAGCGTGACGATGTAAAGTTCGTCGGAGTAAATGCCGATGATGCTGAAGAGCTTATCATGAAGTTCGGAATCAGCAATATTCCTTGCCTCATCCTTTTTAAGAACGGAGAAGAGGTTGACAGATCCATCGGATTTATTATGAAGTCAAAACTCGAGGAGTTTATATCACAGTAAATTTGTGAATATATAGCGGTTTAAAGCCCCGTAACAAGCATATGTTACGGGGCTTTTTCTTCGTTGATTAAATAAACAAGATATGGTAAAGTATTATGGGTTATCCCACTAGATGTTGAATTATTGCGACATTTAATGGATGGTGTAACGCTGTTTATGAAATATTTACCAACGCAGGATTGATTATAGGAATTCGTGCCGAGGCGCTTTCTTATCCGGGTGGTAAAAAATTATATTCAGAGGTGGCAGATGGAAAAGATTAAAACAGTCAATTATGAAGATGAGATGGGGCAGGATTATGTGGATTATGCCATGTCGGTAATTACCGAACGTGCCCTTCCGGATGTTAAGGACGGACTGAAGCCTGTACAGAGAAGAATTCTTTATTCACTCTCAGAGCTTACACGTTCTGACAGCCCTCACAGAAAATGTGCGAGAATCGTCGGTGATACAATGGGTAAGTATCATCCCCACGGTGACAGCTCAATATATGAAGGCCTTGTAAACCTGGCTCAGAGTTGGAAGCTTCCAATACCGCTTGTTGATCCTCACGGAAATTTCGGTGATGTATCAGGATCCGGCGCTGCGGCTATGCGTTATACTGAGGCTAGAATTTCTAAATATGCCGAAGAAGGTCTGAAGGATCTTAAGTATTGTGATTTTATTCCGAATTTCGACGGAACAGAGAAAGAGCCGGTTCATATACCATTTCTTATTCCGAATATGCTTACCAGTGGAGCAACCGGTATTGCGGTCGGAATGGCAACAAATATCCCGACTCATAACATGGAAGAGGTTGCTGATGCTGAAATAGCTTATCTTCAGGATCCGTCAATCTCAACAGAAGCTCTTCTCAGAATTGTAAAGGGACCGGATTTTGCAACAGGCGGAATCATAAATATCGATGAGGATGCACTTCTTCAGATATATGAGACAGGTCTCGGAAAGCTGAAGGTCCGCGGTAAGGTTGAAGTAAGAGATATCGGAAAGGGCCGTAAGTCCATATGTGTTACCGAAATCCCTTATACAATGATCAACCAGACTGAAAAGTTTTTAAATACTGTGGCAGAGCTTGTCCGTAAGGGATCGCTTCCTGCTGTTGTCGATATAGCCGACAGAGGTGATAAGGAAGGCGAGTGCCTGTGTATTGACGTTAAGAAGGGAACGACCGAAGAAGAGATTCAGAAGATTATCAATATTCTTTATAAGAAGGCCGGACTTGAGGATACATATAGCGTAAATATTAACTGCATATATAACAGAAAACCGGAAGTTATGGGACTCAGAAGAGTTCTTGAAACTTATACTGAATATAAGTGGGAAGTATATAAGGATAAGTATACTGCACTCAAGGCAGATCAGGAGGTTCAGAAGGAAATAAAGACAGGACTTCTTGAGGCGGTTGATGTGATCGATCTTATAATTGAAGTGCTTCGTGGATCACAGAATACCAAGGATGCCAAGGAATGCCTGATGTTCGGAAAGACCGACAATATCAAATTCCGTTATAAGGGCTCGATAGATGATGCGAAGCAGCTGCATTTTACCGAAAGACAGACAGATGCAATCCTTGCAATGAGACTTCAGAAGCTTATCGGACTCGAAGTTGATGTTCTGAGAAAAGAGCTTGCCGAAACGGAGAAGCTTCTTGCAAGATATACAAGACTTCTTGAGTCTGATCGTGAGATGAAGAAGCAGATGATCGCAGATATTGAGGAGCTTAAGAAGAAATATGCCGTTCCGAGACGTACAGTTATAGAAAATCTCGGAGAGGTAATAGTTGCAAAGGAGAAGGCTGTTGCTACAGAGGAAACGGTACTTCTTGACAGATTCTTCTATATCAAGTCGGCTCCTCGCAGTGTCTTTGCAAAGAATAAGGATGTTGCATATAAATTCGCTGTGGATTGTATGAGTGATGACAGAGTTGCTCTTTTCGACAGCGAAGGAATGGTACATATAATCAAGGTTTCTGACATTTTAAAGAAGCAGACCAAGAAGGATAAGAAGTTCAGGATAACCGATAAGGGTATACAGATATTCGAATTCTGCGGAATGTCAGACAGTGCTGATGTTGTTGCAATGATGGCAGTATCGGAGCTTAATCCTGCAGGAACGATAACAGATGAGTCGGCTGACGGTTCAGGTACAGTATCCGGTGAAGGAGCTGTGCCTGTAAATGTAGCAGCTGCTATTCCTGATGCTTCTGCTGAAATGCAGTTTGATGATATGGTCGACGGAAGTCTTTCAGGCGGAAGCTTTGAGGACTTTATGGATGAATCGGGAGCAGGTTATTCCGATGAGTCTGCTGACAGTACGGCACTTCTCGGTTATGATGCCGAGACCGACTATACCGATACGGATATAGGAGGAATGAATATAGGCAGAAATCTTATCTTTGTTACAGAAGAAGGTAAGGCTAAACGTGTAAATGCTGCACTTTTTGATACTGCCAGAAAGACAGCGGCAGCTATTAAGAGCAGACCTGTCTATGTCGGCTTTGAAGATGATTATATAGTAGCCGAAACAGAGGAAGGCTATTCGATAAAGGTTAAAGCTACCGATATTCCGGTTCAGGGTAAGGGAGCCGGAGGTGTAACTCTTATCTCGCTCAGAAAGGGAGATAAGGTTGTCAGTGCGATGAGCGGAAGCAATTCCGACAGCTTTAACGGTATCAGCTTGTCGGATATGAAAGCGGTTAAACGCGGCGGCAAAGGTAACAAGAAAGGAAAACAGTAATGGCAGGAAAAAATCAGGATTATAATTCAGAGGCGATAAAGGTCCTCAAGGGCCTTGAACCTGTCAGACTCAGACCGGGAATGTATATCGGAAGTACCGGAAGGTCCGGTCTTAATCATCTGGTTCAGGAGCTGATAGATAATGCGGTTGATGAGCACCTGGCAGGTTTCTGCAAGAATATAAGAGTAACTCTAAATGAAGACGGTTCGGCAACGGTAACGGATGATGGACGAGGAATTCCCGTTGATATGCATCCTACCGAAAAGAAGAGTGCTGAAAGAGTTGTATTTACGGTACTTCACTCCGGAGGAAAGTTCAATGATTCTATCTACAAGATAAGCGGTGGACTTCACGGTGTTGGATCTGCGGTCGTAAATGCACTTTCAAAGAAGCTTATAGTAGATGTATATAGAGATGGAAATGTATATCATGATACCTATGAATACGGTAAGCCGACTACTCAGCTTATAGACGGTCTGCTTCCGTCAGAGCCTGTACGCGGCAAGAAGTCGGGAACATCCGTAACTCTATATCCGGATGAAACTATCTTCGAGACTGTAAGATTCAAATCTTCGGCAATCCGTCAGAGGCTGAAGGAAACAGCATATCTCAATCCGAATCTTACTATAGTTTATGAAAATAAGCGTGATAATTATCCGCCTGAGACCTTCCATCAGCCGGGAGGACTCTCAAGCTTTGTAGAGGACATTTCCAGCGATCTTACAAAAACATCACCGGTCGTTGCTATTTCAGGTGAGAAGAATGACATAGCGGCCGATATAGTTTTCGTTGCGACAGAAGACGGAGATGAGAATGTTATCGGATTTACAAATAACATTACAAACCCTGAAGGTGGTACTCATGTTTCCGGATTCAAGTCAGCATTTGCGAAGATAATAAATAATTATGCAAGAAATGAACTCGGTGCACTTAAAGAGAAGGATGCAAATCTTTCGGGTGCCGACATAAGACAGGGAATACAGGCTATAGTTTCCATAAGACATCCTAATCCTCAGTTTGAAGGACAGACCAAGACAAGACTTTCAAATACCGATGTCACAAATGCGATAGATGCTATAATGCGTGAACAGCTTACGGTTTATTTCGACCGTAATTATGATGTTCTTAAGGATATCGTAGATAGAGCGATAGAGACGGCAAAGGAGAAGGCAAAGTCCAAATCCAAGGTTAATCTCAGTAAGTTTTCTTTTGAAGGAAACGGTAAGCTTGTAAGACAGGAGAGTTCGGAAGCTGAGAAATGTGAGATATTTATAGTTGAGGGTGATTCCGCCGGCGGTTCTGCAAAGACTGCAAGAAACCGTAAATATCAGGCAATCCTTCCGCTCAGAGGTAAGATACTCAATGTTGAGAAGGTTCCTGTATCGAAGGTTCTTGAAAATGCCGAGATCAAGGCTATGATCAATGCCTTCGGATGCGGCTTCAGTACGGGATTCGGAAATGATTTTGATATCACAAAGCTTAATTATGATAAGATAATCATTATGACTGATGCCGATGTCGACGGAGCACATATAGCAACGCTCCTGCTTACGTTTTTCTACAGATTTTATCCTGACCTTATTACAGAAGGCCATATCTATATAGCAATCCCGCCTCTTTACAGAGTCGGAGAGGGAAAGAATATAAAATATCTGTATTCTGATGATGAACTTGAAAAGTACAGAGCTGCCCATAAGAATAAGTTCACTATTCAGCGTTATAAAGGTCTCGGTGAAATGGATGCCAATCAGCTTTTCGAAACCACTATGGATCCGGAGAGCAGGGTTCTGAAACAGGTTTCGGTTTCAAGTGTTGCGGAAGCGAGTACGATAACCAAAATTCTGATGGGAACAGAGGTCGCTCCGCGTCGTCAATACATCGAAGAAAACAGCCGAGATGCCAATATTGACATGTAAAACGGACGTTTTTCGGTCCCAATCGCTCTTTTTTACAGAAAATGTACTATTTTTGTTACATTTTTATAAAAAAAGTGTAAAAAAATGTAAGAAATAGATTGAAATACGGGCTTTAACACAGTATAATCAGTATAGTTGTGTTAGCAACGGAAAAATAATATGTATTGAGAGGTAAATACTATGAACAAGACAGAACTTGTAACAGCTATTGCTGCAGAGACAGGTCTTTCAAAGAAGGATGCTGAGGCAGCAGTAAAGTCATTCGTTAACGTTGTATCTTCAGAGCTTCAGAATAAGGGCAAGGTACAGCTTATCGGATTCGGTACATTCGAAGTTGGCGAGAGAAAGGCTAGAACAGCTCGTAATCCTCAGACCGGTGAGGCTATCAAGATCAAGGCAGCAGCAGTTCCAAAGTTCAAGGCTGGTAAGGCTCTTAAGGACCTTGTTAATACAAAGCCTAAGAAGTCAGCAAAGAAGAAGTAATTATACTTCGGCTTGATCAAAGTAAAATAAGAGGGGCAGAGGCTAAAACCTCTGCTCCTATTATTTTTTAGGGCTGAATGAAAAAAGACTTTTCGATCAGAGTATATAAATACAATATATAAACAGAAATACATAAAAGCGTAAATACAATACATAAATAAATATACATAAATACAAATACATAAATATAATTATTTAAATATAAATACAAAAATATTTAACACAAAAAAACAAAATCAAAATACAAAAATCAAATCAACACAAAGGAATTTACAGACAATGGATATAGTTAAGACAATTGCAGATGAACTTGAGGTTAGACAGGGACAGGTAGCGGCAGCCGTTGAGCTTTTGGATGATGGTTGTACGGTGCCTTTTATTGCGAGATACAGAAAGGAGAAGACGGGAGCGCTTAATGATGAACAGCTGAGACAGCTTTACGACAGGCTCACATTTCTCAGAAATCTTGAAGAGAGAAAGGCAACAGTCATCTCTACCATTGAAGAACAGGGTAAGATGACACCGGAACTCCTGAAGGCTATAGAAGATGCGATGACAATGGTTGCTCTTGAAGATATATATAGGCCGTATAAGCCAAAGAGAAGAACAAGAGCTACTATTGCAAAGGAAGCGGGACTTGAACCTCTTGCAAATCTTATCTATATGCAGATCAATAAGAAAAGCATCATGGATGAAGCTGCAGATTACATATCAGAGGAGAAGGGCGTGGCATCCGCCGATGATGCGATTGCGGGAGCATCGGACATAATAGCTGAAAATATATCCGATGATGCTGATTACAGGACTTATATCAGAGAGCTCACAGAGAAGAAGGGTATCTTAAATTCGGCTGCCAAGGATCCTGAAGCAAAATCTGTATATGAGAATTATTATGATTTCCATGAGCCTGTATCTAAAATGTCAGGATATAAGACTCTTGCCGTTAACAGAGGCGAGAAGGAAAAGGTACTTACAGTTACGATCGAGGCACCTCGTGATGAGATACTCGAATATCTGAACAAGAAGATTGTCGGAAAAGAAGATGCTGATACTGCTGAAATACTTCGAAATGCGGCAGAGGATGCATATGACAGACTTATCGCTCCTTCTATTGAAAGAGAGATAAGAAACAAGCTTACCGAGGATGCCGAGGATGGAGCTATTAAGGTTTTCGGAAAGAACCTGACTCAGCTTCTTATGCAGCCTCCTGTAAGCGGGCGTGTAGTACTCGGGTGGGATCCGGCTTTCAGGACCGGATGCAAGCTTGCTGTTGTAGACGAGACAGGAAAGGTTCTTGATACTACGGTAGTTTATCCTACTGCTCCTACAACTCCTGAGAAGATAAGAAATGCCAAGGAGACCGTAAAGAAACTTATAAAGAAGTACAATATATCACTTATTTCCGTAGGTAACGGAACAGCTTCACGTGAATCCGAACAGATTATAGTAGAGATACTTAAAGAGATTCCGGAGAAGGTTGAATATGTGATAACCAATGAGGCAGGAGCATCTGTTTATTCAGCCAGTGCGCTTGCTACAGAGGAATTTCCGGAATTTGATGTAGGCCAGAGATCTGCGACATCTATAGCAAGACGTCTGCAGGATCCTCTTGCTGAGCTTGTTAAGATCGATCCGAAGTCGATCGGTGTAGGTCAGTATCAGCATGATATGAACCAGAAGAAGCTCGGAGAATCTCTTTCAAATGTTGTCGAGGACTGCGTTAACAGCGTTGGCGTAGATCTGAATACAGCTTCAGTATCACTCCTTACATACATTTCCGGTATAAATAAGACTATTGCGAAGAATATCGTTGTATATAGAGAAGAGAACGGAAGATTCGGGGAGAGGAAGGAACTTCTTAAGGTTCCGAAACTTGGGGCAAAGGCATATGAGCAGTGTGCGGGCTTCCTCAGAATTCACGGTGGATCAAATCCTCTTGATGATACTGCTGTTCATCCGGAAAGCTACGGAGCTGCGGATGAGATACTCAAATATGCAGAGGCAAGCGGATCGGAGCTCGGTAAGTTCTCTAAGAAGGAAAAGACAGAACTTGCAGGTAAACTCGGAATCGGTGATATCACACTTGATGATATTATCAAAGAGCTTTCCAAGCCAAGCCGTGATCCGAGACTTGATATGCCTAAGCCGATCCTCAGAAGCGATGTCCTTGATATCAAGGATCTTGAGGTCGGAATGGTTCTTAAGGGTACAGTTAGAAATGTAATCGATTTCGGTGCATTTGTTGATATCGGAGTTCATCAGGACGGACTTGTACATATATCACAGCTTTCGGACAAAAAGTTTGTAAAGCATCCGCTCGATGTTGTAAGTGTCGGAGATGTGGTTGATGTTAAGATTATAAGCATCGATACTGAAAAGAACAGGATCGGTCTTTCAATGAAGGGAATCTGATAAAGTATGAAAATTGAGAAGGTTTGGGAAATACTTGAAATAGGGGAAACAAAAGATGTTGACGCTATAGTTGACGCCTACAGAAGTAAGGTTGTAACTGTAAATCCCGAGGATGACCCGGAGGGCTTTAAGGCTCTTCGTGAAGCTTTTGAAACTGCCATGGCTTATGCAAATTCGGATGAGTCCGAAAGTGCACATGATGAGGTTGATGAAGTGGATCCTCAGTTCAGACCTTTTGTGGAGAAGATAAGAGAAATCTATGATGATATAGATAAGAGAGTCGATATAGAGTTGTGGAAGGAGCTTTTTGAAGATCCGATCTGCAATGAACTTGATACGGCCGACAGAGCCAGGGAAGAATTTCTCAAGGTCCTGCTCGAAAGATTCTATCTTCCTCATTATGTTTATAAACTCGCAGACACTGTTTTTATGATAAGAAATGAATCTGCGTCTCTTAAAGAGAGATTTGCGGAAGATTTCATCGATTATATCGATTATCATATAGATAATGAGGATTTCATAGGCTTTTCAAGCATAATTAAAAGAGATAACTTTAATGATCTGCTCGAAGAAAGAGGCATTGTAATTCCGGAGTTTCCGGAAAGGAAGGTTGATTACGTCGAGCCTGATTATTCATGCCCTGAAGATGATTATCTGAGTGCTATTTCTCCGATTGTCAGAGATATAGAAGAAGTCGTAAATTATCAGAGCATTCCGTCGCTTGATAATGCGCCGGAAGAGATTGGAAAATGTATCGACGAATTGTACGGAAATCTTACATTTGCAAGGAAAAGCAGGATTTTCCATCCGGTTGAATACAGTGGCCTTATCAGGCTGTTCGGGTTTCTTGATGAACATGACAAGGCAAGATATCTTGCTGAGCAGGTTGTGACAGGCAGGCTGAATGATATAGCTGATTATTATATGAAGGCAACAGCATGCTATTATCTCATGAAAGAGATGGCATATGATGAAGTCGGAGAGGGGTATGAATATCTTTCTCAGATCAAAGAGATCATCGATGAGGTTCTCGAAGCAAGGCCGAAGTTCAATATAGCTTTAAGAGCACGAGTATTCTATTACTGTGTTATCAGGGATTATGAGAAGGCAAATGATACTCTTATGAGTCTCTTTGAGATTGACGCGAATAATGCGGATGCGATAAAGATCCTGCCGTATGTAAACGGCAAGCTGGTTGAATATTATGATAAGAAGATCGAAGAGGAACCGGGTGAGGTTAAGTATGTTATAGATAAATGCTGGGGACTTTTCAGAAGCGACAGAGTGGATGATGCGATCGAGCTATTGAATGCTACCGATATTCCCGAGCCTTTCAGCATTTATTATTCGGATTATTATAATATACTCGGAAGATGCTATTTCAAGAAGGAGGACTTTAGGAGTGCCCTTCCTTATCTTGAAAAATGGAAGGAAGCTCTTCTTTTCTTTGAGTCGAAGAAAGAGAAGAATCCTGAAAGCGTCAGTGAGGAAGAAACAAAGAAACTTAAGAGACTTGCATACTGCTTCTATCTTAACGGAATCTGTAAGGGTGATAGCGGTGATTATGAAAAAGCAGAGGAGTATATTAAGTATGCCATAGCAAATGAGCATGATGAGGTTGATGTTCCGTATTATAAGGAGGGACTTGCATGCTGCTATCATGAGAATCATGAATATGTAAAGGCTATGGAAATCTGGAATCAGATGATCGAGGAGAACAGGTTTTATATTGCTGCGTATGTAAGGAGACAGGCAACTGCATTTGAAATGCATGATGCACAGCTTGTTATTGATGATTATTATATACTTCAGGCTCATGCCCGAAAATACGTAAAGAGCTATTATTATGCCGCAAAGGTGTTCTATATCTATGATCAGTATAAAAATCTTGAGGAGGTTCTTGCTAAGGCCCGTGAAGAAGACATTGACAGTTCTGCACTTAAACTTGTAGAAGCGGATATGTATCTTGATAAAGGAGATACCGATAAAGCGGGAAATCTTTTGGAAGAGATAAAGAGCGGCCTTCAGGATGAGGAAAATGATATCATCAAGTTTAATGTTCTGAATGATTATTATCTGTCTTTTGGAAGATATTACAGGATGATAGGAAAATCTCCTGAGGAATGCTATAAAGAAGGCCTTGAGAAGAGTCCTGACAGTATAGGGCTCAATTATTCGATGGGTGTGTTAAAGTTTGAGAATGACAGGTATAATGAGGCAATAGAATATCTTGACAGAACACTTGAACTTAACCCGCATCATCGTGCGGCTCATAATAAGCTTTCAAGGGTGTATGACAGTCTGTATTATGAGACCGAAGATCCGGATAATTACAGAAAAGCAGCGGAACATGCCGTAAAACAGCTTGAAAATGATAATGATGATTATTATTATGTTGAGAGCGCACTGCTGTATAATAAGGGAGCGGAATATGAGAAGTCAGTCATAGACTGTGATAAGGCGCTCGAAAAAGATGACACCAATTATTATGCATATAATGCAAAGGGTGTTGCTCTTATGATGTTAAAAGATTATGAGAAGGCAGAGGAAAGCTTCCTGCGAGGTCTTAAGGAAATGGAAGGTGTCTCAAATGATGATGCACTTCCTAATCTCTATCATAATCTTGCTAAATGTTATGAGATGCAGTTTAAATATGAGAAGTCTGTAGAAATACTGAAAGAGCTTTTGAAAAGATTCGGGGAGAATAAAACAACTCACTACAGACTTGCGCTTGCTCTTAATAAAGCAAAGCGATTTGATGAATCAGTAAAAGAATATATGAAGGTAGCCCGCATTAATGAGGACAGCTTCAGGAATTCAAAGAATGAATGGAATCTTAATAACCTTTTTGAAGTTTATGTAGATATATATAATACAAGACTGCATGAGCATAATAAGAAGGCGGCAGATGCTATATTTAAGACGATGCTCAAGAAATTCATCGATGATTACAGGCTGCTTGATCTGGGCGGAAAGAATGCCGTCAGATTTGAAAACAAGAATGTGGCTGCATATATTCTTGAGAGATATTCCGCATTTTATCTTTATAGTCTCAGAGAATATAAGAAAGCACTTAAGATTGCCGAGAGAGCGCTTTCATACCTTGGACCTTACAGGCAGATCAAAGATAATAATCTGCTTCATACTTATATGGATATTTCATCTACCATTATGGTTTCGGCTGCTTATATAGGTAAGCCGGACAGAGCGCGGGATGCTGCAAAAGAAATAAATGAATGTATCAAGGCTATATCGAAGGATAAGGTAGATAATTATCTGGAGTATACTGAAAATTCAACATACAGAAAGAAAGAATATGCACTGATGCTTTATTTTCTCGGAGAGAAGGATAAGGCTCTTCAGATGCTCAGAGAACTGGCTGATGCACCGAGATGCAGAGCCTGCAGACATGCGAAATGTTATGAAGCTTATCTTATGAATGCGAAGATATGTGAATTTGAGCATGACATTCCGGCCGCTTTGGAGTATTATAAAAAAGCGAATGAAACAGGTGCTGAAGACAGTGAGGTTATTTCGGCAATGAATTTGTTGACCGGAGGGAAAAATTGATAATAGGAATTGATCTGGGTACGACTAACAGTCTGGTTGCATATTATACGGACGAAGGACCGAAGGTTATACCCAACAGGTTTGGAGAGGTGCTTACTCCGTCAGTGGTAAGCATCGATGAAGATGATAATGTTTATGTCGGTAAGACTGCAGTCGAGAGAATGCAGCTTTATCCGCAGACCAGTGCTTCGGTATTTAAGAGAAGCATGGGTTCAGATAAGAAGTTTGATCTCGGAAGCAAGAGTTTTACGGCAGAAGAGCTTTCAAGCTTTGTTTTACGTTCTCTTAAGGAGGATGCGGAAACATTTCTTGGGGAAGAAGTAACCGAAGCGGTTATTTCCGTACCCGCATATTTTAATGATATGAGAAGAAAGGCAACCAAGAGGGCAGGAGAGCTTGCCGGACTCAAGGTTGAAAGAATAATCAGTGAGCCGACTGCGGCTGCGATTGCGTATGGACTTTATAATGACAAGAAGCCTGCGAAGAATCTTGTGTTCGATCTCGGAGGGGGAACCTTCGATGTATCCATACTTGATTATTTTCCGCCGATCCTTGAGGTAAGAGCTGTTGCGGGTGATAACTTCCTCGGAGGAGAAGACTTTACTGAGGCGTTGATCGAAATTTTCTTTGAGAAGAATAAGGAGCTCTCTGCGGATGATCTTGAATATCGTGAGATGAAGATGATCTACAGACAGGCTGAACTTGCAAAGAAAGCCTTTAGTGACAGTGGAACCGTTACTATGAAGTGTAAGATCGGCGACGAGATAATAGAAACAGATATTACTGATGCAGAGTATGAGAAGAAATGCGAAGACCTTTATGAGAGGATCAGAGTTCCGGTTAAGAGAGCTCTTGCAGATGCCAAGCTTAAGCTGAGCGATATCAGTAAAATAGTACTGGTCGGAGGAGCTACCCGACTTCCGGGAGTAAGAAGCTTTGTAAGAAAGCTCTTCAAGAGTTTTCCTGATACAAGTATAAACCCGGATGAAGCTGTTGCTCTCGGAGCGGCGGTTCAGGGTGCTATGAAAGAGAGAAAGGATTCCATCAGAGAAGTGGTCCTCACTGATGTATGTCCGTTTACTCTCGGAACCGAAGTGTCTGTTGACCTTGGTGATAATCATAGGGAAGCAGGACATTTCTGTCCTATCATTGAACGTAATACTATTATTCCTGCAAGCCGTACAGAGAGGTTCTATACGATCAGGGATGATCAGACGAAGATTGATATAGAAGTACTTCAGGGTGAAAGCAGAATGGCAAAAAATAATCTGCTGCTCGGAAAGCTTGAGCTGGATGTACCTAAAGGAAAGGCCGGAGAACAGTCTGTTGATGTTACCTATACCTATGATATCAATTCGATACTTGAGGTTGAGGTTACGGTTGTTTCTACAGGAAAGAAGGTCAGACAGATCATCAAGGGTCAGTATACCGAGATGACTGATGAAGAGATAGAAGAAAGATTTAAAGAATTATCTTATCTGAAGATCCATCCGAGAGATCAGGAAGAGAATAAACTCGTCCTTCTCAGATGTGAGAGACTATATGAGGAAAGTCTCGGTATGGACAGAGAAGTAATAGAGGATCATGTAAGAAAGTTTGAACTTGCACTTTCATCACAGGATAAGCGTATGATAGAGAAGGAACGCGGTATCCTAATTGAGTTCCTGGATAATTGGGAGAAGGGGGATTTCTGATGAAAAAAAGACTGGTTTGTATTTCCTTGATCACTGTTCTTACTTTGAGCGGTTGTGGTTCTGAAGGTAAAAGACAGAGTGAATCAACCGAAGAATCTCACAGTGAAGCTGTTACGGAAGCTCAAAGCGAAGCTGATATTGAAGATGTGAAGGCTTCTGCTACAGAGGCTTCAGCTTCAACTGAATCAAAGGAGAATTCAAAAACTTCATCGACAGAAAAGGCGGAGGACAAGAATGAAGTGCTTGTAGAGCCGTCTACGGAAATACTTACCGAAGCGACTACTGAGGATGTTGAAGATCAGTCTGAAGAATATCTGCTTACAGATATAGAGAATCTTGATGAACAGCTTACTGTTATAGCTGAAAATGCAGGAATCTGGAAGCTCGCGGGTCCATCTGAAGAGGATGGTATTGTTGCAGGACCGGAATGGTTATATACCGTAACTGATCTTGATAAGAACGGAAGACTTGAGGTTATAACTTCGACTGTTCAGGGGAGCGGACTGTTTACGACTTCCAAATTCTATGAAGTCAGTGCGGATTATAAGTCTTTGGATAAAGTAGTCTGGGAAGTTCCTGAAGGAAGTTCTGAACCTGATATAACCATAGATATGGCTGATGCTTATATAAATGAGGCTGATGGAACTCTTTATTATATTTTCGACGATGTGGTAAAGGCTTCTGCAGCTGATATCTATGAGGTGATGGAATCGGTTACATTAAAGAACGGAGTTGTAGATGGTGAAGTAATCGGCTCAAGTCATATGTTTTCATCTGATGAAGGTGAAACGGTAGAAACCGAATATTTTGATAAAAACCAAAATTCACTTACAATTGAGGAATATGAAGAGCTTTGTCAGACAGAATTCCCGGCATTTAAGAAGGGAGCTCTTACACTCGGATGGAATAGTGTTGATGGAATGACAGACAGTTTTCCGGAAGATGCAGAAGATATAAAATTATTGCTAGAATATTCATCCACAGGCTTTGCAATTTCGTTTGAGTGATTTTGTATATTTCGGAGCAGATATTTAAGTAATATTTCACAAAAATAAATTTGTGTGATTTTTAACAAAAATACATGTAAGTTTTGTACAAAAGAAGCGTTAAGATGTCGGATATTTTATATAAAATGGAGAAAATTTGTAGAACTGTTGCAAAAATGTTAATTTAATATTAAAATCTTTAAGGTAAAAGACTGAATCATTTAAACAGCAAATTGAATTGATTAACGATTAACATTTTTAACGGAGGAATTGAAAATGGCAGTTAAGAAAGCAAGTGTAGCAGATCTCGCTGAGAAGGCTGCAGCAGCTATTAAGGCTGATGCTAAGGCTGAAGTAAAGGCTGAGGTTAAGAAGGAAGAAGTTAAGAAGGCTGAAGTAAAGACTGAGGCTAAGGCAGAAGCTCCAAAGAAGGCTGAGGCTCCAAAGAAGGCTGAGACAGTTAAGAAGGCACCTGCAAAGAAAGCACCTGCAAAGAAGGCTGAAGCTCCAAAGAAGACAGCAGCAGCTGCAAAGAAGGCACCTGCAAAGAAGGCAGAGGCTCCAAAGAAGGCTGAAGCAGCTAAGAAGGCACCTGCAAAGAAGGCAGAAGCTCCTAAGAAGGCAGCAGCAGCTAAGAAGGCACCTGCAAAGAAGGCAGCAGCAGTAGCTAAGAAAGCACCTGCAAAGAAGGCTGAGGCTCCTAAGAAGGCAGTAGCAGCTAAGAAGGCACCTGCAAAGAAGGCTGAGGCTCCTAAGAAGGCAGTAGCAGCTAAGAAGGCACCTGCAAAGAAGGCAGCAGCTCCTAAGAAGGCAGCAGCTTCAAAGAAGACAACACTCTATGTTCAGTATCAGGGTGGAAATGTTTCTACAGATGATATCGTAGCAAAGGCTCTTGAGGTTTCAGGAAAGAAGTCAGTTAAGGAGCTTAACATCTACTATCAGCCGGAGAACAACATGGTTTACTTCACAGCTGACGGCGAGAACGGTTCTTTCAATTACTAAGAATTGCTTTTAAATGAAATATATAGAAAAAGCCACGGTTTTATTCCGTGGCTTTTTTGTGCTCTACAGCTTTTTGCACAATAAATAAACGGCTTAGAATAACTTCTAAGCCGCTTTGCTGTTTATGCTTATTATCAGTCCTGTCCGCGAAGTTTAATTATAGGTGATCCCTTACCGCGGATATAGTCGCCTGTTATGGTTACCGAACCGATAGTGTCGTCTCGTGGAACCATATACATTATATCAAGCATGAACTCTTCCATAATGGATCTGAGAGCCCTGGCTCCGGTTTTTCTCTCAGCTGCCTTTTCAGCTATTGCTTCATATGCAGAGTCATCGAACTCGAGCTTTACTTCATCGAGTCTCAGAAGCTTCTGATACTGCTTTACGATAGCGTTGCGAGGTTCTTTAAGTATTCGCTGGTACATTTCCTTATCAAGGGCATCAAGAGCGAATATAACAGGAAGTCTTCCGATGAATTCAGGTATCATTCCGAAAGCACGAAGATCATCTGTAGTAACATGTGACAGCAGAGCAGTATCATTATCAAGCTCTGAACGAAGAGAGGCTCCGAAGCCCATTGAAGACTGTGCTGACAGACGTTCCTTGATTATATCTTCAATATCAGGGAATGCACCTCCACAGATGAAGAGTATGTTGGTTGTATCCATCATTGTAGTAGGGGTCATAGCATTCTTGCTTCCCGAACCTACAGGTACTTCAACCTCGGAACCTTCAAGAAGCTTGAGGAGTCCCTGCTGTACGGCTTCACCGCTTACATCTCGAGAGCGCTGTTCCTGCTTCTTTGCGATCTTATCAATCTCATCTATAAATACTATTCCGTGTTCGGCACGTTCAACATCATTTCCGGCTGCAGCCAGAAGCTTCGAAAGAACACTTTCGACGTCATCACCGATATAGCCCGCCTCTGTAAGCGATGTTGCATCTGTAATTGCAAGAGGAACATCAAGAATCTTGGCAATGGTTTTTACGAGATATGTCTTACCGCATCCGGTAGGTCCTACCATAAGCATGTTGGACTTCTCGATTTCAACATTATCAAGTTCGTCCGGAGTGTTCTTTGTCTTTGTTTCGTCAGAGAATACTCTTTTATAATGGTTATATACGGCAACTGATATAACCTTCTTTGCTTTCTCCTGACCAACTACATCCAGATCGAGCATTTTCTTGATATCATGAGGTGCAGGCAGATCCTTCAGTGATTTAATCTTGCCTGTTGATACTGATTCGCTTGAATTATCGGCATTCTCTGCAGCTTCATCTCCGGCGGCACGCTTCTTGGCCTGGCGGCGTTTCAGTTTCTGAGATTCCGGAATATCCATATTCGGGAATACCATATTCAGATTATCTATACCCGGAATATTTCCGAGGATGGTAAACGGATTGTTTGTGAGTGAGTTAAGTGTCTTATTCATGCAGTCGGCACATACACTCATTCCTTTTGCGAAGGTTATCAGCTTTCCGGCTTGAGATTCGGAACGCTTGCACATATAGCAATACTTTTCGTATTCATTCTCATTATTATCATTATTGTTATTATTGTTGTTATTGTTGTTGTCTGACATATTTTCTCCTTTTGGACACATTTCTGAAAAACTATGATGATTATATCAAAACTCTGTAAGACATTACAATATTGAAATGATTGGCGCATCGTGTTAAAATGCGCGGGTGGAGTATTAGAGTATTATATAGGGAAAGGATATTCTGATGACGAAGGTTATAGCGCACAGAGGTGCATCGTATCTTGCGGGGATCGACAACACGATTGAAAGCTTTCAGCTTGCCATTGATTTAGGCGCAGATATGGTTGAGTTCGATGTGAGAAGTACAAAGGATAATGTACTTGTTGTTATACATGACAGTACATTTGCCGACACTCCGATATCATGGCAGACCTATGAACAGCTTGAAAATGAGGCTGAGGACAGAGGGTTTCATATACCGACGCTTAAAGAGGTTATAAAGCTTTGCCATAACAGAATACCTATGGATATAGAGATTAAAGAAGCCGGATTCGAGAGTAAAGTTGTTAAAATGTGCACTAAATATCTCGATTACAGCGAATATACGATCAAATCCTTTAAAGAAAAGGTTGTCTACAGGATAAAAAAACTTGATAATAATATAAAGACGGGAATATTGCTTGGTTCGAGAAAGATCAAGCTCTGGCAGAGGATTGAAGAATCATTTCCTATAGGAAAAATACTAAGATGTAAATGTGACTTTGTTTCACCGAATGAATGGCTGGCAACGAGGGGCTTTATTTTCAGAATGAAGATGATCAAAATGCCTGTTTATGTCTGGACGGTGAATAAGAGTTCAAGAATGAAGAAGTTTCTGAAACTCGGAGTTGACGGGATTATAACAGATAAGCCTGATGCGGGATTGTATGTTAGGAAAGAATTCTATTCGAAGAAGAGGAAGCACCGTTATGAAGAAAAGAATAACTGAGTATGTTGAGTATATCGATAATCTGATCGAAACTAAGGGAACTGATGACTGGGGCAGAGAGATAGAGAAGCACCTTACCCAGATTGCATTTTTTGCACATGAGAGGCTTGTCCATCTTATTGTATTCTGCCTTGTTGCTGTTTGCACGGTGGGATCGATCATAGCTCTTGTCATATCCGGAGAGATCGTTCTCCTTCCGCTTATTATCATGCTTTTTGTGCTTCTGGTACCGTATTGTATGCATTATTATCTGCTCGAAAACAAGGTTCAATATATGTATAGACAGTATGATAAAATGGTTATACTTAAAGAAGGCGTTGACAAAGCCTTTTCTGAAAGATTATAATTGAAGTTACCCCACTAGAAAAGTAGGTTTTTTGTGGTGTTTACATTACAAAGTTTCTTATTTCATTATATGGAAGTAAGACATGCAGGGAAAGCTTATGGAAGAAGATAACAGAAAGAATGTAAACAGAATAAAGAAGATCATAATCGGCGGACTGCTGCTTTTAATGATAGTTCCACTGGTGCTTTGTATAGTGCTTTTTATCAAACTCGGTAAGATTGAGGAAAAGCTCGATACAGTTGTTGATTCGGGAACCAGTCTGGGAACCGCGACGATGTCCGATTCTATTCTTGCGGCCAATACGGCCGGCAGTAAGGTTACTGTAGTATTTGAAAATCCGGATGAAGATGATACCGAAGATGATATTGAAGTAGCCAGGAAAGATGCTGCAGCAATCAATTCACTCGACAAATCACTCGAAGGCGGAGATCTTATTAAGACCAATCTCGCAACGAGAAGCGATGCAGCTTCAGTAACCGATGCTTCGACTGAGGCAGCAACTACAGAAGCAGCTTCAACTGAGGAAGCATTGAAGCCGGTTAAGAACGGTCATAAGGTTTATCTTACATTTGATGATGGTCCTAGTATTTATACGGATCAGATACTTGATATCCTTAAAGAGAAGGGAGTTAAAGCTACCTTCTTTGTAGTAGTTGATGATTATACTTATACAGATGAGCTTAATCGTATTGTTGATGAGGGACATACACTCGGAATGCATTCGATGAGCCATAAGTATGAGGTTATATACAAGGATCTCGCTGCATTTGAGAAGGATGTTGAGGGAGTACATGATCTGCTGTTTGATATAACAGGCGTTGATTCTAAGTTTTACCGTTTTCCGGGCGGAAGCTCAAATACGGTTTCAAGAGTTTCTATAGATGAATGTATAGATTATCTTGATAGTCAGGATATTTCATATTTTGACTGGAATGCACTTAACGGCGATGCTGAGTATGTTGATTATTCGGCAGAGGAGCTCAATATGAATGTCATGGGATATGTTCATTCGAATCAGGGAGATTCAATGGTACTTCTTCATGATCAGCTTAATCACGGAGCAACTGTTGAAGCACTTCCTGCACTTATAGATACACTGATAAGTGAAGGATATGAGATAGTTCCTATAGACAGCAAGACAACTCCTGTTCACCACGGTGAGTCTGCAGCAGAGGATTGATAGTAGAAGATGAACTATTCAGAGGTTTTAAATTATATAACGGAAAAAAATAAGCTCGGCAGTCTGCCGGGCATTTCCGCTATTAAGGAGCTTTTAAGAAGACTCGGTAATCCTGAGAATAAGGTGAAGGCTCTTCATATAGCGGGCACAAACGGCAAGGGAAGTATAATGGCTTATGTTGAGTCGGTTCTTATCCTTCATGGTCTGAAGGTAGGGCGCTATATATCCCCTGCTGTTTTTGGTTATAGGGAAAAGTGGCAGATAAATCGTGAATATATATCTGAGGAAAAATGTGCTGATATCATCAGTCTTGTAGCTGATCAGGTTAATGAAATGGTATCTGCAGGATTTAGATCTCCGACATCTTTTGAAATTGAAACAGCAGCTGCATTTGTTTATTTTGCGGAAGAAAAATGTGATTACATGCTCATCGAGTGCGGAATGGGCGGAATGGGTGACGCAACAAATGTAATAGATAGTGCAGAAATCAGAACACTTGCTTCAATAAGCTATGATCATATGCAGTTCCTCGGAAATACTTTATCTCAGATAACGCAGGAGAAACTCGGTATCGTTCGACCTGATGAGACACTTGTTTCTTATCCGCAGTGTGAAGAAGTTCGCGGCGTTATCGATAAGGATGCTGAAGAGAAGGGATATAATGTTATTTACCCTGATACCGGCAGTCTTCGGATTTTAGAGAAGAGTATCAAAGGAAGTACATTTTCTTACAAGGGTAAGGAATATAATATTGCCATGCCGGGCGAATATCAGGTATTAAATGCGCTTACTGCAATCGAGGTTCTTTCGCATATTCAGGGTCTCAGCCTCGGATATGACGAGATTTACAAGGGCGTAGCCGAAACCGTATGGAAGGGCAGAATGAGTATTGCATCCGAAAAGCCGCTTTTTGTAGTCGACGGTGCACATAACCGTGATGCCTGGGAGAGACTTTCTGAAACACTTAAAGACTGTTTCGGAAATAAGAAATATATATTTATTCTGGGTGTTCTTGCGGATAAGGAATATGAATCCATGTTGGACAGCCTTGTTCCGATTATGAAAAAGGTTTATACGGTTACAACCTCAAGTTCGAGAGCACTTGGTGGAGATGTGCTTGCTGAGCTTGTCGCAGACAGAGGTGTTGAAGCACATTTTATAGATGGTGATAATTATTATGACAGGGCTGTGGATGCTGCTCTCGATGCTGCATATGACACGGACGATATAATCGTGGCCTGCGGTACGCTGTCGTTTGGCGGTAAGGTAATGCGGGCTGTTTCGGATAACAGACATAATATAGTCCTACATGATCCGGAATTTATAGAAAGATTGAAAGAGATAGATGAAGCAGAGAAAGAAAGACGGTTCTGCAGACACGGGCTTGATCATCTTGTAAGTGTTGCAAGGATAGGCGCTCTTATTGCGGCTGATGAAGGACTGAAGATAAGCAGGGATAAGATTTATGCAACTGCACTTCTGCATGATATCGGAAGATGGTCTCAGCTTGAACAAGAGTCAGATCATTCTGAAGCCGGCGCTTTATATGCTGAGAAGATACTCAGGCGGGCAGGTTACAGTGAGGAAGACATTTCCGAGATTACACATGCTATAAGGTGCCATGGAGAAGATACGGAGCGAGAAAACAGTCTTGCATGGCTTCTCTATAAAGCAGATAAGATGTCCAGAAGCTGTTTTAACTGTGATGTTTATGAAGAATGTTTCTGGGATGAAGATAAAAAGAATAAGAATATAAAGTATTGATTTTTAAGGAGCAGAGCGATGAATATCGGAAAACACAACTTTGAACTAAATGGACCACATCCTTATATAATGGGTATACTGAATGTTACTCCGGATTCTTTCTCTGACGGCGGTTCATATAAGGATATGTCGGATGTACTCCGCAGGGTTGAGGAAATGATCGGCGAAGGAGCTGAGATAATAGATGTTGGCGGAGAGTCCACGAGACCGGGTTATACAGTGATCAGTGATGAAGAAGAAATAGACAGAACGGCTCCAGTAATTGAAGCGATAAAGGAAAGATTTGATATAACGGTAACACTTGATACGTATAAGGGGGCTGTTGCCGAAGCGGGTCTTCTTGCCGGCGCAGATATGATAAATGATATATGGGGTCTTAAGTACGATAAGAATCCCGGTAAAGCGGCTGCGAAGGCGGGATGCGGAATTATACTTATGCATAACAGAGATAATACAGACTATAGTGACTTTATCGGAGATGTGATAAATGATCTGAAGGAGTCTGTTGATATAGCGAAGGGGTTTGGAATCCCTGAAGATAAGATGATACTCGATCCGGGCGTTGGGTTCGGTAAGACAAGGGAGCATAATCTTCAGGTGATTAAGGGCATAGACCGGATCATCGAAGAAACCGGACTTCCGATGCTTCTCGGAGTATCCAGAAAGTCTGTGATCGGTCTCACATTGAATCTTCCGGTAACCGAGAGAGAGGAAGGCACGATAGCGCTTAATGTTCTTGGTTATAACAGTGGCTGCAGAATATTCAGGGTTCATAATGTAAAGATGAACAGACGTGCACTGGATATGGCTGAGGCGGTTGCCTGCAGCATGTAACGGATCTGGAGTATGTAACAGAACTGCAGCGTGTAATAAATCTGAGACATTAGCAAATCTGAAGCAGTATCCCGACGGTAAATCTCTTAGATGTTAAATGGAGTTGGAATATGGATGTTATTACAATAGACAGATTAAAGGTATATGCTTATCACGGAGTTTTTGAGCAGGAGAAAAAGGACGGACAGCTCTTTTTTGTTTCTGCTAAGCTTTATCTTGACGTGAGAAAGGCTGCCAGAAATGATGATCTTTCCAAGACTGTCAATTATGATGAAGCTGCTCATCTGATAGAGAAGATAGTTAAAGCCGAAAGTCATGATCTGATTGAGACGGTTGCGGAAAATGTTGCAATGGAACTTTTACTGGCATTTCCTGAACTGCAGACTGTTTCTATAAGACTCAGTAAGCCGCAGGCTCCGATAGAGCTTGAGTTTGATGATGTTGCAGTTGAAATAGAACGCTCCAGGCATACAGCATATCTCAGCATCGGCTCAAATCTGGGAGATAAGGAAAGCTATCTTGATTTTGCTGTTGAAAAGCTCGGCAAGGATGAACTGATCAGCGTTGAGAAGGTTTCTTCGTATATAGTTACAGAGCCTGTCGGACCTGTAGAGCAGCCTGATTTCCTGAATGGAGCAGTTGAGATAAGTACACTTTATTCACCTCACAGACTTCTAAAGGTGATAAACGCAATCGAAGCGGAAGCCGGACGTGAAAGAAAGGTACATTGGGGTCCAAGGACTCTTGATATTGATATTATTCTTTTTGATGATAATATACAGGCTGATGAGAAGCTTACCATTCCGCATCCGGAAATGGTAAACAGAGAGTTTGTACTTGAACCGCTTGCTGAAATTGCACCATATGCATTTCATCCGATCCTTCATAAGACTGTCAAAGAATTGTATTCCTCGCTCAGAAAACGTCTTGAACATCAGGCTGAGCTGTATAATGTTGATGAATATACTGAAGTTGATGCTTTGACTCGCGATGACAGCAGGATAGTATACTGCGGAGTTCCGGGAGCTTATGCTGAGTCTGCAGCAAAGAAATATTTCGGTGAGGAAGCCGACGTATATAACGTGAAGAGTTTTGATGATGTTGTAAGTGAGGTGGTTTCCGGAAAGGCGGAGTTTGGTGTCCTTCCGATAGAAAACAGCTCAGCGGGCTTTGTAGCAGGCATATATGACATTATAAGATCCAGTGGAGTAAATATAGTAGGAGAGGTGGTACTTGATATAGAACACGCTCTTCTCGGCCTTCCTGAGGCTGTTATGTCGGATATAAAGAAGGTATATTCACATCCGCAGGGTCTTATGCAGTGTAAAGACTATATAGATGAACACGGATTTACAGCTGAAAGCGTAAGTAACACTGCTGTTGCGGCAAAGCGTGTTATGGATAAGGGAAATGTATCCGAGGCAGCTATAGCAAGCGAGAGAGCTGCTGAAATATATGGGCTCAAGATTCTTGCAAGGAGAATAAACTTCCAGAGTGATAATTCTACGAGATTTGTTATTGTTACAAACAAGAAGGTATTCCTCTCAACAGCGGATAAGATCAGTATATCATTTACTACTCAGCATAAGGCCGGAGCACTGTATGAAATACTCGGAAGGATAAATGAGAATGGTGTCAACATGACAAGCATCGAGTCCCGTCCTTCTCTCAGAAAGAAGTGGGAATATGTATTCTATGTGAGCTTTGAGGGTAAGATTACGGATAAGAATGTGCGTAAGGCTCTCGGAGAGATTCTGGCAGAGTCCAGAGAAATGGACGTGCTGGGTACATTTTAATCCAAAAAAATGTATTTATTCAGATATATATTTGATATAGATCGACTATATTTTAGATATTTATCGACTTTATTATTGACATTCAATAGTCGATGTGATAATCTATCACAAGTGTGAATTGAAAAGAAGTTTTTGAATCGTGAAAACTTCGATATTAAGCAGAGTATCCACTCTCACCTTGTGTTGCAAATGAGCGGCCGGGTTAATAACGATATTAAGCAGCTATGCTGTCTTTTTGTGTGTGGATACTTATGTCTTAAGTATCCATTTTTGTTTTTTTATGGAGGGTAAAGCAATAGACTACTTAATTAACGAACAAATCAAAGACAACGAGGTTCGTGTAATCGGACCTGAAGGTGGACAGCTTGGAGTAATGACCATAGCTGAAGCACGTGAGAAGGCAGAAGAGGCAGGCCTTGATCTGGTCAGGGTTTCACCAAATGCAAAGCCGCCGGTTTGCAAGATCATCGACTTTGGAAAGTTCCGTTACGAGATGGCTCGTAAGGAGAAGGATGCCAAGAAGAAGCAGAAGGTTGTAGAGATTAAGGAAGTTCGTCTTTCGCCGAATATCGAAGAAAACGATCTCAATACCAAGATAACTCAGGCTCGTAAGTTCCTGATGAAGGGAAACCGTGTAAAGGTTACTCTGAGATTCAGAGGACGTGAGCTTGCATATGTTAACCAAAGTAAAGTAATACTTGATAACTTTGCGGAACAGCTTTCAGACATTTCAACTGTTGATAAGCAGGCTAAGTTTGAAGGCAGGAGCATGTTCATGTTCCTTGCTGCAAAGTCAGGTAAATAGAAGGAGGAAAAAGAAATGCCAAAGTTAAAGACAAAGAGGGCTGCTGCAAAGCGTTTTAAGGCCACAGGAACAGGTAAGCTTAAGAGAAACAAGGCTTATAAGAGCCATATCCTTACTAAGAAGACAACAAAGAGAAAGAGAAATCTTAGAAAAGCTGCCATGACTGACAAGACAAATGTAAAGAACATGAAGAAGATTCTGCCATATCTTTAATTTGTAAGATAGGACAGTCAGGATAAATTATTAGGAGGATATTGAAATGGCAAGAATTAAAGGTGGCGCTAATGCCAAGAAAAAGCATAATAAGACATTAAAGGCTGCTAAGGGATATATCGGAGCAAGATCAAAGCAGTATAGAGTTGCAAAGCAGTCAGTTATGAGAGCTGAGGCTACAGCTCTTGCAGGTAGAAGAGAGAGGAAGAGAGATTTCCGTAAGCTCTGGATCGCTCGTATCAACGCTGCAGCAAGACTTAATGATATTTCATACAGCAACCTTATGCATGGTCTTAAGGTAGCAGGTGTTGACATCAACAGAAAGATGCTTGCAGAGATGGCAGTTAATGATGCTGAAGGTTTTGCAAAGCTTGCAGAAGTTGCTAAGTCAGCTATTGCTTAATTTTTAATAATTATTGATCGAAATACCCTGAATTTATTCGGGGTATTTTTTATGTGATCGGAAATGTATTTTTGGTATAATCTAATAGTGTTTTTTCGCTTTATTAATTGAATGTTAGAGTGATAAGGATTTGGGAGGAGGAGAGTATATGTATGATTATATGCCGATAATAATGGGTATAGTGATAATTGCACTTGGTCTTTATATGGTTGTGTTTCCGAAGTCAGCTACAAAAGTGGAAAACAGAAATAATCCGGATGCCGTAAATAGGACAAAGAAAGCTGGTGTAGTAGAGATAATCTGTGGTATTTGTTTGATACTTCTTGGATATCTCTTATTATAGTGAATTACATTTTCTATTAATTGTAACTTCGCAAAATAGTCGGTACTTGACATTATGGAATACTCACAATATAATAGTTTGTATACAAACTAATTTTAGCGAGGGACCAAAGCATGAAAAAAGTAATATCTATAATTGAAAAAGCCGAGGCCGCATATTTTGCCACAGTAGACAGTGAGGGTAGGCCTGAGATCAGGGCATTGCTGAATCTGTGCAATCCCAAGAAATATAAAAAGCTTGTCGGAAAAGCTCTGAAACAGGAGGGTGAACAGCTTGTACTGTATTTCACGACAAATACATCATCGAATAAGGTACAGAGGATACGTAGTAATCATAATGCTGCGGTATATTTCTGTGAACCTGAAAAGTTCAACGGAATCTGTGTTTCGGGAATAATAGAAGAGGTTACGGATGAGAGTGTTAAAGATGACTTCTGGCAGACGGGCTGGCTGATCTACTATCATAAGGGAAAGAAGGATCCTGATTATACACTGCTAAAACTGACGTCGACTAAAATTGAAGGATGGTATAGTTCGAAGATTCATAAATTCGGTGAGTGATATGAAAAAGAAAACTAAGGGTGGTACTTTATTATCACAGACACATCAGATCTGCGGAAGAGTATGGAACAGAATACTCAGAAATCATGATATGGCTGATCTCGAAGGAGCCAGAGGAAGAGTGATTTTTGCACTTTGGGGAAGCGAGGGAGTTCCGATCAAAACGCTGTGCGATAAAACCTGTCTCGATAAGTCTACGCTTACCGGTATACTTAATCGACTGGAACGTGACGGATATATAACCAAAACCAAGGATGAATCTGATAAAAGATCCACATTGATCCGCTTAACCGGTAAACAGGACAGATTTACAGATGAGATACAGATAGTATCAGATGAAATGAATGAAGTATTTTACAAGAACTTTACCGATAAGGAAATAGATCAGTTCGAGAGCCTTCTTCAGCGCGTTCTTGATAACTGTCGTGATGCTGAAGGGTGACTATAGAATGAATAGAAACTGATAAAATAATTGGGTTATAAGGAGATGGAAAATGGGAAAGATAAGTTTAAGTCCAAACAACGATTATTGTCCACAGACACTGTTTTTATATGGAACATATGATCAACAGAAAAAGGCTGATTTTGGTTTGTTCTGCTGGTTCAGTTATTTCTGGGACAAAGAGATGGGAGTAATGTGCTGTATAGGCGGAAATAAGACTACTCTTGAGAATATCAGACGTGATAAGGTTTTTTCTGCTAATATTGTAACAGAAAATCTCCTCGCTGAGGCTGATTATCTTGGATGTGTCAGTGGAACAAATCCAAATAAAATGGATATCAATCTTGAAATCGGAAAGGGCGCAGTGCTGGATGTGCCTATATTAGATAACTCTCCGGTGATCTTTGAACTTGAGGTTACAGATTTTATAGAAAAAGACGACGGAACTGTTATGCTATGCAAGATAAGAAATGTACTCCAGGATGAATCGTTATCTTCAGATGAAAGTGTTGCTGAAAAGCTTTTAAAGATCAGGCCTGTTAAAACAACAGCACAGACTTATCTGAGCTATGAAGGGAAAAATCTCGGCAGATGGGGAGAGCCGATGAAGAGGTTGGATAACGATGTTGTATCTAATACAAAGTTTAATCTTCCGTAGAATACACTTTATATATCGTCACTATTTTGTTTTTATGTATTTATTTTCAAAATATGAGTATTGGTTAAAAAAATAAATTAAAAGTTAATTTTCATTCACTACAATGTTATAGTATCCATATATATAATGAGGATGTAAACAAAAATTCTGGTTAGATAAATGGAGGTAGTTATGAAGATAAACGATGTAATCAGAAAATACAGAAAAGAAAAAAATATGACACAGGAGGAAATGGCAAACAAACTTGGAGTTACTGCACCTGCGGTAAATAAGTGGGAAAGCGGTGCATCATTGCCGGACATTTCACTGCTTGCACCGATTGCAAGATTGCTTGGGGGTTCATTAGATGAGCTGCTGTCATATAATGAACACCTGTCGGATATTGAAGTGAAAAATATCATAAAAGAGATATACGCGATGTTCGAAACAGAATCTACAGATGCCGTATATCAGAAGATTGTAGAGATAGTCCGTGAATATCCGAATGAGGAAAAGTTGATACTCCAGCTTACTTCCATATTATATGGAAGCAGCCAGGTTCTCGGAGTTAAGGATAGAGAAGAGTATTTCACGTGGATCGAAAAGACATTTGAAAATCTGAGACTCAGTGAGGATGAAGAGATAAAAAATCAGGCAACAGACTGGCTTTATTCGTTCTATATAAGTCTTGAAAGATACGAGGATGCTGAGGATTGTCTGAGATACTATTCGGATATTAATCCAGAAAAGAAGAGAAAGCTTGCAACTATTTATATAGGTACCGGCAGATATGAAGAGGCGTACAAAACTCTTGAAGAGGTGATGTTTAATGATTATCAGCGGCTATCCGTACTTATGTATGAGATTTTCAGACTTGCTGTAAAGACAGAGAATTTTAAGAAAGCTGAGAAAATCATTGAAAAGGAAAGTGCTCTAGCGGAGCTATTCGAGATGGGCGAGTATCATAAGCTTGCCGGAAAACTGGAATATGCCATTGCAAGTAAGGATGCTGATAAGGCACTTCCGCTTATTGATTCCCTATTATCGAATACCGATACCCTGATGGATTACATGAAGTCAAGCCTTTATGAGCATATGACATTTAATGAGAAAAAACCTGCAATGCTGGATATGATGCTGAATACTCAGCTTACACAGTATTGCAATGATGATGCATATCAGTTTATAAGAGATTCAAAGGGTTGGGAAGAGTTTAAAGCAAAATGGTGCTGATATGATTAAAGAAGGATCGATACTTATGTATCGGTCCTTTTAGCAGATTCTAGGCACAAACTAAATGTACACATCAATTTTGTTTATCATATTGACAAATGAAACCAATAATGGTAATATACGCAAGGTCGTATGAATAATGCAACACAAAATTAGCGGGAGTGCTGGAATTGGCAGACAGGCTAGACTAAGGATCTAGTGATGGAAACGTCGTGTGGGTTCAAGTCCCATCTCCCGCACGTAAATAACAAAAAGCAGGTACAATGTACCTGCTTTTTGTTATTGCAAGCCGGAGCCTCTTGAACCCATGGGTTCAAGGTCTCCGCCTTGCAAAGCAAGGCGTCGGTCAGGGCTCAGCATAGCTTCGCCCGATTTGCCTGAAAAAGATCCACCGGATCTTTTTCTAAACGGCAAATCCCCATCTCCCGCATACACGATTTAAAGAGAAAGCTCGTAAACTTGCCGGTTTTGAGCTTTTTTTTCAATTGGAATAATGAAATTATAATTCTCATATTTAATCATGGTGCAAGTCACCGTGATTTTTTTATTTTATTAGAAGTGACAGTAAAAATCAGGGAAAAATAAACGGATTATTATATACTGTTTGAATTAAAGTAATTCATATTATGGTAATTAGATATTGTAAAATACTAACAAATAAATTTGTATATATTTTTTATTGGTTCTATCATAAATTATACGGCCAATTATAGTAAATTTAAAAACGCTATGATATAATTAACGTGCGTTATAATCGGCTAGAGAAATACTAAAAAGCTAAATGATAAAATAATATGAAAGGAGGTTAAAAATATATGATTAGCCGTATTATAAGAGTTTACACTATTAATTTATGAAAGGAAGGGTAAAATGAACGTTTTAAGTAATAGATGCGTGGCTATGTTTCTGGTATTAACCATGGCATTTACGATGATACCTTATAATTTTAAGGTACAGGAAACTAAATCGTTTCAAAACAAACAGACAGAGACGAAAAATTCTAATGAAAAAATCGAATATGAGGTTATTTCATATGGAAAAAATCCAAGCGCAGATTGTGGAGCTATTGTTGCTCCGAAAAAATCAGGAACATATAGAGTAATTATTGTTCAACATGGAGACTATTCATATGATGCAGTTGCAGGTAATATGAAAAAGTGTATGGAAAAATGGGTTAATGAAGGACTAATAGAGCCTATGATCGTTGTTACTCCATATGTAATTCAGGCAAATGGTTATAATTCTCATGAGAATTTTGCAAAGGTTCAGCTTCCGTTAGTTGTTGATCGAATCAATAATGGAACATTTGAAAATATGATAAGCTGTAAAATCGATAAAACGAAGAAGATTGCTCTTTCAGGATATTCTCTTGGTGGAGCTGTTACAGCATATGCCGGAATGAAGTATAAGGATACGTTCCCTTTTCTTGGAGTGATCAGTCCGTCACCATTCGGACTCTATCCGGGTGGTGTTTGGAAAGACTGGATATCCAATGATCCTGATACAGCAGATTATAATCTGAATACAGACAGCGATCATCTGTTTATGATGTTTTCCGGTTCACAGGAACCGAAGTATGATGATGTAAAGAATGTCTATTATAACGAATTCGGGGAAGCAGCTAAATTCACAAATGTTACATGGAAAGACGGTGTACATCGTCTTGATTATTTCTCTCAGAGCGTATTCTACTTCATGTATACGTTACAGAATGGGAAAGAGCCGACAGATAATGAATTATCAAAGGCTAAGGTTTCTGGATGGAACACAACAATTACAAGAACAGTTGTTAGACCAGGAGATAATGTTTCAAAGACTCCGATTAACGGAACTCTTGAATTCGCAAAAAATCCTCAGGGTAAAGTTGATTATAAATATGGCTTTTCACTCAGAGCATCGGTAAAGAACTGTAATGCTAAGGATTCCACTTGCGGAGAGGAGAGTCGTACACCATATTCATATAAGTGGAAGAGAGATAATGATTATATCAAAGGTGAAAGAAAAGATTACTATACACTTTGCCCTGAAGATATCGGTCATCGTATCACTTGTGAGGTAAGTAGTATAACAGGCAAGTATTCGGGATATCTCTCAGTAACATCAGATCCTATTGAGAAAGCTTACGGACCTGCAGCGCCTTCAGGACTTACTTCAGAGCCTTGCTCAAAGGGTGGAAGCGACGGAAAAATCATTAATACAACAGATAAGATGGAATATGCTACAAAGAGTGATTTCAGTGATGCTAAGCCTTGTAATGGTAGTGTAGTATCCGGACTTAAGAAGGGTACATATTTAGTTAGAATTAAGAGCACAGACACTCACTGTAGTGGTGGTGTAGCTACAGTAACTGTAACTGAATCAGACAAGGCTAAGGCTGAAGAGAAGACGGAAGCACCTACGACAGAAGAAAAAACTGAAGCACCTACAACAGAAGCAAAGACAGAAGCACCTACAACAGAAGCAACAACGGAAGCTGTAAATAGTATCACAGGAACAATCAAGTTCGGTGGTGAGTTTAGGTATGAGTTTTGTGTCTCTGCAAAGGTTGAAGATAGTAATGCATCAGCATTTGCATATCAGTGGTATAGAGATGATAAGCCGATTAAAAATGCTGTATATAAAGATTATTTATGTCAGGCAGAAGATATAGGCTGTAAGCTTACATGTGTAGTAACTGATAAAGACGGTAAGCTTATAGGAAGCATAAGTGCCTCATCAGAAGCAGCTGTAAAAAAAAGCTATGGTTCTGTAGCTCCTAAGGGTGTTGTCGGAGTGGATTCCACAGCTAAGGGAGCAAAGGACGGCAAGATTACCGGTGTGTCAAAGGATATGGAATATGCTACAAAGACGGATTTCAGTGACAAAAAAATATGTGAAGGAACAGAGATAACAGATCTTTCGGCTGGAATATATTATGTAAGATATTCAGCTACCGACACATCTAATGCAAGTCAAATGTGTGAAATAGCTATAAAATAATAAACAGATATTTCATATAAAAATCATCATGTAATAGTTTAAATGGTTCCGGCAGTTCGGCATTTTTTCGAACTGTCGGAATTTATATTTATATATAAAATTTAATTCAATAAAAACATCTTGCGGGAACGTATAATTAAATGTAACTATATAAATATAGTGTGTTTCGGATGATTTACTATAGGCTAAGTTCCTGTGGTAAAAGTGTGAGGTGGGGAAATGAAATACATGCGTAAAGTGATGGCTTATGTTGCAGCTTTGGTTTTGATGTTAGTATTCGGCGCATGCTCGAATAAGGAAACCGGAAGTGAAGCTTCGATGGATAGAAATGTTATTAGTGAAGGTGGGGACTTGCCGGAGAAAGAAGTGCAGGCGGATGATGAAGACTCGATAGTCAAAGAGTCACAGACTGATGCAGTTAATTCGACAGGTAGTATTGAATCTGCAACAATAAATATTCAAATTGCGGAAGATTCATCAATTGATAGTTCTGATATGGATGATTATGATTATCCGGATAAGATTTATTTTGATTATGCAGATAAGCAGGATATCTTTGTATTAAGAGCCGGTGACTCATATTTTTTCTCATACGTCGGAAAATCCGGATGGGTAAGACCATATGGTGCGGGTGTTCCGGATGATTTAATTTTGAATGACGGCGAATTCTGTCAAGTAAATGCTGATCTTATGCTCGTATCGGGCGGTATTAAAGGGTATTATAAATCACCATCTATTAAAAGGATAAACAGTCAGAAGGCTGTGACACAATCCGATGTTGAAAAAGCAGGATCTTTGGCAGATTATAACTCGATTGATTCAGGATTTCCTTTTGTATTTACATATTCTGAGGGCAGCGATAACTATCTTGTCACTTATGAAAATGGAAATAAATATAGGATATATAAAAATGGCGTATATTTTGATACATATAATACACAATATGAGGCAGAGGCAGCGCTGGGAATACGAGATAAGGCAGATGAGAGTGCATTAATGGAACGTGCAGGAAATTATAGTGTATATGTTTTTCGATGCGGAGATAAATATCTGGTTTATATCGGCAGTATTCTTTTTGGGGATAATGGAAACTGGATAGAATATCTGAATGAAGATTTTGAAAATCAGCCGAAAGATTTTACTTTAAAAGACGGTGAAGCAATTTTGCTTAAAAATGCATCTCTTTATAAGGTGAACGGCGGAGATGAAAACTATATTAATGCACCAATGATAATGTCATATGATAGTTCTGAATCTATAATACTTTCAACATTAACTCTTAATGTTACTATGGAGCATTGGGAAGAAAATCCTGAAATCTCAGATTATCAGACTGTACAATATGGCGGTGGTGATACGATGATAGTATATCTCGATGGAAAGTATCATTTATATAAAATGGATTATGAAGATTTTGAGACAAAGCTGATAGGAGTATATGATACAGTTGAAGAAGTGAATGATTCGATTGAAAACAATTGTAAATAATACATATGATAATTGAAAAAGTGGCAGTGCCTGTTTTAAAGCAGGTACTGCCACTTCTTATGAAAATATGAGAGTATTAGTTTACAGTGAATTAATGACCTCCGGTATATTGATTACCGATAGGTGTGATTTTTGCATCATGAAATCCCAGTGCGTCTGCAAAATAACGGGAGGTCTCTTCGTCTTTTGATTGTCCTTCCGGATCGCCCCTTCTATTAAGGTTAGATGCACTTGCACCTCTGTGGAAGTTTCCTTCATCATCTAAATATATGTCTAACTGATAAGTATTCCAGTCTCTTGTTGCATAGCAATGAAGGTCGTTCATGAATACGTATTCATCACCTTCTCTTCGATAATAATCACCATCAGGACCTGTTGGCCTATACCACTGCAATCTTGGCTTTTCTTCGCATTCTTTTAGAGCTTCTTCGAATTCCGGACTAACATTAATAAGACCGGCACTTATCATAGCAAGAGCACAGCTTGGATTAGAACAGCGGATTTCTTCGTGGTCTACATATATCCAGGCTCTGTTATATGATTCGAGCAATACATGTGTATCCGGGTCATAATAATCTACGTGTTCACCAGGCATATTACTTGGGAATGTGTATACATTCATTGCATCTTTTATAATGCTCGCGTGATAAAGATCTTTTGCCTGCCTGGATTTTTCTATATAGTGTATAACTGATAATGCAATTGTTGCTGCAAGTACAGCCAATATTGCGACAACAATGATCAACTCAACAAGAGTCATACCTTTATTGCCATGTTTTTTGATTCTTGATTCTTTCATTGGAATGCCCCTTTCGAATGAAACAGGATTTACAGTTTATAAATAGTAAATTTACAAAATGTTATCGGTTTGTTCATAGTTCGTTCATATTTGAGATGATTATAACGCTTATTGAATTCGTTTGCAATATGGTATCTTAAGAATATTTAAGAAATAATGCACAAATATATATGTGCATGATGTACAAAAAAGACAAAATGGCTTCGAAAACATACTAAAAATCTGTTAAAAATCAAATCTATATATGTATATTTTGACGATGTATTATCGGTTTATTTATTCATTTGTAGTGTTCGGTTGCAGAAAAATAATGATTATTAAGAATATATTTAATATACGTTACGTAGATTCTTAATGTAATAAGTGAAAATTTTAATCAGAAAGAATATTTGTTTAATATGAAAAGGTTGGAAATAAAATCATATTCATTTTGACGTTAATATATTTATCCTGATATATTGAAAGAATATATAGTAAGGAAGTATAATTTTATCATGAATTTTTAATTTGTTTTTGGATATTTAAAGATCAGTAATTCGTTTCTGAATTTATATGCATTATATGAGGTGAATATGACTTTTTTTGATGATTTTGTAATTGATTCTTTGGATGATCTGATTAATCTAATCGAAGACGTTGGTTTTGTTCCTTTCTTCGAAAATGAAATAGAAGGATTTTCTATAGAAGAGCATATAGCGCCTGGGCATTGGTATGATGATACCAGTAATGGCTTCTGGGATGCATGGGAATGGAAGGGTCCTGCTATTAAGAAGGCAAAATGTGCATATGGAAAGTTCCTTAAAGGAAAAGCTATGTATATCAGTGCTAAGTGGTTTCCTGATTTTGCAAATTATCGTAGGGACGGATATGATTTTGATGCCAGGTATGAAGATGGGCTTGCTTCATTTGATGATAATAATCTTTATGAGCTGCTTAATTCAAATGCACCGATTATATCGAAATCTTTGAAACGTTTGGGGGATTATAGAAAGGGTGGCAGACGAGGATTTGACAGCTCTATAAGCAGACTGCAGAAATTATGCTATGTAACTGTTTCTGATTTTATATATGCTACCGACAAGTCCGGAAATGAGTACGGATGGGGATTAGCTGAATATTCCACTCCTGAGAAGTTTTTCGGAAGGAAGTTTACTGATAAGGTATATAAGCGTACTCCTGAGGAATCATATGAAAGATTGTTTAAACATTTTAAGAAGATACTTCCGGGAATTGACGATAAGCTGATCGACAGGATAATAAAGTAGGGATTGATATATTATATTTCAATTGTTCACTGAATATATTCAAATATAACATTAATAGGAAAGGAATTAATCTGATTATTAATTATATATAATTAGATTATAGGTATTTAAATGACACAATATGAACGTATGGTTGCCGGATTGATCTATGATCCGGGTGATAAAGAAGTATTTAAAGAACAGCTGAGTTATCTGGATAAATTATGGGAATTCAATCAGCTTAAACCATCTCAGATAGAAGAAAAAGAAAAATATATGAAGGAAATGTTTGCCGAATGCGGGGAAGGATGCTTTATAGAACTTCCGCTTCATTCAAACTGGGGCTGCCATAATGTCCATTTGGGTAATTATGTTTATGCAAATACAAATCTGACTCTGGTTGATGATGCGCATATATATATCGGTGATAAAGTGATGTTTGGCCCCAATGTCGTAATTGCGACAGCTAATCATCCTATTAATCCGGAACTGAGAGCCAGAGGACTTCAATATAATAAAGAAGTATATATTGGTGAAAATACCTGGATAGGTGCAGGAGTCATTATCGTACCGGGTATCAGAATCGGTAAAAACTGTGTTATAGGAGCCGGAAGTGTTGTTACAAAAGATATACCTGATGATTCTTTAGCAGTCGGTAATCCATGCCGTGTTTTAAGAAGTGTCGGTGAACATGACAGAGAGTACTTCTATAAAGATGAAAAGATCGATTGGGAAAATCTTAAGCCTCAACAGGTATTAGATTGATATTGAGGTTTATATGTGAAGAAGTATATTTATATGGGGGGTACTGTGATGCCTTATAAGATAGTCAGAAGCAGAAATATCAAAAATATTGATACCAGTTATAAGAAACAGTCCTATAACAGTCAGGATGAAATTGGGTCATATTATCGAAATGCACTTCATAGTGCAAAAGATAAGGATAAGCATAAAACAATGATTCCGATAATTGCTGATGATAAAGGATTATATACCAGAGAAGAAATTCTACGCATTGCCATAAATGAAATCGGTTCTTTCCCGGATAGTAATGATATGATGATCTACCTTGCCGTTGTAGATGATAAAGCAGATCATTATGGAAAAAGCGTACATCAGGAGCTTAAGTTCTATTTACGTCGAAATTATTCGGATACTGATGAAAAAGGATTTAAGGAATCAGCTGATAAAAAAACAGCTGGTAAAGAAACAGCTGGTAAAGAAATAGCTGATCAAGGCGTTAATAAAGCGAAGAAATTATTATTTAACAGCAGTCAGGAAAGTCCGAGAAAAGAACGTGGTCTTAAGTTTGGCAGTAGATTAAAGAAAGAAAGTTTATCTGTTTCGTACTCGCCTGCAGCAAGAAAAGATGAAGATGTTATTATGTGTTCGGACAGCGCTGCTGAGATGCAGGAAGTGCTAAATGAAGCGGCGACTCCTTTTGAGTTTGAACATGAGAATAAACTTGCTGAAAGGATGAAGCATTTATCCGATACATTTTCTGAATATCTTCTTTATTTGATCAATGATAAAAATATGGAAAATTCCGAGGTTTATAAGAGGGCAATTGTTGATAAGAAAACCTTTTCAAAGATTAAGAACAATCCTGATTATCATCCTCAGAAGATTACGGCACTGTGCCTATGTGTTGGCGCAAAGCTTAATCTGGATGAGTCGAAGGATCTGCTGGCAAGAGCAGGGTATGCATTATCTCCATGCGATAAGACTGATATTATTTTCTCATATTTCATTGAAAATGAAATTTATGACATGATTGAGTTGGATATTCAGCTTGAGGAACACGGACTTCCGTGCATAATTTCATAATATAATCTAGATAGCGGGTCGCTTTACGGGCGACCTGTTTTTTTGGCCTTTATAGTATAGTGATTACAGAAATTGATAAATATGATCCATAAAGGAGGTATTCATTATGCGTAAAGGTTTAACAGAGGTTGTTTTTATTCTTGACAGAAGCGGATCTATGAGAGGTCTTGAAGGAGATACAATAGGCGGATTCAACTCAATGATCGAAAAGCAGAAGGCGGAAGAGGGTGAAGCATTAATCTCTACAGTGCTTTTTGACGGTGAATCGGAAGTTATCTATGATAGGGTTTCGATTGGAAAGGTTGAGCCAATGAACAGTGATCAGTATTATGTCAGAGGCTGCACAGCTCTTCTTGATGCAATCGGAAGTGCAATACATCATATCGGAAATGTCCATAAATATGCACGCGATGAAGATAGACCGGAGAAGACACTATTTATTATAACGACGGATGGTATGGAAAATGCCAGTAAGAAATATGGTTACAGTAATGTAAGGAAAATGATTGAACGTCAAAAAGAAAAATATAATTGGGAATTTATATTCCTGGGAGCAAATATCGATGCAGTAGAAGTGGCCGGAAGATTCGGAGTCGATAAGAGCAGGGCAGTGACATATGAATGTGACAGTGAAGGCACCAGGCTCAACTATAGTGTAATGTCAAAAATGGTAAGTGCAGTAAGGCGTTCAGCTCCTCAATCAGTAGGAAGTATGCTGGATGATTGTGATATGCTGGCAGAGATAAATGATGATTACAAAAAAAGGCATAAAGATAGATAGAAATATTCTTTATATGATGTGAGTAAAGCCCGTAATACGTTTGTGTTGCGGGCTATTTAAAATCTGAAAAAAGTTATTGACAAAACTATATGAAAATGATAATATATGCAAGTCGCGTAGGAATGGCGACACAAGTAAATATGCGGGAGTGCTGGAATTGGCAGACAGGCTAGACTAAGGATCTAGTGATGGAAACG